>CAJUPW010000005.1:408-32589 GCA_910588635.1 uncultured Oscillospiraceae bacterium | reverse complement strand
CGTCCAGAGTGCGGCCCCGCATATAGGCCAGAGGGGCCACCTCGATGTTGCCCCGCTCCAGGTACTTCTGATAGGTCTCCGGACCCAGCATCTCGAAGAGGGCGTCGTACAGCGGCCGCAGGTAGGGGTCCACCTTGCTCTGCAAATCGCCGGGCAGGAAGCCCAGCCGCTCCCCCGCCTCTACCGCCGGGCGGGTGAGGATGATGCGATTGACTTCCTTGGCCCGGAAAGCGGCCACGGCGGCGGCCACCGCCAGATAGGTCTTGCCGGTGCCGGCGGGGCCAACCCCCACGGTGACCACGTTGTTTTTGATAGCCTGCACATACTTCTTCTGCCCCAGGGTCTTGGCCTTAATCGGCTTTCCCTTGGCGGTGACGCAGATCACGTCCCCTGCCAGCTGGACAATCTGTCCCTCCTTGCCCTCCCGGACAAGCTGGATGATATAGCGTACATTCTGCTCGTTGATGGCCTCCCCCTTGGAGGCCAGGGTCATCAGGTTCTCAATGGCCCTGACGGCGTACATGACCCCCTCCGGGTCCTCTCCCGCCACCTTGAGCATGGAGTCCCGGCTCACCACCGTGACCCCCATTTCATGCTCGATGATGCGGATATTCTCGTCGAAGGAGCCGAACACATTGATGGTCTCCTCCAGGCGCTCCAAGCTGATGGACTGTTCTGTCATGGGTAGATATCTCTCCTTGGTATGGTCAATTGAGGGCGGCGCCCGGCCTCTCCTCGCCGATCTCCTCCAGACACTGGGCGGTGAGCGTGACCTCCAGCCGCCCGTGGGCGACCCGGGATGAAAACCGGGTGGATTCCACCGTCCCGTCCTCGCCGATGAGGGCGGCAAGCCGCTTTTGAAGCTGCTCCTCCAACAGGGCCTGGGCCGCCTCCCGGTCCACCTCCACCGTGTGGGGCAGGTACTCCCGGAAGGTCTCCCGGTGCAGCGCCAGGGGCAGTTCCCGCCCGCCGGGCAAGGTAATCGGACGCACTGTGGTTATTTTATCATACATGGGCCAGGAAATGCCAGTGTTTCCGAAAATTTTCATCCTCCGTCCAAAAAAATTTACCGACCAGACGCTTTTTTCCGCCCCGGTGTAGTCCTTTACCTCCGTCTCCACCGGGATTGCGGCGGCGAGGGTGCGCCAGGTTCTGGCCCACACCCGGCCCCGGGCGTGGGTCTGGTAGTACCGGGTGGGCGCGTCGCTGTACAGGGGGGGCTCCAGGGTGACGGTGCCCGAGATGAGCACATCCCCTCTGGCCACCACATCCCCGTCTCCCACCGCCGCGTCCCCCTGCTCCGGCTCGATGTGGGTGACGATCCCGTCCGCCTGGGACACGATATCGAACCAGCCGGTCTCATCAATCCGCTCCGGCTCCTTGATCGCCTCCCGGACGATCACCTCCACCCGGGTGCCGTGGAGATTGATGGTCATCCAGGACAGGTCCTTCAGCTCCACCAGCGCCTCCTGGGCCAGCTGCTTGCGGTCCAGAGCGGGGCCATAGGCCCCGGGGCGCACCCCCAGCCGGCGCAGCTGGCTGAGAATCACCGCCGCCGGCACCCGCTCGTTGCCCGAGACCTCCACCGTCAGCACGAACCGAGACAGGAAGCTCACCGCGCACAGAGCGAAGGCCAGACCCGCCAGAAAGGCGTAGCGAGTGCGGAACCGGCCCAGGAAGTCGGGCAAGCCCCGGCTGGACTCCCGCTCCACCTCGCAGCCCGCCTTTACGGCCAGCTCCTCCAGCAGCCCCAGGGTGTACCGCCGGGTGGTAAACCGGACGGTGTGCTCGTCCAGCCACTCCATGGCCCAGAAGTCGATTCCCGCCTGGGCGCAGAGGTTGATGATCCGCTCGGGGAACAGGCCGGTCAATCTTACGCATACCATCCCGCGGATCAGATTCATCAGATGCCGCATAAACTTCCCTCCCTTTGTCCGGGAATCCCCATTTTCAGGATAATGTGATCTGGGTTATTTTCCCGGTAATCAGCAGCTCCAGGCCGGTCATGGCCCGCAGCTCCAGCTCCTGCCCCATCACCTTGATGAGGTATATGCCGCCGCTGACGTGGATCTCCTCCCGGCCGTAGGCCAGGATACCCTTGTGGTTCTCCACCCGCAGCTCTCCGTCCCCCACCAGCTCCAGGCGCGGCACCCCCGCCACCGCGTCGGCCGGGAGGTCGAACACCTCCGCCGTCCGCTCCAAAAACCGGACACGCCGGGATTTCATAAAAATCACCTCTCCCCTATGTGTATGACGGGGAGAGGCGGGTTATTTCACTTTCCATATCATGCGAGGTTTACCCCTCCGAAGAAAAACACTCCTATACAGAGCCAGGCAATGATAAATCCCACGCATGCAAAGGACAGGGCAATCCAGATTTTTTCGATAAGTTTACATAACTTTTGTTTGATTTGTTCCTCCTTCTCTTTCATAGCTCCTCCTCCCCGTCGGGCACAAACTCCAGAATGTCCCCCGGCTGGCAGTCCAGGGCCTTGCAGATGGCCTCCAGAGTGGAAAACCGCACCGCCCGGGCCTTGTTGTTCTTCAAAATGGACAGGTTCGCCATTGTTATGTCAACCTTCTGGGCCAGCTCCCCCAGGGACATCTTCCGTTTTGCCATCATCACGTCCAGGTTTACCATAATCGCCATCGTGCCGCCCCCTTAGATGGTCAGGTCCTGGTCCTCTTTCAGCTCCGCCGCCTGATGGAACAGGGCGGACATGACCAGGCACAGCAGTCCCGCCATAAAGAACACAGGGACAAACAGGGCGTTGTAGGTAAACAGCGGACCGATACTCCGATAGTAGGTAAGCCCCCAAATCAGCCGGAGCAGTGCCGCCGTGGAAATCAGGAAACAGCACACTGAGGCCCGTTTCAGGTTCTGGGCATTGTGCAGAGTGAAGGGTTCCCCCTTCAGAATCGTATCCAGCACCCGCTTTCCTTGCCAGAGGATCACAGCGGTGCAGACCCCGCAGGACAGCAGGAACAGGGACAGCACCACCCAGTCCTGGCTCTCCCCCGTCGCCCCCAGCATCCAAATAACAGGGTGCCAAATCGTAGCAAAGAATCGAATAAACCCAAAAACACTGTTGTGTTCCAGCAGCCCTGTACCACCTCCGCCGACATAAAACGCGGCCATACCGGGCACCAGAAACAGCGCGATCAAATTGCACACAAACGTAATGACAACAAGGACCCGCAGAACCCGGGCCAGCCTGACAGTCTTTTCCATGGGTAATTCCTCCTCTCGGTTGGCCCTATCCTAGCACGGTTAAATCTGTTTGTCAATATATTTTTGTTGTTTTTCGATAAATTCAGATGTAAAAACAACGGCTTGTAAGAGCCGCCGCATTTCAGTTGAGCAAGAGGAAAAACGCAGTTTTTCTCAAAGTTTTCTTTTGGTTCTTTTCTTTTTCAAAAGAAAAGAACATCAGCCTCCGTTCTTCGCGAAATGGTCGCAATATGACCGCAAGGTGCAGCTCTGGCACTGGGGCCGGCGGGCGATACACACCGCCCGGCCGTGGAGGACCATGCGGTGGCAGAAGTCGTTGGACTCCTCGGGCGGCAGAACGGCCCGGAGCTGCTGCTCCACCTTGGCCGGGTCCTTGGTGCCGTCGGTGAGGCCCAGCAGGCCGGTGATGCGGATGCAGTGGGTGTCGGCCACCACCACGCCGGGGGTGTGGTACACGTCCCCTAAAATCAGATTAGCCGTCTTGCGGCCCACGCCGGGCAGCTTCAGCAGGTCTTCCATGGTGTCGGGCACCTTTCCACCGTAATCCCGAATCAGCATCTGGGAGGCCAGCACAATGTCTCTGGCCTTGGCACGGAAGAAGCCGGTGGAGTGGATGTACTCCTCCACCTCTGAAATGTCGGCCTCCGCCAGGGCCTCCAGAGTGGGAAACCGCGTGTACAGCGCCGGGGTCACCTTGTTGACCCGTTCGTCGGTGCACTGGGCCGCCAGCCGGACGGAAAACAGCAGCTCATAGTCCTTTTGGTACTCCAGGGAGCAGATGCCGTCCGGGTAGAGCACCTTCAATTCCTCTACAATGGCGCGGATATCCTCCGGGGTCTTGTTCACAGCGGGTCACCTCTCGTTCGTTTTCCCTATCCTAACACACCTTGAGCAAAATTTCGACCCTTTTTTCAAAACTCCCTTATTTTTTCTTCTGCCATATATAAGGACATAAAAAGAGCCGCCCAAGACGGCTCTTTTCGTTTTACAGCTTGTCCAGTCCCAGCTTGAGACGGCGTAGTGTCTCCTCTTTTCCCAGAATCCGGCAAATCTCAATGGCGCCGCCGGGCGTCACAGCCTGACCGGCGGCGGCGATGCGCACCGGCCACATGACGGTGGCGTTCTTCACCTGCATGCCCTCGGCCAGCCCGGTGAGCACGTCGTGGATATTTCCCTCATTCCAGGTATGCACGGCGTCCAGCACCACGATGGCGGCAGACAGCATCTCCTTTGCCACCTCGGGAGTACACTTGGACTTCTTATTGGTGAACAGCGACCTGTCATAGTCGGGCAGCTCCTGGAAGAAGGCAACCTTCTCGGGAATTTCGGTGAGCTTTTCACACCGGGCCTGGAGTAGGGCGGCGATGTCGGATACCGACAGGCTTTCATCCTTTACAGTCTTTCTGATATAAGGCTCAGCGGCCTTTACAAAGTCCTCCTGGCTCATGGAGCGCAGGTACAGGGCGTTGAAGTGGGTCAGCTTCTCGATATCGAAGATGGCCGGGGACTTGGACATGCCTGCCAGGTCGAAAGCTCTCGCCAGCTCGTCCAGAGAGAATACCTCCTGCTCGGCGAGGTCTCCCCGAGGGGACCAGCCCAGCAGGGCCACATAGTTGAGGATGGCCTCGGTGAGGAAGCCCTGGTCCTTCAGGTCCTCGTAGGAGGGGTCGCCGTGGCGCTTGGACATCTTATTCTGGGCGTCCCGCATGACAGGAGAGCAGTGGACGTAGGTGGGGATGTCCCAGCCGAAGCCCTCATACAGCAGGTTGTATTTGGGGGCGGAGGACAGGTACTCGCTGCCCCGGACCACGTGGGTGATGCCCATCAGGTGGTCGTCAATGACGTTGGCGAAGTTGTAGGTGGGCATGCCGTCCCGCTTGATGAGCACCTGGTCATCCAACGTCTTGTTCTCCACGGTGATGTCCCCGAAGATGGCATCTCGGAAGGTGGTGGTCCCCTCCTTGGGAATGCGCTGGCGGATCACATAGGGCTCCCCGGCATCCACCCGGGCCTGGGCCTCCTCTTTGGACAGGGACCTGCAAGGGTCGTCTGAGCGCTCAAACTCGCCGGTATCCTCAGCGCTGTCCGCTTTCTCGCAGAAGCAGTAGTAGGCGTGGCCCTTGTCAATGAGCAGGCGGGCGTATCTGCCATAGGTGTCCCGCCGCTCCGACTGGATGTAGGGGGCCACGGGACCGCCCACGTCGGGGCCCTCGTCGTGGTCCAGCCGGCACTCGGCCAGAGTCCTGTAAATGACATCGGCGGCCCCCTCCACCAGCCGGCCCTGGTCGGTATCCTCAATGCGCAGGATAAAGGTGCCTCCGGCGTTCCGGGCGATGAGCCAGGTGTACAGCGCCGTGCGCAAATTGCCTACATGCATGTAGCCCGTGGGCGAGGGGGCAAACCGGGTGCGCACCTTGCCCTTGGGAATTTTGGCCTCCATCTGCTCAAAATACTTCATATCTAAAGCCATGCTCTCTCCTCCAACGGTGGTTTTTTGTTCTTTTTCTTAAAGGAAAAGGAACTGAAAAGAACTTTCAGGCAAAACTTTGTTTTGCCTCTCTTTACCGGGATATTATATAAAATCTTTCCCCGTTTGGCAAGGGGTATAAAATTTAATCTTCTGTTCATTGCTTTTTTCGGGAAAAACGTGTATCCTAAGAAGTAATATTTCCCTTCCCCTGAAAATTTTCAAGAAAGAGGAGAACGTCATTTTGAAAGAAAAAAAGAAGCGCAAACCTATGGGACGTACCGGCAGTCTGCTGGTCAGCCTGCTGATTACAGCCGTGGTGGGCTTTGTGTATTTCTACGTGTCCCTGCCCGCCATCAACCCTCAGTCAGGGGACTTCTACAGCTTTATGGCCTTGCTGTGCATTGTGTACGCCGTCAGTGTCTTTGTGCTGTCCGTCAAGCCGGCGGATGACAACGTGGTGCGCACCCCCAGAGAGAAGATCAAGGAGTGGTTCCAGTTCGTCAAAAAAAGCTGCCTGCCGGTGCTGATTCTCTTCGCCGTGGTGGTCCTGGCGGCTATTGTGGGGCAGATCATCTCTATGCCCATCTTCCGTGCCTCCGCCTACCGTGAGCTGCTCACCGTCCAGACCGGCGACTTCGCCGCAGATGTGGCGCAGATATCCTTCAATGAGATTCCCACTCTGGACCGCTCCTCCGCCGAGTTTTTAGGCGACCGGCAGATGGGCACCCTCAGCGACATGGTCAGCCAGTTTGAGTATTCCGGCGACTCCACCCAGATCAACTATCAGGGCCGGCCCGTCCGGGTGGCCCCCATTGCCTATGCCGACCTCATCAAGTGGTTCACCAACCGTGGAAACGGCCTGCCCGCCTATGTGGTGGTGGACATGGTGACCCAGGAGGCCACCGTCACCCGGCTTCAGGAGGGCATGAAATACTCCTTCTCCGAGCCGCTGAACCGGAATATTATGCGCCACCTGCGTTTCAAGTATCCCACCATGATGTTCTCCACCCCGGAGTTTGAGATCGACGAAACGGGCCATCCCTGGTGGATCGCCCCCCGGGTGGTCAAGCGGATCGGCCTGTTCGGCGGCGTGGACATCCAGGGCGCCGTGCTGGTGGACGCCGTCACCGGCGAATGCCAGTACCACGAGGAGGTCCCCAACTGGGTTGACACCCTCTACGTCCCCACTCTGATTATGCAGCAGTACGACTACTACGGCACTCTGGTCCACGGCTTTATCAACTCCATTCTGGGCCAGCGGGACGTGACCCAGACCACCAGCGGCTACAACTATATCGCCATGAACGACGATGTGTACGCCTATACCGGGGTCACTTCGGCCAACGCGGACCAGTCCAACCTGGGCTTCCTGCTGTGCAACATGCGCACCAAGGAGACCCACTTCTATACCGCCCCCGGCGCCACCGAGGAGGCCGCCAAGCTCTCCGCCCAGGGCGTGGTCCAGGACCTGGGCTATGTGGCCACCTTCCCCATTCTGCTGAATATCTCCGGCGAACCCACCTACTTCATCCCTCTGAAGGATGCCACCAATCTGGTGAAGATGTACGCCATGGTCAACGTGGCCCAGTACCAGATTGTGGCCACCGGGTCCACCGTCTCCGCCTGCGAGCAGAATTATATTCAGATGCTCCGGGAAAAGGGCGTCACCCAGACCGAGGAGCTGCCCTACGATGAGATCACCGGAACGATCGCCGAAATTCGCTCCGCCGTTGTCAACGGCACCACCAATTACTATGTCCGCCTGGAGGGCGGCACGGCGGAGGACGATTACTATGGGTTCAGCGCCGATGAGGTTCCCTGGGCCATTCTGCTGAATGTGGGAGACAAGGTAACCATCAGCTACTACCCCGCGGCAGGCGGCATCTGCCAGCCCGCGTTTGAGGTGGAACGCCTCGCTGCCGCTCCCCTTCCCCAGTAAGCGATCAGGACCGTCCGGGAAACCGGACGGTCCTATTTTTTCGCAATCAGCCCTTCTTTTTCCTGTTTGGGCAGCCGCTTGATCTGATACTCCCGCCGGAGGGCGGCGGATTTGTCGGGGACCTGCTCCTGATAGACCAGTTCCAGAGGGCCTCTCCCCCGGGTGTACTTGGCCCCTTTCCCCGCCCGGTGAGCGGCCAGACGGCGCTCCACGTCGTCGGTGACGCCGGTGTACAGCGTGCCGTCGCCGCAGCGGAGCATATAGACATACCAGAACATGAGCCTCCCCCCCTTTCCACCCAATCATACCATAATATGTCCAAATTGGAAACATTTCCTTTTTTTACCCGCCCAAGCGCCCAAACCTGTTGCCTTTCTCCCTCAATGGTGATACAATAAGCTGATATTATATGGGCGCAGACCGCGCCCTGAGAGTAAGGAGCCAACACACATGGATGAAAAGAAAGTAATGCTCTCCGGCATTCAGCCCAGCGGTGACCTGCACTTGGGCAACTACCTGGGCGCTATCAAGAACTGGGCCGCCCGGGCGGAGGAGTTTGACTGCTATTATTTCATGGCGGATATGCACACCATCACCGTGCGCCAAAACCCCGCCGACCTGCGCCGGCGCACCCTGGAGCAGCTGGCCCAGTATATCGCCTGCGGCCTGGACCCGGAGAAAAACACCCTGTTCATCCAGTCCCACGTCCCCCAGCACGCCGAGCTGGGCTGGGTGCTCAACTGCTACACCATGTTCGGTGAGCTGTCCCGCATGACCCAGTTCAAGGACAAATCCGCCAAGCACAAGGACAACATCAACGGCGGCCTGTTCACCTACCCCTCCCTGATGGCGGCAGACATTCTCCTTTACCAGCCGGACTACGTCCCCGTGGGCGAGGACCAGAAGCAGCATGTGGAGCTGACCCGGAACATCGTCCAGCGGTTCAACGGCATCTACGGCGACGTGTTCAAAATGCCCGAGCCCTACATCCCCAAGGCGGGGGCACGGGTGATGGGTCTGACTGCCCCGGACAGCAAGATGAGCAAGTCCATCCCCGAGGGCTGCGTGTTCCTCATGGAGAAGCCGGAGGATATCCAGCGCAAGTTCAAGCGGGCCATTACCGACAGCGACACCGAGAATCCCGTCCGCTACGACCCGGCCAACAAGCCCGGCGTGGCTAATCTCATGAATATCTACGCCGCCGTCACCGGAAAGACCTTTGACGAGATTGAGGCGGAGTTCGCCGGCCAGGGCTATGGCAAGTTTAAGCCCGCCGTGGGCGACGCCGTGGTGGAGGTCCTCCGGCCTATCCGGGAGGAGGCCGCCCGCATTCTGGCGGACAAGGCCTATCTGGAGAGCGTCTACAAGGCCGGGGCCGAGAAGGCCTCCTATGCGGCCAACAAGACCTTGCGCAAGGTGTATAAAAAGGTGGGCTTTGTGGCCCGCTGAGCCTGTTTTCTGTTTCGTATACGCCCACCCACAGATAAAAAGAGGTTCTCAACTATGATGATCCAACTTCCTGTCGTCGGGCTGGCCCTGGCCGCTCTCCTTGTGGCCGCCCTGGTCGCCCTGATTTCCACGCCGGTAATTCGCTCTCTGGCCTTCCGGATCGGAGCGGTGGATGTTCCCAAGGACACCCGCCGGATGCACGACCACCCCATCCCCCGTATGGGGGGCCTGGCCATCTTCTTCGGCTTCATTCTCAGCGTGCTGATATTCCAGCCCCTTACCGCCGAGCTGCGGGGCATGCTGCTGGGAGCCGTCGTCATCGTCATTCTGGGAATTCTGGACGACATCTTTGTCTTGCCTGCCCTGCCCAAGTTCTTTGTCCAGATTGGAGCCGCCCTTATCGCCGTGCTCCACGGCAACCGCATCGACTTTCTCTCCAACCCCAACGTATTCAGCAAAAACCCCTTCTGGGAGCTGGGCTGGCTGGCCATCCCCATCACGGTATTCTGGATCGTGGGCATCACAAACGCCGTCAACCTCATCGACGGCCTGGACGGCCTGGCCTGCGGCGTGTCCACCATCAGCTCCATGACCATGCTGGTCATCGCTCTGAGCGTGGCCGAGCCCGACGTGGCCGTCCTCATGGCCGCGCTGTCCGGGGCCTGCATCGGATTTCTGCCCTATAACCTGAACCCCGCCAAAATTTTCATGGGGGACACCGGCTCCACCTTCCTGGGCTTCGTTCTGGCGGTGGTGTCCATCCAGGGGCTGTTCAAATACGCCACCATCATCTCCTTTGCCGTCCCCTTCCTTATGCTGGGCTTGCCCATCTTCGACACCTGCTTCGCCATCCTGCGCCGGGTGTCCCACGGCCAGTCCCCCATGAAGCCCGACCGGGGACATATCCACCACCGGCTTATCGACATGGGCTTCACCCAGAAGCAGGCGGTGGCTGTACTCTACGTCATCAGCGCGATTCTAGGCCTGTCCGCCGTAGTGCTCACCACCATCGGCGTGGTGCGGGCCATGCTGTTCCTGCTGGCCCTGTGCGCAGCGGGAGCGGTGGCCGGCAAGCTGTTTCTCGACCGCGCCAATGCCGGCGAACCGGAACACAGAAGCCGGAGGACCAACCAGATTTCCGGCAACGACAACTTTTTCGGTGAGGAGGACCGCTCGGACAAATGAAGAGATTGAAAGTAATGACCGTCTTTGGCACCCGGCCGGAGGCCATCAAAATGGCCCCTCTGGCTCTGGAGCTGTCCAGTCGCCCCGAGCTTGAAGCCGTCTGCTGCGTCACCGCCCAGCATCGGGAGATGCTGGACTCGGTGCTGGATATTTTTGGACTAAAGCCCGACTACGACCTGAACGTGATGGAGCCCCGGCAGACCCTGTCCACCATCGCCGCCAAGTGCCTCAACGGCATGGACGGCGTTCTGGAGCAGGCCCGGCCCGACCTGGTGCTGGTCCACGGCGACACCTCCACCACCTTCGCCGGGGCGCTGGCCGCCTTCTACCACAAGATTCCCGTGGGCCATGTGGAGGCGGGACTGCGCACCTATGACAAGTGGTCCCCCTACCCCGAGGAGATCAACCGGAAGCTGGTAGGGGCCATCGCAGACCTGCACTTCTGCCCCACCGTGGCCAACCGGGACAACCTGGCCCGGGAGAATATCACAAAGGGCGTCTTTCTGACGGGCAATACCGTCATCGACGCCCTCCAGACAACGATTGTAAAGGATTTTGCCTTTAGATCGGATATCTTGAATGATTTGGATTATGTCAACCGACAAGTGATTTTGATCACCTGCCACCGGCGGGAGAACTACGGCCAGCCCATGGTCAACATCATGACCGCCTTGCGGCGCGTCGCCGACGCCTTCCCAGAGGCGGAGCTGGTCTACCCGGTCCACCTCTCCCCCGTGGTCCAGGAGGCGGCCCACAAATATCTGGACAACCACCCCCGCATCCACCTCACCTCCCCCCTGGATGTGCGGGAGATGCACAACCTCATGGCCCGGTGCCATCTGGTCATGACCGACTCCGGCGGGCTCCAGGAGGAGGCCCCCGCTTTGGGCAAGCCGGTGCTTGTCCTGCGGAAGGAGACGGAGCGGCCCGAGGCGGTGGCCGCCGGCACCGTCCGGCTGGCCGGCGTGGAGGAGGAGGTCATCTTCCAAATGGCCTCCCGGCTGCTATCCGACCGGGCGGAGTACGACAAAATGGCCCACGCCGCCAATCCCTACGGGGATGGACATGCCTGCCGCCGTATCGCCGATGCCATCATCTGGCACTTCGGCCGCCGGGAAACGCCTCCGGAGGAATTCGGAAATATTCCATTATGAGCTGTAGGGGGCGGCCTCCGAGCCGCCCCGTCACACCGGGCCCCGAACAGCGGGGCGGCTCGGAGGCCGCCCCCTACAGGAGGTGAAGGAACCTGGAACAAAAAAAGCGGCTGGTCATCGTGGCGGCCATCATCCTGCTTATGGCCGCGGCTATGCTTGCCAGCTTCGGCCGGGTCCTTTTCGCGGCCGACACCCCAAAAGTGATTCTCCCCTCCTCCAGCGCCGGTCCCGGGGACATTTCCGGCTCGGGCGGCCAGGAGCAGGACTACCAGCGGGTGGAGGTCACCACACAGACGGTCACCGGGGTGGTGGCCACCCTGGCCCGCCCCGCCAGCTACTACCGGACGCTGACGGCAGAGACCTTCTGGGAAGGGGGCTCCTCCTCAGTCCAGGTCCAGGTGTGGGCGGACGGCGGCTGGTCCCACAGCCGCCAGACCCTCCCCTCCGGCGCAGTGCGCCACGACCTGACGGGCGAGGACACCCTCTACTACTGGTACGACGGCTCCGCTCAGTACAGGCAGGCCCCGGCGGACGAGCGTTCCTCCGACCTGGCTCAGCGCATTCCAACCTATGAGACGGTGCTGGAGCTGGAGCCGGAGGATATCGTCTCCGCCGGCTATGAGACGAGGGGCGAGCTGCCCTGTATCTTTGTCGAGGTCCGCCCCGAGGGCTCCCGACAGCTACAGCGCTTCTGGATCAGCGTAGAGAACGGCCTGCTGGCCTCCGCCGAAACGGAGGAAGACGGACAGCTCGTCTACCGCATGACCGCCTACTCCCCTGTCCAGACCCCCTGTCCCGCCGACGGCAGCTTCGCCTTGCCCGACGGGGAGGTCCTGCACAGGCTGGGGGACTGATCTCAGGCAGGCTAGGTCGCGTCTCCTCGCTCTTCGTGATCCCCCAGCCCCATCAGCAGGACCAGCCCCAGGGCAATGACCAGCTCCAGGTCGTCCCCCTCCACCAATAAGTACAGCATAATCAGCAGCAGAAGCACATCGCCGCTGTCAATATTCTCCAGATGAAAAGACTTCAGCAGACCGGACAGTCCGCCCCCTTCCCTGTTCCCCAAAAGGCCGGACAGCCCCTCCTTCCCCCCCAGGATATCCGAAAATCGGAAGGGCGGCCGATGGGAACCGGGACGGCCGGGGGCCGTCCCCTCCACAGGCGTATAGGATACGTCCTGGGGGATATAACGGTTATACAAGCTCCCCCTCCTTCCCGCCAAGGACCCCCAGCGCCACCCGGACCGCCTTGGCCATCCGGGCAATCTGTATAGCCCGGTCCAGCCGGGCCTGCCGCTCCTCCCGCAGAAAGGGTCGCAAGGCGTTGAGCAAGGCGGCGTTTCGGTCCCCCGTGCTCTGGACCTGGCGCATGACCTCCATCCCCAGCTGGAGCATTTTGGGGTCCAGCTGTCCCAGCATGGCGGACAAATCCGGTGGCGGCGTCTCCGCCGCCACCGGCGCATAGTTCTCCCCCTCGGCCAGACCGGCCTGCTCCGGGGCAGGCGTCTGCTCCCCCGACAGGGAACGGGCCAGGGCCATGATCTGGTTCATCGCTTCCTGATTGCCCAGGATGGAATTCAGTTGTTCCTCAAAGCCCGCCATCGGGTTCGCCCCCTCTCATCGCCGCAAGCTTCGCCGGACTGCGGTTTGGGTGGACGGCCAAGGGCCGCCGCTATTCCAGTCCCGCCTGTTTGGCCTGGCTGCCGATGCGGTCCACCAGCTCGGCGCCCTCCTTGCTGTGCATCAGCTGGTTCATAATGGTCATCAATTGGCTGGGGTCGCCCGCCGCGGCCTGCCGGGCCGCCTCCTGAACGTGGCCGCTCTGCCTGTTCAGGAGCGCCATCAGCTTCTGTGCGTCGCTGGACTGCGCCAGTTGGGAAATCGCGTCCCGGTTCTTTTTTGATAACTCCATGTCCACACTCCTCACAGGGCGTTCAGGCCCTTGACTACTCCAGTATATGCAGTGCAAAGGCAAGGTGATACAGCATGAAAATCCTGGTTTTTTCCGACTCACACCGCTCCCTGTCCGGAATGTACGCCGCCATTGACCTCCACAAGCCCCAGCAGGTCATCCACCTGGGCGACATGATGGACGACGCCGAGCAGGTGGCCGAACACTACCCCATGCTGCCCTTCTGCCTTGTCCCCGGCAATTGCGACGGCTGGGGGACGACCGTCCCTGTCAAGAAGGAGATTAAGCTGGGAGGGAAGTCCGTCCTGCTCTCCCACGGCCACCGCTGGGGCGTCAAGAGCGGCTATGCCACGGCCATCGCCGACGCCCGGGCTGTGGGGGCGGATATTCTCCTTTTCGGCCATACCCACGTCCCTCTGTGCCGGCGGCTGGAGGACGGCCTGTGGATGATGAATCCCGGCCCCGCCCGCTCCAGCTACGGCCTGATTGAACTGGAGGACGGGGATATCTCCTGCACCCTGCATCAGATGTAGCGCATAATAAGAGGTATTTTAATATGAAAAAAGTCCTCTATATCCTCTTTCACCGTTCGGTGTTCGTGGCGCTGGCACTGCTGGTCCAGATTGCCGCTCTGGCCATTGTGGTCGTCTCCTTCTCCTCTACCGCCCTCTTTTACTGGGGCTGCATCGCCCTGAGCGTGGCGGCCGCCCTGGCCATCGTGGGCAGCCGCATGGAACCGGGGTATAAAATTGCCTGGCTGCTGCTGATTCTGCCCTTCCCCATCTTCGGCGGCGTCTTTTACCTGCTGATAGGCGGGGGCTACATCCCCAAGCGCACCCAGAAGCGGATGCAGGGCATGCTGGAGAAATCCGCCCAGACGCTGAAGGACGACTTTAAGGCGGACGATCTGCTTCCCCTGGGGGGCGACGCCGCCGGGCAGGCCAGCTACCTGGAGCGCCGGGCCGCCTGCCCCGCCTACACCAATACCGAGACGGAATACTTCCCTCTGGGCGATGAGGTGTTCCCCCGGATGCTGGATGAGCTGGAGAAAGCGGAAAAATACATCTTTCTGGAGTATTTCATCATCCAGCCCGGGGTCTTTTGGGACAGCATCCTTGCCATCCTGGAACGCAAGGCCGCTCAGGGCGTGGAGGTCCGGGTGCTGTACGACGACTTCGGCTGCATGTTCACCCTGCCCCGGGACTACAACGAGACGCTGAATAAAAAGGGCATCCAGTGCCGGGTATTCAACCGGCTGACGCCGGTGATGTCTCTGCGGCTGAACAACCGGGACCACCGGAAGCTGCTTATCATCGACGGGAAGGTGGGCTTTACCGGCGGCTTCAACCTGGCCGACGAGTATATCAACGTCCGGGAGCGCTTCGGCCACTGGAAGGACAGCGCCATCCTGCTGGAGGGGGACGCCGTCTGGTCCATGACGGTGATGTTCCTCACCATGTGGGACAACATCGCCGACTGGGACGAGGATTTTGAGCGCTTCCGCCCCCCAGCTTCCCCGGTGCGGCCCTGGACGGGGTACGTTCAGCCCTACACCGACACCCCCCTGGACCGGGAGGCAGTTGGCCAGTCGGTTTATTTGAACATGATTTCCAAGGCCAAAAATTATATCTATATCACCACTCCCTACCTGATTGTCGATGTAGCCACCAACACTGCTTTGTGCAACGCCGCCAAGTCCGGGGTGGATGTGCGGATTATCACCCCCCATATTCCCGACAAGCGGTATGTCTTTGAGGTCACCCGGGCCCACTACCAGCCCCTGTTGGAGGCGGGGGTACAAATATACGAGTACACACCCGGTTTTATCCACGCCAAAAACTTTGTGGTGGACGACCGCTTCGCCACAGTGGGCACCGTCAATCTGGACTACCGCAGTCTCTTCCTCCACTTTGAGGACGGCGTTTGGCTGTGCGAGGCCCCCTGTATCCGGGACATCCGAAAGGACTTTGAGGCCACGCTGAAGGTCTCCGAGCTGTATTCCCTGCGGCGCTTCAAGCATTTGAACATCCTTCTCCAGCTCTACCGCAGCATTTTGCGGGTGTTCGCGCCGCTGATGTAAAAAACCGCTCTCGGGACGCACAGCGCATCCCGAGAGCGGTTTTCTTATGTCTCTTACCCGCCAAGCAGGCCATAGAGCAGCCGGGCCAGCAGCAGCGCCAGCACCACAAAGAACATGGGCCGGATCACCTTGGCCCCGCCTTTCAGGGCCAGACTGGAGCCCACGTAGTTGCCGGCGATGCCGCATAGGGCGGCGGGGATGCCCACCGGCCACATCACCTTGCCAGCCAGCGCAAAGGTGACCAGAGAGGCCAGATTACTGGCCGAGTTGGCCACCTTGGTGTTGCCCGAGGCGGTGAGCAGGTCGAAGCGGCACAGACCTGTGAAGGCCAGCATAAGGAAAGTGCCCGCCCCTGGGCCGAAAAAGCCGTCGTATCCGCCGATGACCAGCCCGATCCCCAAGGCCATTGCCATCAGCTGACCCCGGCTCAGCTCGCCGGAGCGGTCCTCCTGGCCAAAGTCCCGCTTAAATAACAGAAAAACCGCCATCACCGGCACTACCGCCAGCATGACATAGTACAGCATCTGCTCGGGCATAATCAGGTTGAGCTTCGCCCCCGCCCAGGCCCCGGCCAGCGCGCCGGCCGCACCGGCCACAGCGCTGGGGATATGGACGTCTCCCCGCTTCAGAAAGCGCCCTGTGGACAGCAAGGTGCCAAACACATTGCCGCACTTGTTGGTCCCCGAGGCGATGTGGGCGGGCAGTCCCGCCAGCAGGTAGGCCGGAAGGGTGATGAGCCCGCCACCGCCCGCCACCGCGTCGATCAGCCCGCCCAGAAACACCAGCGGGCAGACGATCAGCCAGATATGCGCCAACTCTTGCAGTTCCATTTATCTCTCTCCCTTGATCTCCTCCCAGTACCGCTTGGCGGCCTGTTCGGTCTTGTTGTCGCCGTACTGGTAGTAGCAGGTCCCCGCCAGCTCGTCGGGCAGGTACTGCTGGGCAACCCAGTGCCGGGGGAAGCTGTGGGGGTACTTGTAGCCCTGTGCCCGCTCCTGGCCGGCGGAGTCGGCGTGGACATTCTGCAGCTCCCGAGGAATGCTCCCGGTGCGCCCCGCCCGGACGTCCGCCAGGGCGGCGTCAATGGCCATACAGGCGGTGTTGGACTTGGGGGCGGTGGCCAGCAGGATCACCGCCTCGGCCAGGGGCAGCTTGGCCTCGGGCAGGCCCAATTGAAGGGCGTTGTCCACGCAGGCCTTGACAATGGGCACGGCCATAGGGTAGGCCAGGCCGATATCCTCGCTGGCCGAGCACAAAATGCGCCGGATGGCGGTAATCAGGTCCCCCGCCTCCAGCAGCCGGGCCAAGTAGTGGAGGGCGGCGTCCGGGTCGGAGCCCCGAAGAGATTTCATCAGGGCCGAGGCGATGTCGAAGTGGGCGTCTCCCTCCCGGTCGTAGCGCATGGCCGACTTCTGGGCGGCGGTCTGCGCGTCCTCCAAGGTGACAAGGAGTTTTCCTTGCTCCCTTCCGGCGGCGGTGAGCAGCAGCTCCACGGCGTTCATGGCCTTGCGCACGTCCCCGCCGCAGGCGGAGGCGATATGCTCCCGGACGCCCTCCTCGCAGACGGCCTCCGCGCCCAGCCGCTTTGACATGATATCAATGCCTCTGTCGATGGCCGGGAGCACGTCCGCGGCGGTGATCTGCTTGAACTCGAACACGCTGGCCCGGGACAGCACCGCTCCGAACACGGCGAAAAAGGGGTTTTCCGTGGTGGAGGCGATGAGGGTGATCCGCCCGTCCTCCATAAACTCCAACAGGGACTGCTGCTGCTTCTTGTTGAAATATTGAATCTCGTCCAGGTAGAGCAGCACCCCCTCCGGGGCGAGAAGGGTGCCGATGTCCGCCATAATGTCCTTGATGTCCGAGATGGAGGCGGTGGTGGCGTTGAGCCGGTGGAGGGGCCGGTTGGTCCGCTGGGCGATGATGTTGGCCACCGTGGTCTTGCCCGTGCCCGAGGGGCCGTAGAAGATCAGATTGGGGACGCTGCCCCCCTCCACAATCCGCCGGAGCAGGCCGTCCTTCCCCAAAATATGGCCCTGACCCACCACCTCATCCAGGCTGGTGGGCCGTATTTCGTCCGCCAGGGGGCGGTATGCCATGGCATCTCACACCTTTCCGATTCCGTCGCGCTCCAGCGCTCCGCTATAGCCTTTCAGGGCCCTTCTTCTCCGGCGCCAGTCGGGCATGAGGGCGTCCATCCGGGCGTAAAAGCCCGGCCCGTGGTCGTGGTGGAGGAAGTGGACCAGCTCGTGGAGGGCCACATAGTCCCGCAGCTCCTCCGGACACCGGGCCAGGGCGGTGTTCAGGGTGATATACCCCTGAGCCCAGTGGCAGTTGCCCCACTGGCTTTTCAGCTTCCGCAGCTTCAGCTCCGGAAAGGCCACCCCCAAGGGGGCTGTCAGGGGGTACACCCGCTCCAGCGCCTCCCTCAGCAGCCGGGCCTGTTCCTCCCGGGACACGGGGGGCAAGGGCTCCGCCTGACGCTCTGACCGGCGGCTGACAGCGTCTAAAATCCACCCACTCTTCTCCCGGATGAAGTCGTCCGCCTGCTTCACGGGGCAGCGCAGAGGCAGAGAGACCATGATCTCTCCATCCGCCCCCACCCGCAGGTTGAGATTCTTCACCCGCTTCCGGGTCAGGGTGTAGGTAAGAGGCCCTCGGGGGGTGTCCACCAGCCGCAGCTGAGGCGCATTCGCTTTTACCATTTGTTCTCCACTTCCTCGGCAAAGCCCAGGAAGTCCTTGACAAAAACCTCCGTGCCGTCATCCAGAACCGCCAGGCCGGTGAATTTGCCGAAAATCTGGTGCTGGTTCGATTTAAGAAAGCCAAAATTGGCGCAGGCGGAGCGGTCCAGGATGGGGTCGAAGCGCATTTCAAAGCGGCCGTCGCCGCTGCTGAACTCCCACTGGTCCATATACCGGCGCCGGCGTCTCCGGCCAGGAATCTTGAAGCGCACCTTGGACAGCTTATGGGCCTTGCCGTTATAGAACAGCATATTCTCGGTGGCGGCGGAGGTGTTTCCAAAGCCGTAGCCCAGGTTGAAGCCGAAGGGGACCCCCTCCGCCAGCCCGGAGGCGGAGGCCCAGTACCAGGTGTTTTGGTAGGTCCAGACCCCCCTGCCCCAGTCCAGCACGCCGAAGGAGTCGGCGGGGTCCAGCATGTATTCGTCCTCCCCCACCGTCACCTTGCCCGAGGCCCGCAGGCAGTTGATTTTCTGGTTGAAGTAGAAGTGTCCCGGCTTGTCGAAGGGAGTGCAGATGACCATGGATTCCTCCGGCTCGCCGGTGAGCTCGATATAGGCGTCCAGAGCCTCCCGTCCCCGAAAATTTTCCATGTGGGCATAGAGCAGCCGCCGGTCCTCCTCCCGGCGGAAGAGCAGCGAATACCCCTTTCTCCCCGAGGCGCTAGCTCCCTCCAGAGTGCTGGCCGGCATCCCGGTGCTTCCCATGGGCAGCAGCCGCATGGGGCTCTTGGTGATCTGGGCCTTCTCCCAGAAGTCTAAAAAAGAGATGGAGTCCAGCCCCATGTAGCCGTTGTCCGCAATGGTCAAGGCCAGGCCGAACTGGCCGTTCATCACCAGATAGTAGTCCCACTCCTTGATCCGCAGAGAGGAGGCCTTGATCTGATTCCGGTCATAGACGGGCAGCGGCTTTTTGGCAAAGCCAGGCTCCCGGAGATTTCCCTTCTCGTCCAGCAGCGGCCCCGCCGTGGTGATCTCGTGCTGTTCCATAGGTCCAGCCCCCTTTCGTACCCGCCTATTATACTGTAAAAATTCCCTCCCTGCAATTGTTTTCTTGGACAGGCAAGAAATATCTTTTTTCCGCATATTCTCTCAGAGAAATTTTCCTGAGGAGGCGCGGCTGTGGGAAAGCTCGTGGGCAAAGCTCAATACCGGGACATTTTACTGGGCGCCGGACTGCTTTGGGCCACCCTGGCTCTGGTGCTGTGGCCCGAACAATCCATGGGGGCCATGCGGGACGGGATCAAACTTTGCGGCAATGTGATCCTGCCTTCCCTTTTCCCCTTTTTTGTTCTGTCCTCCCTGGTGGTGGAGCTGGGCATGTCCCGCTATCTGGGCAAGCTGCTGGAGCCGGTGATGGCCCCCCTGTTCCGGGTCAACGGGAACTGCGCCGCCGCTCTGGCTCTGGGCTTTGTGGGGGGCTACCCTGTGGGGGCCAGGACGGCCATCCAGATTTACGAGACCGGCCAGTGCTCCCGCACCGAGGCGGAGCGGATGCTGGCCTTCTGCAACAACAGCGGCCCCGCCTTTATCCTGGGGGTGGTGGGGGCCGGGGTATTCGGCAGCGGAGCGGCCGGACTGCTCCTATACCTGGCCCATCTGCTGGCCTCCCTGTTGGTGGGAGTGCTGTTCCGGTTCTACCGGCCCGGAGACGGGCCTCGAACCGGCCGCCGCCGGGGACCCCAGTTCCAGGCGGCCAGCTTTTCCAAAGCGTTCACCCGGTCGGTCACCGGGGCCATGCAGTCCACCCTGAGCATCTGCGCTTTTGTCCTGTTTTTTACCGTGTTTCTGCGCATTCTTGCCCATGCGGGCATTTTAAAGCTGCTGGGCGGCCTTCTATCTGCCCTTCTGGCACCCCTGGGTATGGACCAGACCTGGGCTGAGCGGCTGCTCACCGGGCTGGTGGAGGTGTCCTCCGGAGTGTCCTCCCTCACCGACGGCGCCCTGTCCGGCCGGCTGTCCATGGCCGCCTTCATGCTGGGCTGGGCGGGGATGTCCGTCCACTGTCAGGTGCTGGCCTTCTTGGGAGACAGCGGCCTGTCGGTACGCACCTATCTGGCGGGCAAACTGCTCCACGGCTCCCTGTCCGCCCTTTTGGCAAATCTGATTTTTCGAATCATCCCTCTGTCCAGCCCGGCCTCCTTCTACCTAGCCGAGCAGACCGAGGCCATCGCCCAGCTGGACTTCCAAAAGGCGCTCACCCTCTCCGCGGCGGCCGCCTGGGCCATGTGGCTGGCCTTTCTGGCCCTCACCGCCCTGGCGGTACAAAAAAACAGTGGAAAAGGCGGGCGGAATGTAGTATAATAGTTTACAGCCGTATTTGACAAAGGAGTGAGCCGCCATAAAGCTGTTCCAAACCTCCATCGAGCCTCGCTGCGCCTACTGCGCCCGGGGCCATGAGCTGGCGCCCGGACAGGTCGTCTGCCCCAAAAAAGGGGTTATGTCCGCCGGCTCCCACTGTGCCTCCTTCCGATACGACCCTCTGAAGCGGGTGCCCCCCCGTCCGGTCAAACTGGCTTTGTCCGGCGGTTCCGACGAAGATTTTCAGTTGTAACGCTCCATGCAGAAACAATCCGTAAAGGAAAATTCCTTTACGGATTGTTTTTTGTCGTCTTTTGAAAATTCTCTGATAATGCTTCCCTCTGCGACCGCATCCCCCAGCAGTCGCCTTTCTCTTTGCCGAAGGGCGTCGCACAGCCGGTTTTTCTGCGATATCTTTTTCTTTCCCAAAACACCATAACACTATATAATGTGCCTGTCAACCGATTTCACAAGGAGGAGGCACTATATCATGGAACTTAGAATTGCCGACCGGCAGTGCCGGGATCAGGAGGGAAATCTCCGCCGTTTCCACTATTTTCTCACCATCGACCAGGAGGAGACCCCTCATTTCTCCTGTGAGAACTACGGGGTCCGGGTTGCGGAGGAGGGGGGCGGAGAGGCCTCTGTCGCCGCCATTACCACCAGCGCCACCCGCATCGACGAGCTGCTCACCCTCCTGGTGGACAACCGGGTCGGTCCTACGGGACTGGCCGACGTGGTGGCGGATTGGCTGTAAGGCGATTCAGCCTTACACGCAGGCGCGCACCATTTACTTTCCGCCGCCCAGCTTTCCCATCAGCACAACCAGCAGCGCGATAACACCCAGCACCACAAAGATGCCCAGCATCCCTTGCCCCAGCATCTCCAGGGCTCCAATTAAATTTTCACTCATCGCGTTTTCCTCCTGTCAGCCCAGATTGGCAAAATACTGCAGTACCACGCCGCCTGCCACCACTGAGGCGATCTGCCCGGACACGTTGGCGGCAATGGCGTGCATCAGCAGATGGTTCTGACTGTCGGCCTCCTGCCCCAGCTTCTCAATGACCCGGGAGGACATGGGAAAGGCGGAGATGCCCGCCGCGCCCACCATGGGATTGATCTTGTTCCTGGGGGTGAAGAGGTTCAGCGCCTTGACAAACAGCACGCCCACCACTGAGTCCAGGATAAAGGCCACCAGACCCAGTCCCATAATCATAAAGGTCTCGGGCCGGACGAACTGGTCCGCCTTCATGGAGAAGGAGATGGTGATGCCCAGTAGCAGCGTGATGAGGTTGGCCAAGTCGTTCTGGGCGGTGTTGGACAGGGTGGACAGCACGCCGCACTCCCGGATCAGGTTGCCGAACATGAGGAAACCCACCAGCGCCACTGAGGCGGGAGCCACCAGCCCGGCAATCACCGTTACTACGATTGGAAACAATATCCGCATCCGGCGG
The DNA here is from genome assembly GCA_910588635.1 of uncultured Oscillospiraceae bacterium. Classification (GTDB taxonomy): domain Bacteria; phylum Bacillota; class Clostridia; order Oscillospirales; family Oscillospiraceae; genus Lawsonibacter. The sequence goes on along the minus strand of CAJUPW010000005.1, from coordinate 10,674 downwards.
GTGACGCCCTGGGGCTTGTAGGGCATCTTCATGGCCCGGTCCTTCCTGGTGGTCACCAGCTTGATAGCGAAGGGCTGGATGATGGGCACCAGGGCCATATAGGAGTAGGCCGCCACGGCGATGGCCCCCACATAGTTGGATTTCAGCGTCTGGGAAACCAGCAGAGAAGTGGGGCCGTCCGCCGCGCCGATGATACCGATGGAGGCGGCGTCCTTCAGGTCGAAGCCCAACAGGACGGCAATCATAATGGTGAGGAAAATGCCCGCCTGGGCCGCCGCGCCGCACAGAAACAGCTTTGGGTTGGCCAGCAGAGGGCCGAAGTCGATCATGGCCCCGATGCCGATGAACAGCAGCAGGGGCATGGCCTCGCTGGCCTCAATGCCCACCTCGAAGAGCCACTGAATGATGCCCGGGGTCTCCCCTATCCCGGCGCTGAACTGGTTCACCACCCCGGACAGAGGCAGGTTGACCAGAATGGCTCCGAAGCCCATGGGCATGAGCAGCGCGGGCTCAAAGCCCTTCTCAATGGCCAAATAGATCAGCAGTCCGCCAATGACATACATGACCAGCTGCTGCCAGGTGATGGACATGATTCCCTGCCAGAGGAATGAAAAATCCATAGCAACACACTTCCTTTATCTTTATCCTTTCCAAATTTGTGCTATCTATCAAAAAAGACCTGCGCTCCGATGTTCGGAACGCAGGTCTGGTCATTTCAGGCACAGCCAGAGCGGGCTCACGGCCCGCACATGCTTGTTGACTGGCGCCACGCACCGAAAAAGGCGCGCCGACTACTCCCCTTTGTTGTATGGGGCATGTTATCACATCCCCCATGCCGTTGTCAAGGGGTTTTCAGGATAAATTTCCCCGCGAATTGTTTTCGGCGGAAAGGTGTGCTATACTTGAGAAGAATCTGCTGATACCAGAACATCTAGGCGGAGCTTAAACGATATAGAAAGTGAGGCTTTAAGATGAATAGGGCTAAAATCATGCTCATCTCCGGCATATTGGCGCTTACTCTCGCCGGATGTTCCGCCGCAGTAAGGGGAACGGGCGACGCATCCGCCAGTGCATCAATCCCCGCGCCTCCTACCGCCCAGGCAGAGGCCGAAGCAGCCGTTATGGTGGACAGTATTCCCACAGAGACAGATGTCCTTGCCGCACGTGAACAGGCTTTGGAGGGGATGTCCCCAGACCAGATAGAGCGGCTGACGGAAGCAATCAAAGCCGCAAATTTGTGTCTGGAGCAGAAGTATTTGTTCAATGACCTGTTTGAGAAATTAGAGGACCCGGACAGCCTGTATTGGAACTATTTCCATCAAACGGGGGAAATCCAAATCGGCTGGGCGGTCGAAGGTGGCTTGGATATGGCCTCCATCTGTGAGCAGGAAAATCTCACCGAGCAAGAGTTCTATACTAAATACGGAAAAGCGGTTGTGGCAAATAACCGCTATGACGCAGACGCCTTTATCACCCTTTTGCAAGAGTTGATCGCCGAAGTACAGAACGAAAATTTAGACGCCGAATTGCAGTCCATCATTGACGAAACCGAGCAGGCAAAAGAGACCCACATTGTGGAACACGTCAATCATTTGTACAAGAAATTGCACGATCTGGATTATTTCCTGCTACGCTATGGGCCTGCGGATGTCGGCCCATATGTGAAAGACGATTCTACCATTTCAAAATACTACGGTACGCTTTCGATTTATACGATACAGCACGACGGAAACGGTTGAGTTAGGCTTAGCTCTGGCTGCGGTCCTTCTGGGGCACCATGATCCGCAGATGGGAGCCCTCGCCGCACTTGCCCTTCTCGTCGTGGACCTCGATGTCAAACCACATCTTCCGCCGCTCGATCTCCCGCAGGGTGGCGGTGGCGGTCACCTTCATGCCCACGGGGGTGGGGGCCAGATGGCGAATGTGGGCCTCAGCGCCCACAGTGGTCATCCCATCGTCCAGGTACGCCTGGGCCAGCTCCAGGGCGCAAGCCTCCATCAGGGCCAGCATGTTAGGGGTAGACAGGATTTTGGCTCCGGCGGCGCCGATGCGCCTGGCGGTCATGGTGTCGTCCACCGTCCAGGTCAAAGTGTGCCGGGTAGGTTTTTCCATCTCTTACACCTCTTTCTCAAAGGCCAGGTCCATCTCCACAATAACCCCGGACGCCGTCTGGGCAATCGGGATTACTCCCACAAACCGCCAGCCCGCCTTGGCCCGGCGGGTAATGATCTCCCGGTGTCCCGTTGTCTCGCTTTTGCTGTTGATCCATTGGGCCCGGCCCGTGTAGATGTGGATGCGCTCATACTCATAGGTATACATAATACTTTTCCTTTCTCTAACGGAAGGGCTTCCCCTCTCCGTCCAGCACCTCCCGGCGGTGGAAGGTAACAAAGTCCGGGGCATATTCCGGATATTCTGCACAAAAGGCATTTCGGATCAGCTCCGGGTTCAGGCCCGGGTTCTGGGCGGAGACCACCAGGTCCACTGTCATGGTGTCGCTCTGACACTCGATATGCCAGCTGCGAATCAGCGGGATGATATCTACCTCTGTAAAGCCAGCCTTGGCTTTGTTAGACTTCTTTTTTACCACCAAACTCTCCCGGCCCAGCAGCGTTTCCATGGCGGGCTCACTCTCCTGGGGCCGCCCATCCGGGTAGTCGAAGGTCATAATATAGTTGACATAACGCAGCTCTTTCAGCTTCCGCTCCGCCGGGTAGCACTGGTGGACCACGACTCCCTCGGGCATAGCGGTGGTGAGCCGGGCGGGCACCTCCTCATAGCCTGTCCCCTCCAGCAGACCGAACTCCAGAATCTCGCATTGGCTGGAGTAGCCCACCGACAGAGGCAAGGCGATGGAGACGAAAGGGTGTGGATTGAAGCCCTCGGTGTGCCTGATGGGAATTTTCGCCCGTGCAAAAGCCCGCTGGAAGGTGCGCATCAGGTCCAGATGGGAGATATACCGGGCACGCCCGGTCTTGGTAAACAGCAGCCGGTCAGCCACAGGTCCTCCCCCCTTCCAATAGCTTGTTGGCCCCGCAGCCGGAGCAGCGGGTGCGGCAGTCGGGTGTGGTCTGCGACTGGTAACACAGCTCCCGCTCCCGCCACAGAAAATCGGCGCTCACTCCGGTGGACAAGCGGCACCAGGGGAAAATCTCATCTCTAGGCCGCTCCCGGTGGGCGTAGAAGTCCCCGTCCAGGCCGCAGGCAGCCAAGCCGTCCAGCCACCGCTGGTAATCGAAATACTCGGTCCAGGCGTCCATTCTGCCCCCGTGCTCCCAGACCCATTCCAGCACGTCGGCCAGCCGCCGGTCTCCCCGGGACAGGACCGCCTCCAGATAGCTGGTCTGAGGGTCGTGCCAGTTGTAGGTGATGGACTTGTCCCGTTTCAGGGCGTCCCGCAGCAGGCTGACCCGCCGCTGGTACTCCTCCACGGGAATCTGAGCCTCCCACTGGAAGGCGGTATGGGGCTTGGGCACGAACCAGGAGGTGGACACGGTGACCCGCACCCCCCGGGCTTTATTGGGGCTGTACTCCCGCCAGGTGAAGTAGACCTTCCGGGCCAGATCGGCGATGCCCAGCACGTCCTCGTCGGTCTCGGTGGGCAGACCCAGCATGAAGTAGAGCTTCACCCCGCTCCAGCCCCCGGCAAAGGCGGTGCGGCAGGATTGGAGAAGGTCCTCCTCCCGGAGGTTCTTGTTGATGGCGTCCCGCAGGCGCTGGGTGCCCGCCTCGGGAGCGAAGGTCAGCCCGCCCCGGCGCACCCGCTGGAGCCGCTCCATCAGGCTCATGGAGAAGGTGTCCGCCCTCAGAGAGGGTAGGGATAATCCAATGTCCCGGGGTGCGCAGTAGTCCAGCAGGTCGTCGCACAGGGGCAGCAGGTCGGGGTAGTCGGTGGAGGACAGGCTGGACAGGGTCATCTCCTGATAGCCCGAGTCCTCGCAGGCCTCCTTCCCGTACCGGGCCAGAAGCTCCGGGCTGCGGGAGCGCACGGGGCGGTAGGCGTAGCCCGCCTGACAGAACCGGCAGCCCCGGATGCAGCCCCGGAACAGCTCCAGCATCACCCGGTCGTGAACGATCTCGGTGGAGGGGATAATGGTCTTTACAGGGAAATAGGCCTTGTCCATATCTTGAACGATTCGCTTGGTGACCAGCTCGGGCGCACCCTTCAGGGCCTTGACCTCCTCCAGAGTCCCATCCGGACGGTATACCGGCTCGTAGAAGGAGGGCACATAGATGCCCTCGATTTTGGCGGCCTCCTCCAAAAACTCCTCTTTGGACCAGCCCTCGTCCCGGGCCTGCCGGTAGAGGTCGATGTACTCCAGGGTGACCTCCTCCCCCTCCCCCAGGACGAATAAATCCACAAAGGGGGCCAGAGGCTCCGGGTTGTAGCAGCAGGTTCCGCCCGCAACAACCAGCGGCGTCAGCTCCCGGCGGTCCTGACTGCGCAGCTCCAGCCCGGCCAGGTCCAGCATGTTGAGCACATTGGTATAGGCCATCTCGTAGCCCAGGGAGAAGCCGATGATGTCGAACTCGGCGATGGGGTCGCCGCTCTCCAGGCCATAGAGGAGCAGGCTCTCCCGGCGCATCTCCTCCTCCATGTCCCCCCAAGGGGCGAAGCAGCGCTCGCACCAGACCTCCGGGTGCTGGTTCATCACCCCGTAGAGGATGCGGCAGCCCAGGTTGGACATACCGATCTCGTAAGTATCAGGAAAGCAGAGCGCGAAGCGGAGGCTTACCTCGCTCTTATCTTTGACAACGGCGTTGTACTCCCCGCCGGTATATCGGGCCGGTTTCTGTACTTTTGACAGGACTTGCTCCAAGGTACGGTTCATCGTTTCCCCTCCAGGTCATAATCGGTTTTATTGTACCTTTTTCCCGTCCCTCTGGCAAGCATTATTTATACTTTGGCCCTGAAATATTTTTTTCACCGGCCAGCAGCCAAAAAGCTACCGCCAGCAAGGTGATGTTTCCTCCTAATCCGGCCGTAAACAGCCCCAGGCCCAGAATCGCCGCTGTACAGCCCCGGTCCAGCCAGATGCACAGCCTGTCGGACCAGTCCTGCCCCGCCAGAAGCGCCAGCGTGCAGGACAGGGCCCGTCCCCCGTCCAGCCTGCCCACAGGCAGCAGATTAAACAGGGCCAGCGCCAGATTGAGCCCGGTAAAGGCCACCCACCTTTCCGAGCCGCAGCAGGCCGCCGCCAGCAGCAGGTTAACCCCCGGCCCGGCCAGAGCGGACGCCCCCTCCTGCCAGTAGCCCAGGGCGCGGTCCAGCTCCAGCTCCGCCCCAACAGCCGTAAAGCGCATTCTCCTTACAGTCCCTCCAAACAGGCGGATGGCGGCCAGATGGCCCAGCTCATGGGCTCCGCAGGCCGCCAGGGCCATGGGAAGCAGAAAATCCCGATCCAGGTAATTCAGCCAGGCCAGCAGCAAAAGGAAGCCGCCTGTCATCTCAAGTCTGCCCAGCCGGATCAACTTTCCAGAAATTTCACATAGTAGGCCGGATTCAAATGCATTTTATTATATTTCAGCTCCAGATGCAGGTGAGGGCCGGTGGATGTCCCGGTGGAGCCGATCTCCGCTACCTTGTCCCCCATCGCTACTGTCTGCCCCTTGGTAACCACGATCTTGCTGCAGTGTGCGTAAAATGACTTGACACCGTTTCCGTGGTCAACTTGGAGATACAGGCCGTAGGAGTCGTTCTTCCCGGTATACTCCACAGTGCCGTCGGCGAAGGCGGCAATGGCCTCCCCCATCTGTCCGCCGATATCCACCCCTCCATGGAAAAAGTACTTTCCGCTGATGGGGTGATCCCGGTATCCGTAGCCTGAGGTCAGCCGTCCCATCACCGGCGTCATGGTCTCCAGCTCACCCAGAGAGACCTGATCCATGGTGTAGTGATTGGGCAGCGGATCGCCGCTGTAGTCGGAATATATGACCACCGTTCCAGCCGCCGGAACGGCCGCGGGCGGCTCCGGGACCTCCGCCTCCTCTGTAATTGGCTCAGGCTCCGGTTCCGGCTCCTTTGCGGACAGCTCTATCCCAAATCGGGAGAAATCGGCGTAGTGGGCGGCGCGGACCGCCGTCCCGCTCTTCCCGCCTAAAAACTCCAGCTCGGATGTCAGTACCGCGCCCGGCTGCACAGGAGGCAGAGACACCTCCTCAGGGCGTACGCTCTCCTGGGGCGCGGGACCGAACATCTCCACGCAGAAGGCGCCCAGGTCGGCCAGCAGAGAATCCCCCTCCATCAGGGACTCCCCTAAATTTGACAGGGCTTTGGAGATATCCAGATCCGTACTCATCAGCGCCAGGATGTCCTCCCCCACCTGTCCCAGCTTTTGCGGAAACAGTCCCTTCCCCAGAAAAACTGCGAAAAAGAGGACCAGACAAATGAGCAGCTGCGCAAACCGGACCTGTACCTGCCCGCCTCGGCCCTGTCTGTCCCTCCCGGAGCGGTAGGCAGCCCTTCTCGGTCGCCGTCCGATCTGCACACTCTGGTCATACATAAAATGTCCCTCCCTATACCTGTTTTTTACAGTTTATTTCGGTCAGGGATGGAATATTCCTCTTGACATCTATGGCAAAAGCAAATATAATATATAAGCTGACCAATCCGGGCGTGGCGAAGCTTGGTATCGCGCTTGGTTCGGGTCCAAGAGACCGTGGGTTCAAATCCCGCCGCTCGGACCATGTAAAGCGGAGTCGTTTTTCGAACTATTTTATCGAAAAGCGGCTCCGTTTTGCTCTGTAACCGTTGCAATGTCTGGATTTTCGGAAAAGGTTGCCTACGGTGTATTTCTGATGTAGATGCTATCTAGATACTGATTATGATAAAATCAGCGTAGTGGCTACTAATTTAGAATACACGGAATGAATCAGGAAGGCATAGTATCGGTCCTAAGCTGGAAAGTCGGGCGGGCCGTTTATAAATAAAGTCAGGGATAGGAGTTGGACCATGTTATTACAAAAAATCAAGCCTACGGTAGCCAAATATGTCCGTGTGTTGTACCAAGTTATCAAAGCCAATGTGGAAATCGTGGACGACAATTTTAACGTGATTGCCAGCATGACGGATAAACATACGATGGAACAATATGAATCCTATGTCTATCAAAAGGTAATTGCTTCTGGAGAAAAGATTATTATCAGCAATCCGGGAGAGAATCCCATCTGCCGCAATTGTCCGAATTTTGGTCATTGCCAGGATTACTATGAGCTGCACACCCCAATTAAGCTGGACGGAAATATAATTGGAGCTATTTGCTTTTCTTGCACAAGTGAGGAGCAAAAGGCGTATATGGACCATAATCTGGATACAGTTCTGGAATTTATTGATCAGATATCTGATCTCATTTCCCTAAAAGCGCGCGAATATTTAGAGGCGGAACGTATTCGTGCATATGAGCAAATGCTCACCGCAGTAATTGACAGGGTGGAACAGGGCGTTTTATTCATCGACGGAGAAAACTATATTTCACAAGCGAATACCTCAGCCCGCAAGTCCTTGGCGCTGGATTCGAAGAAAATCATTAAACGGCAGTATACTGCTCTGCTTCGGCAAGGGATTAATCAAGGTGAGTTCCATTTGTTTTTAGATGGCCGGGATTACACGACGGTGGGAGAACTGCATCGATTTCATGATGGAAATATTACACCGCAAACGGTATTTATTTTCACCGATCTCCAGGATTTACACACTCGAATTGTAGAACATACAAATACCCGTGAAAATGTGGGACTTAAAAACATCGTAGGAAAATCTCCTGCTGTGGCAAAGCTAAAGAGTCAAATATGCAAAATTGCCGACTCTACCTCTACAGTTCTGATTCGGGGCGAAAGCGGTACTGGAAAAGAACTAGTGGCTCGCGCAATTCATATGCAGAGTTGCCGCAGCAAAGCTCCCTTTGTTGCCATTAACTGTGCAGCAATTCCAGAAGCGCTTTTAGAAAGTGAATTGTTCGGTTATGTTCGAGGGGCATTTACTGGAGCTGATCCAAAAGGGAAACCAGGAAAGATCTAGTTGGCAAATCACGGGATGCTGTTTTTGGACGAGGTGGGTGATATGCCACTTCATATTCAGTCCAAATTGCTGCGTGCTTTGGAACGCCGAGAGATTGTTCGTCTAGGGGCCAATATTCCGGTAAAAGTGGATGTACGTTTTATCGCTGCTACTAACCGCCATTTAGAGGATATGATCGCTGAGAAGAAATTCAGGGAGGACCTGTACTACCGGCTGAATGTGATCCCGCTATATATCCCGTCCCTAAAGGAACGGCGGGAGGACATTCTGGTACTCACCGATTACTTTATTGCCAAATATATGAAACTGTTTCAGAAAAGAGTGGCCAGTGTATCAGAAGCAGTGCGACAGCACTTCCAATCCTACACTTGGCCGGGAAATGTTCGGGAGCTGGAAAATATGGTTGAGTATCTGATTAACATGGTAGACTCCGGCGGAACCATAACGGATAGCCTGTTGCCTGTGAGCTTTAGGCTCCGTCAAGACAGCCTCCATTCCGAGGCCGTTATCTCTTTAGATGAACTGGAACGACAGGCCATCAAGGGGGCACTGGCACGCTTCGGCACTACTGTGCATGGTAAACAGCGGGCAGCTAAAGCCTTGGGCATCGGTCAAGCCACCTTGTACCGCAAAATAAAGAAGTATGGGCTGGATGAGTAAGAACCCGGATTTGAGAAGCTGACCAATAGCCTCAACACAAAACTTTGCGGCCAAACTTGCCAGTGACTGTGTTAGGACTTGATTGAAAACCTTGAAACACACAAAGTATTCCTGAGATTTTTGCTTTGCCATCCACATTTTTGGCTCGCAAATCTTATGCTTCGGCGAATGGTACAGCTTCTCATACTCCTGCATTTTGAAACACAGTATCAGGCGGCGGCATCAGGCTCCATAGATTTGTGTGAAAGCCAGAATTATCAATTCGAGAAATAATTATCAATTTGATTATAAAAATAGTGGTGCTTCGGCCCGGTATTTATCATTATGGTAAATATCGGGCCGGAAAAATTATAAAATGGATTAAAATATCAAGAATCCAAAAAACAGAGCGAAAAAAGTTGAGGAAACAAGCCAAAAATATAAAATGAGCAACAAATTAAGAGTTATTCTCCTGAGCGCCCTAAATTGGCATGCATTTTGCTAATAATAAAAATAAGCGCGCTGAAGAACTGCATGGTGAAAAGGAGGCGAGTCAATCGAAGGTATTCAAGCAAGAAAACACTCCATCAGACAGACTACACCTAAATGGACGCTTTGCGTCGGGGAGGAAAACATGAAAGGAAGGGATTTATGAATAATTTCCTGGAAAGTATTAGCTGCGGAGTGGATTTTTTAAACGGAATCGTTTGGAGCGATTGGCTGGTATATTTCTGCTTTGCTGTCGGCGTGTTATTCACAGTAGTCGGCCGCGTTCCCCAACTGAGATACCTGAAAGAAATGGTGCGTTTGACCTTCAAAGAGAAGGATTCCGGAGCTGGCGTTTCCCCATACCAGTCCTTCGTGCTGACAGTAGGAGCGCGCGTCGGTACAGCTAATATTGTAGGAGTTGCCGCAGCCATTGCTTTCGGCGGACCCGGCTCTGTATTCTGGATGTGGCTTCTGGCCATTTTGGGCGCGGCGACCTCGTTTTTCGAGTGTGCATTGGCGCAGGTTTACAAAACCGAAGTGGATGGTGAATATTATGGAGGCACTTCTTATTATATTGACAAAGGTCTTCATATGAAGTGGTTCGCCATCGCTTTCGCAGTTATAGCCGCAATCGTCAACGGGGTGGCCGGGCCAGGCATTCATACCAATGCCATCGCCTCCGCTTTTGAAATTTCATTCGGTCTGGATCATAGCATTACGGGCATTATCTTGGTGATTTTGGTAGGCATTATTTGTTTTGGCGGCATCAAGCGCATTGTACGCGCCTCTGAATTGCTGGTTCCGGTTATGGCGATCGGCTATATTCTGGCCGCGTTGTCGGTTGTATTGTTCAACATTACAAAGCTCCCTGGAGTAATTGCCGCAATTATTGGCAGCGCCTTTGGCCTGAACGCTTTGTTTGGAGGCATTGTAGGCAGCGCCATCTCCTGGGGTGTAATGCGCGGCGTTTACTCTAACGAGGCGGGCCTGGGTACCGCCACGAATGCCGCAGCGGCAGCAGAGACCTCACATCCCGCCAAACAGGGGCTCATACAGTCTTTCTCAATTTATATTGATAGCAACGCTTAACAAGGGCACACAGGCCATAGTATAAAACGCAG
>CAJUPW010000005.1:160-398 GCA_910588635.1 uncultured Oscillospiraceae bacterium | reverse complement strand
TTCAGTGCCGCAATTTCCTTTATCAGCCGTTGGCGGTTTGCGTCCAGTTCCTCGATTTTCCCGTTGGCATAAGACAGCAGAACCGCATTGGCCCCGGTCAGGGTGTTCAGCAATTTTTCAATTTCGTCCTCCACCTGGGCCAATTCCACATTTAAGGCGGTCAGCTTGGGATTGACGGCCGTTGCTTTTGCGGTCAAGGTTTGAAATTCGGAGAGCTTCTTCACCATCTCCCCATAGA
>CAJUPW010000005.1:0-150 GCA_910588635.1 uncultured Oscillospiraceae bacterium | reverse complement strand
AAACGCGGTCGCTGGTGGCCTGGACCTGGGAGAGAATAATGTCCGTCACCCGCCGTCGGTCGTCAAAGTCAATCGTGTTCCAGTTCTCCAGATGAGCAGACAGAAACTCAATTTTCTGTGGGGAGATTGTTTCCGCGTTCAGTGCCGCGA
>CAJUPW010000004.1:27347-119811 GCA_910588635.1 uncultured Oscillospiraceae bacterium | reverse complement strand
GACGAAGCCAATTTGACGCAGGAATACTGGATGTATTTCAAGGAAAATTGGAAAAGTATGGCGGAAAAAGAGCCGCCGTTTGGACATGTTGACATTTTTCAAACAAGCCCTAGGGGACGCTCTGTCTTTCAGTGAGACTCCTTGGTAAAAAGGCAGCTCATTTCCTGGAAACACTTGGGACAAACATTCTTCCCCTGGAACTCGATGATGTCTTTCTCACTGTCGCAGAAGATGCAGGCAGGCTGAAACTTTTTCAATACGATGGACGGCCCATCCATATAAATCTCCAGGGAGTCTTTCTCCTCGATATCCAGAGTACGGCGCAGCTCGATGGGCAGAACGATACGCCCCAATTCGTCCACCTTTCGGACAATGCCAGTGGATTTCATAAAATACCTCCTTTTGATCTGTTCGAAAATCCGGGACGGGAGCGCCGACCCGAAGCCGTCTATTCTCCTCTCTATTTTAACGGGAAAAAAATACTGTGTCAACTGTTTCTATCAGGCAAATTAAGGTGAAAAATGTAGAAATTTTGTGTAAACAGGGTTAAGAGCTGGATTTTTTTGTAAATTTCTGGTTTTCCGCATACATGATTTTCCAGTTGCCCACGTATAAATGGACAAGAGGGGGGATCAGCCTTGACCATGACGGTTATTTGGACGGGGATGATTGTGGTATCCATCCTGTGCGCTCTGGCCACGGGACGGGGGCCGGAGGTGGCCGCCGCCGCGGTGGAGGGAACTTCGGCGGCGGTACAGCTGGCCCTGTCTATCGCCGGGATGCTCTGTCTGTGGACAGGAGTGATGGAGGTCATGCGCCAGTCCGGGCTGGCAGACAAGCTGTCCCGGCTGCTCTTCCCACTGCTGTGCCGACTGTTCCCCCAAGCGGCAAAGGACCGGGATACTATGGACAGCATCTCGGCCAACGTGTCCGCCAACCTGCTGGGCTTGGGCAGCGCCGCCACTCCCCTGGGTCTGGAGGCCGCCCGCCGCCTGTCCCGGCGCAGCCAGGGGGCGGCCTCCGATGATCTGTGTATGCTGGTGGTGTGCAACACCGCCTCCATCCAGCTCATCCCCACCACTGTGGCCACGGTCCGGGCGGCGGAGGGGTGCGCCGCCCCCTTCGACATCCTGCCCGCCGTATGGCTGGCCTCCACCCTGTCAGTGGGGGTGGGGATACTGGCATGCAGAATCTTCGCGAAGGTATGGAGGGATTGACGTGGACCTGTTCTTCACCATGCTGGTCCCCTTTACCATCGGGGCCATTGCCGTCTACGCCGCTTTCCGGCGGGTGGATGTCTACTCCGCTTTGGTCCAGGGGGCGGGCTCCGGCCTGGAGACTCTGGTCAGGATCGTCCCCGCCCTCGTCGGCCTGATGACGGCGGTATACATGCTCCGGGCCTCCGGGGCGCTGGAGCTGCTGGCCGCCGCCTTGACCCCGGTTCTGGACCGGCTGGGCCTGCCCTCGGAGCTGCTGCCCCTGATGCTGGTGCGGCCGGTGAGCGGCTCCGCCGCTTTGGGGGTGGGGGCGGAACTGATCTCCACCTACGGCCCCGACTCCACCCTGGGCCGGACCGCCGCCGTTATGCTGGGTTCCACCGAAACCACCTTCTACACCATCGCCGTCTATTTCGGCGCCGTTGGCATCTCCAAAACCCGCTACGCCGTCCCGGCCGCCCTGTGCGCCGACCTCACCGGCTTTCTGGCCGCCGCCTGGGCGGTGCGGGTGTGCTTCGGATAGAAAAAAACCGCCCTACAGGCGGTTTTTTTACTCTTCCTCTTTTATGGCGTGTGGATCGGGCGGGATGACGGGCCGGTCGCCCTCCAACTGATCGAAGTAGTCCTCCTCCTGGAGCACCGGCTTGCGGTGGCGGGCGATGGCCATGATGGTGGGGTAGAGGACGATGGCGATAAGCCCGCCGGAAAAGCCGTTGTTATACAGATTCATCCCTGCCACGGGAGACCCGGTGTACAGCACCACCGAGGAGTGGAGAAACCCGGCCAGCACCCCGTAGCCCCAGCCGAAGTAGCCGGCGATGGGGGCCAGGGTGGTGCAGAACAGGCAGGCCAGCTGGACGGCGGAGTCGGTGAGGGACCAGTCCATCACCACGCTGCCCAGGGCCACCCCGGCCATGACGGGCAGAATGTTGAAAGCGTGCTTACCGAAGGCGGAGAAGCCCATTATGGTGAGGATGCCCCCCACGGTGGGGCCGTTCAGGTCTCCGCCGGAGAGCAGGATACAGGCCATGCCGATCAGCCCGTTGGCCCCGGCGTTGATGACCACCGGGGCGGGGCCGAACATGCGCAGGTAGTCGCTGGGGGCGCGGCCGCTGGTCTGGAGCAGCCTCCGGTAGCCCGCCCAGGCCGCCCAGACAGGCTTGCGGGCAAAAAACAGCCCGCCGATGATCAGCATGACGCACAGCGACGCCAGCATAATACCGAACTGGACGTTGTAGCCCTTGGCCCAGCGGTAGTAGGTGGTGGGGTCCGCCCCCAGAGAGGCCATCAGGGGCACGCAGATCAGAGCCGTCAGCCCGCAGGCGAAGCCCACGTTGTACAGGTTCATCCCGTTCTGGATACGGTATGTGTAGGTGGCCAGAGGAGGCATGATAAACCCGATGGCCAGCCCGACCAGTATCCCCTCGATGGGGCCGCCCCAGCCGTTGTCCAGGGTGATGTAGCTGACGATGGGAGCCAGGGCGGTGGCCATCAGGCCGATGCCGATGTTGCCCGCCGCCGGCTGCTTTCTGAGCTTGGTGTATAGCCAGGTCCCGGCCAGAATGGGCCAGATATTCACAAAGTTCTTGCCGAAGAGGGAGAAGCCCGACATCAGGCCCATCTCCACCAGAGTCATGCCGTTGAGGGTATCCCCGGCGGCGTAGAGCACGCAGATGCTGATGCCGGTGACAACGGCGGAATTCACCAGCGCCGCCCCCGGCCCCGCCACCAAGACGTAGTCGGTGATAAGGGCGTCCTCGGTGGTGACGATGATGTACAGACCGCGGAGGATATCCTCGTGACCGGCCAGCCCGAAGAGCAGGCCGGCCAGGGCCAGCAGTCCCGTGTAGGCCCACAGATAGGGGAACATTTTGTCATACCTGGCCTGATGCTCGTGGTGCAGCAGATGGAAAACTCCCATGGGCCGTTATCCTCCAAAAAAATCTCTGGTCTGTTCCGCGTTCCTTCTGATTTCCTCCGCCAGGGCCTCCATAGAGGGGAACTTCCGTTCCCCCCGCAGCCGCTTGTGGAACTCCATCCGCACCTGATGGCTGTACAGGTCGCCGTCGAAGTCCAGGATGAAGCCCTCCACCGTCACCCGGCCGTCGTTGTCCGCCACCGTGGGCCGGACGCCCACATTGGTGACCGCCGCCCGGACCTCCCCGTCAAACCGCACCTGGGTGGCGTACACCCCGAAGGCGGGAACAATCACCCCATCGGGCACCCGAAGGTTGACGGTGGGAAAGCCCAGGGCGGAGTGGCCAATGCCTCTGCCCCGGGTGACCTTCTGTGTCAGGATGTGGGGGTGGCCCAAAAACTGGGCTGCCCGCTCCATCTCTCCCTGGGCCACCAGGGTGCGGATATAGGTGGAGGAAATGGTAATTCCGTCCCGCTCCACCTTTTGAATGATGTCGCAGCCCACCCCCAGCTGGGCGCACTTGGCGCGCAGCCGGTCGGGGTTACCCTTGCCCATGTAGCCGAAGTGGAAGTCGTGGCCGGCCACCACATGGACAACCCCCAGCTCCTCCACCAGATATTTGGTGATAAAGTCCTCCCAGTCCATGCGCTGCATGGCGTCGAAGGGTGCCACCACCACATCCCGGATGCCGCAGCACTCCCGCATGAGGAGGATACGGTCGTCCACCGTGCTCAGCAGAGGGACGTTCTGCCCGGTGATGACGGCGGTAGGGCTCTTGTCGAAGGTAAAGGCCGTCGGAACGGCGCCGAGACGGTCCGCCGTCTCCCTTACCCGCCGGAGCAGCGCCCCGTGGCCCAGATGCACCCCGTCGAAAAAGCCCAGGGCGATAACTCTGCGTTGTTTCTCCATTGGATATTACACCTCGAAAAAGCTTTTGACGGTACTCAGCCTGCCGCCCTGGGCCTGGCACAGGGCCAGGAATATTCCGTCCTGCCCATACACTCTGTATTCTCCCGGGGTCAGATCGGGCAGCACGACTGTCATGCCGTTGCGGACCTTTTTCTCCGTCCCGGCGCTTTTCAGCACAAGCACCGGCTTACCGGCGAAAAAGCAGTCCACCGGGAGCAGTAGGGACGCCGGGTCCGCCGCCTCCCGGACCTGTTCCAGAGTTACGGCGTCCTCCAGGGCAAAGCCGGCCGCCATGGTCCGGCGCAGAGATGCCATACACCCCCCGCAGCCCAAGGCCTGCCCGATGTCGTGGCACAGAGTTCTGATATAGGTCCCCTTGGAGCAGCGCACCCGAATGGTGTAAAGGTTTTCTGCCTGCTGTTCCGCCAATTCCAAGGACTTGATCGTCACAGGTCTGGCAGGCCGGTCCACTTCACGGCCCTTCCGGGCCAGCTCGTAGAGCTTCTTGCCGCCTATCTTGATGGCGGAGTACATGGGGGGTATTTGGAGAATATCTCCCCGGAATCCCTCCAAGGCGGCCTCCAGCTCCTTCCGGGAGACCGAAACAGGCCGCTCCTCCAGCACCTCGCCGGTGATATCCTGGGTGTTGGTCACAACGCCCAGTTTTATCCCGGCAATATATTCCTTGTCGGACTTCTCCGCGAACTCCACCGCCCGGGTGGCCCGGCCGACGAACACGGGCAGCACGCCGGTGGCCATGGGGTCCAGAGTGCCCCCGTGGCCCACCCGCTTCTCGTGAAAGACCCCCCGCAGCTTGGCGCACACGTCCATGGAGGTCCAGCCGGCGGGTTTGTCTACAACGAGGATGCCGCTAGCCATTGCGCACCGCCTTGATGGCGTCGATGACGGCCTGACGGACCGACTCCATACCGCCCTCCAGCATGGCCCCGGCGGCGGCGGCGTGTCCGCCGCCCCCCAGAAGGGCGCAGACCTTGCTGGCGTTCAGGTCTCCTGGGTCGGTACGGAGGGAGATTTTGACATGGCCGTCGGCCGTCTCCTTAAGGGTGACGCCGTTTTTGACCCCCTCGATCTGGCCTACAAAGGCGGAGATATCGTCCATGTCCCGCTCGCTGGCGCCCACCTCCTCAATCATGGCCCGGGTGAGGAATACCAGAGCGGTCTGGCCACCGTCCCGCAGCTCCATGCCCGCGGTGAGCAGGCTCTCCAGCTTGAGGCGCTTGAAGGTCTTGGTGCGGAAGAACCTCCGGTTCACCGGGTAGGGGTCGAAGCCGCTGTCCATCAGCTCGGCGGCGGCGCGGTGGACGGAGGCGTCGGTGTTGCTGTACTGGAAGCAGCCGCAGTCGGTGGACAGAGCCACGTAGAGGGCCTCGCCGATCTCCGGGGTAATGGACGCGAATTGTCTCACAATATCATATATCAGTTGACCGCAGGAGGCATGCTTGCTGTCCAAACAGGTCTGCTCCGCAAAGAACTCCTGGGAGGGATGGTGGTCGATGGCCAGGTCCACCCGGTCCAAATAGGGCTTGGCCTCCTCAAAAAAGAGACTTTTCGCGGCAATATCAACTGAAACGACAGTTTCCGGAACAAATTCAGATCCAATTGTCAACCCATCAAGATAAGGAGCAAACAGCTCCGTGAGCCCAGGATTGTCCAGCACAAAGGCTCTCTTCCCCGTCTGGCGCAGGGCGCGGCACAGCCCGGCGGCGCAGCCGGTAGTATCTCCATCGGGGCGGACGTGAGTGAGAATTAAATAGTTGTCGTGAGCCGTCAGAAAAGCGGCTGCTTCTTGGGGCGTCATAGGGTCAGTCCTCCTCGTCTAGAATGATATGCTCGTTGGCCGGGTTGGCCGGTTTGACTATCTCTGGGTTGCGGAGCATCTCCAGGATGTGAGCCCCCTTGGACATGGAGTCGTCCTGGAAGAAGGTGAGCTCCGGGGTGTGCCGCAGGTTCAGCGCCCGTCCTAACTCCCGGCGCAGATAGCCGGCGGCCGACTTCAGTCCCTTGAGCACCTGGCCGTTATCCTCTTGATCAAGAACGGATATATAGACCTTGGCGAATTTCAGGTCGGGGGTCACGTCCACCGCCGTCACCGAGATCATCCCCGACACCCGGGGGTCCTTTACATTGGGAATGAGGGCGGCCAGCTCCCGCTGGACCTCCTCGTTGATGCGTCCCATTCGATTGCTTGCCATAATCTTCTCCTTATCAAATCAGAGCGGGGCGGGCGAAAACGCCCGCCCCGTCGGCTTCGTCATCGCAAAGTCCGCTTCATTCAGGACACCCTCACGGGTATCCCTCATTCCGCTTCCTTGCTCCTCCTCTCCAAAACACGACCATTTACCCGCAAAGGGCGCCGCATCCGTAAAGCGGCAAAGCCGCTAACGGCTGCGCAGTCGCTGGGTCGCGTTTTGGTTTCTGGTAATATTACACCTCAATCTGCTCCATGAAGAAGGCCTCAATGATGTCGCCCTCCTTGATATCCTGGAACTTCTCAAAGGTGATGCCGCATTCGTAGCCGGCGGCCACCTCTTTCACGCTGTCCTTAAAGCGCTGGAGAGAGGCGATGGCTCCGTCGTAGATGACGATATTGTCCCGCAGCAGGCGCATCTGGGCGTTGCGCTGCATCTTGCCGTCCAGCACGTAGCAGCCGGCCACCATGCCCACGCCGGTAATGCGGAACACATTGCGCACCTCGGCCCGGCCCAGGTCCACCTCCTTGAACTTGGGGGTCAGCATACCCTTCATGGCCGCCTCGATCTCGTTGATGGCGTCGTAGATGACCCGGTACATCCGCATATCCACCCCCATACGGGCGGCGGAATCTTTGGCGTTGTTATCCGGACGGACGTTGAAGCCCACAATGATGGCCCCGGAGGTGCCCGCCAGCATGACATCGCTCTCGCTGATGGCGCCCACGGCGCAGTGGATGACCCGCACCCGGACCTCCTCGTTGGACAGCTTCTCCAGAGAGGCCTTGACGGCCTCGGCGGAGCCCTGGACATCGGCCTTGACAATGACGTTGAGATTCTTCATCTCGCCGGCCTGGATCTGGCTGAACAGATCCTCCAGGGTGACCTTACCTACATTACTGGTGAGCGCATCCTTCCGCTCGGCCTTGCGCTGCTCCACCAGCTCCCGTGCCATGCGCTCGTCGGCCACGGCGTGGAAGTCGTCTCCGGCCCCGGGCACCTCGCCCATGCCGATGATCTCCACGGGGACGGAGGGGCCGGCCTCTGCGAGCTTCTGGCCCCGGGCGTCGGTCATGGCCCGGACACGGCCCACGGCGGTGCCGGCGATGATAACGTCGCCCTGCTTCAGGGTGCCGTTCTGCACCAGCAAGGTGGCCACAGGGCCGCGTCCCTTGTCCAGCCGGGCCTCGATCACCGCGCCGTGGGCGGTGCGGTTGGGGTTGGCCTTCAGCTCCTGGACCTCGGAGGTGAGCACCACCATATCCAGCAGGTTGTCAATCCCCAGCCCTGTCTTGGCGGAAATTTTGCATACAATGGTATCGCCGCCCCACTCCTCGGGCACCAGACTGTACTCGGTGAGCTGCTGCATGATCCGGTCGGGGTTGGCCGCCGGCTTATCCATCTTGTTGATGGCCACGATGATGGGGATGTCAGCCGCCTTGGCGTGGTTGATGGACTCGATGGTCTGAGGCATGATACCGTCGTCGGCGGCCACCACCAGAATGGCGATATCGGTAATCATGGCGCCCCGGGCCCGCATGGCGGTAAAGGCCTCGTGGCCGGGGGTGTCCAGGAAGGTAACGGTGTTGCCCTTCACATCCACCTGATAGGCGCCGATGTGCTGGGTGATGCCGCCGGCCTCGCCGGCGGTGACATTGGCGCTGCGGATATAGTCCAGCAGGGAGGTCTTGCCGTGGTCCACGTGGCCCATGACCACCACCACGGGGGCACGGGGCTTCAGGTCCTCGGCCCGGTCCTCGGCGGTGTCGATGAGCCGCTCCTCAATGGTGACGATGACCTCCTTCTCCACCTTGCAGCCCATCTCCTCGGCGATGATGGCGGCGGTATCGAAGTCGATGATGTCGCTCAAAGAGGCCATGACTCCGTTTTTAATGAGGCACTTGACCACCTCGGCTCCCGTTTTCTTCATTCTGGAAGCCAGTTCGCCCACCCCGATCTCGTCGGGGATGAGCACCTTGACGGGGGCCTTCTTGGCAATCTCCAGCTGGAGGCGGCGCAGGCGGTCCTGCTCCTCCTGACGGCGCTTGCCCGAGGGGCCGCGGCCGCCTTGCTGGCGGCGCTGCTGGCTCTTCTGCTGAATTTTCTGCTTGCCGCCCCGCACATCCTGACGGCGCTGGTCGGTGAAGGATTCCAGCCGCTCATCGTACTTATCCAGGTTGACCGCCGGACCGCCCCGGGTGTCCACCACCTTCTTCGCGGGGACCCGGCTGGCGGGCTGCTGGACTGCGGGCTTGGCCTGCTGCTGCCCCTGCTGGGCCGGCTGAGGAGCGGACTTGGCGCTCTGCCCCTGAGCGGGCTTGGCCGGCCCCTTCTTCTCTGCCTGGGGCGCGGCGGACCTGGCCGCCTCCTTCTTGGGGGCCGCCTCCGGCTCGTGGTAGACATCGGCATAGACCTGCTCAATGGAGTCGATCTGGTTGTGCTGGGTCAGATGCTCGAACACGATGGACAGCTCCTCGTCGGTGAGGGGCTGCATGTGGTTCTTGGGGGGATGACCGTACTGGGTCAGAATGTCCATGACCTCCTTGGAGGGCAAAACCTTGCCGCTCCTGGTGAAGTCTTTGGCCAGCTTATGGACGGGGTATTTAATCATCATAGATGGAAGCACCTCCTAGGGTTTCCGGAACGTTCCGGTGAGACGGCGGCCGCCTGGGCCGCTGGCTGGGCGTTTACTCTGCCGGGCGGGGGGACCGGCCTCCTCCTTCTTCGGGGGAGGCGGGACCCAGGGCTTCTGTCTGCCCTGACGGAGATTTTTCTCATGCTGCCGCTGCTCCTTCTGCCGTTGGAGCACCCGGTCGGCCTGCTCCCTCAGCCGCGCGGCGGCGGGACCGTATTTGTCCGGGTCCCGGACTGCCAGCTTTTCCACGACGGCGGCGGAAAAACCGGCGTCGGTGAGGGCCAGCATGGCGCAGGAGGACCGGCCCAGAATGAAGCCCAGCTCGCTTTTGGCGAAAGGGGATTCCAGCCAGAGGACGTTTCCCGCCTCACCGAAGTGGGCGGCCCGGCGCCGGGTGTTGGGAGCGGCGTCGGCGGCCAGCAGAAGGAGCTTGGCCTGTCGGGCCCGGCAGGCGGCCCCCACCGGCTCCTCGCCGGCCTCCAGCCGGCCGGCCTTCTTGGCCAGACCCAGCAGATGGAGAATGGGATCGTTAGGCATCAGGGGGCACCTCCTTCATCTGCTCCTCCAGCCCGGCCCACACCTGGTCGGGCATGGGGGCGGAGAAAGCCCGCTCCAGGGCCCGGCTCTTCCGGGCCCGCTTCAGGCACTCTGGGTCGGGGCATACATAGGCCCCCCGGCCGGGCAGCTTGCCCTTGAAGTCCAGGGACACCTCGCCCTCGGGGGATTTTACCACCCGAATGAGTGACTTTTTCTCTTTCATCTCCCGGCAGCCAACACATTGGCGCATGGGTATCTTCTTGGGCAAGGCTCTCTCTCCTTTGTCGGTCAGGACTTACTCCTTCGGAATCTCTCCGTTCTCCTCCGCCTCGGCCATGGCGTCCTCCAGGGCCTGTTCGGCGGCTTCCGCCTCGGCCCGGGCGATCAGCTCCTCAATTGGTTCCAGAGGAGCGGATTCTGGCTTGATGTCGATCTTATAGCCGGTGAGCTTGGCGGCCAGACGGGCGTTCTGACCCTCCTTGCCGATAGCCAGGGAGAGCTGGTCGTCGGGGACCACCACCCGGCAGCTCTTGGCGTCGCCGGAGGAGGGGACCTCCTCCACCGAAATGACGTCGGCTGGGGAGAGGGCGGCGGCAATATATTCCGCCGGGTCCTCAGACCAGCGGATAATGTCGATTTTCTCCCCCTTGAGCTCCTCTACGATGGTGTTCACCCGCTGGCCTCTGGGGCCTACGCAGGCGCCGATGGGGTCCACGTTGGGGTCGGGGGACCAGACGGCCATCTTGGTGCGGGAGCCGGCCTCCCGGGCCACGGAGCGAATCTCCACCGTGCCGTCGTAGACCTCGGGGACCTCCAGCTCGAACAGCCGCTTGACCAGGCCGGGGTGGGTGCGGGAGATGAGCACCTGGGGGCCCTTAGTAGCCCGGCGGACCTCCACCACATAGACCTTCAGCCGCTGGCCCTCTACGTAGCGCTCCCCCTTCACCTGCTCACCGGAGCCCAGATAGGCGTCGGTGAACTGGTCGCCGGCGTGGAGCCTCAGGGATACGGCGCCGTTCCGGGGGTCGATCCGGGTGACCACGCCGGTGAGCAGCTCGTGCTCCTTGGTGGAGAACTCGTCGTAGATCATACCCTGCTCCGCCTCGCGGATGCCCTGAATGATGACCTGACGGGCGGTCTGGGCGGCAATGCGGCCGAAGGACCGTGCCTTCACCTCCATGCGCACCGTGTCGCCCAGCTCGGCCTGGGGCAGAGAGCGCCGGGCCTCCTCCAGGCTGATCTCGGTGGCGGGGTTGTCCACCGTCTCCACAATGTCCTTTTTCAGAAACAGCCGGACGGTGCCCGTCTCCTCATTGGCCTCGATGACCAGATTGTCTCCCACGCCCTCGTGGTCCCGGCGGTAGGCGGACAGCAGCGCCTGGGTCACTTTCTCCAGCATGTAGCCGGGCTTGATCCCCTTCTCCTCCTCAATCTGGTGGATGGCCTCGAAAAACTCCTTGCCGTCCATCTCGTTGCTGTTGACATTTTTCTTTGTCACTCTCTTTGCCACGGTGTTTTCCTCCTAAAGTCAAACCCGCAGGTACAGCCGTACCAGCGCGATCTCTTGTTTGGTAAAAACGGTTTCGGAGCCGTTTGCATCCAGGGTGACGTTCCCGTCCTCAAAGCCCCTCAGCAACCCCACAAATTCCTTGCGGCCCTCCCGTGGGCGGTAGAGCCTCACCTCCACCTCCGCACCCTGAAAGGCGGCGAAGTGCTCGGGCTTTTTCAGCGCCCGGTCTGCCCCGGCGGAGGAGACCTCAAAGGTGTAACTGCCCTCGATGGGGTCGGCTTGGTCCAGCAAGTCGGACAGGGGACGGGAGACCGCCTCGCAGTCGTCGATGGACACGCCGCCCTCCTTGTCGATATAGACCCGCAGGAACCACTGTCCCGCTTCTTTTACATATTCCACGTCCCACAGCTTGCAGCCCGCTCCCTCCACCACAGGGAGGGCCAGGGCGGCTACGGCGTCGGTCACTTTTGCCATAGCGGTTAAAACCTCCTGAGAACCGGTGCTTTTCCAGTTTTTTCAACAATAAAGAGCGGAGCCACAACTCCACTCTTACCATACTACCTTACTTTCTGATTATACTATACCACATTATTATCAGGATTGCAAGGGATTCCCCCGAAGTTTTTTCCAAAAAACACTGCGGCTTCCGGGGTCATTCCCGTCAAAAACGGTCAAAAAAACCAATTTGACCGTCCATTCCCTTGCTGGACCGGGCAAATCGGACATATACTAGACCGCGGATGGAGCTTCCGTGCAAAAATGAAACGGGAGGAGATCACAATGAAAAAGAGCTTGACCGCGCTGGCCCTCGCCCTCACCCTGGCGGGGACGCTGGCGGCCTGCAGCAGCGATCGGGACCCCGCCGCCGGCGGTACCAACGGCGGTACCAACGGCGGCGCCACAGGCGGCACAAGCGGCACTGCCAGCGGCTCTATCAACGGCGGCGGTTCCGCCTCCGGCACGCCCGGTACGGTGGGCCGGCGCTACGGCGGCCAGTCCGTCTACAACGGCCGTATCTACAACGAGCCCACCTATTTTGAGGACGGACGCTACGCCGCCGGCTCCGACGGCCGGGTATATGACAATAACGGCAGCGACGTGTCCCGGGACCTGACCCGGGGCGCCCGGGACATTGTCCGGGGCGCCGGGGACGCCGTGGAGGACATGGGCCGGGGCATTGGAAACGCCGCCCGTGACATCACCGGCAGCTATTCCGGCACCCCCAGCTGGGAGCCCGACTCCAGCGCCGTGCGCTATTAATCCAGACCGGGACAGGCGAAGGCCTGTCCCGGCTTTTCAATGGCCGCGCCGGGCATAGGGGGAAACAGGTTCTCAGAAAAAACAAAAAAAGGGAATTGACAAATGGGGAAGGATAGGGTAAGATAATTTGCAATCATTATAAAAAGGTGATGACCGGGACAGTAGGCTTGTTTTTCAGCCAAAGAGAGGGCGCGGCCGGTGTGAGCGCCTGCGGAGAACTTTGCCGAAGGTCACCCGCGAGCAGTCCGGATGAACAGCCGCCTGACGGCGCAGTAAGCCGGAACGGACACCCTCCGTTACAGGGGCAATGAGCGCATGGCCAAGGGCCGTGAATTTAGGTGGTACCACGGAGTTTCAGCTTCGTCCTATTTTTGGATAGGACGAGGTTTTTTCTTTATAATCGGATTCTACGGAGGTGACGTTTCATGAACGGATCGCAGGCGCTCATCGAGAGCTTAAGGCGGGAGGGCGTGACCCACATGTTCGGCTACGCCGGGGCTACCATCTGCCCGGCTGTAGACGCGCTGAGGGACGCCCCCGAGATCGGCTACACCCTGGTGCGGACCGAGCAGAACGCGGGGCATATGGCCTCGGGCTACGCCCGGGTCAGCGGCAAGGTGGGGGTGTGCATGGTGACCTCCGGCCCGGGGGCCACCAACCTGATTACCGGCATCGCCACCGCCTATATGGACTCCATTCCCATGGTGGCCATCACTGGCCAGGTGCCCAGCCACCTGCTGGGCCGGGACATCTTTCAGGAGGTGGACATCACCGGCGCGGTGGCCCCCTTCTCCAAGCACAGCTACCTGGTGAAAGACCCCAACCAGATTCCCCGCGTTGTCCGGGAGGCCTTTCACATCGCCTCCACAGGCCGGCCCGGCCCGGTGCTCATTGATATCCCTATCGACGTGCAGGAGCAGGCACTGAAGCGCTTCGACTGGCCGGAGACGGTGAATATCCGGGGCTACAAGCCCAGCGTGAAGGGCAACGATTTGCAGATTAAGCGGGTGGCGGAGGCCATTGGCAAGGCCAGGCAGCCTATTATCTGCGCCGGGGGCGGCGTCTGGCTGGCCGGCGCCCGGGCGGAGCTGCTGGAGCTGGTGGAGCGCACGGGCATCCCGCTGGTCAAGACCATGATGGGCATTTCCGTCATGCCCACCGACCACCCTCTGAACATGGGCATGATCGGGGCCCACGGCAACTACTGCGCCAACAAGGCCCTGGCCAAGTCCGACCTGCTCATCATGGTGGGCACCCGGGCGGCCGACCGGGCCATCATCCAGCCCGACGAAATTCAGCGGCGGATGGCGACCATCCACATCGACGTGGACCCGGCGGAAATCGGCAAGAACATGCAGGCCGCCGTCCCCCTGGTGGGGGATGTGAAGGTCATCCTGCGGCAGGTTCTGGATCTGGGGGTGGAGGCCCCCGACTGTGGGGAGTGGCGGGCCATGCTGGCCGATTTCCGCAAGGCCGAGCTGAGCCGTCAGTTCCCCAGCCGCCCCGGTTTCGTATTCCCCGGCACCGCCATACGCAAATTGGGCGCGAAGCTGGACGACGACGCCGTCGTCTGCGCGGACGTGGGCCAGAACCAGATATTCACCTGCAAATACTTACCCCAGAAGCACGGCCGGCTGCTCACCAGCGGCGGTCTGGGCACTATGGGCTATGCCCTGCCCGCCGGGGTGGGGGTGAAGGTGGCCCTGCCCGACCGGCAGACCGTGGTGGTCTGCGGCGACGGCTCCTTCCAGATGGCCATGAACGAGCTGGCCGCCGTCAGGCACAGCGGCATGGACCTGAAAATCGTCCTGTTCCGCAACAACACCCTGGGCCTGGTCCACCAGATTCAGAGCCGGGCTCCCTACCGCGGCCCCTTTGGGGTGGACCTGGACGGCTCCCCCGACTTTGAGACCATCGCCGCCGCCTACGGCATCCCCTGTATCACCGTGGCCGACGATGCGGAGCTGGATTTTTCCATTGACAGGTTTCTGGCCGAGAAAGGCCCCTGTCTCATGATCTGTCAGGTCCATCCGGACGTGGCCACCACCGACTAAAGGAGGGAGAAGATGAAACAGACCATTTCCGTTCTGGTGGAAAACCAGGCCGGCGTGCTTAACCGGATCACCGGGCTGTTCTCACGCCGGGCCTTCAACATCGACTCCCTGGCCGTGGGGGTCACCGACGACCCCGCCATCTCCCGCATCACCATCATTGTGGACAGCGGCAACAGCGTGGTGGAGCAGGTGGAAAAGCAGCTCAACAAGCTCATCGAGGTCATCAAGGTGCGCACCATCCCGGAGGACAGGATGATCGGCCGGGAGCTGGTGCTGCTCAAGGTGAACGCCACCAACAAGACACGGCAGGACATCATGACCATCTGCGATATCATGGGGGCCAAGGTGTCCGACATCTCTCCCAGCTCCATGACCCTGGAGCTGTCCGACACTCCCGACCGGGTGGATACCTTCGAGTCCATGCTCCGGCCCTTTTCCATCCTGGAGGTGGTCCGTACCGGCGTGATCGCATTGCAAAAAGGAGGCGGAAAAATTTGAAGATCAGAGCCACAGCCGCCATCATGGAGTGCCTGCTGGAGCAGGAGGTGGACACCGTTTTCGGCTATCCCGGCGGGACCATTCTGAACCTCTATGACGAGCTGTACAACTACAAGGACAAAATCAACCACATTCTCACGGCCCACGAGCAAGGGGCCTCCCACGCCGCCGACGGCTACGCCCGGTCCACCGGGAAGGTTGGGGTGTGCTTTGCCACCAGCGGCCCCGGAGCGACAAACCTGGTTACCGGCATCGCCACCGCCTACATGGACTCCTCCCCCATCGTCTTTATCACCTGCAACGTGACCGAGCAGACCCTGGGCAAGGACGCCTTCCAGGAGGTGGACATCACCGGCATCGCCATGCCCATCACCAAGGCCACCTATCTGGTGCGGGACGCCCGGACCATCCCCGACGTGATGCGCCAGGCCTTCGCCGTGGCGGCCACCGGGCGGCCGGGGCCGGTAGTGATTGACTTTTTGAAAAACGTCACCTTCCCCAACGTGGAGATCGACTATGAGTTTGTCCCCTGGACGGAAAACCGGAAGTGCGGCAGTCTGCGCTCCCTGTCCACCAGCCACGATCTGAAAGCCCCCGAGCCCAACATCGGGGATATCAACATCCTGGCGGACATGATCGCCCAGTCGGAGCGGCCGCTGCTCATCTGCGGCGGCGGCGTGGTCCGGGGGCGGGCGGACGCGGAGTTTAAGGAGTTCGCCGAAAAGCTGGACGCCCCGGTGGCCATCACCGTCATGGGCGGGGGCGGATTTCCGGGCGGGCACCCCCTCACCACCGGCATGATCGGTATGCACGGCTCCCGGGCCAGCAACGTGGCCTGCAGCGAGTGCGACCTGCTCATCGCCGTGGGCTGCCGGTTCTCCGACCGGGTGGCCCTGAAGCCGGACACCTTCGCCAACCAGGCCAGGATTGTCCACATTGACATCGACCGCTCCGAGATCGACAAGAACGTGCTCACCGACCACCACATCATCGGCTCGGCCAAGCGGGTGCTGGCTCTGCTCAACGAGCGTCTGCCCCAGTACGGCCACCCGGAATGGAAGGCGCGCATCCTCCCCATGCGGGAGCCCTCTCGCCCTCGGGACAGCGAGGCCCTCACCCCCAAGCAGGTGCTGGAGACCATCCGCCGCCTGGCCCCCCAGGACTCCATCGTGGCCACCGACGTGGGCCAGCATCAGATGTGGTCCATCCAGCACTTCCACTTCGACTACCCCGGCCAGCTCCTCACCTCCGGCGGCTTCGGCACCATGGGCTTCGGCCTGGGGGCGGCCATCGGCGCCAAGGTGGGCAACCCGGACAAGGTGGTCATCCACACCACCGGCGACGGCTGCTTCCGCATGAACTGCCACGAGCTGGCCACCGTAGAGCACTACCGCCTGCCCATCATCACCGTGGTGTTCAACAACGGCACCCTGGGCATGGTCCGCCAGTGGCAGCACCTCATTTACCGGGAGCGCTACTCCGAGACCACCCTGGACCGGGGCCCTGACTTTGTCAAGCTGGCGGAGGCTTACGGCCTCAAGGGCTTCCGGGCCACCACCATGGCGGAGATGGAGCAGGCGTTCAGGGCCGCTCTGGAGGCGGGCTGCGGCTGCGTCATCGACTGTACGCTGGACATGGACGAGATGGTCCGGCCCATGGTGGCGGGCGGCGCCCACATCACCGATTTTCTGCTGAAATAAGGGGGGAGGCAGTGGGATGAAACGTGAATTTAACACCGAGAAAAAGGAATATACCCTGTCTATCCTGGTGCAGGATATCCCGGGGGTGCTGAGCCAGGTGGCCCGGCTGTTCTCCCGGAAGGGGTATAACATCGAATCCATTGTCTCCGGCGAGACCGACCGGCCCAACGTCACCCGCATCACCATCGTCCTGCTGGCCGACGAGCTGATGATCGACCAGATCGCCGCCCAGTGCCGCAAGCTGATTCCCGTGCTGGCGGTGAAGATTCTGGACGAGGGCACCTCCATCCAGCGGGAGTTTTCCCTGATTAAGGTCTGGGCCGCCGACCGGAACGCCCGGGACGAGGTGATCCAGATGGCCAATATCTTCCGGGCCAAGATCATCGACGTGAGCCGGGAGACCCTCACCGTGGCCATCTTCGGCGACAAGGAGAAGACGGCCGCCCTCACTGGGATGCTGGCCGACTTCGGCATTCTGGAAATCGCAAAGACGGGTACCATCGCCATCGAAAGAGGGCGCAGCACCATATACGACGACAACAAACTCAAGGAGGAATACAACTATGGCAAAAATGTACTATGAGAAGGACTGCGACATCAACTATCTGGACGGCAAGAAAATCACCATCATCGGCTACGGCTCCCAGGGCCACGCCCACGCCATGAACCTGAAGGACTCCGGCTGCGACGTGTGCGTCGGCCTGCGGGAGGGCTCCAAGAACTGGGCCAACGCCGAGAAGGCCGGCCTGAAGGTGATGACCGTGGCCGAGGCCGCCAAGTGGGGCGACATCGTGATGATGCTCATCAACGACGAGGTCCAGGCCGACGTCTACAAGAAGGACATCGCCCCCAACCTGTCCGCCGGCAACATGCTCATGTTCGCCCACGGCTTCAACATCCATTTCAAGCAGATTGTGCCCCCCGCCGGGGTGGACGTGTCCATGATCGCCCCCAAGGGCCCCGGCCACACGGTCCGCTCCCAGTACGTGGCGGGCAAGGGCGTGCCCTGCCTCATCGCCGTGGAGCAGAACCCCACCGGCGACGCCTATAAGCTGGCCCTGGCCTACGCCGCCGGCATCGGCGGCGCCCGCGGCGGCGTGATGGAGACCACCTTCCAGGACGAGACCGAGACCGACCTGTTCGGCGAGCAGGCCGTGCTGTGCGGCGGCGTGGTGGAGCTGATGAAGCTGGGCTTCGAGACCCTGGTGGAGGCCGGCTATGCCCCCGAGAACGCCTATTTCGAGTGCATCCATGAGATGAAGCTCATCATTGACCTCATCAACAAGGGCGGCGTGGCCATGATGAACTACTCCATCTCCGACACCGCCGAGTACGGCGAGTACGTCTCCGGCCCCCGCATCCTGCCCTACGAGGAGACCAAGAAGAACATGAAGGCCGTCCTCACCGACATCCAGGACGGCGTGTTCGCCGGCCGCTGGATCGCCGAGAACAAGAACGGCCGCACCTTCTTCAACGCCAAGCGGGCCCAGCTGGCCAAGCACCAGATGGAGACCGTGGGCGCGGAGCTGCGCAAGAACATGCTCTGGGGCGATGATACCGACCCCGATACCGCGTCCAACTAAATTCTCGATTGTAAGAAATAAGAGTTCCCTGGTTTGTTCCAGGGAACTCCTATTTCTTAGTGAACTTACGGACAGAGCACCGTTACTCAATTTTCTTACTTCGCAGTAGAACTGGTGACATGCCAAGTTTTAAAAGAACTATCATAATCATATACCATAATGTCATAACCGACTTTTGGAGTATATTCAATTTCTGCTTTACTAGATGTAATTCGAGTTACACCAAAGTCAAAATCTATTCCATCGAGAAGTACAGCCAGCCCTAACTCTACTGTGCGATTCTTGATTTGTTCAATAACTACTGTACCACCGTCGTCAATAGGGATATAATGACCGTATGTATTATTCTCTACTGCTGACGTAGGCTTAGCACAGTGGGTGCATTGGCTAGTTGCACCTGTCTTTGTCCCACCGTATATCGAATCCAACCTATATGTAGTAATAATTTGTCCTTGGCTGTGGATGATTGTTTCTTCCACAACAAACTCACCTTTTGTATAGTAAGTCTTTTTTTGCGCGCTACTACCAGTAGTAGAAAATTCCGGATACCTTGTTGTAGTTCCGAGTGCTCTAGTTATACTACCTTTAGCAGAAATTCCAGCGATTCCAGAATCAACACCCACTTCTACTTTCAAAGAATCGGATGCGGTAAAGGTGACATTCAATTTAGAGTGAGGGTCAACATGAAATTCTCCAATAGGAATATCAACATTTGGAAACCTCTCAACTACTGTGCGCGTTGTAGGTTTAGTAATTCCGCATCGAGCCATATCCATTTTATCTGACTCTGTAATAACATAAATAGGCGAATCCTCAGAGATTTTTCCAGTTTCAACACAGTATTTATAAACCGCCTTGTCATAACTGCTGGTTTCTGATTCCAAATAAATCTCATTTTCAGTTGATATGTTTTCAGTTGCTTTGAGCTCAATAGAAATATTACCGCCGTTATTTGCGTCAAAATCATTTGATTCAGAATATATCTTTGTCAAGTAGTATGTGGTATCTTGGTACCCGCTTTTTTCTACATAAACGATATAATCCCCAAAAATTAAAGTACCATTAGATGGAAACTTCAAATCTGGCATATAAGTTACTTTGCATGTTCCATCAAAGTCTGTAGTAGCACTTGCGACTACAGATTGATCCAAATAACTATAAATATAAATATTAGCATTGTTGACTGGTTGAGCGGTTTCATCTTGAATTGTGATGTTAAATTGACTCTCTAAAGGTTGAGACGTTTGGAAAGTTGCAATACATTCAAGCGGAAACAGCGAAAGAAAAATCGTACATACAAGTGCATAAGCTAATATCTTTTTAGTCTTCATTTCTTATTCTCTCCTTAATAATATATCTGAAATTGTGGTAGTGTTACACAACCCATATTTACAAGTGACTTCTACACGATTCTGGGAAGGAGGGAAATTATCAAATAACAAAAATATACAAATATACTTACTTCTAAATGTTTGGTCTTCGGGGGAAAGGTATCCGTCCAGTGCGCATTTTAAAGGGTTGATTCTATCGCTATACATTCGGAGAAATTCCGATTGAGAAAAGTAGCCGGCAGATTCTAAAAGAAAATCATCATCTAAATCCACAACATAAATCATAGGAAAAAGAACTGTATTTGAATCAATATCTTGCACACTGATTTGCTGGATTTTGATAGGTACTTTGTTAGTGTTTATTAGCCCTACCGGAGTAACAAAAACAGTGTCTTCTGATTTTTTGATAAATGGCCCGCATGGTAAATTTCCAGTTGATACCAAATCAATCGTGTTATGGCAATTGAAATTAACAATATAAACAATAAGGGCAGAAAATGCAATTAAAACTGTAGCCATTACTACGAACAAGGTAGCTTTATTTTTTGATAAAATCCCCAAGCAATCCGCAATGCTAGCCCCGTGTGGAGGTTCCTTCATGCCCATTGGCCTGCTCCTTTCGCGCCCTCGGTGGTATGGAGTTGACTTGTTATACAAATTTATTTTTTATTTTTAAAATGGTCTCTTAGCGCAAAAATACAGGCTGCAAGATTAAAAAATGAGGCTATAAAAGCATATGTACTTCCAGTGCCAATACCCACAATGAGCATAAAAATGAATGATAAAAAGAGAAAGCTTCCACCAATAAGATTAGACTTCATAAAAAACATCCTCTTCAAGTGACCCCAGCATCCGTTTCAGATTATTTATGAAGTTGCTGGAACGCATAGCCAGCTCCACTTCCTCTTACGACTATTTTTCTCACTCAACTTGCACCTTTTTAGCTTGTAGTAATTACCAGGATAATTGCCAAAACAAGAACCCCATTCGTCAGGCAGGATGCGAATAAAAACAATTCTTTCCAACAAGCCTTTGTATCAGAAGCTTTTTTCCAAAAATATGGAAGGATAAGCGCACACAAAACAGCTATATACACATATAAGGAGTTAGACACTGTGTTTATCTCCCCTCTCCTCTTATGCCTTTATCCGAAGATTTCTTACTCCAATAACGTCTTTTACCCCACTAACGCTGATGTCTATCCCCGCCGGAAAACTCACGCCAGAACCAACCCCGAGAGTGTAGTGTGCAAATTCAGCATGTGTATTGAGTTCATAGAGAAGAGGTCCAGATTTTTCATTTACAAGACCTGTGTAGACAAAAAGCGAACCGTATTTTGCCCAATAATACCATGCGTTAATATATTTTTCAGCGGGAAAGTGAATTGCAGCACCATGATATAGGTTGTCAGATACAAATCCTGGGGATTCTTGTTCTTGCTGCGTGCTTGTGTAATAATAATTTACTGTTGAAAATGAAGTCTTTTCGTCAAACGCCATATTATTATTTCCCCCATTTACATATGTCCCTTCCCAAGACACCGCTGCATAGTCCGTCCACAAAACAAGGGGTTTGCAATCCCAAGACCAAGTATAGATTACTCCCATACGTGTATTACTTCTGACGAGTTCGCCAAGCGCTGTACTTAATGTTGCTGTTACGGCCCTTAATTCAGGGTTATTTTCTATTCTCTCACCTTCGTAGGTACGTAAAATTTCAATTGCTTCATCTGAGTAGCAATACTGATCCTTTAGGACATCTGTTGACAACATTGCCCTATAAGCGAGTTCGGATTCAATTGCATCAGAAGTAATATACTCCACTTTTTCTTTAGGCATGTTTGCAATAGCCAAATTATTCTTCCTCGCTGCACGAATTTCTACAATATAATCATATTCATTGGTGACATCTTTTTCCAAGACTGGCATATATAACTCTGGGTTAATGGCAAGGTTTTCTTTATGAATTTCAGCCATATTCTGATTGTCGGTTAGGGGACCATTGGTTTCCTTACCAGGCCCTAAAGCAAAGGACGTAGTGCTTGCGACATAAGCATTATACAGCATAGAATAAGTGACCAAAACCTCTTTATAATATTCTCCTTTCATTTTTCGCAGGTGGTTTACTTTTATAACATTGAGACTACTCCATGGTGCTCATTGGACCCGCCCCCCTTCATAAAATCATCCTCTTTTGTGTTATAATTAAATACGATGAAAGGAAGTGATTTTGGACAACTAAGTCAAGTTTTTCGAAACACTTTCTGGGGTTTTTACCAACTGTAACTCATCAAAGAATCCCCGCGCATAAAAATAAGAAGCCCTACCCCCTTTTTTGTGCTGTCCGCACAACCTGAGGCGGTTCATGTTGCCTGGAGTCCATTTATAGTATTCGTATGCTTCTTCATGCATCGCATCATATCGTTATAATATTCTTCTGATATCAATAAAAATATAATTGAAAGCGCCCCCAGCGGGGCGCTCCTGGATCTCAGGAAACCGGAGCCCGGTAGATTTCCACAGTCGGCGCGTCGAACACGTCCCAGAAAAGAACGTCCTTTATTAGCTGCTCCAAATAGTACCACTGGCCGCTGCCAAAAGAGACCATAGTCCACACATCGGATTCCGGGCCGGCAATCGTAATGACTTCCGGATCGGCAAGGTCCGAATAGCACACTTCGATCTTTATAGTCTCGGCTCCCGGGTAGATTTTTGTGGGGCGGGACCGCGAATAGGTCAGTGAGCGCAGCTCGGCTGTGAGCTTTTGTATCTCTTCTGGGTCGGAGGTCTCCTTTTTATAAGTGACATAGCAGCTCGGGTCACAGTCCACATCAACTGTTTCATTATAAAAAGAGATGGTTGATATCTGATGTGACAGATTGGTAAAAATCCTGCGGGGACGGAAATAAAAACAGTAGAGCGCGACGAGGAGCAGGCAGAGTATCCCGCCGACTAAATAAACCCAGTGTGTCCGTTTCATGTCTTCCGTTCACTCCCTATAACTGTATTCTGAAAGCGTTAAAATATCTCCTGCGATTTCACTCGGGACAACAAAATCTCGTGTTTTTCCAGTCCCAGTATATGTTCCAGTTCGATAGTCTTTTTCTAAAGGATCCATTACACTAAACCAACCGTAACCATTCATGGCGCGTATAACCATTGCATGTGTTTTGTCACTTGGATAGGTAAATTCTCCATAGACAGGATTGTCTCTATTAAGCGAAGTCCATATGTTTTCATAGCCACACCAATTCGTTCCCATAAACATATATTTTGTCTCATTTTCATCAAAATAGGTGTTTATAAAACCTGTAACAAAGGGAGTAGCCTTTCCAACTATACCCCAATTTTCTCCCATATAATCTTGATACAATTCAGAAAATTTTTGGTCACTGATGGAACTGTTTATTCGTCCTTTATAGCGAAGAAGTGATACTGCAGAAGCAGCCCAACATAATGTTGAGTTGCTTTGTCTTACTAGCCCAACTGGTAAATATACTGAATCATCACCTATACCGTGCATTTGAATTGGCGGATTAAGTGTTAACCTTGCAACATTATGCAGAGTAGTTCTGTTCATAGAAAAAATATCTTCTTCACTTACAAGTGCAAAGTCATCACGACGCATATCTAAATAACCAGAAATACCTTTTACTTGGATTGTTGCGTCTTCACTTTTAATATATATATTATTTTTATCATAAAATAATGGAAATTTCATCGTCCGAGGTAAAACGCGATAATGTATCAACGAGAGAACACGATATTGAAACTGCAATTTCTCCATTAATATTGGCTGTGGTAGCTGTAAGCACAGGTTTACCTGTACTATTAAATATAGGATATATGTGTATTTCTAGGGGGTTTAGACTTTTAGAAATAACTTCATATGCTGGGATTTCTGGTCCGATAGACAGAGAATATATATCAATGTAATTTAAGCCGTAAAGTTCTTTTTCTGGTGCTATAGCAGAAAGGGTAGATTCAATTTTATCATAGACTGTTGTATTATTGTTGTAAATGGCCATTGCTGGAAATTGTATACATAGAGAACATAAAATGATTAGGGAAAGAAGACGAGCAATGTATTTTTTCGGTAGATTTCGTTTCATGCTAAAATTCCTTTCTTAATACCTCACCGTTCCCGTCACGGTAGCGGCATAGGATTCGTTATTGCGGGAGGAGCGCCCCGGTCGGGGTGCTCCTGTTTCTTCTCAGTCTATATTTCCCCCACAAAAAGGGCAATAGTGAATAAAAGGGGCGCCCGGCAAGGGAAGTATTTTCCCGCAATTGGGGCCCCGCCGGAAAATGGGGCATGTAATCGCAACAAGGGCGATGATAACAAGCATAACTTGATCGAACAAAGGGACCCCAGCCCGCGGCCGGGGTCCCTTCTGAATTGGCGGGAATCAGCGGGTCCAGGTGGGCAAGGTGTAACCGCCGCCGACCGTCTCTCTCTCGCTCTCAATCATAACCAGGATGGCGTCACGGGTGCCCTTGCACATGGTGATCTGATCCTCGGGGGCCTTATCGACCATCTGGTTGGTGGCGGTGGTGTAGAACCACAGGCCCTCGTCGCTCTTCAGCCCCTCGCCGTTGGCATCGGTGAGAGCAGCGGGATCAAGGCCCATCTTTCTCAGGTCGTCCTGAGAGTAGAACACCCATTTATTTTCGGGCATCGGATTGCCCCAGGAGCAGTCGTCCACATCAGACTTGCCCGCGCCGCCGGCCTGATACACCTCGATGGTATAGGCGTGGATATTGAAGCGGCCAAAGGCGTAGTCGATCATCTCGGAGGTGGTGGGATAATCGTAGTAGGAGTTGGAGAAGTAGGAGCCGCGGCCGGTGGTCTCGGTCCACTGACCGGCCATAGCCTCAGCGGTCTTCCGCATGAAGTCGAGCTGTACCTTCTCCGCCGCGTTGGTCTCATCGACCTCGCGGGAGCACCAGGGGAACAGGACGCACTGAATGCCGGTGTGCAGCGTGGTCAGGGCGTTCATGGGATGCTCATACATAAAGTTCTGGAGGGCCTTGATCTCGGGCTCGGAGGCGGGGCCGAGACCCTTGGCGCCGCCGTTGCTGCTCCAGGAGTTGGCGCCGATCACCTTGGAATCCTCATCGCCGTTATACCGGGGATCGGTCTCAATGTTGTAATAGCCCCACTCATAGTCGAAAGTGCGGTTCATGTCGATGCCGCTGGTGCGGGGGTCGTCGCCCAGCTTGCCGTTCTTATCCCAGTCGGGACTCTCCATGCCGAAGCGGGACATGCTGGTGGAGGGGGTATCGTCGGCCTTGCCGCGGTAGAGGGTCGCGATATAGCCGTCGCCGTCAATATCCGTGTAAGGATCACTGAAAGGAATCCCGTCGCCGTTGGCATCGGTGGGCCGCAGGTTGGGACGGTTATTGATTACAAAGGACTGCTCGTAGCCGTCGGGGTTAATCACGGGGTTCACATAGATGATGTAGTGATCCAGGATGTTCTTCACATATTCGTTGTCGGAGTTGGTCACAAACCACCATGCGGTGTACAGAGCCGCCGTGCCGCTCTCGCGCTCGCCGCCGTGGATGTTGCCGAAGACACCGATCCCGACCTTTCGGCTGTCGGGAACCCGCTCATTCGTAATTTCCAGGCACCACAGGGAACGCTCCTGCCAGCTTCTGCCGATCTCATACAGTTCGGTGATGTTGGGATACTGCTCGGCCATGTTGGCAAGTGCTTTCTCGATCTCGCTGTAGGTGAGGCGGCTGTTCCAGTCAATGTCTGCAAGCGCTTTCGGCACGCGCGTGGGATCGTCGGGACGGGCAGAGATTGCCTCGCTGGCGCCCCGCGCGGCGCCAGCGCCCTCTACATTGACATAGGCGCCAGCGGGAATGATACCCACAAGCATGATAGTCGCCAGGCAAAGGGACAGGACTTTGCAAAAAACCTTTTTCCGCATAAGTATCTCCTTTCTCAAGCAAGCAAATGTTACCATATCAATCATAAACGATAAACATCCGTTCGTCAACCCTATTTTTGTCAGATTTGTATAATTTTTTCTTT
Organism: uncultured Oscillospiraceae bacterium; assembly: GCA_910588635.1. Lineage (GTDB taxonomy): Bacteria > Bacillota > Clostridia > Oscillospirales > Oscillospiraceae > Lawsonibacter. The sequence goes on along the minus strand of CAJUPW010000004.1, from coordinate 94,407 downwards.
TTTCTCGCACACTAATTGACTGGTGTGACAAATACGCCCCAGGATTTACCGTTTTGCTCTGGGCAGGTTCCAGTGGAAGTGGGCGGCCAGCACCCGGATGACGACCACCGCCGTCATGCCCGCCAGCATGGCGTACATACTGTCCACATAGCTCCACAATCCGGCGCACAGCACCGCCCCGGCCAGGGAGGCGCAGGCGTAGATGTGCTTGACGAAAATATAGGGCACCTCCTGAGCCAGCAGGTCCCGGAGCACGCCGCCCCCCACGCCGGTGATCGTTCCAATAAAGACCAGCAGGAAGAAGGTGGGATGGCCCGACCGGGAGAAAGCCAGCTCCACGCCCGCCACGGAAAAGACCCCCAGTCCCAGGGTGTCCATCCAGAACAGCAGCCGGTCGTACCGGCGCTGGTTGTGCATCAGCACCCGCCGCACCCGCCGGGAGAAGAACACCGCCGAGGTCGTCAGGGCCAGAACGGCGTAGGTCGGGTCCCGGAAGGCCATAGGGGGCGTCAGACCCAGAATCAGGTCCCGGATGACCCCGCCGCCGGTGGCGGTGGCCAGGCCCAGAATGCACACCCCAAAGATGTCCATGTTCTTGTTCAGTCCGATCATGGCCCCGGAGGCGGCAAAGGCCAGCGTCCCTATGATGTTGACAATAAAAATAAACGTATCCATACCTTCATTATATGAAAAAAAACGCCGCTGTCAATCGGGACCTCCCGCCGGAACTGCGGCGTTGACATCTCTGGGGAAACCGGATAGAATAGTGGGACAGGCCGTCCCCGAAGCGGGACGGCGAAGGAGGAGGAGTCCGCTTTGACGCAGCGCGGAAACGCCATGATCTGCCGGGCCGTTCTGGCGGCCGCGCTGATCTGCTATCTGTTCATCGCCTGGGCCGTGCCCTACAGCTGCACCGACGATTTGCAATGGGGCATGGAGCAGGGGGTGCGCTGGTGGAAATACGGCCTGCTCAACGGCCGTTACGCCGGGAATCTTTGCGCCGTGCTCATGTGCCATTTCCCGCCGGTGAAGGTGCTGCTCATGGGCGGGGGCATGTTCGCCATCCCCGTACTGATGGCCGCGCTGATGGCCAGAGGGGACGGGGAGCGGTTTCTGCCCATGTTCCTGACGGCCAACGGGATGATTTTGCTGATGCCTCCCGTCATGTGGATCGAGGTGTACGGCTGGGTGTCCGGCTTCGGGAACTACGGGATGTCGGCGGCGGTGTTTCTGGCCTTTCTGCTGCTGGTGAGGCGGGCCCACCAAAAAAAAGACCGGCCAAAGGCCCGGGCGGCGCTGCTGCTGGGCTGGGCGCTGGTGATGGGACTGTTTGTGGAGACCCTGTCCCTCCTCTTTGTGGGGGTGACCCTGGTGCTGGGCCTCTACTCCATATGGGACAGGCCGCTGCGTCTGCCCTACTGGGCCGGCTTCGCCGGGGCGGTGCTGGCGGCGGTGCTGGTGTTCTCCAACGGCGTGCTGGCCGACCTTCTGGGACATGGCAGCGCCCTCCAGGGCCTGCGCAATCTGTCCTTTCCGCCAGGCTCCGGCCCGCTGGCCGCCGGGGCATGCATTTTACAGTGGTATTTCCAAAAGCTGCTGCCCATCGCCTTTCTGCGGGGGGTTCATATTGCCTTGCCTATGGCGGTAATCATCGCCCTGGGCTTCTGGAACAGCCGGCTGCGGCCGCTGGCCGTGCTGGGACTGCTTCCCCTCGGGACCTTTTTCCTGATTTGGAGCGCCGAGGATTACCAGACATGGTATTACGCCGCCGCCGGCTGCCTGTGCTGGGGGCTGGCCTTTCTGGCGCTGGCCGCCATGAGGTGTGAGCCGGAGCTGAAAATTCGCCGTCTGCTGCTGTATCTGGCGGCCCCTCTGGCCCTGCTGCCTCTGGCGGCCACCACCACCCTGGGCCAGCGGTTCTACTTCCTGCCCGCCTTGATTTTGATTATGCTGGCCATGGACTTAGCCGCCCCTCTGCTCACCGCCCGGACCGGGACCTGGGCGGCAGGGCTGGCAGCGGCGGGGCTGATGCTCCTGTGGGGGTATCGGGGGGCGGCAACCGCCTCCTGCACCCTGGCCCGAAGCGCGGAGATCAGCCGGGTATCCGCGGCGGGAGAGGACCGGCTCATCCTGCCCACCGACCGATACTACCGAATCTTCTGGGTGGACCGGAACCCCTGGAATGTGGAATATGCCAGCTATTTTCGGCAGTTTTACGGCATTGCGGAGGATGTGACCCTGATTTTCCTGCCCGGCGGCTCCGACCGGACTTGGCCGGACTACACCCTGGAGCAGTGGGAGAACCGGCTGGAATTTGCCCCCTCCGACGACTTTGTATCCTCTCTTCCGCAGTAAAAGGACAAGAGGGAGCGGCCCTGACGGGCCGCTCCCTTTCGATTTGGATTAATTGCAGCTATAAAACAGATCCCTGATGGCCTCAACCCTCTCGGCGTCCGAAATAAATTCACTCGCAAAAACGATGTACTCGATGGCCTCCAGCCGTCTTTTCAGCTGATCGCGCAGAATCTTTTCAAAGCCGTCCATGTCAAAGCCGGTGACCTCCATTTTTAGTTTGCTGTTGAGCAGAAAAGCCAGCAGCATTTTATCAAAGTATCTCATAGTCATCCTCCTCTATACATCTTGCTTGCAATTCGGGATACATAAATTATACGTCATATGTATCACAATATAAAGTACAAATGTATAGCAGGTGATAGTATGGGCAGAAAATTTAAGATACCCGCAATTCCACAGACCACACAGAAAAATATCCGGTTCCCTAATGACGTGATTGAAGAAGTGGAGTTGGCTATTTGCGGAAAAGATACTACCTTTTCCGCGTTTGTAATCGCGGCCACCAGATGGGCGCTGGAAAACCTGAAGGAGCAGGAGGAGCAGGACTGAAAACCGCCTTGACAAAATGTCAGGGCGGTGATATATTGGTATAAAGGGATGCCGCTCACGAAGCGGTCCAGCCCAAGATTTGGTTTCTTTTTACAGAGAACCGTCACCGGACCGGGGTGGCGGTTTTCAGCTTTTTAAACGGTTTTTCTTGACACATCTACCGTCCTGCGGTATTCTGAAATCAGAAAACCGATATTTTTTATGTCATATCCAGGAGGTAATCCCTATGCGCTCTGACGTTGTGAAAAAAGGCATCCCCGCCGCTCCCAACCGCTCCCTGCTCTACGCTCTGGGCTACACCAGGGAGGAGCTGGAAAAGCCCCTCATCGGCGTGGTCTGCTCCTATAACGAGATTGTGCCCGGCCACATGAACCTGGACAAGATTGCCGAGGCGGTGAAAGCCGGCGTCCGGGCCGCCGGGGGCACTCCGGTGGAGTTCCCCGCCATCGCCGTGTGCGACGGCATCGCCATGGGCCACGTGGGCATGAAATACTCCCTGGTGACCCGTGACCTGATTGCCGACTCCACCGAGGCAATGGCCATCGCCCACCAGTTCGACGGCCTGGTGATGATCCCCAACTGCGACAAGAACGTGCCCGGCCTGCTGATGGCCGCCGCCCGGGTGAATGTGCCCGCCATCTTCGTCTCCGGCGGGCCCATGCTGGCCGGACGGCTCAACGACGGCCGGCGCACCTGCCTCTCCCACATGTTCGAGGCGGTGGGCTCCTACTACGCCGGCAAGCTGGACGAGGAGGGGGTGGAGGAGTACGAGAACGCCGCCTGCCCCACCTGCGGCTCCTGCTCGGGCATGTACACCGCCAACTCCATGAACTGCCTCACCGAGGCCATCGGCATGGCCCTCCGGGGCAACGGCACCATCCCCGCCGTGTGGTCCGCCCGGCTGCGGCTGGCCAAGCGCGCCGGCATGAAGATTATGGAGCTGGTGGAGAAGAACATCCGTCCCCGGGACATTATGACCGAGGCCGCCTTCCACAACGCCGAGACCATTGACATGGCCCTGGGCTGCTCCACCAACACCATGCTCCACCTGCCTGCCATCGCCCACGAGTGCGGCATTACGCTGTCCTTCGACATGGCCAACAAGATTTCCGACCGGACCCCCAACCTGTGCCATCTGGCCCCCGCCGGCGACACCTACATGGAGGACCTGGAGCGGGCCGGCGGTGTCTACGCCGTCATGGCCGAGCTGGCGAAAAAGAATTTGATCGACACCTCCCTGCTCACCTGCACCGGCAGGACTGTCGCTGAGAACCTGGAGGGCGTGGTCAACCGGGACCCCGAGATCATCCGTCCCATCGACAACCCCTACTCCGGGACCGGCGGCATCGCCGTCCTCAAGGGCAATCTGGCTCCCGACGGCTGCGTGGTCAAGCAGTCCGCCGTGGCCCCCGAGATGATGGTCCACGAGGGCCCCGCCCGGGTGTTCAACTCCGAGGAGGAGGCCATCTCCGCCATCTACGCCGGGCAGATCCGCGCCGGGGACGTGGTGGTCATCCGCTACGAGGGACCCAGGGGCGGCCCCGGTATGCGGGAGATGCTCAATCCCACCTCCGCCATCGCCGGCATGGGGCTGGACAAGGACGTGGCCCTCATCACCGACGGCCGCTTCTCCGGCGCCACCCGGGGGGCTTCCATCGGACACGTCTCCCCCGAGGCGGCATCCGGCGGCAACATCGGCCTGGTGGAGGAGGGCGACATGATTGCCATCAACATCCCCGCCCACACCATCGCTCTGGCCGTCACTGACCAGGAGCTGGCCGTCCGTAGGGCCAAGTGGACCTGCCCCGAGTCCAAGATCAAAACGGGCTATCTGGCCCGGTACGCCAAGCTGGTGTCCTCCGCCGACAAGGGCGCCATTCTGGAATAATCTTCAGGAAAACAGCCGCCGCGGGATCAGCTTCCCGCGGCGGCCGTTTGTTTATTGATAGAGGAATCCCAGCTGCTCCAGGGCCTCCCGCACCCGGTACGCGGCCCCCTCGTCGGGGCAGAGGACGGTATGCAGATGCACCCCCTCGGTAAGCTGGGACAGGGGAGCGGCGGCCTCCTCCTGACAGCGGTCCACAAACTGGGTCACATCGTACCGGCTGGACAGCCGCAGAGGCCCGGTGAGCTGGCCGTAGATGGGGTGCTCCACAATCACGTCCAGCACGGTGCAGCCCTGGTCCACCATGGCGTTCAGTTCCTCTTCCATCTGGTCCGCCCGGTGGCGGCAGGCGAAGGTGCAGGTGATCCCGGCGGGGAGCCTGGGCAGCAGGTAGCCCCGGGGAGTGGCGGTGATGTCCAGTCCGCCGGCCCGGAGGAGGGCCACATCGCCCACGATGATCTGCCGGCTCACCGACAGCTCCCGGGCCAGGGCGGCGGCGCTCAGCGGCCCCGTGCTCTCCCGGAGGCGTTTGGCAATGGCTTGTCTGCGTGTTTGGGCGTCCATCGGCGCTCCCCACCTCCTGTCATGACAGCAGTATAGCATAGAAAATTGAAAACAGCAAGGTTGACTTTCTGGAAGAAAAGGCCTAAAATAATCAAAGCATTGCCCGAAGCTTCTTTCGGGCCAAACTGAAAAGAGGAGTGTTGATACATGAAAGCATGGAAACGGGCACTGTCGGCGGCGCTGGCACTGTGTATGACGGGCATCCTGGCCGCCTGCGGCGGCGGACTCACCGAGAAGGACGCCGAGGCCTATGTGAAGGGCCATCTGGACGCCGCCTATCTGGGCGTCTACGACAAGGCGTACATCGAGTTGGTGGAGGACATGACCGAAGCCGACGCCAGGGAGATGCACGAGAACAACGTGTCCGACGAGGCCGAGTTGTACCTGCTGGACTTTCTGGAGGTGGATTACCCCACCGACGAGATCAACGACCGGGCAAAAGAGGTGATGGAGAAGCTCTACGCCAAGTCCAAATACACCGTGGGCACGGGCAGCAAGACCAAGGATGGGGACTTTGTGGTGGAGGTGACCGTCTCCCCTATCGACCTGTATAACCTCCTTACCCAGGACGACTTTTTCGACGCGCTGGACGAGGCCAACTTTGACGACGCGGAGACTGAGGAGGAGCTGGAGGCGGTAGACGCCGTGTTCGGCCTGCTGATCCTGGATACCTTGGAGGACAAGCTGGACGAGATTGAGTACGGCGAGGATCAGATCATCATGCTCCAGCTGAAGAAGGACAGCGACGGCTACTACGGCCTGGTGGAGGCCGGAATGCAGAAGGTTGACGAGGTCATGATCGACTACTCCGGCGCCTATACGAAATAAAATCCGCCGCCTCCCCCCCGGGGAGGCGGTTTTTTGTCTTGACTTTCCGCCGTCTAGTTTATAGAATAGAAGGGCTGAAAAGGATATACCCATCTTAACATAAAGGACTGAGACAATATGGCCAAGGAAAACAAGAAGCAGGTGGAGCAGATTACCGATATGGAGGTGGACTTTGCCCAGTGGTACACCGACGTGTGCAAAAAGGCGGAGCTCATCGACTACTCCTCCATTAAGGGCATGTTTATCTACCGCCCCTACGGCTACGCCATCTGGGAGAACATCCAGCACGAGCTGGACAGGCGCTTTAAAGAGCTGGGCCACGAGAACGTGTATCTGCCCGTCCTCATCCCTGAAAGCCTGCTTCAGAAGGAAAAGGACCATGTGGAGGGCTTTGCCCCTGAGTGCGCCTGGGTGACCGTGGGCGGCAGCGAGAAGCTGGAGGAGCGCTGCTGCATCCGTCCTACCTCCGAGACCCTGTTCTGCGAGCACTATAAGAACGTGATCCATTCCCACAGGGACCTGCCCAAGCTGTACAACCAGTGGTGCTCCGTCCTGCGCTGGGAAAAGACCTCCCGGCCCTTCCTGCGTCACCGGGAGTTCCTGTGGCAGGAGGGCCACACCATGCACGCCACCGAGGCGGAGGCCCGTGAGGAGACCGAGCGGATGCTCAACGTCTACGCCGACTTTTTAGAAAATGTGCTGGCCATGCCGGTGGTCAAGGGCCGAAAGACCGACAAGGAGAAATTCAACGGCGCCGAGGAGACCTACACCGTGGAGTGCATGATGCACGACCGGAAGGCCCTCCAGAGCGGCACCAGCCACTACTTCGGCGACGGCTTTGCCAAGGCCTTTGACATCACCTTTACCGGCAGCGACAACCAGCTCCACCACCCCCACCAGACCAGCTGGGGTCTGTCCACCCGTACCATCGGCGGCATCATCATGACCCACGGCGACAACAACGGCCTGGTGCTGCCCCCCCGCATCGCCCCCATCCAGGCCATGGTCATCCCCGTGGCCCAGCACAAGGAGGGGGTCCTGGACGCCGCCTCCGCCTTGCTGAACCGGCTGCAGAAGGCCGGTATCCGGGCGAAGATGGACGACTCCGACCAGTCAATGGGCTGGAAGGCCGCCGAGTACGAGATGAAGGGGGTCCCCCTCCGGGTGGAGATCGGCCCCAAGGATATGGAGAAGGACCAGTGCTGCATCTGCCGCCGGGACACCGGGGAGAAAACATTTGTCCCTCTGGACCAGTTGGAGGAGGATGTGCGCTGGCTGCTGGACGAGGTTCACAAGGGCCTGTACAACCGGGCCAGGAAGAACCTGGAGGACCACACCCGGGTGTGCATGACTCTGGAGGAGGTCAAGAAGTTCATGGAGACCGAGGGCGGCTTCGCCAAGACCATGTGGTGCGGAGAGCTGGACTGCGAGCTGGCCATGAAGGAGAAGGCCGGGGTCACCTCCCGGTGCATGCCCCTGGAGCAGGAGCATGTTTCCGACGTGTGCGTCTGCTGCGGCAGGCCTGCCAGGCACTCCATCCTGTGGGGCGTGGCCTATTAAAAGGAAAAAACGGCGTCCGGAAAACCGGACGCCGTTTTTGCACAGCAAACCCGGGACGCTGGGGGGCGTCCCTCGTCGGCGCACGCTTCGTATCGTTTGCTTTGCCCTGACGGGCAAAGCTCGCTCACTGCGCCGCGCCTCCTCTCCAAACCGCAACCGCTTTCGCTGGGTTGCGGTTTGGCCGCAAAACCCGGGACGCTGGGGGGCGTCCCGGGTTTTGCATGGGTATTACGAACATTATTTAGCGTATTCGATGGCCTTGGTCTCCCGGATCAGGTTCACCTTGATCTGACCGGGGTACTCCAGCTCGTCCTCAATTTTCTTGGCGATATCCCGGGCGAGAAGGACCATCTGGTCCTCGCTGACCACCTCGGGCTTAATCATGATGCGCACCTCGCGGCCGGCCTGGATGGCGAAGGATTTCTCCACCCCGTTGAAGGAGGAGGTAATCTCCTCCAGAGCCTCCAGCCGCTTGATATAGTTCTCCAGATTCTCCCGCCGTGCGCCGGGCCGGGCGGCGGAGATGGCGTCGGCCGCCTGGACCAGACAGGCCACCACCGTCTTGGGCTCCACGTCGTTGTGGTGGGCGTGGATGGCGTGGATGATGTTCTCGCTCTCCCGGTACTTCCGGGCCAGCTCCACGCCGATCTGCACGTGGGAGCCCTCTACCTCGTGGTCGATGGACTTGCCCAGGTCGTGGAGCAGGCCGGCCCGCTTGGCCTCGGTGACGTTGGCGCCGATCTCGGCGGCCAGCAGCCCGGCCACGTGGCTGACCTCAATGGAGTGGTTGAGCACATTCTGGCCGTAGCTGGTGCGGTAGCGCATCCGGCCCAGGAGCTTGACCAGCTCCGGGTGCAGGCCGTGGACGTTGGTCTCAAAGATGGCCCGCTCGCCCTCCGCCTTGATGACCTGGTCCACCTCCCGCTTGGCCTTCTCCACCATCTCCTCGATGCGGGCGGGGTGGATGCGGCCGTCCAGAATCAGCTTCTCCAGAGCCAGCCGGGCGATCTCCCGGCGGACAGGGTCAAAGCAGGAGACCGTGATGGCCTCGGGGGTATCGTCGATAATCAGGTCCACCCCGGTAAGGGTCTCCAGGGTGCGGATATTCCGGCCCTCACGGCCGATGATCCGGCCCTTCATGTCGTCGTTGGGTAGGGGAACCACCGACACGGTGGCCTCGGAGACGTGGTCGGCGGCGCAGCGCTGGATGGCCAGCGAGATGATCTCCCGGGCGCGGGTGTCCGCCTCCTCCTTGAACCGGGCCTCGATCTCCTTGATCTTCATGGCCGACTCGTGGGTGACATCCGCCTCCAGCTGCTGGAGCAGGTAGTTCTTGGCCTCCTCCGCGGTGTAGCCGGAGATGCGCTCCAGCTCGGCCACCTGCTGCTGCTTCAGCCTTTCAGCCTCTGCCTGGGTGGCGTCCAGCCTGGCCAGCCTGGCGGAGAGCTGCTCTTCCTTCTTCTCAATGTTCTCGGTCTTGCGGTCCAGGTTTTCTTCCTTCTGCTGAAGGCGATTCTCCTGGCGCTGCAGCTCGCTGCGGCGGTCCTTGACCTCCTTCTCGTGCTCGTTCTTGGCCTTGAGAATTTCCTCCTTGGCCTCCAGCAAGGCCTCGCGCTTCTTGCTCTCGGCGCTCTTATAGGCCTCGTTGACAATGCGGGTGGCCTCGTCCTCGGCGGATTTGATCTCCCGCTCCGCCGTGACCTTGCGCCGGTTCCAGCCGAAGACCGCTCCGCCCAGCGCGCCCACGATCAGCGTGACGATCATGCCGATGACTGCGATAATTGGGTTCATTGGGTCTTGTTACACCTCCAAATTTTTTCATGGCCGCGGCGGACCGCCGCGGCGCCCGCCGCCAGAGTGAGCTCCGCACGGGCTTGCAGTAAAAGGCCGCAAGGGGCTAGGTGGGCAGCCTTCCCTCCCTTGCGACAACTGAAAAACATCCCCACAGGTTTTTCAATATTTGTCCACCCAACATTGTAAAGGCAAACCGCTTTTCTGTCAAGATTTATTCACAATTGAAATGGAGGGTTTTTTGAAAAATATTTCCAAAACAGGAAAAGGGCGGGGTTCTGCCCCGCCCTACCAGAGATTTCCCACCTCCGCCCCGGTGTAGTACCAGGTGAGGATATCCCGAAAGCTGCCGCCGTTTTTGGCCATGGCGTTGGCCCCGTACTGGCTCATGCCCACCCCGTGGCCGTAGCCGGTAACGTCAAATACAAACTGGCTGCCGTCCCAGATGACGGTGAAGCAGGCGGAGCGCAGGGAGAACAGGGAGCGCACCTGGCCCCCGGTGAGGGTGACGCCCCCCAGAGTAAGGGAGACCACCGTCCCTCCCTCGCTGCGGCTAGGCTGGCCGAACCAGACGGCGGGGTCGCCGGACAGGTCGGCCCCCGGGTAGGCGGCCAGGGTGAGGGATCGCACCTCCTCCGCCCTCAGGACGGTCTGGGTGCGGTAGTTGGGCACCTCGTCGCCCTCTGGGCTGTCCACGCTCTTCAGATAGGCCACCGAGTTGCCCCAGACCTCTGCCGCGTCCACCGTTTTTCCTGGGGCGGAGGAGAAAAACAGGGCCTGGATGGGCTTCCCCTCGTAGAGGACCCCCAGCCCGTCGGTCCGGACCACCGCCCGCTCGATCTTCTCCCCGTATTCCCGGGCGTTCAGCCCCCAGCGGGCTTCGGCGGCGGAGCGCTCAATGTAGGCCTGGCAGCATGTGCTGTCCCCGCAGATGTCGGCGTCCGAGTGCTTGGAGCTGCCGCGCAAAACGGCGGTGTAGGTCCGGGCGGCGCAGGCCTGGGCGGCCAGCGCCTCGTCCTCGAAGGAGGCGGGCATCTCCGCCGCCACCACCCCCCACAGGTAGTCGGCCATGGTCAGCTCCACGATGGGACCCTCCTTGGTCTGAAGGCGCACCGCCTTCCCCTTGTCCCGGACGCCCGTGGGCAAGGCGGAGGAGGCCGGCGGAGCGATTTCCCCGCCGGGCAGGTCTCCGGTCTCCGGCGGCCGGCAGACCGGTTCCCCCCGTACCAGCAACCCGGGAAGAACAAACAGAATCGCGGCAAGGAGCAGCGCCGCGCTCACAATCTGGCCCGTCCCTCGAACCCAAAAACGTCCTCTGTTTTCCCGCGCCATGCCTGCCGCCCCCTTTGCCCTAGTGTATGGGACAGGCCGGGGAAATATGTCTGGAGCCGTCCGGCAAGTCCGGCGCCTGTTTTTGTTGACTTTGTCCAAAGAATAGCGTATGATAAAGTACACATTATGCCGAAGTGCAGGAAATATGGGAGGAACCGAGGATGAACAAAGGACAATGGAGAACCCTTCTGCTGGCTGGACTGCTGCTGATTCCGCTGGCCTCCTGCGGAACAAAGGGCCCGGGAGGGGCCTCCTCCGGCTCCGCCGGCCTGCCGGGCAGCGCCTCCTCCGTCCCTGACGAGCCCAGCGTTTCCGTCATCGCTCCGGTGGAGGAGCCGGAGCACCCTTACAGCCATCCCCTGACCGGAGAGGGGCTGGACCAGGATGTCAGCGTCCGGAGACCCTTTGCCGTCATGTTCAACAATCTGAGAAAGGCCTTGCCGCAGGTCGGGGTGTCCCAGGCGGACGTGATCTACGAGATCGTGGCCGAGGGGGGCATCACCCGGATGATGGCCCTGTTCCAGGACCTGAACGGAGTGGGGGACATGGGCAGTATCCGCTCGGCCCGTGACTACTATGTCAGCATTGCCAGGGGCCACGACGCCGTCTACATCCACGCCGGGGGCAGTCCCCAGGCCTACGACGCATTCGACGACCTGAAGATGTCCCACATTGACTTTGTCAACGGCCCCTACGGGAATATGTGCTGGCGGGACCCGGACCGGCGGAAAAGCGCCGGCCTGGAGCATTCCCTGTTCACCTCCGGCGAGAAGGTGCTTGAGCAGCTTCCCAAAAGGATCGCTCAGGAGCACGACGACGGCTATGCGGTGGGCTGGACCTTCGACAAGGAGGTCCCCGCCGGCGGGACGGCGGCCGCTAAGCTGACGGTGCCCTTCTCCACCTACAAGACCGGGTACTTTACTTACGACGCTGGGGAAAACCGCTACCTGATCGACCAGCACATCGATAAAAATGACATTCCCTATGTGGACGGCGGCACCGATGAGCCGGTGTCCGTGCGCAACGTGCTGGTGCTGTACACCGATGTCAGCCGGGTCAAGGGGGACGACAAGGGCCGTATGACAGTGCGCACCACCGGGAAGGGGGAGGGTCTCCTCCTCCGGGACGGACAGCTCTACCAGATCGCCTGGGAGCGGAGAAGCGAGGAGGCCTGCTACTCATTCCTGGACCAGGCGGGAAAGCCCTTCCCTCTGGCCGTGGGCAGCAGCTATATCAATATCGTCTCCTCTGACGCCCAAGTGGAGTGGGAATAAATTCACGCCGCCCCCCTTGCCAAAGGGGGGCGGTTGGTGCTACAATGGCATAGGATATAAAGAACCTGCAAAGATTACAGTGAAAGGAAGTGGGACCTGGAATGGAAGGCCGAAGTCGTCAAAAAACGGAAAGCTGCCACGAACGAGGGGCGGCGGAACGGGGCCTGTCCGGGTCTCTGCCCCGCCGCCGGTAAACGCCGGAGGGGTTCCCTCCCCTTGGACATGCGCAGCCACAGGCGGGCCGCTCTCTGACCGGAGCGGGCGCGCCTGTGGCTTTTCGTGGCCTGACAGAAAGGGGGATGCAGGATTATGCACGACAACTATGACCTGGACCGGCTGATGGAGCTGGTCCAGGAACGGAAATTCCGCGCGCTTCGGGAAATCCTGGCAGAAATGAACGAGGTGGACATCGCCGAGTTTCTGGACGAGCTGGAGGTGGAGCAGGAGCTGCTGGTGTTCCGGCTGCTGCCCAAGGCCCTGGCGGCGGAGGTGTTCTCCTACCTGGAGGAGGACCAGGAGAAGCTCATCGGCGCCCTCAGCGACAAGGAGCTGCGTGAGGTGCTGGACGAGCTGTATATGGACGACACGGTGGACCTGATCGAGGACCTGCCCGCCAACCTGGTGAGCCGTATTCTGCGCAACACCGACGCCTCCACCCGCAGCCAGATCAACCAGCTGCTCAACTACCCCAAGGACTCCGCCGGCTCCCTGATGACCACGGAGTTTGTCTACCTCCATCCCAACAATACGGTGGAGGAGTCCTTCGCCCGCATCCGGAAGGTGGGTCTGGACAAGGAGACCGTCTACACCTGCTATGTCACCGCCAACCGAGTGCTCCAGGGAGTGGTGACAGTGAAGCGGCTGCTCATGTCCGCCTACGAGACCAGGATCAGCGACATCATGGAGACCAACGTGCTGTCTGTGGCCACCCACGAGGACAAGGAGGACGTGGCCCAGATGTTCTCCAAGTACGACCTGACCGCCCTGCCCGTGGTGGACGGGGAGGACCGGCTGGTGGGCATCATCACCGTTGACGACGCCATGGATGTTATGGAGGAGGAGGCCACCGAGGACTTTGAGAAGATGGCCGCCATCCTGCCATCCGACAAGCCCTACCTGCGCACCGGGGTCTTTGAGACCTGGAGGGCCCGCATTCCCTGGCTGATGCTGCTGATGCTGTCGGCCACCTTTACCGGCCTTATCATCACCGGCTTTGAGTCCGCTCTGGCCGCCTGTGTGATCTTGACCTCCTTCATCCCCATGCTGTCAGGCACCGGGGGCAATTCCGGCTCCCAGTCGTCGGTGGCCGTCATCCGCGCCCTCTCCCTGGGAGAGGTGGAGTTTTCCGACGTGCTGGCTGTGGTGTGGAAGGAAATCCGTGTCGCCCTGTTGTGCGGGGTGTGCCTGGGCGGGGCCAATTTCATCAAAATGCTGCTGGTGGACCGGTGGCTGATGCACAATCCGGATGTCACCGTGGCGGTGGCCGCTGTGGTGTGCCTCACCCTGATGCTGACGGTGATGTGCGCCAAGATTGTGGGCTGCCTGCTCCCCATGGCGGCGGAGAAGGCGGGCATCGACCCCGCCGTTATGGCAGCCCCCTTCATCACCACCGTGGTAGACGCCTTGTCCCTGCTGATTTACTTCGCCATCGCCACCCATGTCTTAGGGCTATAAACACAGAACGCCCCCGGCCGGAATTATGCTCCGGCCGGGGGGCGCTTGCGTAAAGGGATTGCGCATATTATTGATATCACATCAGAATTTATTTATCAGCAAAAAACATACTTGCTATGAAAATAATTTCTGGTATAATAAACCTATATTCTAAAAAAGGCATGTGTGATGCATATGGTAAAACGAAAAAAAACAAGCGGCAGCCCGGAAAATCTTCAAATCGCGCTGAAAAAGGCCACCACGGAAATGATGGTCTTACATCTTCTGCTGGAAAAACCCATGTACACCTACGAGATGATGAACGCCATTACAGAGCGCAGCGGGGGCGACATCACCTTCAACACGCTCTACCTGTCCATCTACCGCCTGGAGGAAAACGGTTATATCCGGGAGCATGAAAAGGTGATGAGCGAGGACAACCGCACCCGTATTTATTTCGCCGTCACTGACGCGGGGACAGAGTATCTGGACGCGCTGATCCTGGAGTACAAGCGGTATACCGCGGCGCTGGCTCGGGTGCTGGAATTGGGTTAAGGAGGGGCAATATGGAGGCCGTAAACAGTTATGTTCAAATTCTGGAGCGGCAGATGGACTGCCTGAAGGGTATCCGGGGACCTTTTTAAGCAGAACCCGATTCTTGTCAATCCGTCCCTGACCTGTTCTCCCACGGGTAAACACAGCTAAACAGACGACAAACAAAAGCCCCCTGATGTAGGAATTACATCAGGGGGGCATCTGTATTTGTATCCTCAGATTACAGCTTGGCCAGCAGCTCCTTGCGCAGGTCCTCGTAGCCGGGCTTGCCCAGAAGGGCGAACATATTCTTCTTGTACGCCTCCACGCCAGGCTGATTGAAGGGGTTGACCTCCAGCAGGTGGCCGGACAGACCGCAGACATACTCAAAGAAGTAGATGAGGTAGCCGATGCTCTGGGCGGTAATTTTGGGCATCTCAATGAGCACGTTGGGCACGCCGCCGTCCACATGGGCCAGGATGGTGCCCCGCATGGCCTGCTCGGCCACGAAGGCCAACGGCTTGCCGGACAGGAAGTTCAGGCCGTCCACGTTGGCGGGGTCGTTGGGGATGGCGTATTCGCCGTCCGGCTCGAACTTCACCACCGTCTCGAACATGACCCGCTCGCCGTCTTGGATATACTGGCCCATGGAGTGCAGGTCGGCGGTGAACTCCACGCTGGCGGGGAACAGGCCCTTGCCGTCCTTGCCCTCGCTCTCGCCGTAGAGCTGCTTCCACCACTCGGCAAAGAAGCGGAACCGAGGCTCATAGCCGGCCAGCACCTCAATAGCCTTGCCGGACTGGTACAGGCCATGACGGGCGGCGGCATACTGCCACGCGGGGTTGTCCAGACCGGGGACGGACAGCTCTTCCATGGCCTGGCGAGCGCCGCCCATGAGCGCCTCAATATCCACGCCGGCCACGGCAATGGGCAGCAGGCCCACGGCGGTGAGGACGGAGAACCGGCCGCCCACGTCGTCGGGCACCACGAACTCCTCATAGCCCTCGGCGTCGGCCAGACCCTTCAGCGCGCCCCGCGCCTTGTCGGTGGTGGCATAGATGCGCTCCCTGGCCCCCTCTTTGCCGTACTTCTTCTCCAGCAGGCCCTTGAAAATGCGGAAGGAGACCGCGGGCTCGGTGGTGGTGCCCGACTTGGAGATGACGTTCACAGAGAAGTCCCGGTCGCCGATGAGCTCCAGCAGCTCCAGCAAGGCGTCGGTGGACAGGCCGTTGCCGGCAAAGAACACATCGGGGGTATCCTTTTTCTTCAGGTTATAGTTGTTGGACTTGACGACCTCGATGACCGCGCGGGCTCCCAGATAGGAGCCGCCGATGCCGATGACCACCAGCACCTGGGACTGCTGCTGGATCTTCTTGGCCGCCGCCTGGATGCGGGCGAACTCCTCCTTGTCGTAGTCCCGGGGCAGGTACACCCAGCCGGTGAAATCACCGCCGGGGCCGGTGTGGGTGGAGAGCATCTGAGCCGCCTTGGCCAGCCGGTCCTCCCGAGAGGTCGCATAATCCTCGGGAAGAAAGCCGCTGAGCTTTGAAAGATCAAGTTTTAACATGGAACATTCCTCCTTTGAAAGAATGGGATCGCACCTGTTTTTTATTATAGCACACTCCACTCTACTTTTCATCGGAAATTTTGAATTTTCTCCCACTCTGAATTTTTCCGAGTTTTTAGAAAAAATCTGATTTTACTATTGACAAACGTTGCTCACGTCAGTATAATAACTTTTGCTGTTCGGACGATTAGCTCAGCTGGTAGAGCATCCGCTTGACGTGCGGGAGGTCACAGGTTCAAGTCCTGTATCGTCCACCATCTGTAAAAAGGCCGCTAACCCTTGTGTCGCAAGGGCTGGCGGTCTTTTATTTATCTCAAATTTTGCCGGTTTGGTCGTTGTTTGGTCGTTATGCTTCACAGATACACCCGCAGCGCTTTAGACCTGGAAGGGTGACGCAGACGGCACAGGGCGGCTTGTTCCCGCTTATGTACTGTATTTTTTGAAATGCCCTCCATAACGGCAATTTCGCTTGTGGTCTTTCCCTGGTAATATCTAATTCGTATAGCAGAGGATTTGCCTTGTGATGATTTAGAGGTTTTGTTGAAGTATGCTCAGTTTATCCACTCCCAGGCTACCCCCGCCCCCCAGCCGCCCGCAGCGGCCCCTGAGGGTACAGATACCACCCCGCCCCGGAGGGCGGAGAGGGGGCGCAGGAGGGGGAATAGAGGGTATATGCCGCTTGGAACGGAATACATATTTGAACGGGGAAGCGCGCCAATTAAAACAGAGAGACACGCTATTACCGAGGACCCTGAATGGCAGAAAATATCATTGGAATAGCACCAGGTTATTTGCTGACCCATATTGTCTTATCAGATTCAAGTCCTGTCCCCGAAAGGCAAAAAAGGAGCGCCAACCATGCGGTCGGCGCTCCTCTTGCTATGCAAAAATCCTTTTCATTTGTCGTAAGGTTGTCGTAAATTTTTCAAAAATCAGGGTCAAAATCCTCTGAAGCCCTTGCGGCGCAACGACTTTTTAATCCACCGGCTTCATGGTGGGGAACAGAATCACTTCCCGGATTGAGTCGGAGCCGGTGAGCAGCATGACGCACCTGTCGATGCCGATGCCCAGGCCGCCCGTGGGGGGCAGTCCGTACTCCAGGGCGGTCACATAGTCCTCGTCCATCATGCCGGCCTCGTCGTCTCCCCGCTCCCGCTGCTCCACCTGCTTCTGGAAGCGCTGGCGCTGGTCGATGGGGTCGTTCAGCTCGGAAAAGGCGTTGCCCATCTCACTGTGACAGACGAACAGCTCGAACCGCTCGGTGAGCCGGGGGTCGGAGGGGGAGCGCTTGGCCAGGGGGGAGACATCCACCGGGTGCATGGTAATGAAGGTCGGCTGGATCAGCTTCTCCTCCACCTTTTGGTCGAAGCACTCGTACAGGGCGTTGCCCCAGGTCTTGTCCGCCGTCTCGGGCAGCTCCACGCCGATGGACTTGGCCGCGGCCACCGCCTCCTCGTCGGAGCTGATCGCCATAAAGTCGATGCCGCAGTGCTGCTTCACCGCCTCGTGCATGGGCATACGGGGCCAGCCGGGGGTCAGGTCGATCTTCTCCCCCTGCCACTCCACCTGGTAGGTACCCAGAATCTTCTGAGCGGCGGAGGACAGCAGATCCTCAAACAGGTCCATCATATCGTTGAAGTCGGCATAGGCCTGGTAGAGCTCGATGGTGGTGAACTCCGGGTTATGCTTAGGGTCCATGCCCTCGTTGCGGAAGATGCGCCCGATCTCGTACACCCGGTCCATGCCTCCCACGATAAGCCGCTTCAGGGGCAGCTCGGTGGCGATGCGCATGTACATGTCGATATCCAAGGTGTTGTGGTGGGTGATAAAGGGCCGGGCGGTGGCCCCGCCGGAGATGGTATTCAGCACCGGGGTCTCCACCTCAATAAAGCCCCGGCCGTCCATAAAGTCCCGGACGTGCTTGATAAACCTGGAGCGGATGACGAAGTTGCGCTTCACCTCCGGGTTGACGATCAGGTCCACATACCGCTGGCGGTAGCGCAGCTCGGTGCTGGTCAGTCCGTGGAACTTCTCGGGCAAGGGCAGCAAGGACTTGCTGAGCAGCGTCACATGGACCACCCGGACGGACATCTCTCCCCGCTGGGTGCGGAAAACCACGCCCTCCACGCCCACAATGTCGCCGATGTCATACTTTTTGAAGCGGTTGTATTCCTCCTCATCCATCTCGTCCTTTCGGGCGTAGAGCTGGATGCGGCCGGACTTGTCCTGCAGGTCGCAGAAGGATACCTTCCCCATCCCCCGCTTGGACATGAGCCGTCCAGCGACAGACACCTCTTCCCCCTCCAGGGCATCGAAGTTGTCCTTGATGTTGGCGGAGTCGTTGTCCACCACATAGCGGGTGATCTGGAACGGGTCGTTTCCGCTCTCCTGGAGTTCCTTGAGCTTGTCCCGGCGAATCTGGAGAAGCTGAGACAGGTTCTCCTGTTCCACCGCGCCGGTCTGATGATTCTTATCGGCCATGTCGATTACTCCTTATCTCTCTACCTTCAGCAGCTTATACTCCACCGGGCCGGCGGGGGCGTCCACGGTGACCTCGTCCCCCGCGTTTCTGCCCAGCAGCGCCTTGCCGAAGGGGGAGTCCTCCGAGATGGCTCCGCTCATGGGATCGGCCTCCTGAGAGCCCACGATCTTATAAACCAGCTCCTCGTTGAACTCCTTGTCCAGCACGGTGACGGTGGAGCCCAGACGGACATAGTCGCCGTCGGTCTCGTCCTCCTCGATGACCACGTAGTTGGACAGAATCTCCTCCAGCTCGCCCATGCGGGCGTAAAGCTTGCCCTGTTCGTTTTTCGCCTCGTCGTACTCGCTGTTCTCGCTGAGGTCGCCGAAGGACCGGGCCTCTTTGATCTGGTCGGCCACTTCCTTCTCCCGGACCGTCTTGAGGTATGTCATCTCGTCCTGCAGTTCCTTGAGCCGCTGAGGACTCAGCTTATATTCCTTCGCCATGAAATTTCGCACACCTTTCCATCGGACTATCCGCCCGCCGCCTTGCAGGGGCAAAATTGGGCATAGTCGTACATTCTGTGCCATTATATGTGTTTCCAACCCGTCTGTCAAGTGATTTTTATGTCTTCAGGCCCCAGCTTTCCCCCCTCCCACAGGGCGGACAGCAGAGGCAGATTCTCCCGGTCCTCCTCCGCCAGCCGGGGCGCGCTGAGGGCCAGCCCCGCCAGCCGGGGCCGGGGGCCGTACAGCTCCAGGGCCTCCCCCTCTCTCCGGGGGCAGTCCGGGTGAAAGCACAGAGCGGCGTGACAGCCCTCCCCCGGCGGTAAAACAGGGATCCCAAACTCCCGCCTCAGCCAGTTGGCCAGCTCCTCCCCGCCCCGGGGAGCGTCCACTACCAGACTCCGCACCTCCTGGCACAGCGCCGCCGCCGTCCGGGCCATGTCCCGGTCCGCCCGTGCCCCCCGTAGGGCCACAACGGCCCGGTCGGGGGGGACATCCCGCCGCTCCAGCAGCTCCAGCGCCAGGGTTGCCGACTGGTTCCGAACAAATGCGTCCACCTCCACCGGCCGCAGGCCGAGAGGAGCCAGGGCCGGCCAGAGGTCAAAATCACCGGGGACCAGCACCCGGAGCGCACCCCCCCGGCGCAGCCCCTTCCCCGCCCGGCGCAGGTAGCGCTCCCCCCAGAAGCCGGTGGGGTCGGCCTCCGCCCGCAGGACGCTCAGGCCGTAGAGCCGTCCCGGCTCCGCCCTTCCCCGCCCTCCGGGTACTGTCACAAGCTGACCGATCAACACAGCCCCCCCCTTTCCCCACAGACTATGCGGCGAAGCGGGGACAATATGAAAGGGCGGCGCGCGGCGCCGCCCTACTTTTCAAAAAAACCCTGTATCTCGCCCAAAAGCTCCATGGCCTTGAATTTGAGGACATAGCCCTCGCCGTCCCCCGTCACCAGAGCGCCCTGCTCCGGGGTAAAGCGGCCCGCCTCCAGGGCCTGATCCACCGTCTCGCTGGCCGCTCCCAGGCACAGGGGCGGGAAGGCCACGCACCACCAGTTGCGCCCCTTGCCCTCGCCGATGGTCACCCGGAGGGCGGTGTAGCTTCCGGCGGGGAGGGCGAAGCCTTCGTACTCCTTGGTGGGGAACCAGCAGTCCTCCAGGGCGGCGGACACCGGGTAATCATACCCCTGTTCCTCCACTACCTCACGACCGGCGGCGGCCAGCAGGCTGAGACGGCCCTCCAGGGCCGCCTGGGCCTGGGCCAGAGTGGCGTTCTCCGGGTAGAGGTCCTGGGCCTCCTTCAACACCCGATCCCGTACCGCCAGCTTTAACGCCTGGTCCTCCTCGCTGTCCGAGTTGGCGATGACGTGGAAGCGGATGACGCTGCCGGCCAGCTCCTGCTGCTCCCGGTCCAGCCAGCTCCCCGCCATCACCGCGATCAGCACGCCGCACATCAGCGCCAGCTCCCAGGTTTTCAATTTTCGATCCATAAAAAAACCGCCTATCCTGTAACTTTCTTACAGTATAGACGGGTTTTAACAACCTTAAACGGTCTGTGTCAAAAAAACCTCGCCACCCCAGTCGGCCAGCCGCTCCCGGGCCTCCCGGGCCAGGCCCTCGTCGTCAAAGAGCCCAAAGGCGGTGGGACCGGTGCCGCTCATGCTGGCCCCCAGGGCCCCGCACTGAATCAGCACGTTTTTGATGTCGCTCACCCGGGCGCGCTGGCGCTCCGGCAAGGCGTCCTCAAAAACGTTGTACATCCGCCGGGCCACCCCGTGGAGGTCCCCCGCCTCCAGGGCGGCGATGACCCCCTGGGTGTCGGGACGGCAGCGCAGGCGCACACTGTCTATTTTAGCGAACAGCGCCGGGGTGGAGATGGAGAATTCCGGCTTGCACAGCACCGCCCAGCACTGGGGCAGAGGGGGCAAGGGGGTGAGGATTTCTCCCCTCCCTTCGGCCAGGGCGGTGCCGCCCAGGATGCAGTAGGGCACGTCGGAGCCCACCCGCTCCCCAATCTTGGCCACCTCCCGCAGGGACAGGGGCGCCCCCTCCATCTGGTTCAGCGCCCGAAGGACGGCGGCGGCGTCGCTGCTCCCCCCGGCCATGCCGGCGCAGACGGGAACACTTTTCTCAATGGTAATCTCCAGCCCCCGGGGGACCTGTCCCCTGGCCTCCCACCAGCGCAGAGCGGCCTGGGCGGCCAGATTTTTCTCGTTATTGGGCAGAAAGTGTAGGTTGGTGCGCACCCGCAGCTCCCCATCGCCGCTCTCCTCCAGAGTGAGCACATCGGCCAGGGCGACGGACTGCATCACCATCCGCAGATCGTGGTAGCCGTCGGGGCGCCTGCCCAGCACATCCAGAGTCAGATTCAGTTTGGCGTGGGCGCGGACCTCCATGGCGGCTTTCCCCCTATTTTCTGATTTTTCTCGCCTCTAAGTAAAACCGCTTGTCCTTGGCCTGGCCGATGGAGAAGGTCTTTCGGGGCAGGAGGCCGTCCCGGACAACGGCGTCGAACAGCTCCGGCCACCGGGGCCGGGGCAGAAGGAAGGCCACGGCGTCCTCCCGCTCTTCTGCCAGCGCCCGGGCCTCCGCCTCCCCGTGGATGTAGTCCACCCGGGCCTTGGGATGGGAGGCTGTGTAGTCGTCCAGAAAACGCTGGAGAGTGTCCACCGGCAGATTGGCCGCGGGCTTGGTCACCGTGATCTCCCCCTGGCTCCACCGGCCGATCACAAAGGGCAGGACATGCCCTTCCTCTCTGCCCCGGACGGCGGAGGGACAGTATTTCATCAGGGCGTCCAGCAGCTCCTCCGGCTTCACGCCGAAGACCACCCGGTGGATAGGCTCAAAGTCAACTCCGTTGCCGCTGAGATCGACCAGCTCGCACAGGGCGTAGCGGGAGGGCAGATCGGGCCACTGGGTGGGATCGGTGAGTCCCTTGCGCCGCTCATAGCACTCCTTGGCGGCGGCCAGAGAGTGGTTGCCGTCTCCCGCCACGAAGAGCAGGCCGTCCCGCTCCCGGTCCGCCCACTCCTTCCGCGCCCGGATGGCCCGGGCGGTCTGTTCCTGCTGCTCCCGGGTCAGCAGCCAGCCCTTCACATAGCCGCCCCCCTCCATCAGCTCGAAGTCGTAGAGGAGCTCCATCTCTCCCGTCCGGCCGGCCAGGGGAGCGACAATATCCCCGCAGTCGCTGAGCAGAATCGCGTGGGGCAGCTCGATGGGGGCGTTTTTCCGCACCGCCACGCGGGGGGGAATGCGGGACATCACCACCCCCTCGGTAGCCTGGATTGCGGAGGAGGAGCCCGGCTCGTAGTCGTAGGCCTCCAGGTCTGCCATGCCCACCAGACCCCGGCGGACCTTGCCGCTGTCCAGGGTGCGCTCCACATAGATCAGGGCGTCGGGGTACTCCTGAAAGCGGCCCTCCCGAAGATAGCGGCTCATGGTGTTGTTGACCTCCATGATGTCGGTCTCCACGCTGGGGCCCTCCAGACAGCTCTCCGGCAGGATCAGCCGCAGAGCGGACGGGGCCCGCCCCACCCGCTCCTCCACCCGCTGCCAGTATTCGGGCTGGGAGGTGTACTGGTCGCAGGCCACCACCGACCACAGGGACAGGTCGCAGTCCCGGGGCAGAAGAATGTCCGCAGGCTTAAAGGGCAGGCCGTCAAAAATATCGTTCATGGAGGTCACTCCTCTTCCTTTTGCTCTAAGAGCTTATCCAGCTTCTTCTCCACGCTGTCCAGCTGGACCGCAATCCGCTGATAGGCCGAAACCAGCGCCGTAATAACGCCCGCCAGCAGCAGAACACCAGCCACAGCGAGGGCCCACTCTCCGATCATCATCGCAAGCATCCAAAATAATACGGAGGCGACAGCGGAAAAGCAGATTATCAGCAGCAGCACGGTCCAAAACATCGCGATTCTCCTCTCTGCTCTCAGTCCAGCGCTCCCTCAATGGCGGACAGCAGCTCGTCAAACTCCTCAAAAGCGGGCAGCTCGGGGTGAGCGGCTTTGATAGCCTCGGTGGACTTGAACAGAAACCCCGCCTTGCTGGCCTGGATCATGGCCAGATCGTTGAAGCTGTCTCCGGCGGCGATGGTGTCGTAGCCCATGGACTGGAGGGCCTTCACCGTGGTCAGCTTGGACTTCTCACAGCGCATTTGGTAGCCGGTGATGGCCCCATTCTCCCCCACCTCCAGGGTGTTGCAGAAGATGGTGGGCCAGTTCAGCTTCTCCATCAGGGGTCTCGCGAACTGCTCGAAGGTGTCGCTTAAAATGACCACCTGGGTCTTGGCGCGCAGCCGGTCCAGAAACTCCTTCGCCCCAGGCAGAGGGTCGATCTTGGCGATGACTGCCTGAATTTCCTTCAGCCCCAGGCCGTGCTCCTTCAAAATACCCAGCCGCCAGGTCATCAGCTTGTCGTAGTCGGGCTCGTCCCGGGTGGTGCGGCGCAGCTCGGGGATGCCGCTCTCCTCAGAGAAAGCGATCCAGATCTCCGGGACTAAGACCCCCTCCATATCCAAACATACGATGTTCATTTTAACCCTCTCTCCCCTGTTTTCTTCTCAAATTAGTGAGGAAGTTGTCCATCCGGGCCACGGCCTCGGCGATATCCTTCATGGAGGCGGCGTAGCAGGCCCGGACAAAGCCCTCCCCTCCGGGGCCGAAGGCGGAGCCGGGAATGACGGCCACCTTCTCCTCCAGCAGGAAACGCTCACAGAACTCCTCCGAGGTCAGCCCGGTGGAGCGGATATCCGGGAACACATAGAAAGCCCCCTTGGGCTCGAAGCACTGAAGTCCGATGCGGTTGAGATTCTCCACCAGATACCGGCGGCGGCGGTCGTACTCCTCCCGCATGTGCTCGATGTCCCCGTCCCCGCTGCGCATGGCCTCCACGGCGGCGTACTGGCTGGTGGTGGGGGCGGACATGATGCCGAACTGGTGCAGCTTGGTCATGGCGGCCACGATAGGCCGGGGAGCGCAGACGTAGCCCATGCGCCAGCCCGTCATGGCGTGGCTCTTGGAGAAGCCGTTGACCACCACGGTGCGGTCGTACATGCCGGTGAGGTTGGCCGGGGAGACGTGGCGGCGGCCGTAGGTCAGCTCGGCGTAAATCTCATCGGAGATGACCATGATATCGGTGCCCTCCAGCACCTGGGCGACGGCCTCCAGGTCCTTGCGCTCCATGGTCCCCCCGGTGGGGTTGGAGGGGAAGGGCAGCACCAGCGCCTTGGTCCTGCCGGTGATGGCGCCCTGCAGCTCCTCGGGGGTGAGGCGGAACTGGTTTTCCGCCTTCAGCTCCAGATACCTGGGCACGCCCCCCGCCATCTCGGCCAGAGGGCCGTAGCAGACGAAGGAGGGGGTGGGGACAATCACCTCGTCCCCGGGGTTGAGCAGCACCCGGAGGGCCAGGTCGATGGCCTCGCTGCCCCCAACCGTCACCAGAATCTGGCTGGCATAGTCGTACTGGAGATCGAACCGGCGGTTGAGGTAGGCGGCGATCTCCCGGCGGAGCTGGAGCATACCGGCGTTGGAGGTGTACTTGGTGTGGCCCCGCTCCAGGGAATAGATGCCCGCGTCCCGGATATGCCAGGGCGTGACGAAGTCAGGCTCGCCGATGCCCAAGGAGATGGCGTCAGTCATCTCCTCCAGGATATCAAAAAACTTTCGGATGCCGGAGGGCTTGATATTCTGTATTTTCTCGTTGAGGATGCTGTCATAGTTCATACGAAGATGTACTCCCTTTCCTCCGGGTCCTGGGGACGGAACACCAGATGCTTCTCTTTGTACTTTTTCAGGATAAAGTGGGTGGCCGTGCCGGTGACCCCCTGGATGGGGGCCAGCCGCTCGCCCACGAACTGAGCCACTTCCCGCAGGGTGCGGCCCGAGATGATGACGGTCAGGTCGAAGGAGCCGCTCATCAGGTACATGCTCTCCACCTCATCGTACTGGTAGATGCGTTCGGCGATGCGGTCAAAGCCGTCCCTGGACTGGGGGGTGACGTTGACCTCAATCAGGGCGGTGACGGTCTCCTTCCGGACCCGGTCCCAGTCGATGATGGCCTGATAGCCCAGAATGGTCCGGTCGTTCTCATATTTCTGAATGGCGGCTTTGGCCTCGGCCTCGCTCACGCCCGCGGCGGCGGCCAGCGCCGACACCGGCATGGTGCAGTCCTGCTCCAGCAGCTCCAGCAGCTTTTCCATACAATTCCTCCTCATGTGTGGTCAACACTTTACTGGTTTACATTATACACGCTGCTATGGAGAAAAACAATCCCAAAATAAGCCGGGCCGTGTTGACAGACCGGCTGAATTGTGCTATCATTCCCCCCTAACTGGGATTTGTGCCGCATTTTTAAGGAGGACCTTATGAAAATCGAACATCTCAACGAAAACGGAATTGACCTTGCGGTGATTTCCAGCGACGAAGCGGTGATTACCGGCGTGCAGTCCGCCCTGGACCTGATGATGTCGGTCAAATATGAGACGGGCGCGGAGCGGATCGTCATCCCCAAGGAGCTGATCTGCGAGGAATTTTTCATCCTCAGCACCGGGATTGCCGGGGAAATTCTCCAAAAATTCATCAACTACCATGTGAAAGCCGCCATCTACGGCGACTATTCCCACTACACCAGCAAGCCCCTCAAGGACTTTATCTACGAGTCCAACCAGGGCAAAGACATCTTTTTTACCGCAACCAGAGAGCAGGCCATCCAAAAGCTGGCGCGGGCTCAATAATCACAGCGTACAGATTCCAGTTTTCAGGCGGCCGTCCGACCCGGACAGCCGCCTGTTTTCATTCTGAGACAAAACAAGTCCCCGGCGCATACAGCAAAAACTCCCATCCGTCTCAGGACGGATGGGAGTTTTCTCAGGCCAGCTCCGGCCCTCTGGAGATTGACAGCTTCAGCAGAACCGGCGTCAGCAGCGCGGAAGCGATCACCGCCAGAACGATAGCGGGCAGGATGGACTCGTCGATCATCCCGGCGCTGATGCCCCGCTGGGCTACCATCAGGGCCACCTCGCTCCGGGCCACCATGCCGATGCCTACCACCAGGGATTGGTGGCGGCTCATGCGGCAAGCCAGGCCGCCCAGCCCGCAGCCGATCACTTTGGACAGTACGGCGGCCAGTACCAGCAACAATGCGAACACCAGAATATTGGAGTTCATATCCCTCAGGTTGGTTTTCATGCCCACGCCGGCGAAAAACACCGGAGTGAACACCATGTAGGACGCGACGGTGAACTTCTTGGCCACGAACTTCCGGGCCTTTGTCACGTTGCACAGGATCAGCCCGGCGAAGTAGGCCCCGGTGATATCGGCTACACCGAACCACGCCTCGGCGCAGTAGGCCATGAGCAGGCAGAAGGCCAGCGCCCACACCGCCACCCGGCGGCTGTGCCAGTGCTCCTCGGCCACGAAGGTGAATATCCGGCGGACCACCATGCCCACCACCAGCACAAAGGCGAAGAACAGCACAATATGGATCAGCACCGACACCGGGTTGGACTCCCCGGAGCTGAAAGCGCTGAGAATGGACAGCACCACAATGCCGATGATGTCATCGATGAGGGCGGCGCTGAGCAGCGTGGTCCCCGTCCTGGTTTTCAGCTTGCCCATCTCATTCAGGGTCTCCACCGTGATGGAAACAGAGGTGGCGGAGAACACTGAGCCCATGAAGGCGGACCTGAGCAGGTTATAAGGGGTAAACTCTCCCCCGCAGAAGAAGACGAAGTACAGCCAGCCGCACAAAAACAGGGGGACGAACACCCCCAGCACGGCGATGACACTGGCCCTGACGCCGGTCTCCTTCAGCTCCTTCATGTCGGTGTCGATGCCGGCGGTGAACATGAGCATGATGACGCCGATCTCCGCCGTTTTTACCAGAAAATCGGTGCTCTGGAGCACCCCAAAGCCGCTTGGGCCCATGATGATGCCGGCCAGCAGCGCCCCCACCACCTGGGGCAGGTGGACGTGCTCGGTGGCCAGACCGAACACCTTGGTGGACAGCAGCACAAGGGCCAGCAGCAGTAAGTATGTATAATCCATTTTTCTTCCTCCCAGACAGAAAGCCCGGCTTTTCCGGGCGTCCCTGTATTATACGCACCGGGATTTGGGAAGTCAATGGGCAAAACAGCGAGAAAACCCCCGGCCCTCCCCCCTCCTTTTGGGGGGAAAGCCGGGGGGTGTATCACCCGGTCACGCCGGAGCGGTAGCGCTCCAGCTCCTCCTGATAGACTGCCATGTCCGCCGTCCAGGCCGGGTCCTCCCAGTCGGCTCTCAGCTCCGGCCAGCCCTCCGTCAGCGCCCGTGCGAAGAACCGGGTGAACCGGGAGGCTCCGAAGGCGTCCAGGTGGTGCTCGTCGTGGAACATGTCCTCGCTCAGACCGATGGCGGCGTAGTCCTCATTGAAGTCGTGGAAGGGCACGCCCAGCCGGGCCGCGGCGTCCTCCACCGAGTTGAGCAGAGCTTTCTCCTCCGGCTCCAGATTGGAGGGCGTCTTGACCAGCCACAGGGCCACCCCCTCCTCCTGACACAGCCGGACAATCTCCTCCAGCCAGTATCGGTTCTTCTCCAGCAGCGGGGTCTGTCCGGCCACCGCCTCAACGTCCGGACGGGGCCAGGGCTCCTTCTTCGGGGGGAGCATCACATAGCCCTTGTAGGGGTCCCGGGCCTGGGAGCGCCGGAAGGTAAAGTCCTGGCGGTGCAGATCGTTCCAGCGGTCGTGGTACATCATGAAGTTGAACAGCAGCGCCAGCCGCCCCTCAGTGTCCGGGACGGACCGGAGGGCCAGCTCCGCCTTGTTCCAGCTCAAGGGGATGTCGTCCATATAAGAGAAGTTGACCCCCTCGTCGTAGTACTCCTGATCGCCGAAAGCCATGCGGCACTCCACCACCACCAGGGAGGGGGATTGGGTCTTGAGGGCCTCCTTTATATAGGTGTAGGTGGCCCACAGGGGCTGCTGCTGGGTGGCGAACACATAGCTCTTCACCCCCGTCTCCTCCCACAGCTCCAGGGGACTGAACGCGGCGTAGGCGTGGCTGGAGCCGAAGAACATCACCTCAAACTGGTTCTGTTCTTCATTGTAAAAGCCGCTGATCTTGGTGGTGGTGTTCCAGGGCAGAGCCAGGGACTTCCGGGCCAGCAGCCGGCTCAGGGGGATCAGGATCAGGGTGAGCAGCGCCAAGAATGCCAGGGCGGAGCAGAAAAATCTTAATTTTTTATGTTTCATGCCGCGCCCCCTAGAACTGGAAGTAGGCAAAGGCC
This sequence comes from uncultured Oscillospiraceae bacterium, assembly GCA_910588635.1. Classification (GTDB taxonomy): domain Bacteria; phylum Bacillota; class Clostridia; order Oscillospirales; family Oscillospiraceae; genus Lawsonibacter. Next base: position 66,295 of record CAJUPW010000004.1, on the reverse strand, counting down.
CTGGCGTCGTATCCCGGGCCGTAGATGCCGAAAATCAGCACCGCCAGCACCCCGGCCAGATAGACCGCCCACCGCACCGGCAGCGCCTGACGGGTGATACAGGGCCGCAAGGGGCCGTACCGCTCCTGGAGCAGGTCGGCGCACAGCAGCACCCCGATCCCCCCCGCCGCCGCCAGGAAATTGAGCTTATCCAGCTGCAGCGTGAAGAGCTGCCCCATCAGCACAAAGGGGTGGGGCTGGGTGAACATATGGACCACCATCCGCCGGGCGGCGGAGAAGGAGGGCGCCCGGAAGAACAGCCAGGCGAAGTCCACCAGGCAGAAGGTGAACACTGTACTCGCCAGACGCCAGAAGGGGCGTTCCCGGCGGATATGCAGGACGCGGCACGCCCGCTCCCGGGCCGGGCGGAGCAGCTCGCCGATCACCTGGTAGGCCCCGTTCAGTCCGCCCCAGACCACAAAGCTCCAGTTGGCCCCATGCCACAGGCCGCTGACCAGAAAGGTGACCATGGTGTTGCAGTACTTCCGCTCTCTCCCCTTCCGGTTTCCCCCCAGTGGGATGTACAGGTAGTCCCGGAACCAGGTGGACAGGGAGATGTGCCACCGCCGCCAGAACTCCGCCGCAGACCGGGCCAGATAGGGCCGGCGGAAGTTTTCCATCAGGGTAAAGCCCATCACCTGGGCCGCTCCGATGGCGATGTGGGAGTAGCCGGCAAAGTCGCAGTATATCTGAAAAGCAAAGAACACGGTGGCAAGAGCCACCGCCGCGCCGGGGAGCTGGGCGTAGTTGTCGTAGACGAAGTCCACCAGCAAGGCCAGCCGGTCGGCCACCACGATTTTCTCAAACATCCCCCACAGCATAAGCAGCAGCCCGTCCCGCGCCCGGTCCGGGTCGAAGTCGTGCCGCTCATAGAGCTGGCCCATCAGGTGCTCGGAGCGCTCAATGGGTCCGGCCACCAGCTGGGGAAAAAACGAGACAAACAGGGCGTACCGGAAGGGATTCTTTTCCGGCTCCACCTCACCCCGGTAAACGTCCACCGTGTAGGACAGGGCCTGGAAGGTGTAGAAGGAGATGCCCACCGGGAGCACCACGTCAAAAGCCGGCCGCTTGAAAGCGAGGCCCGCCAGCGCCAAAGCGGCGGACAGGTTGTCCAGAAAAAAGTTGAAGTATTTGAAGAAAAAGAGGATGGACAGGTTGACCGCGAAGCCGAAAAACACCCACAGCTTTTTTAGCCGTACCCGGCGTTTTTCGTCGGGGACGGCCTCCGCCCGGCGGATCAGCAGGCCGGCGGCGTAGGTGGTGAGGGTGGACAGGACGATGAGCAGGACGTATTTCACGTTCCAGCACATGTAAAAATAGTAGCTGGCAGCGAGCAGCCACACCCACCGCACCCGGTGGGGCAGCAAAAAATACGCCGCCGTCACCAGTGGAAAAAACAGCAGAAAGTCGATGGAATTGAACAGCATAGGCTCCTCCAAAGGCGTGAAATGGTTTGCTGACAGTATAGCACAAAATCCCAGAGAAAAAAAGCCATGTTTTCTTGCCCGCCGGCCCAAAAGCTGGTATACTATCATATTGAAATTCTGCGACAGCTGAGGGAGATTTCCGCCATGAAGAAATTGATGGTTCTCGACGGCAATTCCATCGTCAACCGGGCCTTCTACGGGGTGAGCCAGAATCTGACCACCCGGGAGGGCCAGCCCACCAACGCCATTTTCGGCTTTCTGAACATTCTGAACAAGCTGCTGGACGAGGCTGCCCCCGACGCTCTGTGCGTCACCTTTGACCGGGCGGCTCCCACCTTCCGTCACACAGCCTACGAGGGCTACAAGGCCAACCGCAAGGGGATGCCCGAGGAGCTGGCCGGCCAGATGCCCATTTTGAAGGACGTGCTGGGGGCTATGAACATCCCCATGTACGAGCTGGACGGCTGGGAGGCCGACGACCTGCTGGGCACCATCGCCCGGCTGGACGAGGCGGCCGGGTGGGAGACCGCCATCGTCACCGGAGACAAGGACTCCCTCCAGCTGGTGACGGAGCGCACCACCGTCAAGCTGGTGTCCACCCGCATGGGCCGCACCACCACCCGGGACGTGACCCCCGATTCCTTTCGGGAGGAGTACGGCTTCGACCCCAAAAGCATCATCGACCTGAAGGCCCTTATGGGGGACTCCTCCGACAACTACCCCGGCGTGAAGGGCGTGGGGGAAAAGACCGCCATGTCCCTCATTCGGCAGTACCGCACCATCGACGCCATTTATGACAAGCTCCCCGACATCGACGCCAAGCCGGCCGTCCTCAAAAAGCTCGCCGAGGGCGAGGCGGACGCCCGGCTGTCCTACAATCTGGCCACCATCCGCACCGACGCCCCCATCAACTTCAGCCCCGAGGACAATCTGTGCCGGGAGCCGGACAACGGCAGGCTGTATGAGCTCTTCCTGAACCTGGAGTTCTCCAAGCTCATCGACAAGTACCACCTCGCCGCCCCACAGAGGGCGGCGGCGGAGGAGGCCCCCGTCTTTGAGGGGACCTGCACCAGCGAAACTGTGGACAGCCGGGGGCGGATGGAGGAGCTGCTGGAGCTGTGGCGGGCAAAGGAGGCTGTGGATGTGCTGGCCCTGCCCGGGCTGGACGTGGTGTGCGTGGAGTGGCGGGAGGGAGAGAACAGCGGCTGCGCCGCCCTGTTCTTCGCCGACAAGCTGGACTGCCACAACGACTTCCTCCGGGGCTTTTTCTCCGACCCGGCCATCAAAAAGACGGTCCACGGTCTGAAAAACCTGTGCCGGGCCCTGCTGGCCGAGGGGATCTCCCCCGCCGGCTTCGTCTTTGATACCGAGGTGGCCGCCTACCTCCTGGCTCCCACCGACGGCGGCTACGAGCTGGAAAAGCTGGTGCTTACCTACTTCAAGACCCAGGCCGGCCCGGCCTCCGCCTACCTGGACGAGGGGGCCTTCGGCCCTCTGTCCGACCCCACGGCCCCTCTGGCCGCCCTCATGTCCCACTGCGCCTGGATCGGGGCGCTCCGTGAGGTTATGGAAAAGCGGCTGCGGGAGCTGGGTATGTGGGAGCTGTATGAGAAGGTGGACCTGCCCCTGTGCCCGGTGCTGGCTGAGATGGAGACTGAGGGCTTCCTTATCGACCGAGGGGCCCTGGCAGAGTTTGGCGGCATGCTGTCCGAACGGATCGACGAGGTGCAAAAGACCATTTACGCCCTGGCTGGGGAGGACACCTTCAACATCAATTCCACTCAGCAGCTGGGTGGAATCCTCTTCGACAAGCTGGGCCTGCCCCCGGTGAAAAAGACCAAGACGGGCTACTCCACCAACGCCGACGTGCTGGACAAGCTCCGGGGCCGGCATCCCATCATCGACAGCATTCTGGAGTACCGCCAGCTCACCAAGCTGAAATCCACCTATGTGGACGGCCTGGGCAAGGTCGCCGGCCCGGACGGACGCATCCATACCTCCTTCCAGAACACCGTTACCGCCACCGGGCGGCTCAGCTCCACCGAACCCAATCTGCAGAACATCCCCGTGCACACCGAGCTGGGGGCTGAGCTGCGCAAGATGTTTGCCGCCCCGGCGGGGAAGGTGCTGGTGGACGCCGACTACTCCCAGATCGAGCTGCGCCTTCTGGCCCATATGGCCGGGGACCAGGCCATGATCGACGGCTTCCAATCCGGCGAGGACATCCACACCATCACCGCCTCCCAGGTCTTTGGCGTACCCGCAGAAGAAGTCACCCCCCAGATGCGGCGGAGCGCCAAGGCGGTGAACTTCGGCATCGTCTACGGAATTTCCCCCTTCTCCCTGTCCCAGGACATCGGCGTCTCCGTCCAGGAGGCCAAGGAGTATATGGAGCGCTATTTCGCCCACTACGCCGGGGTGCGCGCCTATATGGACGGGGTGGTGGAGCAGGCCAAAAAGGCCGGATATGTGTCCACCCTCTGGGGCCGGCGGCGGTGGATTCCCGAGATCAGGTCCTCCAGCTTCAACACCCGCTCCTTCGGGGAGCGGGTGGCCCTCAACGCTCCCATCCAGGGCGCCGCCGCCGATATCATCAAGCTGGCCATGATAAGGGTCCGGGACCGGCTCCAGGCCGAGGGGCTGGAGGGCAGGCTGGTCCTCCAGGTCCACGACGAGCTCATCGTGGAGTGCCCCGAGGCCGAGGCCGAGGCCATCTGCAAATTAGTGGAGGAGGAGATGGAGGGCGTGGCCGCTTTGAGCGTCCCCCTCCTGGCCGAGACCCACGCCGGGAAAACCTGGGCGGAGGCGCACTAAATCCCCGTCCCCCGCAGGAAAAGCCTTCCCCTTTAGGGGAAGGTGCCCCCGGAGGGGGCGGGTGAGGCCGTTTTCCTCATCAGTCAGCCTTCGGCTGACAGCTTCCCCTAAAGGGGAAGCCTTGCCCGCTGCGGCTGGGACGGAAAGATTTTGACCACTTATCCGCCAAAAACGACCGGCTGTCCCAAATCGGTTGTGGAGGATTCCTTCCTCTGATATACTGAGGCTGACCCTATCCGCCTTGATGTAAAGGAGGCTGTCCCATGAAAAGCCGCACCGACAAAATATTGTCGCTTCTTTGCGCTGTTTCTATCACCGGCTATTTCCTTCTGTTCTTTGTTTTGCAGGATGTATCCTTTCCTCCCGGGGAATTTGTGTTCCTCTGGTACGCCGCCCCTGTGATACCGGCGTTTTGCTTTCAGCTCCTGCTCTGCCGGAACATAAAGCGGAAATGGGCGGCCGCGCTGCCCGCTGTTCTGCTGATTGGCTGGTGTCTGCTGTGCCTGATCCAGATGTTTCTTAACACAGGCTGGAACGCCCTGGGCTGGGCTATCTTTCTTGCCCTGTCCGCCGCCCCGGCGGCGGGATGCGCCCTAGCCTGGGCGGGATACAGCTTTCATCGGCTCTATAAGCGGGGTGACGCCCGTGGATAACGCAATCTATATCGTCTTTTCCGCCACCCCCACCGGGATGGGCAGCGTTATCCGTAAAGCTACCCGGAACCGCTATAACCATGTGTCCCTCTCCCTCAGCCGGGATATCCACAAGATGTACTCCTTCGCCCGCCTCCACAGGACCATTCCCCTGTACGGCGGCTTTGTGGCCGAGTCCATCCTGCGCTACCAGTCCTTCGCCGGGGAAGCCAAGGTGAAAATATGCCGTGTGGAGGTGCCCGAGCCCCGGTTTACCTATCTGCGCAACTACCTGGAACGGCTTTGGAGCGAGCGGGAGGAGTATATCTACAACACCCCCGCCGCCCTGGCCTCCCTGATCCACCTGCGGCCCGCCATCTCCAAGGCCTACACCTGCGTCACCTTTGTTCAGGGCATTCTGGCCCGGTACGGGCTGGCCGGAGTCACGGAGACAGACATCCCCACCGTCCGGGCGCTGGAGCGCCGTCTGGCCCCCTATACGGTCTACGAGGGCCCCGCTCCCGCTTCCTCTCAGGACTGGGGGGAGGACGCCTATCCGGTCCAGACCACCACCCGCTATGCCGTCTATACCACCGCCCGCCACTTCGGCCGGCTGGCCTTGCGGGTGCTCATAGGGGCGGCCTGAATGAAAAACAGGAAATGGATTTGGAAGCTCCTGCGGCTGTTGGGGCTTGCCCCGTTTTTGTTTGCGCTGGGCTTCTGCCTTGTCAGCAGCCTGCTTGACAGCGGCGGACCGCTATTCGGGAAGATGACATTTGGGGACTTCTTTTTTATGTATAGCTGTTTATATTGGTACACATATGTAATTGGAATTATTTTGATTGTACTGTCCGTAATAAGGATCAAAAAGAACCATTGAGGAGTTTTTCTATGTACTACGAAATCGTCCCCATGGACCGCAGCCACATCCCACAGATCGCCGCCCTGGAACGGGAGTGCTTTTCAGACCCCTGGAGCGAAAACCTGCTGGAGGACGCCCTGTTCGACCCCCAGGCCAGCTTTATCGTGGCCCAGGACAGCGAGGAGGAGGGCAACGTCCTGGGCTATGCCGGGCTCCACGCCGTGCTGGACGAGGGGTATATCGACAACATCGCCGTTCATCCCGACGCCCGGCGGCACGGGGTGGCCTCCGCCCTACTGGACGTGTTCTGCCGGTTCGGCGAGATCAACCTGGCCTTCCTCACCCTGGAGGTGCGCAAGTCCAACACGGCGGCCATTGCCCTCTACGAGAAAAACGGCTTCCGGTGGGCGGGCCTGCGCCCCGGCTACTACCAGCACCCCCGGGAGGACGCCGTCATCATGACCCGGGAGTTTAAAAAGGAGGAAGAAGCGTGAACATTTTAGCCATTGAGTCCTCCTGCGACGACACCGCCGCCGCCGTGGTCAGGGACGGACGGGAGGTGCTGTCCGGCTGCGTATCCTCCCAGATCGAGATGCATGCCATTTACGGCGGCGTGGTGCCCGAGATTGCCTCCCGGAAGCACGTGGAGGCCGTCGCCGGCCTGGCGGACAAGGCGGTGTCCGACGCCGGGCTGACCAAGTCCGATCTTGACGCCATCGCCGTCACCTACGCCCCCGGCCTCATTGGCGCGGTGCTGGTGGGTGTCAACTTTGCCAAGGGGGCGGCTCTGGCTCTGGGGCTGCCCCTCATCCCCGTCCACCACGTGCGGGGCCACATCGCCGCCAACTACATCGCCCATCCGGATTTGACGCCCCCCTTCGTCTGTCTGTGCGTCTCCGGGGGAACCACCGCCATTGTGGATGTACGGTCCTATACCGAGATGTCCGTCCTGGGGGGCACCCGGGACGACGCCGCCGGGGAGTGCTTCGACAAGGTAGCCCGGGTGCTGGGGCTGGGCTACCCGGGAGGGGACCCTATGGACAAGCTGGCGCAAGGCGGAGACGACAGCAAATATGTTCTGCCCGTGGCTCACGTGGCCGGAGCTGAGCTGGATATGTCCTTCTCCGGGCTGAAAACCGCCAGCCTCAACCTGATCCACAACGCCCAGCAGAAGGGCGAGGCCCTGGACCTGCCCGCCTTTGCCGCCAGCTTCGGCCGAGCGGTGAGCGACAGTCTTGTCCCCCGTGTAATAGCCGCCGCCAAAATGACGGGTTACGGCAAAATCGCCGTGGCCGGGGGGGTGGCCGCCAACAGCCGCGTCCGGGCGGACCTCCAGGCCGCCTGCGCCGCCAGCGGGGACAGGCTGTTCCTCCCGGAGCTGAAATACTGCGGGGACAACGCCGCCATGATCGGCTGTCAGGGATTTTACGAGTTTCAGGCGGGGCACACCGCCGGCTGGGACCTGAACGCTTTTGCCACCCGGGACATCTCTCTGGGTTAAATGCGTTATGTTGCCTCCACGCGCTTTAACCAAAGAAATCTTTGGGCCGTTTTGGTGAGCTCCCCTTACACCGCCCCTAAATTCTCAGGTTTTTTCCGCACCCATGTGGACAAACCTGTGGAAAATGTGTAAAACTTTTTGATAGCGCTTTTATGTTTTATCGTTATGTAAATCATTCTGACGGATTTTAGGAAAATTTCCCCGAAAACTCCTGAATTTCCCCTTGACAGCCTCTCTCCCTGATGCTATAATGCGCAGTGCACAAGAAAGTAGGTACGGTTCCCCCGTCCTCACCCCAGGCCAGCGCCAAAGGGTCAACATGGAAGTAACGGTGCCGGATTGCCGGCGTTGTTTTGCTGTGATGTGGGGGCCTTACCGGCAACCCACATTTCATTTTGTCTGGAGGTGCTTCCCATCGCTAATACAGGTCATCAAACCAATGAAGAGATTCGAGACAAAGAGGTCCGCCTGATCTCTGACTCCGGCGAGCAGCTGGGCATCATGTCCTCCCAGGAGGCCTTGCGCCTGGCCGAGGAACGCAATTTGGATCTGGTCAAGATCTCCCCCACTGCCGTCCCCCCCGTGTGTAAGCTTATGGACTACGGCAAGTATCGGTTCGAGCAGACCAAGCGCGAGAAGGAAGCCCGCAAGAACCAGCGGGTGGTGGAGATCAAGGAGATTCGCATGTCTCCCAGCATCGACGTGAACGACTTTAACGTAAAGCTGCGCAACGCCCAGAAGTTCCTCTCCGAGGGCAATCGGTGCAAGGTCACCGTCCGCTTCCGCGGTCGGGAGATGGCCCACACCAACATCGGTCAGGACCTGCTGCTCAAATTCGCTGAGGAGTGCGGCGAGACCGCCGTGATGGACAAGTCCCCCAAACTGGAGGGCCGGCATATGTCCATATTCCTCTCTCCCAAGCCCGTCAAGGACAAAAAGTAACTACAAGTAAAGGAGATTAAACTGTTATGGCGAAGAAAATTAAAATCAAGACCCACAGCGGCGCCAAAAAGCGTTTCTCTCTGACCGGCACAGGCAAGGTCAAACGGGCCATGACCAAGAAGCGTCACCTGCTCAACGGCCACGGCAAGACCACCAAGCTGAAGCGTGCCCTGCGCGGCACCACCATCGCTGACAAGACCAACGAGGCCGCCGTCAAGCGCATGATCCTGTACAAGTAAGACAGAGGGAGGGAACGAACAATGGCAAGAGTGAAAGGCGCGATGATGACGCGCAAGAGAAGAAACAAGATTCTCAAGATGGCCAAGGGCTACTGGGGTTCCAAGTCCAAGCACTTCAAGATGGCCAACCAGGCCGTGATGAAGTCCGGCGTTTACGCCTACACCGGCCGCAAGCTGAAGAAGCGCGACTTCCGCCAGCTGTGGATCACCCGCATCAGCGCCGGCTGCAAGATGAACGGCATGAACTACTCCACCTTCATGAACGGGCTGAAGAAGGCCGGCATCGTTATCAACCGCAAGATGCTCTCTGAAATGGCCGTCAACGACAAGGCCGCCTTTGCCCAGCTTACCGACACCGCCAAGAAGGCCCTGGCTTAATCAAATCAAAAAAGAGCACCCGGCCGGGTGTTCTTTTTTGTTGCAAACCGCCTCAAAATACCTTATGATAGAGGTAACGATCTCGGAGAGGAGGCGCGTTCCATGGAGCCGGTAAAGTATCGCGATCTGCGGCTGACCCTCTGGCAGCGGCAGCTGCTCATCGGGGTGGTAGTGGCCCTCACCAGCCAGGTCTACCTGTCCCTGTGGGCGGAGGGCTTCCGGGTGTCCGCCGCCGCCATTCTCTATCCTGTCTTACTCATCGCCCTGACACGGGACCGCCGCTGGCCCGACACCGGCCTGGTCACCGGGCTGTGCGTTCTGTTCATCCGGATTGCCTTCGACCTGCTGGGGGACATGTCCCTGACCCGCGCCCTGCTCATCGAGTACCCCGGCGGGGTGTTCTACCTGTGCTACGACGCTCTCCTCCGCCTGTCTTTCCGGCTGCGCCAGGTTCCCTCTCCCCCCTGGCTGGCCCTCTCTCTGTGGCTGTACGACTTTCTCTCCAACCTGCTCAACCTGTGGCTGTCCAGCCGCTTTACCACTCTGCCCGCCGTCCTGCCGCTGGCGGGGGTGGCCCTGGTGCGCTCCCTCACCGCCTGCGCCATCCTGTGGGCGGGACAGGGCTACCGGCAGCTCCTCCTCCGCTCCGAGCACGAGCGGCGCTACCGGCGGCTCTTTCTCATGACGGCCAATCTGAAAACCGAGCTGTACTTTCTAAAGAAGGACGCCGAGGACATCGAGGGGGTCATGTCCAACGCTTACCGGCTCTACGAGCGGCTGGAGGGACAGGAGGAGCTCACCGCCCTGGCCCTGTCCATCGCCCGGGACGTCCACGAGGTGAAAAAGGACAACCTGCGCATTATCCGTGGGCTGGAGGAGGACGTGGCCGAGGCCTACGACCACCAGTCCATGAGCCTGTCCGACCTGCTGAGCATCCTGGAGGTATCTACCCGGCAATTTCTGGAGGAGCACCGGGGAGACATCCGGCTGGAATGCCGCCTAGACCGGGACATTCCCATTCGGGAGCACTACCGGCTGCTGTCGGTACTGAAAAACCTGGTCACCAATGCGGCGGAGGCCATTCTGGCCGACCGGGGCCAGGGAAAGGTCCGGGTGGAGCTGACCCCACAGGGGGACCGCCTCCGGCTCACCGTGGCGGACGACGGCCCCGGCATCCCGCCCCGAGCCATGAAAATGCTGTTCCAGGTGGGCTATTCCACCAAGTTCAACCAGGCCACTGGGGATATCAACCGAGGGGTAGGCCTGCCAGCTGTCCGGTACATTGTGGACGAGCTGGGAGGCGAACTCCGGGTGGAATCCGAACCCGGGACGGGCACCACGTTTTTTGTGGAGCTGCCGCTGAACGCTGTTACAGGAGGGGAACAACATGAAAATATTCATCATTGAGGACGACATCTCGGTCATCGGCATTCTGGAGGACATCGTGGAGGGCAGCGGCCTGGGCAGTCTCTGCGGAGACACCGGCGACGGCCCGCCCGATCTGAACCAGATTCTGTCCCTGAACCCCGACCTGATTCTCATTGACCTGCTCATGCCCGGCAAGGACGGCATTCAGATCGTCCGGGAGCTGAAGGAGCGGGGCTGCGGGGCTAAATTCATCATGATCTCCCAGGTGTCCGCCAAGGAGATGATCGCCAAGGCATACACCGCCGGGGTGGAGTTCTTTATCCAAAAGCCTATCAATCTCATCGAGGTCCGCCAGATCATCTCCAACGTGAAGAGTCAGATTGAAAACGAGCGGGCCCTGAAAACCATTCAAAGCGTCTTTGCCGGCCGGGAGGCCCCCGCCTCCCGGCCCGACCCGGCCCAGCTCCGCCGGCGCAAGCTGACCCACATTCTCAGCCAACTGGGCATGGCGGGAGAGAAGGGGTCCAAGGACATCACCGACCTATGCCTGATTCTGCTGGAGGAGGGAAGCAACGTGTCCCAGACGGGGGTGTCCGCCCTGTGCGCCCGGCTCCCAGGCCCGCCCAAGTCTACCGAACAGCGCATCCGCCGGGCGGTGGAGCGGGGTCTGGGCCACATCGCCAGCCTGGGGCTGGAGGACTACAACAACGAATACTTTCTCCGCTACGCCTCCCGCCTCTTCCCCTTTCACGAGGTCCGGGCCGAAATGGCCTTTCAGCAAGGGAAAGGCCCCCGTGGCAGGGCCAGCCTGAAAAAATTTTTAGACGGGCTGAATATCCTGGTAGAGGAGGACTGATTTTCGCCGCCGCCTCGCCGGCGGCGTTTTTTTAGGTGAGAGCGCCTCTTTTTTGTGAAAAACATACAAAATAAGGCAAAATTCTTTGTTATTTTAAGAGAACTTTATTTTCTCCCGATACAATTTGAAACTTTTTGACGGCGGGACCATAGAATTTCTTCGAAAATCGGGACCGGCCGGCGGAATACCCGGTCCTAACGCAAGGAGAAAGAAGGAGAGAACCATGTTAACGTACACCCTGAACATGTACCAGACGGCGGGCATCGCCATGCTCCTGTTCGTGCTGGGCCGCTTCCTCACCGACCGCATCGACTTTTTGAAGCGCTGCTGTATCCCCGCCCCGGTGGTGGGCGGCCTGATCTTCGCCATCGTCCACCTGGGCCTGTACATGGCCGGTGTGCTGGCCCTGTCCTTTGACGAGAACGTGAAAAACTACTTTATGACCCTGTTTTTCACCAGCGTGGGCTACACCGCCTGCTTCCGCCTGCTGAAAAAGGGCGGCAAAAAGGTGTTCACTTTCCTGGCCATCGCCATTGTGATGGTCATTCTCCAGGACCTGATCAGCTCCTTGCTGGCCGTGGTCTTCCAGTGGGATCCCCGGCTGGGCCTGTGCACCGGCTCCATCCCCATGGTGGGCGGACACGGCACCGCCGGCTCCTACGGCGACACCATGGAAAAAATGGGCATCGCCGGCTCCCAGGTGCTGGCAATGGCCTCCGCTACCTTCGGTCTGGTGGCCGGCTCCCTCATGGGCGGCCCCACCGCCCGGAGCATCATCGTCCGCAGAGGGCTGACCTCCACTGAGAATGAGGCGGAAATAGAGGAAATGGACGGCCAGTCCTCCGCTGAGAAGGCCAAGGCCGAACGGATGGACATCGACTCCTTCACCAACGCCTTTATCCTGCTGGCCGTGGCCTCCGGCATCGGCACCATCCTCACCGCCGCCTTTAACAACATCCATATCACCGTCTTTGGCCGGGACATCCAGTTCACCTTCCCCACCTACATCGGCGCCATGGTCATCGCCGCCATCATCCGCAACTTCTGCGACGCCAAGCGCATCGTCCTGCCCGCCAAGGCCATCGACATGTGGGGCAATGTGTCCCTGTCCATCTTCCTGGCCATCGCCCTCATGTCCCTGAAGCTGTGGGAGCTGGCCTCGCTGGCCGGCCCCATGGTGGTCATGCTGGCCGCCCAGGTGGTGCTGATGTTCTTCTTCGCCCGCTTCGTGGTGTTCAACGCCATGGGCCGGGACTACGAGGCCGCCGTCATGACCTCCGCCTTCTGCGGCTTCGGCATGGGCGCCACCCCCAACGCCATGGCCAACATGCAGGCCATCACCAAGCGCCACGGCCCCGCGCCTCAGGCATTCTTCATCGTCCCTCTGGTGGGGTCGCTGTTCATCGACTTCTTCAACGGCATCATTATCACCATCTTCCTCAATGTCCTGCCCCTCATCTTCGGGTAAGCAAAAAAATCCCGGCCATCGGCCGGGATTTTTGCTATTCCACTGCTTTTTTTGCTGCGTCGATGTCGCTGGCCACCACCATCAGAACACTCTCCCCCCGCCGGTCAATGTAAGCGTTCTCCAGCTTAGGAATCTCGGCGGGGCGGTAGTCCGTATTTTCGTCAATCTGGTGCTGGATGTAGTCTTTCAAGGCGTCCACCGCGGTCTCGGCCTTGTCGCTGTCAGTAAAAACCAGCACCACCGCCTCCTCGCAGGTGGCCCCGGCGGAGCGGCGTCCGGAGCAGCTCGTCAGGTCCTCTCGCTCCAGGCCGGCCTCCTCCAACCGATACAGCATAAAGGCAATATCCGCGTCCAATCCCTCCAAATCATAGAGGTCCGCGTCAAAGGCCCCCGCCCCATCAATGGCGGTCACGTCGGCGGCGTTGTAAAGGGGCGCGTCGTTCTCTTTCCCGCCGCAGGAGGTCAGGCCCAGCGTCAGAGCCAGGGCCAGGGTAACAGTCAGCAGTTTTTTCATCCTTGCACACTTCCATCTTCCGTTGATGTATCCGGCCCGGCCGGCTCGATGGCCTCCCCCGGCTCCTCCGCTCCGGGCAAGCCCTGGGGGTACAGCCTGTCAAACTCCACCGTGTGGGTTTTCAGATAGTCCAGCCACTGTTTGCAGGCGTCCTTTACCAGGTGTACGCCGTCCCGGCTGACCCCCTCGGGCAGAGAGCCGTTCTCGTCGGCGAACTCCCCATACAGGTCCAGGTAGGCCACCTGCTTTTCCTCCGCCACCTTGCGCATCAGGTCGTTGTATACCCGCAGGTGCTCGTTGGTCAGGTTGTACTTGTTCCCGTTGTACTCCTCAATCTGCTTCTCGTTCAGAGGGATCAGACCCTGGATATAGATGACCGCGTTGGGCTGCACCGCTCGGATGGCGTCGATGGCGGCGCAGTAGCTGGTGTAAAAGCCCTTATCATTGTGGACGCCCAGCTCATTGATCCCCAGCGAGAGGTAGACCTTACCGTAGCTCTCCAGTCCCAGGGCCTCCAGCAAGGTGTATTTTTTGCCGCCGATGGTCAGCGCCTTTTTCTCCGCCAGCTTGAAGATAGACAGGCCGTTTGAGGTCAGATTCTTACCCGTCCCGATGCCGCTGTAAAGCATAAAGCCGTCGGTACGGGAGTCCCCCACGAAGGCGGCGTCGTCAAAGTAGCTGTTGTCCACCGCCTCCCCCTGGGGGACGGGCTGGGAGAAGTCGTAGGGGGCATCCTCGGGCACGCTGTCCTCCGGCGGGTCGTCCGGCCGATCCTCCGGCAGCCTGTCCGGCTGATTCTCCGGGGGCGTATTCTCCGGGGGCGTCAGCCTGGACATGTCCGGCCCGGCGCCGCTGCCTGACGGCCCTACTCCCTGAGAGGCGTCCGGAACTCCGGCGGCCCTGTTCCAGTATCCCTGACAGAGCAGCACCGCCGCGACCAGGACCACCGCCGCCAAAATCAACGCAATGACCACCCGGTGACCTCGGGCGACACGCCTCCCCTGATAATTAGCCACCCGCAAGCACCTCCCAACGGGGACAGGTCAGAACCTGTCGAAATCTTTCCTAAATAGGATAGCACATTTGAAATAAATTTCAAGTGACAAATTCGTTACAATTCCCCCTATATTTGGCCCCTTCCTGTAACAGAAAACGTACAGCGCCCCCGGCCTTAAAAAGCCGGGGGCGCTGTGCCGATATCAGGCCCGGCGCAGCAGGCCCACGCCGATGGGAGTGGGGCCGGTATGGACCCCGATGGTCACGCCGATCTGATAGGGGCGCCTCACCTCGGGCCTGTCCCAGCCCATGTCCAGCAGCTCCTGATATACCTCCTGGGCGAAAGCCGTATGCTCCTCCCGGTCCAGGCCGAAGCCTGTGGCCGTCCGCCACTGGTCCAGGTCAATCTCCTCCCGCCGCAGGTAGCGGAAAAACAGCTCCCGCACCTTGACCAGCGACTTCTTCCGCCCCTGGGCGATGCCGTCGGAAATCAGCTCCCCGTCCTTGTAGCCGATGAGGGGCTTCACCTTCAGCAGCGTCCCGGTGGCCGCCGCCGCCCGGCCGATGCGGCCGCCGTGGCGGAGGTACTCCAGGTCGCCGGTGGTGAAAAAGATACGCCCGGTGGAACGGATGGCCCTCAGCCGCTCCACCGCCTCCTCCAGGGTGCAGCCCTCATCCCGCAGGCGGGCCGCCTCCAGCACGAACAGGCCCTGGAGCACGGTGGCCAGAGTGGAATCCAGTACCTCCACCCGGGCCTGGGGATACTCCTCCCGCAGCTCCTCCGCGGCGTTGAGGGCCGACTGGCAGGAGCCGCTGAACCGGGCGTTGAGGCAGATGCACAGGATGGGCAGGCCCTGGGCCGCCGCCGGGCGGAATGCCTCCAGATAGTCGTCCATGGTGGGCATGGAGGTCTTGGGAAACACTCCGGGCGCCTGCGCCATACGGCGGTAAAATTCCTGGGTGGAGATATCCCGCTCCTCCCGGTAGTAGGTCTCATCCCCGATGGCCACATAAAAAGACACCATGGATACGCCCAGCCGCTCCGCTTCCTCGCGTCCCAAATCACAGGAGCTGTCGCTGACAATATGGAACTTCATATTGCTCTCCTTCCGGTTCCGTGGCCCCTCCGCTCCTGCCGGACGGGCCGTGACCGGGCCCCGCCCGGTGGGTAATAGTGTAATGATACAGCATTTTTCCAAAAAACTCAATTGCTTTTTGGAAGATTTCGTCTCAGGGCGCGGAACCAGCACCACAGGGGCAGCAGATACAGGTAGAAGGACAGAGGCAGGATGGCGGCACTCACCTCCATAGTGGCAAGGGGCACCGTGACCGCGATGGCCCAGGGCACCAGCCCGGCCAGGTTGACCACTGAGTTGCCGATATTCTCCGCCAGATCCATGGCGGGCAGGCCCCGCTTGCGGTACTCCCCCTCCATCAGCTGGCCGCTCATGACGATGCCCACCGTCTGGTTGCAGAACAGGGCGCAGCAGCCGAAGGACACCGCCGCATGGGCGCCGAACAGGCCGGCATGGTCCGTCAGCCGCCCCACCCTGTCGGTCACGGGGGTCAGCAGGCCGGTGCCGTTGAACATCCCGGAGTAGGCGCAGGACAGCACCACGATCAGACACACGCCGACCATAGAGATCAGTCCGCCTCCGCGCATCAGCTCCGCCAGCTCGGGCAAGGCGGGCCGGTAACCCAGTACACAGGCCCGGAGCAGCTCAGCGGGAGGCAGGCGCTGGACAAACAGGGCGCAGCCCGCCGACAGCACACAGCTCACCGCGATGGACGCCATGGCGCTCAGCTTTACCCAGGGCAGGATCAGCAAAGCCGCCGCAGGCAGGACGACGGGCCAGGTAAGGGAAAACCCCTCCTCCAGAGCGGACACAATCCCGGCGTCCACCTGCTGAATGGGGAACCGGAAAGAGAGAACCCCGTACAGGGCCAGGGTGGCCAGAAAGGGAACGGGGGTGGTTCTCCACATCCGCACCTGAAAGGCGTGCTGATCCACTCCCGCCACCGCCGACACCAGCGCCGCCGAGGAGGAGGCAGGAGACAGCCGCTCGCCAAAGTAGATGCCCGACATGATGGCTCCCGCCGTCACCGCCGGGCTGGCCCCGCCGCTGCGGGCGATGGTCATGAGGATGACCCCGGCCGTCCCCACCACGCCGAAGGAGCTTCCGAAAGCCAGGCTGAAGACGGAGGACAGCAGAAAGGCCACCAGCACAAAGGTACCCGGCGTGATGAGCCGGACCCCCAGCCAGACAAAATAGGCCACCGTCCCTCCGGCCCGCCACAGGGCGGTGAGCAGGCCCAGCAGGAGAAGGATGCGCAGCACCTTCAGGGATGTGGCCATCCCGGACGCCGCCATCTTCATCAGGGCGGGAGGCCGGGCTCCCCGGCGCACCCCTACCGCAAAAAAACAGAAAAAGCCCGCCAGCAGCGCCCAGGCCAGGGACAGCCCCCTGGCCATACACCCCGCTACACAGGCTAAAAACACGCCAAACGCCGCCAAAAGGTCCATATTTCTCTCTCCTGTTTTCAATCTATGGGGAATCATATCACGTTCTACCCGGTTTGTCATCTCCTTTTCGTCCGCTTCCCTCTTTTCTTTTTTGTTCGAGTGTGTTATACTATAGAATGAATTTGTATGTAAAGGTTGGGAACGGTTTTGGATAACGTGACCCTCATCGGCATGCCGGGCTCGGGCAAGAGCACGGTGGGCGTACTGCTGGCCAAGCTGCTGGGCTATCAGTTCCTGGATGTGGACCTGCTCATCCAGAAGCGGGAAGGGGCGCTGCTTCAGGACATCCTGGACAGCCGGGGAACCGCCGCTTTCCTGGATGCCGAGGAGGCCGCCGTGCAGACCCTCCGCTGCCATCGCACCGTCATCGCCCCCGGGGGGAGCGCCGTGTGCCGGGAGGGCGCCGCCCTCCATCTGAAGGGCCTGGGGCCGGTGGTATACCTTCAGGTGCCCCTGGAGGAGCTGACAAGACGGGTCCAGAATCTGTCCACCCGGGGCATTGCCATGGAGCCGGGCCAGACTCTGGCCGACGTGATGGCCTTCCGGCAGCCCCTTTACTGCAAATACGCCGACCTGGTCGTGGACTGCCTCCCCGGGCAGGAGCTGCTCCAGACCGCCCGGCTGGTCATGGACCGGTTGCGGGCGTCCGGCCTGTAATGCCCCAGCCCGCAGGGAAAAGCGCGGGCCGTGCCGGAGAAGCACTCCGGCGCGAATGAGAAAAGGAAGTATTTCATGCAATTTAAGGACCTGGGGCTGAACGCCCCCATTCTCAAAGCCCTGGAGGAACAGGGCTACAAGAAACCCTCTCCCATCCAGGAGAAGGCCATCCCCCCCGCCCTGTCCGGGCGGGACGTGCTGGGCTGCGCCCAGACGGGCACCGGCAAGACCTGTGCCTTTGCCGTCCCCATTCTCCAGCGGCTGGAGGCCAAAACGGGTCCCAAGCGCCCCATCCGCGCCCTCATCCTCACCCCCACCCGGGAGCTGGCCATCCAGATCGGCGAGAGCTTCCAGGCCTATGGCAGATACCTCAAGCTGCGCCACACCGTCATTTTCGGCGGCGTGGGCCAGAATCCCCAGGTGGAGGCCCTGAAAAGGGGCGTGGATATCCTGGTGGCGACTCCGGGACGGCTGATGGACCTCCACGACCAGGGCTTTGTTTCCCTGGACAGCCTGGAAATCTTCGTGCTGGACGAGGCCGACCGGATGCTGGACATGGGCTTCATCCACGACGTGCGGAAGATTCTCAAGTGGCTGCCCCAAAAGAAGCAGACCCTCTTTTTCTCCGCCACCATGCCCCCGGAGATCACCGAGCTGGTCAATTCCCTCCTGAAAAATCCCGTCAAGGTGGCGGTGGACCCCATCTCCTCCCCGGTGGAGGTGATCCGCCAGTCCCTTTACCTGGTGGACAAGGGGAACAAGACCAATCTGCTGGCACACCTGGTAGAGGAGAAGCGGGTCAAGAACGCCCTGGTGTTCACCCGCACCAAGCACGGGGCCAACAAGGTGGCCCGGGATCTGTCCAAGGCGGGCATCTCCGCCGCCGCCATCCACGGCAACAAGAGCCAGACCGCCCGCCAACAGGCGCTGGCCGACTTCAAGGCCGGGCGCGTCCGCTGTCTGGTGGCCACCGATATCGCCGCCCGTGGGCTGGACATTGAGGAGCTGTCCCATGTGTTCAACTACAACCTGCCCGAGGTGCCCGAGACCTACGTCCACCGCATCGGCCGTACCGGCCGGGCGGGAAGAGAGGGCGAGGCCATCGCCTTCTGCGATTTCGGGGAGAAGCCCCTCCTGAAGGACATTGAGAGACTCATCGGCAGGAAGGTGCCCCTGGTGGAGGACCACCCCTTCCCCATGCGGGTGTTCGAGGCCCCTAAGCGGGACAAGAACGGCAAGATCATCAACGAGGAGGATCAGGAGGCCAGGCAGGCCGCCCGGGAGCTGCGCCGGGCGCGGGAGGAGGCCAAAAAAGCCGCCGAGCAGGCCGGGCTGGAGGCGGCGAAGGCCGTTGAGGCGGCACAGGCTGAACCCAGGAAGAAGCGCCGCCGGAAGAAAAAGGCCGGCGGACTGCCCGAGGAGGTCATCCTCCGTCCCACCCCGTCCCCCGCGGAGGAGGACGCTTTTGACTATCTGCCCACGCCTCCCTCCGCTCCCAAGCGGGGCGTACGGCCCGGCGCTCTGATCGACACCGGCAACGCCATGCCCAACACCGAGTTCTACCGGCCCAACCCCCTGGACAGCGACACCGTCATGGACGCCACCGCCCGGCTGCTGGCCCCGAGGCGGTCTCTGCTGTCCTCCATCCTGCCCAAGGGTGAGAAAAAGCAGCCGAAAAAGAAAGCGGAGGAGCCCCGAAAGGCCAGAGCGGAACGGCCTGAGAAGGCCCAGACGCCCGTCAAGGCGAAGCAGTCCGGAAAGGCACAGAAATCTGCCCGGACGGAGCAGCTGAAAAAAGCTCAGAAGCCCGTCAAGGCAAAGCAGGAGCCGCCCAGAAAGGCCGCTCCCTCAAAAAAGAGCGGACTCTCCAGGTCCCCCCGCCGGGACCGGCGTGTACCTCCCGAGCCGCCCCGAAAAAATCAGCCCAAGGACTCCACCGAGCAGGCCAGTCTGATGAAGCCCTACTATCTGGATATTGACCGGTAATCTGCCCGCCCTGCAGGGGCCGCCCCCTTGGGCGGCCCGCAGGACAGCGCATCATTTATTGAAAACGGGCCGCCGAGGGCGGCGGCCCCTACATAAACAAACATAGGAGGAGATCAATATGGATTATCAGGCTCTTTACCAGCAGAAGCTGACCACACCCGAGCAGGCGGTGAAAGTGGTCAAGTCAGGCGACTGGGTGGACTACGGCTGGTGCACCAACCATCCCGTGACTCTGGACCGCGCCCTGGCCGCCCGGAAGGACGAGCTCAGCGACGTAAAGGTGCGGGGGGGCGTCACCATGTGGATGCCCGAGATCGCCAAGGCCGACGACGCCGGGGACCACTTCACCTGGCACTCCTGGCACTGCTCCGGCATCGACCGGAAGGTCATCGCCAAGGGGATGGGCTTCTTCGCCCCCATGCGCTACTCTGAGCTGCCCCGTTTCTATCGGGAGAACGTGTCCGTGGACGTGGCCATGATCCAGGTCACCCCCATGGACAGCCACGGCAACTTCAGCTACGCCCTGGCCGCCTCCCACCTCCACGACATGCTGGACAAGGCCAAGACCATCATCGTAGAGGTCAACCAGAACCTGCCCTGGGTCTATGGCCTCACCAGCAGCGAGATCAACATCGCCGATGTGGACTGCGTGGTGGAGGGCGACAACCCCGCCGTGGCCCAGCTGGGCGGGGGCGGCGAGCCTACCGACGTGGACCGGGCGGTAGCCAGGCTCATCGTGGAGCAGATTCCCAACGGGGCCTGTCTCCAGCTTGGCATCGGAGGTATGCCCAACACCGTGGGCTCCATGATCGCCCAGTCCGATCTGAAGGACCTGGGCGTCCACACCGAGATGTACGTGGACGGCTTTGTGGACATGGCCATGGCAGGCAAGCTCACCGGGCGGAACAAGGCCCTGGACAGGGGCCGGCAGGTCTACGCCTTTGCCGCCGGCACCCAGAAGCTCTACGACTATGTGGACCGCAACCCCGCCGTCATGGCCGCTCCAGTGGACTATACCAACGATGTCCGCGTTCTGGCCCAGCTGGATAACTTCATCTCTATCAACAACGCCATTGACATGGACCTGTTCGGCCAGGTCAACGCCGAATCCGCGGGTCTGAAGCACATCTCCGGCACCGGCGGCCAGCTGGACTTTGTCATGGGCGCCTATCTGTCCAATGGGGGCAAGAGCTTTATCTGCATGTCCTCCACCGTCACCGGCAAGGACGGCGCCGTGAAGAGCCGCATCGTCCCCACCCTCACCCCCGGCTCCATCGCCACCGACCCCCGCTCCTGCGTGCAGTACATCGTCACCGAGCACGGCATGATTAATCTCAAGGGCCTGTCCACCTGGGAGCGGGCCGAGGCCATCATCTCCATCGCCGCCCCCCAGTTCAGGGAACAGCTCATTCAGGACGCCGAGAAAATGGGCATCTGGCGCAGAAGCAATCACAAATGATACAGATATGAGCAGCGGCGCACGGCAACCCCGTGCGCCGTTTTTATTTTTAAGAATAAATCAACAAAAATCATTTGCTTAATGGCGGTCTGTCTGGTAAAATACATGTTAAGAAAAAATTAAGCCCGCCGGGAGGCGGCGGAAGGGGAGGGGAAAGCATGGAATTTAAGAACTCATTTCTATCCCGTCTGTTTGGCGGCAGGCCGGAGGAGCAGGAGGATCTGGAAGAGGAGGAGCTTCTGGATCAGCCGTCCGAGGACGCGCCGCCGCCTGAGAATCCGGCGTGCCACAAGCTTGAGCTGCCCCGGGAGCACAGCCTTTTCAAGCTCAGAAGCGTCTACAACGAGCAGTCGGGCTGGCTGCCGCTGCCCGATCTGACGCTGGAGGGGCCGGGTGAGCCTCCTCTGCCTGAGGCGGAGGCCCAGGCGGAGCTGCTGCGGCTGAAAATGCTGATTAACGCCACGGCCAACAAGCGCTTTGAGGCGCTGCGCGCCCACCGCAAGGAAGAGGGGGAGTTTTCGCTGCCCGACCTGGACGCCCAGGCGGTGGTTTTTCTGTCCAAGGACTGTCTGTCGGCCTGGCTGCTGATTTATCCCCCGGTGGGAGACGGCCGGCAGGTGGAGTGGTCCGACCTGGACCGGACACTGGCGGAGCAGGAGGTGCGCTGCGGCATAGACGAGGAGCTGCTCAACGCCATCCCCCAGGACCCGGAGCGCTACTTCAAGCTCTTCCCGGTGGCCCGGGGCACCCCGCCGGCAAACGGCCTGGACGGCCGGGTGGTGGATATGTTCCCACGCACGGAGGAGCGGAAGCTTACCATAGATGAGAACAACCGGGCGGACTACTCCGACCTGCATTTTATCCATAATGTGGAAAAGGGGGGCGTGATCTGCCGTATCATCCCGCCCACCGACGGAATACCGGGCCGGACGGTCCAGGGCAAGGCGGTCACGGCCAAGAACGGCAAACCGGCCGCGGCGCCCAAGGGGCGCAACACAGCTTTGTCGGAGGATGGGCGGACGCTGGTGTCCACGATAGCCGGCCATGTGGAGTTCAGCGGCCGCAGCTTTCAGGTCAAGCCGGTGCTGGATATTCCGGGAAATGTGGATTTTTCCGTGGGGAATATCAATTTTTTGGGGGATGTCTGTATCCACGGGGACATCTGCAGCGGCTTCAGCGTCCGGGCCATGGGGACCATCACGGTGGACGGCGTGGTGGAGGCCTGTACGGTGGAGGCCGGTCGGGACCTGATCGTGGCCAGGGGTGTACAAGGGGACAATCAGGCCGTGATCCGGGCTCAACGGAATATTTTCGCCAAATACTTGGAAAACAGCTGCATCTACGCCAAGATGGACCTGGAGACGGAGTGCATTATCAACTGTGACGTCTACTGCGGCGGCGCGGTGACGGTGCGTACCGGCCACCAGAGCATTATCGGCGGAAAGGTCCACGCCGCCCACGAGGTGAGCGCGGGAGTAATCGGCTCCCGGGTGGGAAACCGGACGGACATCGTTCTGGGCGGCCAGCCCTGTGAGGAATTTGACTATGAGCTGCTGACCAAGGAGGTTCAGGAGCTGCAGGATACGATGGAAAGCATAGACCGCCAGCCGGACAGTCCCAGCAAGATCAGTCATATGGGCAAACTGCGCATGCAGCTTACCCTCAGCCGGGGCAGGCTGGAGGAGCTCCAAAAGGAAAAGCTCCAGCAGGTTCTGGAGGGTCAGGACCCCGGCCTGCGGCGGATGACATGCAACACTGTGTTCCCGGGGGCGGTGCTGACCATCGACAGCGTCACCCATCATTTTAACGACAGGCTCTCCCCTTGCGCGGCCACACTGCAGGAGGACGGGATACATCTGATCTGAATTGGGTGGAAAGGAAGTGAGCTTATGAATACAGCCCTGTCGCAGCAGGAATTGTCGAACCTGCTGGACGAAGCCGTCCGGGAAGTGACGGAACAGACGGCCGGGGTTCAGCTCTTCCCCAGCGGCGAGACTCCCAACGAAAATCTGTGCACGGTGCATATCTCCTTCAGCAAAGGATTTCACACCAGCCTGACCCTGTGCGCGGATACCGAGCTGGTCTTTCGCATGGCCCGGAACGCCCTGGGAGAGGAGGAGCTTACCCAGCAGGATATGGAGGACTTCTGCAAGGAGTATTTCAACATTCTGTGCGGAAAGATCGCCGCCATCCTGTTTCGTGAGACCAGCGTGCCCGCGCGCTTCAGCATCCCTGCTTTTTACCATGGACGCTACACCCCTGAGAATCATCAGACGCAGTTTATGCTTACATACGCCGACGCGCAGAAGGAAGGCGCCCAGTTGACGCACCATGTCCCGCGGTAGCCCGCGGTCCCTGAAACTTGCTTTATTTGACAGAAAGAGGCGAATTTAAAATGGCAAAACGAGTTATGGTAGTGGACGATTCCCGGATGATCTGCATGCAGATGAAAAATCTGCTTCAAGGTACGGACTATGAGGTGGCGGCCTACTGCCGGGACGGCGAGGAGGCTGTGGCCCAATACGGGGAGGTCGCCCCGGATCTGGTGACCATGGACATCATCATGCCCGGCATGGACGGGCTGGAGGCCGCCCAGGCTATCCTGGAGGACTACCCGGACGCGAAAATTCTTATGGTGTCCTCTCTGGCCTATGACGATACGTTCAAAGAGGCCGAGCAGATCGGAGCCAAGGGATTTATCGACAAGCCCTTCGTGAAAGAGAAACTTCTGGAGGCCTTCCAAGACGCCTTACAGGACGCGTAACCGCGTCGCGGTCATTCGATGTGCCCGCCCCATGAAAAACAGATGCTTGCCGCCGCAGAGGCGGCGCTGAACAGGGTCAGCGCCAGCTTGCCAAACTTTTTCATCATGATTGTACCTCCTGCCATACCGCAAACCTGATTCTGGTTCACAGTATGGCAGGAGGTACAATTTTTCTCATAAAATGCAATGAAAACCCTATCATGATTCGTTACTTTTGCTTTGAGCAGCCTTCTTCCTCCGCCTGGCCGCCATATACCGTTCCTCCTCGCTGAAAATGCAGCCGCAATACTTCTGCATGTAGAAGCCGTGGTCCCGGGCAAACTGCTGGCCCTCCTGAAACAGGGGGCGGAAGTCCCGGTAGAGGAAGGCCACCCCATATTTCTCCCCCATCTCCCGGGCGGCCGCCGCGATGGCCTCGTGGTTCTGGTAGGGGGAAATCAGCAGCGAGGTGGTAAAGCTGTCGCAGCCGTTGGCGGCGGCGTACCGGGCCGTCTCCTCCATGCGCACCCGGTAGCAGTATGCGCACCGGCCGTCGATGTCCCCGGCCACGGCGGTGATAAAGGAGCGCAGGTCGTAGGTCCCGCCGATGACCAGCTTCATGCCGATCTCCCTGGCGTAGTCCTCCAGGGTGCGCTTCCGGGCCTGGTACTCGGTGTAGGGGTGGATGTTGGGGTTGAACCAGAAGCCGGTCACCGAAATCCCCTCCTCTCGGAGGAGGGCAATGGGCCGGTTGGCACAGGGAGCGCAGCACATGTGCATCAGGGTGTTCATAGAAAGTCCTCCAGGTCGATGGTGTGGATGGTCAGTCCTTTCTTCATGGCATAGGCCAGGGTCTGGAAAGTCCCCCCCTTGGGCGCCCCGTTGTAGACGGCGATGAGCATATCGGATCGGTCCACCATGTATCGGTTGCGGCGGATCATGCAGAAGCGGTCGTAGCTGTGCTGGACCAGGGTCTCGTAATTGCACCGCTCCAGGATGGCGTTGTAGCGTTCCCGCTCCGCCGCCGGCCAGCCGTCCGCCTGGGTCTCACAGGGCCGGGCGCACTCCAGAAGGATGTCCGGCTCCGCCTCCCGCAATTCCAGCACCGCCTCGGCGCAGTACAGGTCCACCCCCCGGGCCATGCCGGAGATGAAGTGCCGGATTCCCGACACATAGGCGTCCTCCACCGCCCGGGCAACGGCCCTCTTCAGCCGCAGGCACCGGGGATCGGCCTCGTCCTCCCCCCAGGGCAGCTTGTCGGGCCGGTGGCCGGTGAAGCAGCAGGTTTTTTCCTTGCCCATCACAGTACAATCAGGTCCTTGGGAGAGCGGGTGATGTCCTCCCGGCCGGTCTCGTTCAAAATCAGCACGTCCTCGATGCGCACCCCGAACTTTCCCGGGATATAGACCCCCGGTTCGGCGGAGATGACCGCCCCCACGGGCATGGGACGCTTCTCCTTGGAGCTGGCGTTGGGGGACTCGTGGATGTCCACTCCCAGAGAGTGTCCGAAGCCGTGAGAGAAGTAGTCCCCGTACCCGGCCTCCCGGAGGACGTTCCGTGCGGCGGCGTCGATCTCCTGTCCGGTGACCCCCGCCCGGGCGGCGTTGATGCCCGCCTTCTGGGCGGCCAGCACGGCGGCGTACACCTCCTCCATCTCCTGGGTGGGCTGGCCCAGGGCCACGGTGCGGGTCATGTCGGAGCAGTAGCCCCCCACCTTGCAGCCGAAGTCCATGGTGATGAACATGCCTGTCTCCACAATCTGGTCCCCGGGGACGGCGTGGGGCCGGGAGCCGTTGGGACCGGCGGCCACGATGGGGTCGAAGGACACCTTCTCGCCCCCCCGGCTGAGCAGCTCGTACACCAGCCGGGCGGCGATCTCCCGCTCGGTCATACCGGGGCGGATGAAGCTGAGAATGGCCTTGAAGGCCTCGTCGGTAATCTCCTGGGCCCGGCGCATGAGGGCCAGCTCCCCCTCGTCCTTGGAGGCGCGCAGGCCGTCCAGCAGGTCCTGGGCGGGGGTGAGGACACAGGGTAGGGCCTGAGCGTACTTTTTGTGGCCGTCCACCGTCACGGCGCCGCTCTCAAAGCCGACGTTGTGCAGCTGTCTGGCCTCAATATACTCCCTGGCAAAGGCTATGTGCCCCTTCTCCGGGGTGGTGAGGCAGATTTCCGCCCCGCTGATCTGCTCCCGGGCGGCCTCGATGTACCGGCCGTCGGTGGAGTATCGGGCAGCGTCCCGGGTCACCAGCAGCAGGCCCTCTCCGTGGAAGCCCAGGGCGTACCGCTCCCCGGATTCGCTGGTAATCATCATGGCGTCCAGGCCGTACTCGGGCAGCCGGGCGGCAATTTTTTCAATGTGGTTCATGGCAGACACTCCTGATAAATTTGTTTCATGGCGCGCGCGTCCTCGGCCTGGGTGCCGGCGGACTCGCAGATAAACGTCGGCGACCAGCCCCGGCGGGCGATTTCCGCCGCCAGCGGGGCCCAGCTTGGGCCGTAGCCTCCGTCGTCGCCGAAGGTGCGGTGGCATTTCTCCCCGCCCTTGGGGGTGAACTCAATGTGGGAAAAGTGGCTGTGAAAAGCGCCTGCCCGATCCGGCCCCAGCGCCCCGGCCACCCGGTCCAGCATCCGGGAGAAGGCCTCCGCTCCGTCGTCCGCCCCCAGGGAGCGGGCGTAGAGGTGGCCGAAGTCGATACAGGGCACCAGCCGCCCGTCCAGGGCGCACAGCTCCAGCACCTCGTCCAGGTCGCCAAGCTGGCCCAGCTTGCCCATGGTCTCGGGGCAGAGGGCGATATGGCCGAAGCCCTGGCCGTCACAGGCGGCTATTACCTCCACCAGGGACTTTTTGGCGATTTCCAGCGCCTCCCGGCGGTCACGCCCCATCAGCGCCCCGGAGTGGATGACCACCCGCCCCGCACCCATCCACCGGGCCGCCTGACAGGCGGCGGTGATGTAGCCGACGGTCTTTTTCAGGGCGTCCGGGTCCGGGTTGGCCAGATTGATGAAATAGGGGGCGTGGAGGGACAGGGAAATTCCCGCCGCCCGGGCGTTCTCCCCGATTTTGACGGCGGTTTCCTCCCCCACATGGACCCCCTTGCCGCACTGGTACTCGTAGCAGTCCAGGCCGAAGTCCGCAATCCATTTGGGGGCGGCCAGAGAGGACCTGTGGGCCTTGGAAAAGCTGTCTGAGTTGCCCGCCGGGCCGAATTTGGCGCTCATAGAAAGGGCTTCCTCCTCCCCAGCAGTCGGAAGGGGGTCTCCACGGCGTACCGGACGTACCGCCCCGGGTTGCCCGCCAGACGGATTGGCTCCACCAGCAAGGGGGTCACCCCGGCGTTGTTGGCCCCCAGAGTGTCGGTGAATATCTGGTCCCCCACCATGACGGTCTCCTCCGGCGTACAGCCCAGGCGCTCCATGGCCCGGAGATAGCCCGCTCTCCTCGGCTTGCCCGAATGGCCCTGACAGGGGATGCCCAGCTTTTCGGCAAACCTCTGCGCCCGGCCCGGCTTGCGGCTGTTGGACAGCAGGAACAGCTCGATCCCGCTGGCCCTCAGCGCCTCCTTCCAGGCAATGATCTCCGGAGACGGCTGGGTCACCTTGTAGGGCGCCAGGGTATTGTCCAGGTCGGCCAGCACCAGGCGCACCCCCTTGGCGGCCAGGGCCTTGGGGTCAATATCCGTCACCGAGGGGTAGACCCCCCGGGGTATGGGTGATAAGGACATGGTTCTAACCTCTCGTCTGATTTCATAGTGTGTATAGCGTAGTATATCACAGGTTGAAATTTCGGACAAGGGGGAAGTCCCATGGACACCTTTATTATTACTCTGCCGCCCAGGCAGCTCCCCGCCCTCCGGGGCTGGCAGGCCACCCCCGCTCACCTGGCCTACCGGCTGGGACCGGGGCCCCATCTGTTTCGGGCGGAGGGCGCGGCCCCGCCCAGAGGCGGGCTGATGGTGGTGGACGACAAGCAGTTCGACGGCCTGGGACCCACCGGCCCGCTGTGTCAGGAGATCATCCGGGAGACCCTGGCCCGGGGGTTCTCCGGGGCGGTCCTGGACTTTGAAAATCACCTGCCCCCCCTGGAGCAGATCACCGCCGCCCTGGATGAACCCTTCGCCCGCCGGGGCTGGACCCTGATTGTCCCCGAGCGCTACGGCCAGGCCGCTCCCCACGCCAGGGTGATGATCCCTTCCGCCCTGTCGGGGGGCTCCCTCCGGCGGCGGCTGGAGGAGGCCCTGGAGCGCTTTGGGGAGAGCCGGGTGGTCCTGGCCCTGGAGAAGCGGGCGGAGGACTTCTATCTCCCCTCCCCCACCGGCGGCGGCCAGCCTCTCACCCGCCAGGAGCTGGAGGAGCTGAAGGGGCGGCTGTCCCCCTCCGTTTTCTTCTCCGGGGAGCTGTGCGCCCGCTACTTCACCTACATGAGCCGGGAGACCGGCGCGCACTTTGTCCTCTTTGACGACGGCGACACCCTGCGCCGCAAGGTGGAGGTGGCCCGCGGGCTGGGCGTGGGCACCTTTCTGGCCCCCTGGGCCGAGGTGGGCCCCCACGCCGCCCGGATCGGCATTCAGCGCCGGCCGGAGCAGCGGTCCGCCCGGCGGTAGATAGAAAACGGCCCGCCCCCGAGGGGGCGGGCCTTCACCATATAAGTCTTACTCGTAGGGCTTGTCTGTCTCGATATACATGCCCTTTCCGCCCTCATAGCCTACATAGAAGTTGAGGGCCTTGCCCAGGTCGCGGAGCTTGAAGTAGTTGCTCCCGCCGATCTTGTACACGCTGACCGTGGTCTTTTCGCCGTTGATATAGATGGAATCATTGCTCACCTGGGCCGTCTGCTCCCCGCCGGCGGCCGCGCCGGCCAGCTCCTTTCCGGTGCCCTCGTAGGGCTGCCCGGAGGTGGCGGTGACCGCCTTGGCTGCGCCGTCGTAGCCCACGGAGAACTGCTTTTCTGTGCCGTTGAGCATGGCGGCCAGGTCGCGGATCTTGAAGAAGTTGCTTCCGCCGATCTTGTACACGGTGGCGTTCTGGAGCTGGCCGTCACAGGTCAGCTTGTCGTTGGTGGGCATAGCCTTGACCTCGGCGGCAGGCTTTTCGGGCTGCTCAGGGGTCACAGGCGCGGTGCTCCCGCCCAGCCGGAGGGTATAGGTTTGGCTGGAGCTCTTGAACTGTCCGCCTGCGGCCTCCACCCTGAGGGTGTGGCTGCCGCCGCCCAGGGCGCTCAGGTCCAGGTTATAGTAGAAGGGGGCCTGGCTGGCGGAGTGGACCTGCTTCCCGTCCACATAGTAGGTCACGGTAGTGCCGTGCTTGCCGGGGAGGCTGGCGTAGGCGGCCAGACGCAAGGTGTTCCGGCCCGTCAGCGACGCCTTGTCCAGAGTGGTCCAGCCGGTGGCGGTCCCCTTCACGTCAGACAGGTAGGCGCCATTTTCCCGGATGGCCTTCTCATATGTGGAGCTGAGGGTGGGGGAGCCAGCCAGGGAGTACTCGAAGTCGCTCCCCCGGAAGGCGGTGTCAAAGTAGAACACGGCCTTCACCTGGGGGTAGACCATATTGATATAGGAGTAGAACCAGTTCATCTGTTCGCTGGCAAAGGCCGTCAGGTCCTGGCCGCTGGTTTTGTCCCGGTAGGAGAAGCCGCACTCGCTGACCATCACAGGCTTGTTGTGAGCCTTGGCCAGGTCGATGATGGGCTTGACGGTAATCAGAGGATCGTGGTCGTAGATGCCCACGCCGTAGAAGGCGTCATCGTAATATTTATCGTAGCCGAAGGTGTAGGAGGCGACGCCCCGGCTCTTGTCATAGCTGACATACTGGGTATTGTGGTAGGTAGACATGCCGATCCAGTCCACATACCCGTCCCCCGGATAGTAGTCGGCGCAGGTCACGTTCCGGTTGCTGATGTCGTTGGGAGAGAATACCATCTGAATGTTGGAGTAAGACCGGGCGGCGGAGGCCACCTTCCGGAACGCCTGCTTGTAGACCTCCGGGTCGCACTCGCTCCAGCAGTTCATCTCGGCGCCCACCCGCAGCAGGACGGTGGCGTTCAGGCCGCCCAGGGCCCGCAGGCTCTCGGCGATATAGCTGTCGGCGCCCAGGACCGCCCGGGCCCCGGAGGTATTCTCGGGGCTGAAGTTCCAGGCTACCTCGATCACGCCGCCGTCGGCCGCCTTGCGGAAGCTTTCGGAGGTCCTGCTGTAGTAGTCGATCCAGTACTCCACCGAGTAGCTGTCCTGGAAGGTGACATACATCAGGGCGGCGTTTGTATCGGACCGGGAGCCGTCCACAGGGGCGCCGTACCAGGTGCCGGTCCGGGGGCCCGCGGCATAGGGGGAGGCGCTGCCGTCGCTCTGGGCATAGACGGTCACCGTCTGCGCCGCGCGCAGATACTCCAGACGCGCGTCAATGCTCTGAATCAGGTCGGTATAGTCATATCTGTCGGCATAGGAGGGGGTCAGGCCGCACTCGGTCAGCCACTTGGCGTAGGTGCGCTCCCGCTCCGCCCAGGTGATTGCGCCCGCGATGTCTCCCTTGACCTCGCAGGCCCAGGAGGCCATCATTGCCTTTGGCTCCAGGTTCTCGCACACGTCCTGGCCCAGTCCCAGGGGGTTGAGCAGATCGTATGTCTTTTGGGCCACCGAAATCACCTGGTCCGGGTCGCCGGCCGCCGCCTCCCAGGCGCTATGAAGCTTCCAATAGGCGCTGGGGTATTTGAAATTCCCATAGGCAAAGGCAGGCAGGCACAGACCCGCCGTCAGTGCCGCCGCCAGGGCAAAGGAAAACAGGCGGCGCGTCAATTTGTTCATCATCAGTTACCTCCCAATCTTTTCATTTGAAAGCACAAAACTTTCAAAAAGATGATACTACCGGGCGCTTTATTTGTCAAGTATGCTGCCTGCATTGTATCCGGCAGCCGGCGGCGAGGTGATTTTCAGAAAAAAGCTGGACAGAACCCCTCTTTTGCATTATGATGTAATATGTAGAAATATCGAATTGACACGCGCATTTTGTCGAGATTCCGTTTTCCGGCAGGATGCGGGGAGGATTCCATATGACCCATTCCTTCTTTGGCGGAGTGTATCCCGCCACGCGCAAAGGCATCACCCGCCGCAAGCCCATGGCCCGTCTCTCCCAGACCTCCAAGGAGGTCGTCATCCCCCTGGTCATGTGCGCCGACGGCCCCGCTACCCCCATGGTCCGGCCCGGCGACCCGGTGACGGTAGGCCAGCCCATCGCCCGGCGGGGACAGACCGGGGCGGCGGCCCACGCCAGCGTCTCCGGCCGGGTGATCGCCATTGAGGACCGGCCCCACCCCTGGGGCGGGCGGTCCCCCGCCATTGTCATCCATAATGACGACCGCAGCTCACCCTATCCCGGCAACATGCCCCCTCTGGACCCCCGCCAGTTCACTCTGGAACAGATGGTGGAACGGGTGGCTGAGGCGGGGATTGTGGGCATGGGGGGCGGCTGTTTCCCCACCTGGGAGAAAATCTTCCGCTCCGCCGGGAAGATTGACACCCTGATCGTCAACGCCGCCGAGTGCGAGCCCTACGTCACATCGGACTACCGCCTGCTGCTGGAGCGGGGGGAGCGCATCCTCCGGGGCGCCCAGGCCCTGTCCCAGTGTTTACAGTGCGAGCGGGTCGTCCTGGTCACAGAGGGGGATAAGCTCAATGCCGTGGAGGCTGTGGAGCGCCGCCTGCGCCGCAGCGGCGGCCGGGTGCAGATTCTCCCCGTGCGCACCTGCTACCCCCTGGGGGCGGAAAAGCAGATCATCCAGACCGTCACCGGCCGGGAGGTGCCCCCCGGGGGCTCCCCCCTGGACGTGAAGTGCGCCGTATTCAACGTGGCCACCGTGTACGCCATCCACGACGCCCTGTTTATGGGCCGCCCTCTCACGCACCGGGCTGTCACCGTCACCGGCGGAGCGGTCACCCGTCCCCGGAATCTGTGGGTGCCCATCGGAACCCCCCTGCGCCACCTGCTGGAGACCTGCGGCGGCCTGCGGGAGGAGGCCGACCGCATGCTCATCGGCGGACCTATGATGGGCATTGCCCTCACCGATCTGAACGCGCCGGTGACCAAGGACACCAACAGCCTGGTCTGCCTCACCAGCTGGGAACATAAGCCGGACATCCCCTCCGGGGTGTGCATCCGGTGCGGCAAGTGCGTGGCCGCCTGTCCCATGCACCTGGCCCCTACCATCATCCGCCGGGCTCTGGAGGAACAGGACCTGGACAAGCTGGCCAAGTACCACCTGGAGGACTGCAATGCCTGCGGCTGCTGCTCCTTCATCTGTCCCGCCCAGATTCCTCTGGTGGAGACGGTGGCCTCCGCCGCCGCCCTTTTGAGACGGGGGGTGGCCAACAGGTGAGCGCCGTATACACCCCCAAGCGCCTGCCCCCCCAGCTGCGTCAGTCCTCCACCACCCGCGCCATGATGCTGGACGTGATTGTCGCCCTGCTCCCCGCCTTGGGCATGGCAGTATTTTTCTTCGGACCCCGTGTGCTGGCTCTGTGCGCCGTTTCGGTGGCGTCCAGCGTCGGCTTTGAGCTGCTCTACCGGCTGCTTACCCGCCAGAGCCTGTCCATCGGCGATCTGTCCGCCTGCGTCACCGGCCTGCTGCTGGCCCTCAGCCTGCCTGCCAGCACCCCCTTCTGGGTGCCGGTGATGGGGGCTTGCTTCGCCGTCATCGTGGTGAAACAGTTCTACGGCGGCCTGGGCCGGAACTTCATGAACCCCGCCCTGGCCGGCCGGATGCTGGCTGGCACCTTGCCCATGCTGATGACCACTTGGCCCCAGCCCATGCAGAGGCTGTCCATGACCAATCCGGATGCGGTGTCTGCCGCCACACCCATGTCCTTTCTTCACGAGGGTTCCCTCCCCCCCGTCTCCCTGGACCTCATGTTTCTGGGCCGGCGGGGCGGCTGCATGGGTGAAATTTCCGCTTTCATGCTCCTGTTGGGGCTGGGCTACCTGCTGCTGCGCCGGGTGATCTCTGCCCGGGTCCCCCTGTCCTACCTGGGGACGGTGGCTGCAATTGCCTTGCTCTCCGCCC
This sequence comes from uncultured Oscillospiraceae bacterium, assembly GCA_910588635.1. Classification (GTDB taxonomy): domain Bacteria; phylum Bacillota; class Clostridia; order Oscillospirales; family Oscillospiraceae; genus Lawsonibacter. Next base: position 33,841 of record CAJUPW010000004.1, on the reverse strand, counting down.
CCGCGGGGGTCTCTCCCCCCGTCTGGACCGCCTACCAGCTCATGGGCGGCGGCCTGCTGATGGGCGCGATCTTTTTCGCCACCGACCCCGCCACCTCCCCGGTCACCCCCCGGGGCCAGGTGATGTACGGCGTGGGCTGCGGTCTGCTCACCGTGCTGCTGCGCGGCAGCAGCCCCTACCCGGAGGGAGTGGGCTGGGCCATCCTTACCATGAACTGCACCGTCTGGCTGCTGGATAGGCTGGGCCTGCCCCGGCGCTTCGGCATCGGCAACTTTGCCGCCACCAGGGCCGTTCTGGCCCGGTGGCTTGCCGAACTGTCCAAAATCAAGTTCGTCCGCCCCAGGCTGAACCTCCGCATCCCCAAGCCCCGGGAGGGCCAGGCGCCCGGCGAGGCCTACCTGGACCTGCTGCGGGCTCTCCTGAAAACCGTGGGGCCGCTGGCCGGCGTTTTCGCGGTCACCTGCGCTGTGGTCTTTGGGGTCCACCGCTTTACCGATCTGAACACCGCCCGGGCGGAGGTCCAGGCCCAGCACAAAATCCTGACTCAGGCCATGCCCCAGGCCGCCGTGGGGGTCGAGACCCCCTACCGGGCCGCCGGAGCCATGTCCATCATCGCCGGCTACGACGCCGAGGGCCACTTGCTGGGCTACTGCGTGGAGGTCCATAGCCAGGGCTTTGCCGGCCCCATCACCATGACGGTGGGCGTAGACCTGAACGGTGCCGTCACCGGCGTGGCCGTCAACAGCCACAATGAGACCCACCGGGTGGGCACCGCGGCCATGACCTCCGCCGCCCTGGCCCGGTATGTGGGCCGGTCTGGCACCATCCGCACCTCCGGACCCAACTCCATGGACGCCGTCAGCGGCGCCACCGCCACCTCCAAGGCCATCACCGCCGGGGTCAACCGGGCGCTGAACATCGTGGCCAATCTGGACACCTCGGGGGAGATCAACTATGAAGATACGCAGTAAAGGGGGGAAAGAGCAGTGAACACCGCCCTTGAATTGGCGGGGGTGGCCCTGGCCGCCCTGTTGTCGGAAAATCTGGTGCTGGTCTCCTGCACGGGCATCGGCACCCACCGGGAGTCCTTCTCTCAGCCCCGGGAGGCTTTGCGCACCGGCATCTGCCTCACCGTAGTCATGGTGCTGGGGGAGCTGTGCGCCTGGCTCATCGACTTCTGGCTGCTCAGCCGGTACGGCTGGGCGCACTTCCGGGTGCTGGCCTTTGCCTTGCTCATCCCCGCCCTGGTTGCCGGACTGCGCCGCTTTCTCCGCGCCTGCGTCCCCGAGCTGTCCCGCCGGGCGGACGGCAATCTGGCCTCCATCTCCACCAACTGCGCCGCCCTGGGCACCGCCCTGCTGGTGGCCCAGCGCAGCTACGGACTGGGCTCCGCCCTCCTCTACGCCCTGTGCGGCGGCGTGGGCGCCACCCTGGCTCTGGCCAGCTTTGCCAGTCTGCAGAAGGAAGTGGACCTGAACCGCTGCCCCCGGGCCTTTCGCGGAGTTCCCATCCAGCTCATCACCGCCGGGCTGATGGCCATGGCCCTTATGGGCTACTATGGGCTCTATCTGGGATAGATATGAAAAACGCTCCGCCGTCCCGGCGGAGCGTTTTGCCTTTTATTTCGCGCCCAGCTTGAAGGAGGCGCACTCGGTTCCCTCGCACTTGGTGGGGGAGCAGTCGCAGCAGCCCACCTTGATGGAGTTCAGGGAGCAGCAGTTCTGGGCGCGGTCATTGTAGGCGCAAGTGTCAACGGAACACTTGATGCTGGTGTTGCAGGTTTTCCTGTCAGTCATGATACTAAACCCTCCTTGTTTCGGATGGCCTTAGTATGACGCGCGCCGCTCCGGTCTATTCCTCCGGCAGAGAAGTTTTTTTCGTCTTTTTGAAAAATTTCGGCTGGCGGGGGTCGATGTCCTCGGGCTGGACCTCCACCACCTGGGGGATAAACCGGCTGGCAAACTTCCCCTTGCCCCGGGTCTTGACGTAGAAATAGCCGATGACAGAAAAAACCACCGCGCCGATGAAGTTGACGAACAGGTCTTTCATGGTGTCCAGGATGCCGATGTCCAGATAGCCCCCCAGGCCCAGGGATATCTGCCTGCCGTCCGCCGTGACCACTATGGTGTCCACGATGTTCTCAATGAGCACCCGGTTATTCTTCCCGGTGGGGTCCAGCATGACGGAGGAGATGGAGTGGACCACGGCGTCCTTCTGCATGTCCAGGGCCATCAGCTGGTCCATACCGCACTCGAAGAACTCCCACAGCACCCCGATGGTCATGGAAAAGCAGAAGGCCACAATGGACATGAACACCGGCGACAGGGACAGGGAGAACTTTTCCGTGCGGTTGAGCATGTCCACCAGGGCGAAGCCGATGGCGGCGCAGAGAAAGCCGTTCAAGGTGTGGAGGATGGTGTCCCAGCCCTTGAAGGTGGTGTAAAAGGAGCTGATCTCCCCCAGTATCTCGGCGGCGAAGATGAAGAGCATGATGATGATCTCCATGGTATTGGGCAGGTCGATCATCAGCGCCCGCTCGAACACCGTAGGCAGCAGGAAGAGCACCAGGGTCAGGGCGCAAAGAAAGACGCTCTCGAAGTCTCCGTTAAAGAATTGGGCCACCATCATCACGATGACCAGGATACGAAGGGTGAAGTAGACCACCGCCACCGTCCGCTTGCGCCGCAGGGCGTCGTGGGCGGCGGAGAGGACAGCGCGCAGTCCCTTTTTCTTCTTCGTCACAAAACCGCCTCCAATCTTAATAAAATCTTAATATGCAGTATAGCCCTTTCCGCCGTGAAAGTCAAGGAAGCCGCTTGTCAAGGCTCGGCCCGCAGGCGCATAGACTGTTTCGGAGGTGATTTTACATGGACCTGCGCAACAGACAGATTACAGTCGGAGAGCTGCTGGACAACCCGAAGTCCAAGGCCGTATTCCAGCGCCGCTTCGGCAAATTCATGAAGCATCCCATGGTGGGCGCGGCCCGCTCCCTCTCTCTGGCCCAGCTCCAGGAGATGGCGGCGGTCTACATCCCCCAGAGAACCATTCAGGACACTCTGCGGGAGCTGGAACAGCTATAAAAAGGGGTTGCCATCCGACAGGTTTTAGGATAGAATAGAATATCATTTCAAACGTGGGGGGAACGCCATGGAAATTACAAGACAGCAGCGCCATGGCGTCTCTTTTTATGCCTGTTCGGACCCGGCCTGGGCCGGGGCGGGTCACGGCTTCTCCACCCGGCTGGGAGGGGTCTCCCCCGCCCCCATGGACAGCCTGAACCTGGGGGCCAACCGGGGGGACGACCCGGTAAACGTCCGGGAAAACTTTGTCCGTTTCTGCGCCGCCGCTGGCACGGACCCCAACGCCCTGGTGAAGAACCATCAGATCCACAGCGATATCATCCGCCCGGTCGGCCGGGCGGACGTCATGGAGCATCCCGAGGCCCCCGGCTCCTTTGAGGCCGACGGCCTCGTCACCAACGAGTCCGGGGTGTGCCTCACTATTTTCTCCGGGGACTGCATCCCCATCCTGCTCTACGACCCGGTCCGCCGCTGCATCGCCGCCGTCCACGCCGGCTGGCGGGGCACCGCCGCCGGCGCCGCCGCCCGGGCGGCGGAAGCCATGGTCCGGGACTACGGCTGTGCGCCGGAGCACATCCTGGCCGCCATCGGGCCGGGCATCGGCCCGTGCTGCTTTGAGACCCACCGCGACGTTCCCGACGGTCTGCGCGTCCGGCTGGGGCCGGACGCGGAGCCCTTCGTCCGCCCCCTGTCCCGGGAGGGCAAGTTCTCCGTGGATCTGAAAGGGGCCAACGCCCGCTGGCTGGAGCGGGCGGGACTGGCGCAGGAGAATATCGCCATCTGCTCCGCCTGCACCGCCTGCCAGCTGGACGAATTCTGGTCCCACCGGGTCCAGGGGGGCGCCCGGGGGAGCATGGCGGCTATGATCCAGCTTGTGTAGCCCTGTAGGGGCGGCCTCCGTGCCGCCCCGGTAAATCATAGACCTGGAGTCAAGGGCGGCGCAGAGACCGCCCCCTACGCCATTATCTGCAGAGGAACTGCCCATGAAACGACAAATTGCCGCGTTTGCCCTCGTCCTGCTCCTCTTCCTCACCGCCTGCGGCGGGGGGACCATTCCCGACCTCTCCGGTTCCGCCTCTTCCCCGGAGGACATGGGCCAAAAGGAGGACCCGCCCCCCAGAGACATCCCCTTCACCCTGGCCTTCTACCCGGAATTCAGCCTCCACCCCACCCTGGCCGCCAACCGGGCCAACCTCACGCTTTCCCCTCTGCTCTACGAGAGCCTGTTCGCGGTGGACGCCTCCTTCCAGGCCCAGCCGGTGCTGTGTGAGAGCTGCACCGTCAGTGAGGACAAGCTTGTGTGGACCTTCACCCTGCGCGACCGCGTCACCTTCTCCGACGGCGCACCTCTGGACGGGGCAGCCGTCGCCGCCGCCCTGGACCTGGCCCGCTCCGACCGGGGCCGGTATCAGGCCAGGCTGGCCGACGTGGCCGCTGTTTCCGCTCCGGCGGAGGCCCTCAATCAGGTGGTCGTGACCTTGCGCCGGCCCAACGGCTCCCTCCCCCTGCTGCTGGACATTCCCATCGCCCAGGGGGATGGAGACCGGCCCGCCGGCACCGGGCCCTACGTCCTCTCAGAGGACGGAACGTCCCTCACCGCCCGGACCGGCTGGTGGCAGAAGGAGAAGGTCCTGCCCGTCCAGTCCATCCCCCTCCACAGCGCAAGCAAAAGCGACGATCTGATTTACGCCTTTGACGCCGGGGACGTCTCCCTGGCGGATGTGGACCTGATGGCCACCAGCGCCATGGGCTACGGGGGCAATTACCAGACCTGGGACTATCCCACAACCGATTTTCTCTACCTGGGCTTCAATACCCAGAGCGGCCTGTGCCGCTCGCCGGAGGTCCGCCGGACCCTGGCCCTGGCGGTGGACCGGGATGCGGCCGTCTCCGTCTCCTACGCCAACCACGCCCGCCCGGCCCGGCTCCCCGTACACCCGGACAGCGCCTTGTACAGCCCGCACGCCCTGTCCGCCGCGCCGGGCTATGACCCGGAGGGCCTGGCGGCCCAGGTATCCGAGCTGAAGCTCCAGGGCAAAGAGCTGGTTTTCCTGGTAAACAGTGAAAACACCGCCAAGGCCTCCGCCGCCCAGCGCATCGCCTACCAGCTGGAGGCCGCCGGCCTCACCGTGGAGCTGCGGCAGCTGTCCTTCGAGGACTTCACCGCCGCCCTGGCCGTGGGGAACTTTGACCTGTATCTGGGTGAGACCGTCCTCACTGCCGACTTTGACCTCTCCCCCCTGCTGTCCTCCTCCGGTGCGCTGAACTACGGCGGATGGACCGACGAGGCGGCCAACGGCCTGCTCTATACGATGCACGCCGCCTCTCCCGAGGACAAGCCCGCCGCCGCCCTGGCTCTGTTCGATCTGCTGAACGAGCAGACGCCCATTGTTCCCATCGCTTTCAAGAACGGCTCCGTCCTCACCCAGTGGGGCAGGCTGTCAGGCCTGTCTCCGGTGCGGGGAAATGTGTTTTATCAGATAGAAAACTGGAATGTGAAATAAAAACGGAGGATAACGACCATGAGTGTTTACCGCTGCTACTCCAAGAAAAAAGAGGGCTTCGACGTGGAAGCCCAGGGCCTGTGCAGGCAGCTGCGGGAGCAGCTGGGGATTTCCGGGCTCCAGTCGGTTGAAATTTTGAACCGGTATGACGTGGAGCAGATCGACCCCGCCGTCTACCGGCGGGCCAAGGACATTGTCTTTTCCGAGCCCCAGGTGGACGTGGTGTACGACGAGGACTATCCCATGCCCCGCATGGCGGGTGCCTGGTTTGGGGTGGAGGCTCTGCCGGGGCAGTTCGACCAGCGGGCGGACTCCGCCGCCCAGTGCATCCAGCTTATGGCCGGGGTGGAGCGGCCCCTGGTGGCCTACGCTAAGCTGTATCTGCTGTGGGGCGGGCTGTCGCAGGAGGATTTGGACAAAATCAAGGCCTTCCTCATCAACCCGGTGGAAAGCCGGGAGGCCTCTCTGGAGAAGCCGGAGACCCTGGTGCGGGAACACGCCATCCCCGACCACGTGGACACGGTAACCGGCTTTACCGCCATGGACGAGGCCGGTCTGGCCGCCTTGCTGGACCGGCTGGGGCTGGCCATGGATCTGGACGACCTGAAATTCCTCCAGACCTACTTCCGGGACTGGGAGCGGCGGGACCCCACCATCACCGAGGTGCGGGTGGTGGACACCTACTGGTCCGATCACTGCCGCCACACCACCTTCTCCACCCATCTGGACCAGGTCCGGATCGACGACCCCGCCGTCAAAGCTGCCTATGAGCGCTACCTTGCCGCCCGGGTGGAGGTCTATGGAGAGGAGAAGGCCGCCGCCCGTCCCCAAACCCTCATGGACATCGCCACCATCGGCACAAAGGTGCTGAAAAAGCGGGGCCTGCTCCCCGAGCTGGACGAGAGCGAGG
>CAJUPW010000004.1:0-27319 GCA_910588635.1 uncultured Oscillospiraceae bacterium | reverse complement strand
CATCGGCGGCTGCATCCGGGACCCCCTGTCCGGCCGGGTTTATGTCCATCAGGCCATGCGGTTTACAGGCGGCGGCGACCCCCGGGTCCCCCTCGGCCAGACCCTGGAGGGCAAGCTCCCCCAGCGCAAGCTGGCCCAGACCGCCGCGGCGGGCTACTCCTCCTACGGCAACCAGATCGGACTGGCCACCGGCCATGTGGCCGAAGTGTACCACGAGGGCTACATCGCCAAGCGGCTGGAGTGCGGCGCCGTGGTGGGCGCGGCCCCGGCTGAAAATGTACGCCGGGAGCGGCCCGTCCCTGGGGACGTGGTCATCCTGCTGGGCGGCCGCACCGGCCGGGACGGCATCGGCGGGGCCACCGGCTCCTCCAAGAGCCACAACAAGAAATCGCTGACCACCATGGCCTCCGAGGTCCAGAAGGGCAATGCCCCCGAGGAGCGGAAGATTCAGCGGCTGTTCCGGAACGGGGAGGTCACCCGGCTCATCAAGCGGTGCAACGACTTCGGCGCGGGCGGCGTGTCGGTGGCCATCGGCGAGCTGGCCGACGGGCTGGAGATCGACCTGGACGCCGTGCGCAAGAAGTACGACGGCCTGGACGGCACCGAGCTGGCCATCTCCGAGAGCCAGGAGCGCATGGCTGTCGTGGTCGCCTCCGAGGACGCGGACAAGTTCATCGCCGCCGCCGAGAAGGAAAATCTGGAGGCCTACCGGGTAGCCGTCGTCACCGAGAGCCCCCGGATGGTCATGCATTGGAAGGGGCAGAAGATCGCCGACCTGTCCCGTGCCTTCCTCAACACCAACGGCGCGGTGAAGCACGCCGGTATCTCCGTCCCCGTCAGCGGCAGTCAAGGCCGAGAGGTCCCCTCCAACCTGAAGGACATGGCCTCCAGTCTGAAGTCCGCCTCCCGGCGGGGGCTGGTGGAGCGGTTTGACGGCTCCATCGGGGCGGGGTCAGTCCTCATGCCCTTCGGCGGCAAGTATCAGGCCACTCCCGCCCAGGCCATGGCGGCGCTGCTGCCCGTCCTGCCCGGGCAGGAGACCGACCAGGCCAGCGTCATGGCCTGGGGCTGCGACCCAGATAAGCTGTCCGACAACCCCTACCGAGGCGCTTACGACGCCGTGACCTCCTCCATTGCCAAGCTGGTGTCCGCCGGCGCGGACTATAAAAAGGTGTACCTCACCCTCCAGGAGTTCTTTGAGAAGCTGCGGGACGAGCCGGAACGCTGGGGCAAGCCCGCCGCCGCCCTTCTAGGCGCGCTGGACGCGCAATTGGACTACGGAGCCGCCGCCATCGGCGGCAAGGACTCCATGTCCGGCTCCTTCCTGGACAGGGACGTGCCCCCCACCCTCATCTCCTTTGCCATTGCACCCATCAAGGCGGGCGAGGTCATTACTCCCGAGTTTAAAGAGGGAGGGCATCCCGTCTACTGCTTCGTCCCCAACGAGGACGGCGCCAGGGCTATGCAGGAGAGCTGGGAGCAGTTCCATACTCTGTGTCAGGCGGGTAAAGTGAAAGCCGCCTGGGCGGTGGAAAACAGCCTGGCAGAAGCTGTGACAAAGATGTCCTTCGGCAACCGGATCGGTTTCCAGACCGGTGTGGACAACACCGCCTGGTATCTGCCCAAGTCCGGCTTTATCGTGGCGGAGCTGTCTGAGGAGACAGACCTGTCCCACGCCCACCGCGTCGGCGAGACCACCGAGGCCCCCTTTGTCGCCCTCCCCGGCGAGGCCGTGTCCATCGACGAGCTGCTGACCCTCAACGAGGGCGTGCTGGAGGAGGTCTACCCCACCAGGGCAGGCAGCTCTGAGGAGGTCCAGACCATCTCCTGGGAGGTCCGCTCCCCGGCGGTCTGTAAGCATAAAGTTGCCCACCCCAAGGCGGTAATCCCCGTCTTCCCCGGCACCAACTGCGAGTACGACACCGCCAAGGCTTGCATCCGGGCGGGCATCGACCCGGAGATCGTGGTGGTGCGCAACCTGACCACCGATTTCCTGGCCCAGTCCGCCCAGGCTCTGGAGCAGGCCATCCGGGGGGCTCAGATGGTGGTCCTCCCCGGCGGCTTCTCCGGCGGCGACGAGCCAGAAGGCTCCGCCAAATTCATCTGCTCCTTCCTGCGCAACCCCGCCCTCAGCGACGCCATCATGGACCTGCTGAAAAACCGGGACGGCCTGATGCTGGGCATCTGCAACGGCTTCCAGGCCCTGGTGAAGCTGGGGCTGGTCCCCTTCGGTGATATCCGCCCCATGGACGACGCCTGCCCCACCCTGACCTACAACCAGATCGGCCGCCACCAGAGCCGGTATGTCACCACCCGGGTGGCCTCAGTCCAGTCCCCCTGGATGCTCCAGTGTCAGGCGGGCGACGAGCACACCATTCCCATCTCCCACGGCGAGGGCCGCTTTGTGGCCCCCCCGGAGGTTATCGCCGGCCTAATCGCCAAGGGCCAAGTGGGCACCCAGTATGTGGGCGCCGACGGCAGACCCACCATGGACATCCTGGCCAATCCCAACGGCTCCATGGAGGCCATCGAGGGCATCTTCTCTCCCGACGGCCGGGTCTTTGGCAAGATGGGCCATCTGGAGCGCCGGGGCCCCTTCGTAGGGGTCAACATCCCCGGGAACAAACACATGCCCTTGTTTGAAGGCGGCGCAGAATATTTCAAATAACGCAAAGGCACAGCCCGGACAGGGAGAAGCCCCTCCCTGTCCGGGGCTTTTCAATGTTTTTATTTCATTTACGGAATTCTCACAAAAAATTTACAATTTTCTCCCCGCCTTTTGATATAATATTATGTTATTAAGATTTCCCGCCCGAAAGGCCGGGAAATACAAACTAAGATTCTTTAAAAAATTTTTCTTTGGAAGGAGTCAAAGCCATGAAAACCGTCCCCTCCTACAGTGGCACACTGCGCAGCCACCAGTTGGATGTGCCTCACTGTATCTCTAAGTGCAGCGGCATCCGGATATTCGGCCGGCGGATCAAATCCCTGGTATTCTCCACCGATGTGGCCATCATCAAAAACATCAACGCGGACGCCATCATCGCCGTCTATCCCTTTACCCCTCAGCCTGCCATCACCCAGGCCATCATCAGCGTGGCCGATGTCCCCGTCTTTGCCGGGGTGGGCGGCGGCGTGACCAACGGCGCCCGATCCGTCCGGCTGGCGGAATATGCCGAGCATCAGGGCGCCCACGGTGTCGTGGTCAACGCCCCAATCACCGACCGGACCATCAGCGAGATCAAGGCTGTGGTGGACATTCCGGTGGTGGCCACGATTGTCTCCGCCTCTCATGATTTTGCCGGACGGATCAGGGCCGGAGCGGACATTCTGAATGTCTCCAGCGCGGATCAGACCCCCCAAGTCGTGGCAGCCATCCGGAGAGAATTTCCCGATATCCCCATTATCGCCACCGGCGGCCCCACCGATCAGGACATCCTGCTCACCATAGCGGCCGGGGCCAACGCCATTACATACACACCCCCCACCACCGGACAGCTTTTTTCCAAGATCATGCGGGATCATCGGGCCCGATTTTAAGCCGGCGGACGGGACATCCGCGCTTAGAAGCAATAGCCTCAGCACAAATCTTTGCGGCCGAAATTGCCGCTGACCGCGTGGGCGGGAACAGTACACCGGACATGTTGATACGGCGTCAAAGAGCAAAAAAACTTCCTGGTTCCAAAGAACCAGGAAGTTTTTTGTCGGTCAGCCCTCCGAGCTGAACCTTGACCCTGTATAAACGTTTCTCTCCCAAAATACAACCGTCAATCTTCAGCAGAATGGTGCTCTTTCATCTCGTTCAGCAGCACCTCTGCCGCCGGAGAAAACACCGCGTACTTTTTCCAGGTTAAAAATAATTTAGAGCGAAGGACTGGCGTCAGGGGTCGGAAGCACAGGGGGCTGCCCGGCCCAGTGTCTGCCAGCTTGTCAAAGGAGAGCAGACAGCCCAGGTCCTCCCGAGCCAGAACCCCGCCGTTATAGGCCAGATTGCAGGTCGCCACAATGTTGAGCCTGTCCACCTTCTCCTGGAACCAGTCTGACAGCTCCTTTTGCAGCCCCTGCCGGGGGCAGATCAGCGGGACCTCCAGCAGATCCTCCGGCGTGATCGCTTCCCGTTCCGCCAGGGGGTGATCCTTCCGCAGGATAACACCCCAGATGTCCGCGCCGGGAAGGGGAAGGTAATTATACTTGGACAGGTCATTGGATTCCACCAGCACTGCAAAGTCCAGCAACCCCTGCTCCAAACGCTCCGCCAAATCGCTCCGGTCGCCGCTGTATAGATGCACCCGGATGCGGGGGTACTGTGCCTGCACCGCCTTGATTCGCCGGGCCAGGTGCTTGATGCCGTCCGATTCCGCACAGCCGATGTAGATATCCCCGCCGGAGATTTCCCCCAGGGCCTTGAACTCGTCGGTGGTTTTATCCACCATGTCCAGGATATCCTCCGCCCGCCGGCGCAGCAGCATCCCCTCGTCCGTCAGCCGGACGCTGAAGCTGCTGCGGACAAAGAGCTTCTTACCCAGCTCCGCTTCCAGGTCCTTGAGCTGCTTGGACAGGGTTGGCTGGGAGATATGGAGCCGCTCTGCCGCATGAGTGACGCTGCCCTCCCGGGCCACCTCCAGAAAATAGCGCAGTACCCGAATTTCCATAATTGACACCTCCCGCTATAGTATAACAAGCCGTGTTATTCCTTACAAGAATAATATGATATAGAAATCAAGTATTTGCTATCTAACTGCGATATGCTCTATGATAGAAACAGGCATTTTACTAAAACATCTGAAGCAATAGGAGGCAACAGCGATGATGAAACAGACTGCGGGCCGGATTCAGTTAGGGGATTTCGCCCCTGAGTTTGCCCGGCTGAACGATGATGTGCTGTTTGGCGAGGTGTGGTCAAGGGAGGATCAGCTCTCGCTGAAAACCCGCTCCATTGTGACCGTCACCGCCCTCATCAGCAAGGGGATCGTGGACAACTCCCTGACCTATCACCTATCCACTGCCCGAAAGAACGGCGTGACCCGCACGGAGATGGCGGAGCTCCTGACCCATCTGGCCTTTTACGCCGGGTGGCCCAACGCCTGGGCCGCGTTCCGTATGGCAAAGGAGGTTTACAAGGACGGCGGCGCTAATGCGCTATCAGAGGAGGTATTATGAGCAAAAGAATATGTTCCGGTTGTATTTTGATCTGCCTTCTTTTTTCCATGTCTGCCTGTGCGGCGGGCGTGGACCGGCCTGTGACAGGCAGCGCGGAGAAAACCTCAAATCAGGCCGCCGGCCTTGCCGGCACTCCCGCCGACGAATGGTACGCCGGTGGGGGAAAGGTGCTGGTGGCGTACTTCTCGGCCACCGGAAACACCCGCCCGGTGGCGGAAACGGCAGCGGAGGCGACAGGCGGCGATCTCTTTGAGATCGTACCCGCCCAGCCCTACACCACTGCCGACCTGAATTACAACACCGACTGCCGGGCCAACGCCGAACAGAACGACCCGGACGCCCGACCCGCCATCGCCAGCACCGTGGAAAACATGGAGCAGTATGACGCGGTACTCATCGGCTATCCTATCTGGTGGGGCCGGGCTCCCAAGATCATCCATACCTTCCTGGAGACCTACGAGCTGAGCGGCAAGACCATCGCCACCTTCTGCACCTCCGGGAGCAGTCCCCACGAGGACGCCACCCTTCGTGACTACGAGCCGAACGCCGTCTGGCTGGAGGGCCGTCGATTCTCAGGCACGTCCCAGGTGGAGGACTGGGTAAACGGACTTGATCTGACGAAATCCAAGGAGGATCACGCAGTGGGCGTATTCAATTTTGACAGCAAGACCGTTACCCTCAACAGCGGCTATGAAATGCCCCTCAATGGTCTGGGAACCTACAGCCTCCACGGAGAGACCTGTGTAAACTCCGTGAAGTCCGCCTTGCGGAGCGGTGTCCGACTCATTGACACCGCTTCCGCCTACGGCAACGAAAAGGAAGTGGGTCGGGCCATCCGGGAGGCCATGGAGGAATTGGGCCTTAAACGGGAAGACATTTTCGTCATAACGAAAATCTATCCGGGGAGCGAAATGGCGGACCCGGAGCGGTCTATCCAGGCGTGCCTGGACCGGCTGAACATCGGCTATGTGGACATGATGCTCCTCCACCACCCCGACCGGAACGACGTGAAAGCATACCAAGCGATGGAGAAATTTGCGGAGGAGGGAAAAATCCGCTCCATCGGCCTGTCCAACTGGTATGTGGAGGAACTGGAGGAATTTTTGCCCCAGGTGTCCACCACCCCGGCGCTGGTGCAAAATGAGATCCACCCCTATTACCAGGAAAATGATGTAGTTCCCTATATCCAAGATTTGGGCATCGTGGTCCAAGGCTGGTATCCCCTGGGCGGCCGGGGTCATACGGCCGAGCTGCTGGGGGACGAGGTGATCTCCGGCATCGCAGAGGCCCACGGGGTCTCCTCTGCCCAGGTGATCCTCCGATGGAACCTGCAAAAGGGCGTGGTGGTCATCCCCGGCTCCAGCGACCCTGACCACATCAGGGAAAACACCGAACTTTATGGCTTTACGCTGACGGATGAGGAGATGGCGCGGATCAACGCCCTAAACCGGAACGAAAAGCACGATTGGTATTAAAAACAGCCTTTATTGCCCGCCGCTGCCCTGTTCTGGCAGTACATTCCGTTTCAGACTGGTGTAGGCCAGGACGATATACACGGCATAGACCAGGAAAAAGACAGCCAGGGCGGACAGGACGATCAGCCAGGGGCTGGAGGCCCCCACCATCACCCCCGGTTCCGGGAGGCTGGCCAGGTGGAGGATAAAAGGCGCTCCGATGAGCACCGGAGGGACGGCGGGCAGAGCGTAATAGATGGCGAACTGGGTGCGCAGAGCCTTTGCCATCTCCCGGCGATTCATGCCCAGCTTTTGCAGCAGAAAAAACTGCCGCTTATACCGCTCGCTCTCGCTGAGCTGCTGGATGGTGAGGATGGTTGCGGCGGTCATGGCGAGGGACAGGGCCAGGTAGTACAGAGGGAAGACGAACAGGGCGGTCTGGGAGGCCACATCCGCCTCCTCCTGGGCCCTGGTGGTGATGGCGTTGCTGGAAATCCCGGAGCTGGTGCGCTCGTTGATGTCCCAAAGGTCATAAAACTGCGCCCTTGTCACCGGCTGAACTGTCTTGGCGGCGTAGGCCCAGTGGTGGACCTCCAGGCCCTCCACCGCCTCGTCCGGCACCACCAGGATGTAGCCCCGCCCGTTGACAGTGCCGCCGCTCTGGGACAGATGCTCGGTGTACACGCCCCCGGGCTGGAGGGTAACGTCCCCCAGAGTAAGGGGTTCCCGGTAATCCCTCAGAACTTCTTCCAGATAGGTCATGCAGTGAAACAGGTACTGCCCCTCTTTCAGCTCCACCGTCCGATAGCCCGCAATGGCCCGTAGGGCAGCGTAGTCGCTCCAGCGCAGAACGGGCTCCTGTATAAAATTGAAGTAATAGTAGACGGTTCGGGATTCGATATAGTCCCGCACTGTGTGGCCGCCGGAGAGGTAGACCTGATACTCCAGGGACTGCTCCACCGGGATATTTTCATGGATGTAATCCAGATAGAATGCGGGGTCCCGGCCGTCCCCCACGCCGAGATACAGGTCAAAACAGGCGTCCTCCGCCGCCCGGCCCTCGAACAGCCCCCGGAATACCAGCCCGCTGCCCTCGGAGATGATGGTGGCGGTAAAGATCATGGAGATGGTGGCCATGAGCACCCCCATGGTGGCCAGCTTGGCGGTGAGGCTGCGAAACACCAGCAGGTTTTGCCCCTTATACTTCCGGGCGGGCCGCTTGTCAAAGAAGGCGGGCACCCCGGAGGCGAAGCTGAGAAAGAAGCCGAACAAAAATAAAATCAGACACCCCGCCCCGGCGGTGGCGATGGTAAGGTTCCGCACCATAATCAAAAATGTCCCAGCAACGCCCAGCACGATGGAGACCCCGAAAATCCAGCGGCGCTTTTTCCCCGTCTGAATAACCACGCCCTCGTTGAGCCGGTCGGAGTAGATCAGGTCGTGGATTTTGGCCTTGCGGATATACCTGCGGCTCCGGCGCAGGGCAAAGAGGTAGATCAGGCTGAAGCAGACGACCGTCAGCCCCAGGGCGGGGAGGGAGAAGCCGAAGGAGAAGCGGTAAGGCAGCTTGAACAGGGCCAGCGCCATAGCCCGGAACGCCTGGTAGAGCAGCCCGCCCAGGGCTGCCCCCAGGGCCAGGGCGCAGCCCCCCACGGCCAGATTTTCAAAAAAGAACAGCCGGGCCACCTGCTTGTTCTCCAGGCCGATGAGCAGGTAGGTCCCCAGCTCCCGGCCCCGGCGCAGGAGCATGAACTTGGTGGCGTAGGCCACCAGCCAGCCGAAGACGCACACCACCACCACGGTGGCCAGGGCGATCATAGCGGGCAGCATCTTCATGCCCTCGGACAGGGTGTTGATCTCCTGGGAGAAGGTCAGGGCGTTGAAGGAGTAGAGCAGGGCGGCGGCCATGACCACCGTGACGAAGTAGACCAGATAGTCCTTTGCCTGACGCTTCGCGTTGCGGGCGGACAGCTTAGATAACGTCACTGACGTCACCCCCCAGCGCGGCCAGCACATCCAAAATCTCGTGGTAGAATACCGGCCTGCCCCGGTCCCCCCGGAGCAGTTCATTGAACACCCGGCCGTCCTTGAGGAACAGCACCCTCTTGGCGTAGCTGGCGCTGTACGCGTCGTGGGTGACCATCAAAATGGTGGCCCCCATGTCCCGGTTCATAGCGGTCATGATTTCCAGCAGATTTTTGGAGGCTCTGGAGTCCAGCGCCCCGGTGGGCTCGTCGGCCAGGAGCAGGGATTGTCCCGCCACCATGGCTCGGGCGACAGCGGCGCGCTGCTTCTGTCCGCCGGATACCTGATACGGAAATTTTGTCAGGATGTCGGTGATGCCCAGCTTGCCGGCCACCTCCCGCACCCGGTTCTGCACAGCCCTGGGGTTTTGATGATTCAGGGCGAGGGCCAGCCCGATATTTTCCTCAATAGTCAGGGTGTCCAGCAGGTTGAAGTCCTGGAACACAAACCCCAGCCGCTCCCGACGAAATTTTGCCAGCTCCTCCTCTGACAGCTCGGCTATGTTCACCCCGTCCAGCAAAATCTTCCCGGCGCTTATCGTATCAATGGTGGAGATGCAGTTGAGCAAGGTGGTCTTGCCTGAACCTGAGGCTCCCATGATGGCCAGGAACTCTCCGGCCTCCACGTCGAAGCTCACCCGGTTCAGGGCTTTGGTGACATTATTTTTGCTCCCGTAGTATTTTTCAACGTTTTGTACTTGCAGCATAGCAGACGCCTCCTTTGCCCCTATAGTACACCCAAAGACAAAGGCTGTTGTATCGAATTGATATTGATTTGCCTTACAGTTTTGTAAGGTTCTCTTTTGCGGGAAAGGTGAGGGTCACGGTGGTCCATTTTCCCTCTTCGGAGGCAATATCCAGCCCCAGCTCCAAAAAACCGGACAGTTTTCCGCACAGGTACAGGCCCATGCCTGTGGAGCCGCCCCGGTTTCGCCCATTGCTTCCGGTAAAGCCCCGTTCAAACACACGGGGCAATTCATGTGCCGGGATGCCGATGCCATTGTCCTGAATCGTAAGTCGAATCTGGTTTCCGAGGGGCTTTGCAGAAAGCGTGATGACCGGTTCTGTTCCACGGTAGCGGGCGGCGTTTTGCAGCAGCTGCCCCAAAATAAAGACTGTCCACTTTTCATCGGTGTAGACGGCGCAGTCCAACCCGTCCATTTCTACCCGGACGCCGCTCCAAATGAGCAGGGAGCGGTGATTCTCAATGGCCTGGGCGGCGATTTTTCCCAGGTTCACCTGCCGGAGCAGACAGTCCTGTTCCGGATTGTCCGCCCGGGCGTAGAACAGGGCCCGTTCTACATGGGCCTCGATCTGTGCCAGCTCTGCCATGAGCTTCCGGGAGGCGCCCCCGTCCAAATCCCGGCAAATAAGCCTGGCAGCGGTGATGGGCGCCTTTACCTCATGGACCCATTCCTCCACATACTCCCGGTACTCCCGCTGGGCGGCCCGGGCGTCGGACACCGCCCCGGTCATGGCCCGTCCCGCCCGGCGGGTCAGATCAAACAGCCGCCGTTCATAGAGATTTTTAGGGGCCGGGACACACTCGGCAAAGAGGTATTTCTGGTCCAGGCCGTCCAGAACGGCCTCCAGCTCCCGGAGCCGGGCCCGCTGACGGAAGAAGTCGGTCAGCTGTACCGCCGCAAAGACCAGCAGCAAGGCCAAAATTAAAATCACCAGCACCCCCGGCTGGGTGCCGGTGGCCCAGAGAAATAGGCCCGCCAGCGCAACACAGAGCAGCTGGACCATGATCCGGAACAGCCGGTCGGACAAAAATTCTCCAAAGGTCATAGCTGATACCCCATTCCCCGGCGAGTTTTGATGGCGTCCGGCAAGCCGATCTCCGCCAGCTTTCCTCGCAGCCGGGTCATATTCACGCTGAGGGTGTTGTCATCAATGTATATCTGACTGTCCCACAGCATATCGATCAGATCGGCGCGGGGGATGATCTGTCCGGCGCGGGTCATCAGACAGGCTAAAATTTGCAGTTCATTTCGAGTCAATTCCACGGCCCTTCCGTCAGCCGACACCATCCCCTTTGTCAGGCTCAGGCGCAGCCTCCCGACATTCAAAACGTCAGATGGTTCCGGCTCACCGGAGGTCCGGCGCAGGACCGCTTTGACGCGGGCCAGCAGAACGGGGACGCTGTAGGGCTTGGTGATGTAGTCATCCCCGCCCAGGCTTAACGCCCGCACCTCATCCACGCCGGCGTCCCGGCTGGTGACAAAAATCACCGGTGCGGGGGCGACTCTCCGCAGCGCGGCGCACAGGGAGAAACCATCTTTACCCGGAAGGCCAATGTCTAAAAGGATCAGGTCCGGGCATTCCCGCGCCGCCTGGCCAGGCACATCTGTAAACTCTGTAATCACCAGAGACGCATATCCCTCGTTTTCCAGGAGCAACGCAAGTTCTTCCCGAATGGCTGGGTCATCTTCGATTATCATTATTTTCTGCATATTGCCATTACCGCCCTGTTGTTTTTCCTATATTAACACAGGCAGAACACACCCGCCCAGAAGCAGCGCGGCCCTTCCCCATTATATTAATAAATACGGTATAGAACAGATTCTAACGGTTGTCAAGAGGAATTTTTACAAAATGGAGGGACATAAGGCAGGCTTGCCTCATGTCCCTCTGTGTATTACGCGCTTCGAAAAAACAGCTTGATTTCCAGTATGTCCCCCGTGATCTGCGCGGACGCCTGCCCGCCCATCCGCTCCATCAGCTCCCGCACAATGGACAGGCCCAGACCGGCCCCGCCCTTTGCCCGCGCGGGATTGCTCTGATAGAAGCGGTCAAACAGATGCTCAGGGTCGGGCCTGGAGCCGGGAGGCAGTGGGTTGGAAAAACAGATTGCCCCGTCCCGGCCGGAAATGGTCAGACCGCCGCCGCTGTGGCGCAGGGCGTTGGCGATCAGGTTCCGGTACACCCGGTCCAAGGCCGGCCTGCTGGCCCAAATCTTCATATCCTCCCGGTCAAACCGCAGCTCCGGCGCGGCTCCCGCCGCCTCAAACTGGGGATAAAACTCCGCCAGCGCGTCCCACAGGGGCGGAAGGGCCGGCACGCTTTCGCACTCCAGCGGCAGGGAGCCGGTTTGCAGCCGGGTATACAGGAACAGCTCCTCCAACAGCTCCTCCAATTCCTCCAGGCGCTTGCCCACAATGCCCAGATACTCGGCCTGACGCTCCGGCTCCCCCTCCAGCAGCTGCAAATAGCCCATGGCCCCGGCCAGAGGGGTGCGGATGTCGTGGGAAATGCAGGCCATGGTGTACTTCAGCTCCTGTTCCCGCCTCGATGTCTCCAAACGAAGCCGCCGCCCCTCCTCCAGCCGGGCATTGACCGCCTGGCACAGCCGCCGTGGCGCTGTGCCGGACATCCTCACCGTCAGGCGCAGATTGCTCTCAGTTGGGGTCTCCTCCAGCACCCGGGCCATCTCCAGCAGCTGGGTGCGGTAAGCCCACAGGCGCAGCAGAGCGATCCCCAGGGCGGCAAGGGCCAGAATCAGGGCAGGCAGCATGGAAATTCCTCCTTAAATATCCCGCTTCTCCATGATCAGCAGACTGCCAGCCAGATAGGCCAGCGCCCACCCGGCGGAGCAGAGAAAAACCGTCCACATTTGAGAGGGGTAAGGCTGGGGCAAACACTGGCTGCGCACTACGCTGGACAGAAAATAGGGGCTGGGGTAGGGCAGGCGCAGCAGGTAGGGCAGGACCTGACTCACTGCGGCGGTCAGGCCCAGTCCGGAGGCCAGAGACATCAAAATTCCCAGGGTACTGCTCCGGACCAGCAGTACCATAAATAGGGCCATCACGCCGAAGGCCCAGTTTGGCAGCCACATCCAGAACGTGTATTGCAAAATATCAAAAATGGTACTGGGTAAGAGGTGCATTCCGTAGAGGTGCGGGGCCAGCAGGACCAGCGTAATGCCAAGAATGGTGAGAATACCGCTGTAGACACCGGCAGTCAACACCTTGGACAGAACATAGATGGCCCGGCGGGGCTGGGCGCAGCAGATGTTTTTTACAAAACCGCTGGAGAAATCGTGGCTGGCAAAAAGCGTGACACCGATCCCGACTACGATCAGCAGAAAACCGCCGCCCAGGGTCTCGTGGGTCAGGCCGAGCTGGGTCATACTGCGAATTTCTTCCGCCATTTGGCGGTCAGTTTCGTCCAGTTCCGCGCCGGACGCGCCCATTTTGTCCAGGGTCTCCGGGTCGGAGACAACGGCAGTCAACAGGGATACCATCAAAATCAGCGCCGCAGTCACCAGCAGGATAATCTTAAAACTACGGCTTTTGAACAGCCGCCGTAAGTCCATACGCAGCATATTAAACATGATCCGCACCTCCCATGCGCTCCAGGAAATAGCCCTCCAAATCCTGTCTATGCAGGCCCATCTCCTCCACCGCGATACCTGCCTGGGTGAGAATCTGCCCAACGGCTTTCGTGTCCGCAGCCTCGTAAATTCGGATCTCGCCCTCCGGCCGCATTTCCCAGCGGCTGAGATGGAGTTCCCGCTCCAGCAGGGCCGCCGCCTTCTGCGGCTGGTCCGCCTGTAGGTGCAGATAGTCCGTGCATTTCTGCGCAAGCTCCCCGGCGGTGATCTGTTCCACCATGCGGCCCTGTTGGATAATGCCATAACGGGTGGCAATCTTACTCAGCTCCCCCAGAATGTGAGAGCTGATCAGTAGGGTCAGCCCCCGCTCCCGGTTCAGCCGCAGCAGCAGCTCCCGCATCTCCCGGATTCCCTCCGGGTCCAAGCCGTTGATAGGCTCGTCCAACAGCAGCAGGTCAGGTCCGCCCAGCAGAGCCAGACCGACCCCCAGCCGCTGCTTCATACCCATGGAGTAGTGTTTGACCGGCTTTTTCTCTTTATGGGACAGGCCCACTGTCTCCAGTATCTCGTCCACCTGCCGAACCGGGCTGTCCAATCCCAGCAGCGTGGCGTACAGCCGCAGATTCTCCCGTCCGCTCAGGTCGGGGTAAAGTCCCGGCTGTTCAATGAGAGCCCCCACCCGCCGGCGGGCCACCGAATCCCGAATGGGCTTGCCGAAGATCAATGCCCCTCCCTGTGTGGGCCGGGCCAGGCCGCACAGGAGCTTCAATGTGGTGGATTTGCCCGCGCCGTTCCGGCCAATGAAGCCATAGATGTCTCCCTGCTCCACCCGCAGGTCCAGGTGGTCTACCGCCCAGTTGTCCTTATAGCGTTTGGACAGGCCCATCGTCTGTATCACTGCCATACAAAAGCCTCCTTTTTTGTTTACAGGCTCAGTCTAACAGACGAGTGCCCAAACATCGCAAAGGAAGGGTAAAGAAAGTGCAAAGTTTACTCGTTGTCACGATGGGCCTTGGGCTTTTGCCCTCGCTCCAGTCCATCCGGGCCGGCGCGGCTAAGCTCACGCTTCGGCCAGCTTAAATCCGATGCCCCACACAGTCTGGATATAGCCATCCGTGCCGCTGGGCCGCAGCTTGGCGCGGATGTTGCTGATATGGACGGTGATGGTCTTGTCCTCTACCGCGTATGCCTCCTGCCAGACCGCCTCGTAAATCTGCTGTTTGGTAAAAACCCGCTTGGGACGGCCCGCCAGCAGCTCCACGATCTTAAACTCGTGAGCGGTAAGATTGACCGGCTGGCCGGCGGCGGTCAGGGTCATCTCCTCCAGGTTCAGCACCCAGTCCCGGTAACGCAGGAGTTCTCCGGAAGGGGCGGCGCTGACATGGCGCAGCTGCACCAGGATTCTTGCCCACAGCTCCTCCAGCTGATAGGGCTTGGTCAGGTAGTCGTCCGCCCCCAGGCCCAGCAGCTCCACCTTGTCGGACAACTCCGTTTTGGCCGACAGGACGATCACCGGTGTCCGGCTGGACCGGCGTATTTCTCGGATCAGTTCACTGCCGGACAGTCCTGGGAGCATCAGGTCCATCAGCAGCAGATCAACGCCGCCCGCCTGCCAGAGCAGCCGCCCCTCCGTGCCGGAAAACGCCTGACTGCACTGGCAGCCCTTCCGCCGCAGGTACTCGGCGGTGGAGTTGTTGATGTCGGTATCGTCTTCAACGATCAGAATGTGGGGCATGGGACGGCCTCCTCAATCAGTTTTGACCATTATAGCGCATCCTGAAATGGTTGGAAATACCCTTGTGGCGAAATCTCTCCTGTGTGCTATGAAATGATACCCTCAATATCCATACCGTTTCCGGTATCTCAGCAGCAGCGCCGCCGCCATGACGGTTCCCAGCAGCTCGGCCACCGGCGTCGCCAGCCACACGCCGGTGACGCCTCCCAGCAGGACGGGCATGATCTGGATACTGGCAACCGTGAACAGGAAGGACCGGGAGAAGGCCAGCACGGCGGACACCACGCCGTTGGACAGGGCGGTGAACATCCCGCTGGCAAACACATTCAGCCCCACAAACAACAAAGCCAATGAGCAAAAACGGTTTCCTGTGACAGCCAGCTCATAAACCGGGCTGTCGGGCCGGGTGAAGATGCTCACCAGCGGGACGGTAGCCAGAACGGAGACCACCGTACACAGGACGGAGACCCCGACAATGAACCGGACGCTGAAGCCCACCAGTTTTTTCAGCTTCTCATGGTTCTGTTCGCCGTGGTAGTAGGAGATCATGGGGGCCACGCCGTAGGAGTAGCCGATAAACAGGGCGCTGACAAACATAAGTACATACATGATGATGGTGATAGCCGCAACGCCGTCCTCGCCCACGTATTTCAGCATGGCCAGATTGAACAGCAGGGTGGTAATGCCGGACACCAGAGAGGTGGCCAGCTCCGACATGCCGTTGGTGGAGGCGTGGAACAGCACGCCACCCCGGAACACCGGCTTTTCAAAGTGGAGCAGATTGTCCTTTTTCCGAAACACCAGAAAGCCCACCACGGCAGTAATGGAGTACCCCAGGCCGGTGGCAATGGCCGCTCCCTGGATGCCCAGATCGAACAGGGAGATCAGCGCATAATCCAGAATGATGTTGGTCACACCACCCGCCACGGTGCAGATCAGGGACAGGGTGGATTTATCGGCGGCAATCAGGTAGAGGGAGAAGTTATACATCAGCAATATGGGGATGGTGAACAGCAGGTAATTGCTCAGATAGGTGTGGCAATAGCCAAATACCGCCGGGGAGAGGCCCATGGTCCCCAGCAGGGTGTCCATGAGCGTATAGCCAAGCACCATCATCACCGCGCCCACCACGGCGTTGGTGAGGATCAGCAGGGTAAAATCCTGCCGGGCCTCCTGTTCACTCCCCTCCCCCATTTTCTTCATCACCACGGCGCTGCCGCCGGTGGCCAGCATACCGGACACCGCCGTAATCAGGGCGATGGCCGGTGCGGTGAGGTTGATGGCGGACAGGGCCTCCATGCCGATGAGGTTGGAGACGAACAGCCCGTCTACCATGGTGTAGAAGGTGTTGAACACCGTCATGACGATGGTGGGAAAGGCGAAGCGCAGGATGTTCCGGCCCGTGACGGGCAGGTGGTAAGAGTCCAGTTTATCCATTTCCTAATTCCTCCAGTCGATGTCCTGGCCGTCCCCCAGATCAAAATACTGCATTTCTGTTCCCTGTGCCGGGAGCCGGACGGCGGAAATGCGCCGGTTCCAGGCGGGGGCAAAGTAGTACACGCCGCTCTCGGCGCACATAACGCTGGTACACAGGGTCTGCTCATACACGTCGTAATTGGGGTCGGCCTTGGCCAGTCCCTCTGGGATGTCCACTGGGGCGAAGGCCCGGAACATCCGGGATACCCCGTCCAGTTCGTCTTTTCCGGGAACGGCAAACTCCTTCATGAAGGCCAGACGGACAAAGCGGGAGGGAGAGGAATAATCCCCCGGCAGACCGGAGCCGCCGCCCAGGCGCTCCCCAAACTCCCGGATCTCATGGCCCGCGACGGTCCGAGGGGCCTTGGGCAGATTGGTGACCCCCACGAAGTTGCGGAGGTTGGTGCGCTGCCAGCGGTAGTCCGGGCTGTTGGTCAGCACGCCGATGGTCTTCCGGTGGATGGACAGGCCGCCCTCCTCCGGCTCGATGATGACGGCCTCGCCGGTTTTATCGCTGAGGATATAGTGGGCGGGCAGGGGTTTTCCCTGGATGGGTTCATCCACCAGGGTCAGGCGGGACAGCTCCTCCACCGCCTCCTTCACCCCGGCGCACCGGCCCAACAGCCACGCCAGCAGACGGCCCGGATGGACGGCTGTTCTGCTCGGGCCGGCACTTTCCTCATAGACCGCATACTCCGGGAAATGGAGCAAGGCCCCCATCAAGCCGGCGGAGTTTACCCCGTCCACCAGAATGGGTTCCCCAAAGCCCAGTACCGCCATGCCGGTGCAGCCATACGCGCCAGAGACGGCTCCCTCCCCATGAAGTCCCGGGGCACAAGAACACCCTCGGGGCACACTGATGACCCGATTGGCGGCCAGGTCCCCGAATTGGTCGTAGGTCCGGCCCAAAAGGTGCCGTCCGTCCTCTGTCCTCCAGATAAAGCTGCTGCATCCAAAATCCATATGAAAAACCTCCTGTTTTTTCCCGATCTGGCCCCATATTCCCGCCCGGGGGGCGGGAATATGGGTAGGGACCGGGGATTATTTTGTCCAGCGGACTTGCATTTATTTCTGACAAGGGGTATCATAAACCGTGTGGCCGCCACGCAGTCAAGAGGTATTTTTCATTTTGGGAGGAAATTTTTATGGAACGTCAAAAGGGCTGGCTGACCTCCGGGGCCTTTGCCGCCCTGTGCGGCACCACCAAGGAGACCCTGCGGCACTATAAGGACATTGGCCTCCTCTCTCCGGCCCACCAGGGGGACAACGGCTATTTCTACTACGACGTGGAGCAGTTCTACGATTTTTACGCCATCGCCATCTTCCGTCAGACGGGCACGCCCCTGGATGAGATCCGCCGCTGCCTCCAGGGACAGGACGCCGCTCAGACACTGGCGCTGCTGCGGGAGCAGCGGGGCCGTCTGGAGGCGGAGCGGCGGAAGCTGGCGCACATGGACTTCGTGCTGTCCAGCGCTCTGCATAATCTGGAGTTCGGGTCGGTTTCGGACATGGTCCCGCAGACCGCCTGGTTTGAGACAGAGCATCTGCTGGCCCTCCCGGCGGAGGAGTTGGAGGGCCTGATGACCCCGGCGGCCAGCGAGGATGAAATGCTGATCGCCGTACTGGAGCGGTGCCAAGCGTTATGCGGGCAGTACGGGGTTCAGACAGATTTTCAGCTGGGAGCCATTCATCAGCCAGGGGAAAAGGGCGGGCCGGGAGCCATCAGCCACCTCTACACGCGGATCAGAGAAAAAACGGACTTCCCCTATTACATGGAGAAGCCCGCCGGGCACTATTTATATCTCTGCTGCCGGGGCCGCTGGGACATTTCCGAGGGCTATGCTGTCCTCAAAAGCTATATTCTGGAACACGATTTGGACATTAAGGGGAATTTCTATGCCTGTGATCTGGCCGGATTCATCCTCAATGGGGTGGAGAAAAACGCGGTGTCGATGATTTCAGTGCAGTTGTCAGAAAAATCGCATGACCGATCTTTACGAAGTTTGCCCTGAGGGCGGTCTCCTTTGACAGACAGCTAGGCCCCCGGCTTTTAGCCGGGGGCCTTTGGCTTATGTCGCCTCTTCTTCCGCGGCCGCCTTTTCCTTCAGCGCCTTGATGGCGTAGTCCAGGGCGGGGATGGATTTGGCGGTGCAGTACTGCTTCATGTCCTGCAATTGCCGGATGGCCTCCTTGGTGGTCATATCTTTCAGACGCATGGCGCTCACACTCCTTTACAGTTGTTATTTTACCACAACACAGGGGCGGAGCGCAAGAGGTTTATTGGTGATTTCTCCTCATTTCTTCCGGGCTTCGGCAGCAGGTGAGGGCCAGCGCCAGAACCGCCAGCATCAGCATACGCCGCCAGGGGCTGACCGCCCAGAACAGACAGAGGATACCCCGGCAGATGGTCCACAGGCAGCCGGCCCAGAGGAGGATCAAGGCGGCTCCCATATCAATATTCCTTCCCCGCCGCGACGCGGCAGGAGATGAGGTAGGAGACCGCCAGTCCGGCCAGCCCGGCCAGGGGCAGGAGGGAAGCGCATCCAAGAATGGCGGCTGGGGACAGAGCCTCCAGGCGGTTCAGGGCGGAGAAGTCAATGATTTCCGCCTTGACCAGCAGAACGAAAGCAATGACGGGGATGAAGATGATGGCGTACAGGTAGGGCCGGGCCCGCTCCGCCCCCAGCTTATAACACAGGGGGAGAATAATGGCGGGCACCAGCAGGCCGATGGTGGTGGAGACCTCCAGGGTGAGAATCATCTCCACCGGGTCCGCCTCACGGGCCAGAGCCAGAATGGCGGTGGTCGCCAGCCCTATGGCTGTGGTAGCCAGGGTCAGGGCCAGCACGAAGAGATACCGGGCCCCCACCACCTTGCCCCGCCCCAGGGGTAGGGACATGGCGTACCGGTCCCATTTGGACTGCTCATCGTATGCGAAAGCGGTAATGGGCAGCACCATGAGCATCACCTGGATAAAGGTAATAATAAAGCCGTAGTTTAAAATATCCAGCCAGGCCATCACGGCGTAGAGCGCCATAATCAGCAGATAGGATTTCAGGGACTTGCGCATCACAAGAAAGTCCTTTGTCATCAATCCGGTCATTTTACTTCTCCTTTCCCCACAAAGAGCATGATGTCCTCCAGCGTAGTCCGCTCCACCAGGAGCATGGGATACTTCCGGGCGAAGGCGGTCCGGTCCTTCACCAGGGCCTCACAGCCGAAGGAGCCCCGCCGGGTGTGCAGGATGTCATGAGGGTCGATGGCCTCCAGCTGGCCGGCGGTGCAGGCCACCCGGCCGTAGCTGTCCAGGATGTTGTCTTTGGAATCGGACAGCACCACCTCCCCCTGATGGATGTAGGCGATGTAGTCGGCCACCTTCTCCAGGTCGGAGGTGATGTGGCTGGACATGAGGATGGCGTGCTCCTCATCCTGGATGAAGCCCAGAAATTCGTCCAGAATCTCGTCCCGGACCACCGGGTCCAGGCCGGCGGTGGCCTCGTCCAGAATAAGCAGCTTGGGCCGGTGGGCCAGGGCGGCGGACAGGGACAGCTTCATCTTCATCCCCCGGGAGAACTCTTTGATGAGCTTCTTCTCCGGCAGGCCAAATTTGTCCAGATAGGACCGGAACAGGTCTCCATCCCAGCTTTTGTAGGCCGGGGCCAGAACCTTACCCACGTCCCGGGGGCGGAGGTTGTCGGAGAAAAAGCACTCGTCCAGCACCAGTCCGATGTCCTGCTTGGCCAGCTGCTCCTCCCGGACGTTGTCATAGCCCAGCAGGCTGATCTCCCCCGCGTCCCGGCGGATGAGGTTCAGAATACACTTGATGGTTGTGGTCTTGCCCGCCCCGTTCTCGCCGATCAGCCCCAGGATGGAGCCGCCAGGGAGGGTCAGGTTGATATTTTTCAGGGCAAAGTCCCCATAGGACTTGGATAACCCCTTGATTTCAATACAATTTGTCATAATTCCTCACCTTTATACAATATGTCCAGCATCTCATGGAGGTCCTCCAGGGGCATGGCCCCCTTCCGGGCCTCCTCCACCGCCTGGGCCAGCTTTTCCTCTACCTTCCGCAGCTGGGCCTCCCGCAGCAGCTCATGGTTCTGGGGGGCCACAAAGCACCCCTTGCCCGGGACGTTCTCCAGAAAGCCGTCCCGTTCCAGCTCCTCATAGGCCCGCTTGGTGGTAATCACCGAGATACGCAGCTCCTTTGCCAGCAGCCGCATAGAGGGCAACGCGTCCCCCGCTCCCAGGGCCCCGGACATGATCTGCTCCTTCACCTGGTCTGTAATCTGCTCGTAGATGGGCTTTCCGCTGGCGTTACTCAATATGATATCCATTCGTCCCGCCTTTCAACAGCGTTTCGGACATCCGGCTGCCGGCCTTGCGCACGGTCCCGCGCCGGAGGACTCCCTACTGTCATGTTGGATTTAGTGTATATATACTATATGTACAGTATAACGCTTTTTCTCTGTTTGTCAATAGGGTAAGCAAAAAAATTTTGCGGGCCGTCTCCGTTTGGGGAGACGGCCCGTTTTTTGTGCGCCCCGACGGAAAGCCCGCAAATCCGACAGGGGGCTTGTCCTATAATGAGCTGGAAAATAATGGGATACGCCCAAGGAAAGGAGCGGGTCTGAAATGCCGGTGACCTGCAAAGAGGACAAGCGTCAGCTCACCGCCCTGGTGGCGGGAGAGCTGGACCACCACCAGGCAAAGGCGGTCATGGCGGAGCTGAACCGCCGCATCGACCTGGCCCAGCCCCGCCAGCTCACCCTGGACCTGAGCGGGCTCACTTTTACGGACAGCTCGGGGATCGCCGTGCTGCTCCGGGCCCACCGGAGGATGGGGCAGGTGCAAGGGGTCATGCGGGTGGTGAACACTCCGGCCCAGGCGGAGAAGGTGTTCAAGGCCGCCGGGCTGGAAAAAATTATCAAATTTGAGTAGAGACCGCCATCCCAGGTGGCCCGCCTCAAATCTACCAACAACGGCCAAGAAAGGACCGATACATATGAAAATCGAGAATCAAGTCACTCTGGAGTTCCCCAGCCGGTCGGCCAACGAGGGCTTCGCCCGGACGGCGGCGGCCTGCTTCGCCGCCCAGCTTGACCCTACCCTGGAGGAGGTCAACGACATCAAGACCGCCATCAGCGAAGCGGTGACCAACGCCATCGTCCACGCCTACCCGGACACCCTGGGTAAGGTGGTCCTCAAGCTGCGCATCCGGGAGGGCCATGTGCTGGAAATTGTGGTAAAGGACTGGGGGGTGGGCATCGCCGATGTGGAGCAGGCCCGGACCCCTCTGTTTACCACCGGGAACGAGGAACGATCCGGTATGGGCTTCACCATTATGGAGAGCTTTATGGACACCTTGAAGGTCCGCTCCGCCCCCGGGAGGGGGACCACCGTCACCATGGCCCGGAAAATTTCCCGCCGGGCCGGGCGGTGAATCCGGCCGGCTCCGCCCTTCTGGAGGCTGCCCGGGAGGGCGACAGCGCCGCCTGTGAGCAGGTGCTGTTGGAGAACAACGGGCTGATTTGGAGCGTGGTCCGCCGGTACTACGGCCGGGGGGTGGAGCCGGACGACCTGTACCAGCTGGGCTGTCTGGGCTTTCTCAAGGCGGTGCGGGGCTTCGACCCCGCCTTCGGCACCCAGTTTTCCACCTACGCCGTGCCCAAAATCGCCGGGGAAATCCGCCGCTTCCTCCGGGACGACGGGCCGGTGAAGGTAAGCCGGGGCCTGAAGGAGCGGGGGACCGCCATCCGGGCGGCCCGGGCCAGGCTGGCCTCCGACCTGGGGCGGGAGCCCACCTTGTCCGAGCTGGCGGAGGAGACCGGCCTCTCCCCCGAGGACATCGCCGCCGCCGAGACAGCAGCTGAGCCGGTGGTCTCCCTCCAGGCGGAGACGGGGGCGGACGGCCTTACCCTGGAGGGGATGCTCACCACGGGAAACGAGGAGGAGGGGATGGTGGAACGGCTCACCCTCCGCTCCGCCATCGCCTGCCTGCCCGAGCGGGAGCAGCAGGTTCTCCTGCTGCGGTACTACAAGGGGCTCACCCAGATGAACGCCGCCCGGGTGCTGGGGGTATCCCAGGTGCAGGTGTCCCGGCTGGAGCGCCGGGCGCTGGACAAGCTGAGAAGAGAGCTGACAACATAACCGCTCCCCTTTGGCGGAAGGGGAGCGGTTTTTCTGTGTACCGGGAGAGAGAGGGACAGTCCAGGAGAGAGGCGGACCGTACCGCCCGGATACAGTATCATTATAGCAAACCTGAAATAAATTGGGCGTCAACGTAGGGGAAACGGCTGTAAAAAAGCTGTTAAATCAATCGTCCAGCATCCGGTAGCCGATGCCCAGCTCGGTGTGAATGTATCTGGGCTCGGAGGGGTTTTCCCCCAGCTTCCGGCGAATGTTGGCCATGTTGACCCGGAGAATCTGGTTGCTGCCGCTGCCCCCGTAGGGGCCCCAGATATGCTCCAGGATAAAGTCGTAGGTGAGCACCTTTCCGGCGTGAATGGCCAGCAGCTCAATGATCTTGAACTCGTTCTGGGTAAAATGGATCTCCTCGCCCCCCAGCAGCACCTGGTGGCGGGCCAGATCGACGGTCAGGTCCTTAATCTGGTAGGAGCTGCGCTGGATGCCCTGGCTCAGCTTGAGCCGGTCGGCCCGGCGCAGAGCGGAGCGGATGCGGGCCAGCAGCTCAGACACGCCGAAGGGTTTGACCACGTAGTCGTCCGCTCCCATGTCCAGGGCCCGCACCTTCTCCGCCTCCCGGTCTCGGGCGGAGATGATAATGACCGGCGTCTCCCGGGGCAGCCCCCGGAGCTGGGCAAGAATCTCCAGCCCGTCCATGTCGGGCAGACCCAGGTCCAGCAGCACCAGGTCGGGTCCGTGGGAAAAAAACAGAGACAGCCCCTCCTTGCCGGTATAGGCGGGGATGGATCGGTAGTCGTTGGCCGACAGGGCACGGCTGATAAAGTTGCTGATGGCCTTGTCGTCCTCGATGATGAGGACGGTCTGTTTTTCACTCATGGCTGCGCTCCTTCCGTGGGCAGGCCGAAGCAGAATACCGCCCCGCCCGACGGGTCGTTTTCTGCGGTAAAAAAGCCGCCGTGGGCCTTGATAATGCTCTGGCAGACGGACAGCCCGATGCCCATGCCCCGGGTGGCGTCGCCGGTAAGGGGCATGGACTCCCCTGTCCGGACGGCCTGGAGGACCTCGGGAGACAGGCCCCGGCCCTGGTCCCGGACCTCCACCACAGCCTGATCGTCCTGGCGGTACAGCCGCATACGGATATGCTCTGTGTCCCCGGAGTGGCGGATGGCGTTCTCCAGCAGGTTGACCATCACCTGCCGGACCAGCAGAGAGTCCATGGGCAGGTATAGGATGTCCTCCGGCAGCTCCAGCTCCACCTTGCAGTCGGGAAAGCGCCGCCGGACGGTGAGCAGGGCGTCTCCCGCCACCTCCTCCAGCAGGTCCTCCCGCTTTTTCAGGGGCATGGTGCCGTCCTGCACCCGGGTGACCGACAGCAGGTTCTCTACCATGACGATAAGGCTGTCCGCGTCCTGCTTGATGTCGGAGAGCATGGAGAGGTTTTTTTCTGAGACCTCCGGACTCTCCAGCAGTACGGACACGGTGCCCGAAATGGCGGTGAGGGGGGTGCGCAGATCGTGGGACACCGCCCGAAGGATGCTCTCCCGGATGGCCGCCCGCTCAGATTCCAGCTGGATGGCCGCCTTTTCCGCGTTGAGCCGCTCATTCTGCTCAAAGAGGGCCCTGGCGTTCTTCTCCCGCCGGACCGCCTCGGTGGCCTGCTTTTTCACCCGGGCGGTGAGGGCGCACACCACGCAAGAAATGGTCACCATGGACAGCATGGCCACCGGGTAGCCGGTGCGGTTGAGGGAGAAGGACTCGTAGGGCTCCATAAAGTAGATGTTAATGCACAGCGCCCCGATAATGGAGGCGGCGATGCCGTAAAAATATCCGGAGGTGAGTAGGGAGATCAGCGCCACGGCCAGCACAAAGACCAGGGCGGAGTTGTTCTCTCCGCCGGTGTGGCCGATGAGGAGGCCGCTGGCCCAGTAGGCGGCGCACAGAAACAGGGCGGTCACCCCCAGGTTCCGGGGGATGGCCGGGATGCGGCGGCACTGCTCGTCCAGCCAGTGATATAAATTCTGAAAGCGCTGAAGCATGGCGCCGCCTCCCCGTAAAGATGTTTTCAATTATATCAAAGACTGAGGCAAAGGTAAAGCCCGGGCGGGGGAGATGAAAAATCTTTACGTTGTCGAAACATGCCGCCGGCCCAAACCCTTGTATCCCCTGAAAAAGAATGGTATAATACAGTATTACGGCCCAGGCGGGCCATAAAAGAAGAAAAAGGGGTTTTACCGTCATGAACTACCAGGAAGAATTTATCACCTTTATGGTGCGGTCCGGCGTGCTCACCTTCGGGGACTTCACCACCAAATCGGGGCGGAAGACCCCCTATTTTGTCAACACCGGAAATTACAAGACCGGAGCCCAGGCCGCACGCCTGGGGGACTACTACGCCGCCTGCATTCAGGAGAATCTGCCCGACGGAATCGACTGCCTCTTCGGCCCGGCCTACAAGGGCATCCCCCTGGCCGTCTCCGCCGCCGCCTCCCTGTACCGCGGCTACGACCGTGACCTGCCCTACTGCTTCAACCGCAAGGAGGCCAAGGACCACGGCGAGGGCGGCTCCATGGTGGGCTACAAGCCTAAGGACGGGGACCGGGTGGCCGTCATCGAGGACGTGGTCACCGCCGGCACCGCCGTCCGGGAGTCCATCGAGCTGTTCAGGGGCGTGGCCAAGGTGGACATGAAGGCCCTGTTTGTCTCGGTGGACCGGATGGAGCGGGGCACCCGGAACTGCTCCACCCTGGACGAGCTGCGCCAGGACTTTGGGCTTCAGGTATTCCCCATCGTCACCGTACGGGAAGTAATCGACTTTCTCCACAACAACCCGGTGGACGGCAAGGTCTATATTGACGACGGCATGAAGGCCCGGATGGAGGACTATCTGGCCGAGTACGGGGCGGGATAAGGAAGCGCGGGCCATGGCAGAGAGAAAGAAAGCCATCCACACCGGCCACCGGGGACGTGTGAAGCAGGAGTTTCTCACCCGGGGGATCGAGGGCTGGCCCGACCACCGGGTGCTGGAGCTGATTTTGTTCTACGCCATCCCCCAGGGTGACGTAAACCCCCTGGCCCACGAGCTTATCGACAGGTTCGGCTCCCTGTCCGGGGTATTGGACGCCCTGCCTGAGGAGCTGATGAAGGCAAAGGGGATGGGGGAGCACTCCGCCGCCATGCTCAAGCTCTTTCCGGCGGTGGTGGGCCGCTATCTGGAGGGCCGCACCGGCCCGGGCCAGCTGGTCCACACCACGGCGGAGGCGGGCCATGTGCTGGCCCCCTACCTCTACGGCGCCCGGAACGAGACGGTCTATATTCTGTGCCTGGACGCCAAGGAGAAGGCGCTGGGGGTCAGGCGGCTGTCGGAGGGGAACATCGGAAACTCCGACGTGACCATCCGGCGGGCGGCGGAGGAGTGTCTGGCGCTGCGGGCCTCCTTCTGCTACCTTGCCCACAACCATGTCAGCGGCATCGCTCTGCCCTCCCCAGCGGACCTGAGCACCACCGACGTGGTCCGCGCCGCCCTGGCCCCCCTGGGGGTGCGGCTGGTGGACCACCTGGTCTTTGTGGACGGCGACCTGGTCTCCATTTGGGAGACGGCCGCCGACCGTCGCGGCGGCTACCGCATGGTCTATCCGGGCCAGCAATAATTTTAATGTGAATTTCTCTTGATATAGAACATCAGTTCTGCTATAATGAAAAAGCCGCCGTAGGCGGCCCCGTCTGTGAGCCCAGCAAAGCGGGTCACGGACGGAGAGGAGGAGCAAGGAAGCAAAATGAGGGATACCCGATAGGGTGTTCCGAATGGAGCGGACTTTGCGACGACGAGGGGAGGGATGCTCTATGCCGAAATTTGAAGTGGTATCCGAATACACCCCCAGCGGCGACCAGCCGGAGGCCATCGAGTCCCTGGCCAATGGCATCGAGATGGGGCTGGACGAGCAGACCCTGTTGGGCGTCACCGGCTCGGGCAAAACCTTCACTATGGCCAAAATTATCGAAAAGGTCCAGCGGCCCACTCTGGTGCTGGCCCACAACAAGACCCTGGCCGCCCAGCTCTGCGCCGAGTTTAAAGAGTTCTTCCCCAATAACGCGGTGGAGTACTTCGTCTCCTACTACGACTACTACCAGCCGGAGGCCTATATTCCCCACACCGACACCTTTATCGAGAAGGACTCCTCCATAAACGAGGAGATCGACCGGCTCCGGCTGTCCGCCACCGCCTCCCTGCTGGAGCGGCGGGACGTAATCGTGGTGTCCTCCGTATCCTGCATCTACGGCCTGGGCGAGCCGGAGGACTTCGCCAAAATGATGGTCTCCCTCCGGGTGGGCGCTCAGATGGAGCGGGACGAGATGCTCAAGAAGCTGGTGGCCATCCGTTACGAGCGCAACGACATCGCTTTTGAGCGCAACATGTTCCGGGTCCGGGGGGACACGGTGGAGGTCTGGCCCGCCTACTGGAAGGACACCGCCATAAGGGTGGAGTTCTTTGGGGACGAGATCGACCGCATCAGCGAGATTAACGTGGTCACCGGCTCCCCCATCCGCCGGCTGCAGAACATCCCCATCTGGCCCGCCACTCACTACGTCACCCCCAAGGACAAGATGGACGCCGCCATCCAAGAAATTTACAAGGAGATGGAGGAGCGAGTGGCCTTCTTCGAGGGGGAGGGCAAGCTCATCGAGGCCCAGCGCATCAAGCAGCGCACCTCCTACGACATTGAGATGATGCAGGAGCTGGGCTACTGCTCCGGCATAGAGAACTATTCCCGGGTGATCGAGGGCCGGCCGGTGGGGTCTCCCCCCAACACCCTGATGGACTACTTCCCCAAGGACTTCGTCCTGTTCATCGACGAGAGCCACGTCACGCTCCCCCAGGTGCGGGCCATGTACAACGGCGACCGGGCCAGAAAAACCACCCTGGTGGACTACGGCTTCCGCCTGCCCTGCGCCTTCGACAACCGGCCGCTGAAGTTCGACGAGTTCGAAA
>CAJUPW010000003.1 GCA_910588635.1 uncultured Oscillospiraceae bacterium | reverse complement strand
TACGCCGCTGTATACCATGAACGGGATGCAGTTTGCGGAAGAAATCGACCCTAACAGACACTGTATTCGAGTGAGCAGGAACTACTTTGCACATAACCCAATCGAAACTGCGGACGGCAGTAATTTGATGGAGCAGTTTGTTTATGATGATCTGACGCTGAATCTCCTGGTGCCGGAAAAATATCAGGATATGGAAGAAGATATTGTCGCAGCACACCGGGAGCGTTTTTATTTTGAAAAGGTCGAAGCGGAGAACTCTTATAACCAGGAGGCCGGAATCAGCGACAGAATAAATATTGCAAAAGAGGACCTGAAAATTAACATCATCTATGTAAAAGACGGTCAGGACTATTTTTCCTTCCGTTCAGACTGCGCCCCGCAGACCGGCTGTCATGTGGAGGACCCCGTTGTGCAGATTTACACCGGCAATATTCATTGTAACTACGCCCATAGCTTTATGAGCCAGTGGGTCTATATTCCCTCGGAAGCGGAGAGTGCGGAGGAGGCTTATCAAGAAATCTCGGACATGATTCGCTCCTGCGGAGCGGAGGAAAGCGTACAGAAACTGGTCGCATCTGCTGTGGCAAATTCATAGGTGAACCTTTGTTTCGACACTTGGCATCTCCGCACTTGAACAAAATATTAACAGCCTTACGGCGGTTTTGAAATTTTATGGTCAATTTTCCAATGCCAAGAAAATTGTAAGATTTGTGTCATAAGGGAGTAAAAATTGAGTGCTATCCTTTGACTTGGACAAGGCACAAGCTGAGAGTTAGAGCCATATTGGCAGACGCAGAGGAAAGAGGTTGTATATGAGTAAAATATTGCTGCTTGAAGATGACCTGAGCCTGATCAATGGGCTTTCATTTGCGTTTTTCAAACAAGGGTATGAATTGGAGGTCGCCCGGACCGTCAGGGAAGCAGAGGCCGTTTGGGCAGACGGGAGATACGATTTGTTGATTTTGGACGTGTCCCTCCCGGACGGTTCCGGCTTTGAAGTCTGCAAAATCGTCCGTCAGACCTCCAAGGTGCCGATCATCTTCCTGACGGCCTCGGACGAGGAGGTCAGCATCATCATGGGCTTGGACATCGGCGGCGACGACTACATCACCAAGCCCTTCAAGCTGGGGGTGCTGCTCTCCCGGATCAATGCCCTGCTTCGCCGCTCCAAGGACTTCGCGGATACGGAGCTATGCTCCAACGGCCTGCGGGTGGAGATGGTGAAAGGTCAGGTCTACAAGGGCGATGCCCTCCTTGACCTGACGGCGGGGGAGTATAAGCTGCTGTGCCTGTTGATGCAAAATCCCAATGTGGTTCTATCCAAGGAGCAGATATTAGATAAGCTGTGGGACTGCCAGGGCAGCTATATCGACAATAATACGCTGTCCGTCTACATCCGCAGGCTCCGGGAAAAGGTAGAGGACGACCCCAGCCACCCGCAGAAAATCGTAACTGTCTGGCGCATGGGCTATAAGTGGAATGTGGTGGGTTGAGTCGGGATGATGAGAATGCTGACAAACGCGGCGATCAAGCGGCTGTTTCTGGAAATTTCTCTCTGCCTGGCAAGCATTGTTGTCCTGTCTCAGCTGGCGGTACGCCTGCTACCTGACTGGGCTCCTCTTTGCCTGCTGGTGCTCTCACTGCTGACAGCCGGGGGGATCCTGGCAAGCTGTATCCGCTATTTTCTCCAGCAGGAGCGGACCATTGAGGAAGCGCAGGCCCAAATCAGCGCCCTCCTGGCCGGGGACAGCGCTGCCCGCATTTCCTGCGATGAGGACGGGGAACTGTTTAAGCTGTTCCACAGCGTCAACACCATGGCGGCTGTCATGGCGGCGCACGCCAACAAGGAAACCCAGGCGAAAGAGTTTTTGAAAAATACCATCGCGGATATTTCCCACCAGTTGAAAACGCCGCTGGCCGCTTTGAATATCTATAACGGCCTGCTGCAGGGGGAAGCGGCGGACCTGCCAAATATCAGGGAGTTTGCCGATCTGTCGGAGCAGGAGCTGGACCGTATCGAAACGCTGGTGCAGAACCTCCTGAAGATCACCAGGCTGGACGCCGGAACGCTGGTCACCCAAAAGGCCCTGGAGAATGTGGGGGATATGATGGGCGAGATTGAGCAGCATTTTTCCTATCGGGCCAGACAGGAGCAGAAAACCCTCCAATTCTCCGGCCCAGAGACCACGATGCTTTTTTGCGACCGGGAGTGGTTCATGGAGGCGGTCAGTAACCTTGTAAAAAACGCCCTGGACCACACCAAAAGCGGGGACACCGTTTCCATCTCGTGGAGAGAACTGCCCAGTCAGGTGCGCATCACCGTGACAGACACCGGGAGTGGCATCCACCCGGAGGACATATACCACATCTTCAAACGGTTTTACCGCAGCCGGTTTTCTAAGGACACCCAGGGCGTCGGCCTGGGCCTCCCTCTGGCAAAGGCCATCATTGAGGCCCATGACGGTATGATCCAGGTGGACAGCGCATTGGGCCGGGGAAGCATTTTTACGGTCAACCTGCCAATTCCAACAAAATTGTAGGCCCTGTGTCATGTAGGAGCAAGAATTGGGTACTATCCTTTTTTCTAGCGAGAGAAGGATAATACCCAATTCCTTTAAGCCGAAAAAACTTTTATTCCTCTGGTGCAGCATACTTGCCCTGCACAGCCTCCGGCAGTTCCTCATACTGCACTTCGGCCCAGGAAGTCACGCCGCGCACTGGCACGACCTCCAGGGAAATGAACGCACCCTCCTGCAATTCTTTCGACGTTCCAAATGTGATCTCTTTTTCCTCCCCGTTCTCATCGTAAGAGGTGAGCGTATAGGAATATGGGAGGCTTCCCTTGAAGTTGACTACACCACCCCTGGAGTCGTTTTCCTCGATTTTGCTGTTGTCAATCTGCGTGTAATAGATGATGGTTCTGCTGCCGTCAAACAGCGAGGGAATCGTAAACGCAGCGGCGGCGATCAAAAGAACCACAACCGCCGCAAGGACGACAAACGCCGTTTTCTTCTTGGATTTCATATTCATAGCCTCCATTACCAACCCTTTTTCAAGGGCGCTTTTGCTTTTTTCTTGGCAGATTTCCGATTATCTGTGCTGGATCTCATGGTCAGGAGAATGACCGCCGTCAACATAAGCATCAGCGCCATACTCCCGCAGCACAGGGTCGTATTCCATGTGACGTCATAATTTCGATACCCGATCATTCCCAGGCTGGCCGTTATGGGATAAAGATTGGACAATTTCACGCTGCCGGCGGCGAACATCCCGCCATAGCCGTAGACAAAGGCAATGATTACGCCGGTCATATTGCCCCCTGAAACATAGGCGGAAACCGTAATGATGGGCAAAACGGCAATATAAAGGCACAGACAGTTGAACATCATCTGTACCTCTGTCTGTACCAACCCAAGAGCGGTAAGTCCCGGAAATCCCGCAATCAGATTACCGAGAACCGTCAGCACCGCGCAGGCCAGCCCGAACAGGGCGGAAACCAGTCCGCCGGCCACCAGCTTGCCGCACAGCAGAGCGCGGTAGGAGACGGGGATGGTCACAATGTTTTTCAGCGTATCATCCTTTTCCTCTCTGGCAATCATGTAGCCGGTAATCAAGGTGATGCACACGGGAAAAATGGTGGTGGCATTGTTCTTAATGACCTGCTCCACCAGAAAAGGAAAGGTCCACACAGAGCCGTCCTGGGCCGTGGAGCTGAACAGTGCCAGCAATACGGACAGCGCCATCAAAAGCACACCGGCCCACAGGATATGATAGCGTTTCAGCTTCCAGAGCTCGGTTTTGATCATCCGAAGCATGTTTATTCCCCCCTTCTCTTGTACAGGCGGTCGATCAGCAGAACCGACAAAACCGCCATAACGCCCAAGGTGGCCGCAGTCTGAAAGGTAGAGGGAATGAGATGCGCCAATTCCGTCAGGTTCATGGAAATACCATGGTCTGCCATATTTCCGGCGAACCATAAGTTTGTCAGCGGAATGGGGCACAGTGAGCAGAGCGATTTTGGGAGCACTCCATACAGGCCCTCCAGCGTCAGGCTCAAAACGCTGTAGAATACACACAGCAGGATGGAGAAAATATAGGTCCTGCTGAAAAAGACCACCAAAACTACCAGGGGCAGGGTCCCGGCTGTGATAAAGATTCCCAGCACAACAGACGAGAGCAGCTTGTAAGCAAGACCGCCCGCCTCCGCCACCACGCTTCCACATAGAATCGTGGCGAATGTGGAGGCGAGGGAAAACAGGATACCCATGAGGAACAGTACCGCAATCTTTGTCAAAACCATCTGTGTGCTGGTTACCGGAATGGTCCGCAGGCTTTTGAAGGTGTCGTTGTCCCGCTCCATAAAGAACAGCATGGTTGCCAGAACGCCGATGACGCAGGGCAGGAGAAGCAGCACGCCATACCCCATGATAAAGCTGAACAGGGTGTCAAAAATCTCGGCCTTTGTGTCGTAGCGCCCCATGATGCTGGGCGTCATGGCTACAGCCGTCACAGGGAGAGGAAACAGAAACGCCGCCAGCACCACCAGCAGTACAAACCGCTTTCGTTTCAGCTTCCAGAACTCACACTGGATCAGTTTAAGCAATCCCCACACCCCCTGTCACCCGTTTGAAGTAGTCCTCCAGGGTGTCCTCACACAGATGAGCGTCGGAAACCGCAATGCCGTGTTCCACAAAACAGCGGATGATCTCCGGCATGGGGAGGGACGCGTCCATCAGAATCAGGGTGTATTCATCCTCGATCTGACAGTCCCGGGCTTTGAATTGATAGGCCAGCAGATTGGACGCCCTGTTGGCGTCGGAGAGGATAAATCGGATGTATTTTCCATTCTTGGCCTCCAGCTCCTCCAGGCTCTCCTCCTCCAGCAGCCTTCCCTTGTCGATGATCCCAATGTCGTCCGCCAGCAGCGCAATTTCGGAGAGGATATGGCTGGAGATCAGGATGGTCTTGCCCTGGGCGTCGCACAGCTCCCGGATGAAGGAGCGCACTTCCGCAATACCGATGGGGTCCAGACCGTTGATGGGCTCGTCCAGAATCAGCAGCTCCGGGTCGTGCATGACCGCCAGGGCAATGGCAAGCCGCTGCTTCATGCCCAAAGAATATTGGGCATAGAGCTTTTTGTCCCGGTAGGGCAGGCCCACCAGGTCCAGGGCATTCTGAATCGCGCTGCGCCGTTTCACGCCCCGAAGCTCGGCAAAGATTTTCAGGTTTTCTGTTCCGGTCAGGTTGGGATAAAACCCTGGCGACTCGATCAGGCTGCCCACACGGGGCAGAATTTCCTTTGCCGCAGTGCGAATGTCCTCTCCGAAAATGTGCAGTTCGCCGGAGCTGGGGGCTGTCAGGCCCAGGAGCATTTTCATGGTGGTGGTTTTTCCGGCCCCGTTGCGACCCAGCAGGCCGTAGATGCGCCCACGCCGGACGTGGATGTTCAGGTCAGAGACGCTTTTCTGACTTCCATAGATTTTTGTCAGCCCAGCCGTCTCAATGATGCAGTCATTCATTGGCAGGTCCTCCTTTTCGGTTGTGCTGTAATCATAGCACCCGCTCCTTGAGAGAACCTTGTGGCAACCTTGAATTTACCTTGAGATTTGAGCGTCATCCTATGCAGGTGATTGAAAAAGAGGTATAATACTCCCAGCCGAAACAGTTGGAGGTGCGCTGCGTGAAAGACAAGCCGATTCTGATTGTGGACGATGAGCCTGATCTGCTGGCTATGGTCCGGTCGATTTTTGAGCGGGCGGGATTTACGCAAATCATAACCGCTTCCTCCGGGGAAGCGGCTTTGGACGAATTTTCCAAGAAGAAGCCCGCCATGGCAATCCTGGATGTGATGATGCCGGACATGGACGGGTTCGAGCTGCTGCGGGAGATTCGGCAAACCAGCGAGATTCCCATCTTGATGCTCACCGCCAAGGGTGAGGCCGAGGACCGGTGCCGGGGGCTGGAGTTGGGGGCGGACGACTATCTGGTCAAGCCCTTTCTCCCCAAAGAACTTCTTCTGCGGGTCAACGCGATTTTGAAACGGGCATATCCCGACAGCAATCGGACGGTCATTCTTGCCGCCTCCACCGTGGATCTGGACCGGGCGGAGGTCCGCCGTGGCGAAGGGATTTTCCCTCTGACCGGGAAGGAGTACGCAATTTTCCTGAAGCTGGCGGAAAACGCCGGGCGTGTTGTCACCATCGGCGCTCTGTGTCAAGCCGCCTGCGGAGAAATCTGGATGGGATATGAGAATACCCTCATGTCCCATATCCGCCACCTGCGGGAGAAGATCGAAGATACTCCATCGGCTCCCGTCTCGCTTCTGACCGTCAAGGGCCTGGGCTACAAGCTCATGGTAAAGGGGGAACCGCATTGAATCCGGTACAGCGTTTTTTTCACAAATATTTCATTTCCACAATCGCCGCCCTGACGCTGTTCCTGCTGATAAACCTTGTACTTGTGGTCGCAATCCGGGT
The DNA here is from genome assembly GCA_910588635.1 of uncultured Oscillospiraceae bacterium. Lineage (GTDB taxonomy): Bacteria > Bacillota > Clostridia > Oscillospirales > Oscillospiraceae > Lawsonibacter. The sequence continues at coordinate 114,938 of CAJUPW010000003.1, read as the reverse complement.
GGTCTCTGGCCGCCATGCCACCGCTCCCGACTTGTCGGTATCCGCTCTCTCCGCTATGGTGTCAGAGGTGAACGGTGTGATTGAGGTGGAACCGGAGGTGTCCCGCGTGCTGGCCGAAAACCGCGCCTGGGCCATGCTGCTGGATGACGGTGGGGCGGTGATCTGGGAGGAACAGATGCCGGAGGATCTGCCCCGCTCCTACACAGCCGCGCGGATTGCCCAATTCAGTAGGTGGTACTTGCAGGAGTATCCCGTGTTTGTCTGGCAGCAGCCGGCGGGACTCTTTGTGCTGGCCTATCCGGCAAACAGTCTGCAACGGTATAATTTTGCCATGGAAACCGGTGATGTCTGGGCCTTGGTTATCACAGCGTTTGGCGTATTTCTCGCAAGCATTCTGCTGATGCTGTTTTTGCTGTGGCGCAGTACGCGCAGGGTCGAACGGGCGATGAAGCCCATCTTGACAGGGATCAGCGCAATGGCCCGGGGCAAGCCAATCCAGTTAGAGGAACACGGCGAGCTGGCGGACATCAATGCGGAATTGAACCGGGCCAGCGAACAGCTCCATAAAAAGGACACGGCCCGCGCCGATTGGATCAGCGGAATTTCCCACGATATACGCACCCCGCTGTCGGTCATGCTGGGTTACGCCGGGGAGATCGAGGACAACGATGCCCTTCCGTCTGATGTTCAGAAACAGGCCGGATTGATTCGCAAGCACGGAGAAAAGCTGCGGCAGTTGATTTTTGATTTGAACCTTACATCAAGACTGGAATACGCCATGCAGCCGTTACAGACAGCCCCGGTCAGTCCGGTTGAATTGTCCCGCCAAGTCGTCAGCGGCTATGTGAACGACGGCCTGGATGGGCGGTATGAGATTGACCTTTACGCAGGAGACGGGACTGAAACGATTTTGATTGAATGTGACAACGCTTTGCTTACCCGTATGCTGGAAAATCTGATCGGCAATAGTATCACCCACAATCCAGATGGATGCCATATCTGCGTTTCGGTTGAATCGACCGGCGGGACGTGTACGATCATAGTTCAGGACACCGGAAAGGGAATGGATGAGGTTGTTTTGAGGAAGTTAAACGCGGCAGAGTGTGCTAGCTTCACGCAAAGCGATGGCAGCGGAATTCCACATGGAAACGGCTTGAACATCGCAAAGCAGATCGTTTCCGCTCACAGAGGAACGATCCGTTTTTTTGGAACAGAGCCGCATGGGTTGACTGTTGCGGTAAAACTTCCAATTCCAACAAAATTGTAGGATTTAAGTCACGTGGGAGTAAGATTTGGGTGTTATCCTTTTATCCGGACGGGGAAAGAGGGATGATGCCCAATTCCTTTTCCCGGACCAATCCAATCAGGAGGTATCCCATGAATCTGTTAGAAGTCCAATCTCTCTCCAAGACCTACGGTCAGGGGGAAACCGCTGTCCACGCGCTGAAAAATGTCAGCTTCTCCGTTCCCAAGGGGGAGTATGTCGCCGTGGTGGGCGAGTCCGGCTCCGGTAAGAGTACGCTGCTGAATATGGTGGGGGCGCTGGACACGCCCACCTCCGGCAAAGTGCTGATCGATGGCAAGGACACCTTTTCCATGAAGGAAAAACAGCTCACCGTGTTCCGCCGCAGGAACATCGGCTTTATCTTCCAGAGCTTCAACCTGATCCCGGAGCTGACCGTGGAACAGAACATCATCTTTCCGGTGCTGCTGGACTACCGGAAGCCGGACAAACGGTATCTGGAGGAACTGCTGACGGTCCTGAACCTGAAGGAGCGCCGCCGCCACCTGCCCAGCCAGCTCTCCGGCGGCCAGCAGCAGCGTGTGGCCATCGGGCGCGCCCTCATCACCCGGCCTGCCCTCATCTTGGCCGACGAGCCTACCGGCAACCTGGACTCACAGAATACCGCCGAAGTAATCAGACTGCTGAAAACAGCGTCCAAGCAGTACGAGCAGACGATCATAATGATTACCCACAGCCAGAGCATCGCCCAGACGGCGGACCGGGTTCTGCAAGTATCGGACGGCGTGCTGACAGACCTTGGGGGGTGCCGGGAATGAGGAGCTATTTGAGCCTGATCCCGATTTCCGCCAGGGTGCGGCGGCAGCAGAACCGCATGACCCTTCTGTGCATTGTCATTTCTGTGTTTCTTGTAACGGCGATTTTCAGTGTGGCAGAGACGTTCACAAGAACAGAAGAGCAGATTATGCGGGACAAACACGGGAGCTGGCATATTCAGATCACGGATCTCTCCCCGGATTTTGCGGACGGCATCAGCCGGAGGCCCGATGTAACGGTAATGGGCTGGTGGGACCGTATCAATTTTGACGCAAGCCAGCCTTACTACATTGGAGAGCGCAGGGCGGCTTTATACGGAACGGATGAAGCCTATTTGGTTCAGCTGATGAACGGGGTGGAAGAAGGGAACTTTCCACAGCGGGATGACGAAGTTGTCCTGAATTCAGAAGCGAAGATTGCGTTGGATGTGGGCATTGGCGACCGTGTGACGGTACGCACACCCGTCGGAGACGCGGAATTTACTGTATCCGGCTTTGGAACAGACGACAGCGATTACTATAAAGGACAGACCTTTATGGTTGCGGTGTATATGACCCGGAATGCCTTTCATACCCTCATGGCCCAAAACGGGTTATCGGAGAGCCCCGTCTGTACTATCCAATTTCAAAGTGCGGAAAAGGCGTCCAAGGCAAGAGCGGAATTGCAGGAAAGCGGCGGAGTACCCAAAGAGACGATTTTAGAAAACAAGGCTGTCATGGGCATTGCCGGACAAAGCGACAATGAAGCGATCAGCGGGATTTATGTGATAGCGATTTTCTTGTTTCTCCTGGTCATGGCGGCTGGCGTGCTGATGATTTCCGGCAGCCTGAACAGCAGCATTGCGCAGCGGACACAGTTTTTCGGAATGATGCGCTGTATTGGCGCAAGCCGACGTCAAGTGATGCGTTTTGTCCGCCTGGAGGCACTGAGCTGGTGCAAAACGGCGGTGCCCTGTGGACTGGCTGCGGGCACTTTGGTCAGTTGGGGAATCTGTGCCTATCTCCGCTTCGGCATCGGCGGCGAGGAATTTTCCGTTATGCCAGTGATTTCTTTCAGCCCCTTGGGAATCCTCGGCGGCGTTCTGGTCGGCGTGGTTACGGTCTATCTGTCCGCCCAGGCCCCCGCGAAAAAAGCGGCGAGGGTGTCCCCTGTGATGGCTGTTTCCGGGAACGCGGAATTACCTGAGAGCTGTGGTCATGCAATGACGCTCCGTTCCCGTAAAATTGAATCTGCGTTAGGGATTCACCATGCAACAGGCTCCAGAAAAAACTGGTTTCTGATGACGGCCTCCTACGCCCTGAGCATTATCCTGTTCCTGTGCTTCTCTGTGGGGCTGAGCTTTGCACGGGGCTTACTGCCCTCCCAGCGCGCCTATCAGCCGGATATTGCACTCAACGGATACGCCAACGCTCTTGTGATAGAGCAGGATATAGCGGATAAAATCAGAGGCATTTCGGGCGTGGAATATGTCTATGGCAGCTCTTATCTGCGCGATATTCCGGTAACCTCGTCCAATCCGGAAATTGACCACATCCATCTGGAGTCCTATGATGATGCGCTGCTGGAGCTGGTCAAGGAAAGCGTGGCCCAGGGAAACCTGTCAGGTATTTTCGGGGACAGCAATGAGGTAATTACGATTCTGAACAAAGATAATCCCCTGAAAATGGGAGATACCATTCAGATCGGGGAAGAAGAACTTCAAATCACCTGTACCCTGTCATCCAGTATATTCCCAAGTAAATGTTTGATCATCTGCTCCCAGGAAACCTTTGCGCGTCTGACGGGAGAGCAGAATTACACGATGATCGGCATCAGGCTGAATCCCCAAGCCGATGATTCGACGCTGAAGGAAATCAACAAGCTCGTTGAAAGCGACGTGATTTTCGGGGATCAAAGAGAGAGCAACCGGTCAGACAACTCAACCTTTATGGCAGTTCAGGCGGCAGTTTATGGGTTCCTGGCAATCATTGGTATGATCACACTCTTTTACACCATGAACAGCATTTCCATCAGCACGGTTTCCCGTGCGAAACAATATGGGGCCATGCGCGCGGTTGGCATCAGCAACCGGCAGCTCTCCCGGATGATTTCCGCAGAAGCCTTAACCTATGCCGCTTCCGGCCTGATTGCCGGTTGCGGAATTGGTATCCCATTGAGCCGGTTTCTGTACCTTCGCATAGTCACGCGCTATTTTGGAACGCTATGGCAACTGCCGATCATCACGCTATGTATCATTATCGTGTTTGTTTTCTCCTGTTCCGTCATTTCTGTGTATGCCCCCACGAAACGGATTTGCGGCATGGCGGTAGTCGATACCATCAATGAATTGTAAATATCATAAACTTGGCCAATAGAACGGAGACTGATACGGTGGCCTCTGAGGAGTCGAGGCTGCCGTATTGGTTTGTGGCCCTGCAAAAGAGTTAGGAATGAGTTCTTATGATAGACAAACTGATGCCCTATTTAGAGCCCGTTAGAATCGCCGTTTTGGTGTTTCCGTTAATTGCGGCGTTTTTCACTATTCCGTTTCTGATTCAGAATTACCGCAAATACGGCGGAATTGCCATGATGCGGGTGTTGGTCGTATATTCCTTCATCCTGTATAGCCTGTGTGCTTTTTTCCTGACCATTCTGCCCCTCCCCAGCCGGGAGGCGGTAGCGGCTATGGCTCCAAAACCCATTGGCTGGATTCCTTTTACGGATTTGAACACAGGACTGGTGAAGTCAGGAATGGATATTGCCGTCCCTGCGACACTGTTCAGCGGGGCCTGCTGGAAAGCCTTTTTCGCATCCAGCGACTTTTTTCAAATTATAGCGAATATTGTCATGCAAATGCCCTTGGGGTTTTATCTGCGGTACTATTTTCGCTGCTCCTGGAAGCGAACTGCCTGTATCGGCTTTCTTGTCAGCCTGTTCTATGAAACGACGCAGTTCACCGGCCTTTGGTTTCTCTATCCCCAAGCGTACCGCTACGCTACGGTGGATGACCTGATCTGCAATACTTTGGGTTGTCTGCTGGGGTTCTGGCTTTCACCGCTTCTGACACGATTCCTTCCCAGTCGGGAGGAGATTGACCGGATTTCTTATGCCAAGGGCCAGCAGGTCACACCTCTGCGGCAGGCGGTGGCCGCTTGCGCGGACGGTATCTTATATCTCATTCTGACCATCGCTCTGCTTCGGGCTGTTTCCCCGTTGAGTCAGCGTCTTGCCATTTCTCCGCAGGTGTGGCTGATCGCCAGTTTCGTGGCTTATTTTGTGCTGCTGCCGTGGCTGACAAAAGGGTACACGCCCGGCTGTCTGCTGCTGAAGTTTCGGATCATAAATGATGACGGTACGCCCCCGAACCCCTGGCGTTTGCTTCTCCGGCACAGTATTCTGTTCCTTGTAGAGCCGATTTTCTTCTATATGGCAGTATTGCCGCTGTCTTTGCTGCTCTTGATTCTGATCAGCGCAGGATTAAGCTGGAAAGTTCGACTTGCTTTTGCGGGCTGCTGTCTGCTGGCCGTATGGCTGTGCCTGGGATTTTTGATTCGATGTTGGAATCGGTGGGGCGTCTTTCCCCACAGTCATTACAGCCGCACAAAAACAAAGTGAACTTCTGTTTAAGTACTGCTGCGAGAATTCTACGGAGTTATCCTATATTCTCACAAAGTTGAAATATCACTAATTTGTGACATTTCAGGCTATTATTTTAGCTAAGCAAGTCGTTGCTGTGATACTCTTGTAACATTCGTAGCCGATAATAAAGATTAGCGAAAAAGGGTTTTCCATAGAAAACAGCCAGCGGGCAAGTCTTTTTCTTTCCCTGCTGGCTGTTTTCTTTATTTTCTGAAAATAAATACATTCTTATGGATCGGCAGAATGGTATGCTGCCAAATACGCTATTCCATACGGTCCTCCTCTTTATTCTGACGGACTAATAGTTTCTCTGCAAGAAAGTCCAGCGTTTCGAGGAGCAGCAGTTGGTTGGAACGGTTGCAGGCCCTGAATTTTCCGAGGAAACGATTGATCTCCTCTTCCTGCTGATCTGGCTCCACGTTGAACAGATCGCTTGTCGTAAGTCCCAAGCGATTGACAATCGGGAACAGGATCTCATAGGACGGATTAACGCTCGCGTTCTCTATGCACTGGATCATCTTGATTGAAACGCCTGTTTCGTCCGCCAATTCCTGCTGTGTCAGATCGCAGGCCTTTCTTGCATTATGGATACGGGCACCTAAGTATTTCAGTCTATCTTCCGGCATGATTTATCACCTCAAATACATTCTATATTGCCGGTTTTGACATTTACACTCCTAAATAACGCCTATTAAATAGGTAAAATCTTGCTTGCTTTATAAATAAAATTTTGCTCCCGCTGAAAGGCCAATAAAAAAACGGCTTTTCACAGCAGGGGCTTATAAAACGTCTGCCTATGATTTGCCGGTGGGAGAAAATCATGGGTATTTTTCTTGTCTACACTAAAACAGATAATCCGCCAAAAAAATTGGTGCTTCGTATGCGGATATCCCTAAGTTAAAAACCGCAAAATTCGACCTATTTTTTACGCAGTACTTCACCGTTTTACTTGCATGGATACAAACCGCCAGAGAGCATACCAAGCTCTCTGGCAGTTTGTTTTGTCTGTTTTTGTCGAATGACTGGATACATAAGCGCTTATGGCAGCCCTACATAGCCAAGTACCCGTGACCCTTCAATCTCAGCCTGCGCACCCAAAAAAATTTGAGATTGGAGTAGGCAAAATGCACTATGACATGAAAAAGTGTGGAGCGCGCATCCAGCAGCTTCGCAAAGCGAAAGGAATGACACAGGAGGAACTGTCCGCAGTGTTGGGAATTGGCGACCGGCATCTGCGGAAAATTGAAAGTGGGGAAAGAGGCCCGTCCACTGAAATTTTTGTCGAGCTGTCCGAACTCTTTCATGTTTCCTTGGACTACATCATCGTAGGCAAGAAACCGCAGGATAATCTGAAGAAAAGGCTCTTCGCTGTGATGCAGGAGCTGTCCGCAGTGACGGATGAGTTATAACCGGCCCTAAAAGGGCCGGAAAATTGGACCAAAGCGGCCCTACTGGGACCTAACAAAATATCTTGCGCTCCGTTAAACTTTAATCACAGCCACAAAATGCGGCTGGATGTACCTTGAAAATTTCATACCAGCAGTACGGATCACCACGCAGACAGACGCACAGCGCGCGCCATGACCCGGAGGGGACAAGTTCCCCTCCGGGCCGCGATAAAGCCTGTGCGGGGCAGTTTTGGCAAAACTGTCCGTCACGATTCGGGTTGAAAGCAGTAGAGACCCCCAGCGTGTGCCTGCGAAGGTCCGCCAAGCCTTATCCGTTACTGTTCCCTATACCTCATCGGGGGGCGAGCTGCAAATACGATGAGTAACGAGAAGAAACCCAAAATGACAATTAGGGGTAATTTACGGATATGAATATCAATGACAGGCAGAATGCCCATAACGATATCGATCACATTTTCAAAAACCTTTTTCCCGCCCAGGCCATGCCGGAGCGCCCGGAGCAGATTGCTCTGAGCCATCGGATGCTGGAGGCCATGCTGGGCGGCGGTATCGCCCTGTGTGATGCCGGGACGGGGATTGGTAAGACCTATGCCTATCTGGTGGCCGGGACGGTGTTCAGCCGGTTCCGGGCCGCCTCGCCCATCCTCATTTCTACTTCCAGCATTGCTCTTCAAGCGGCAATACGGGATGAATACCTGCCCTTTCTGTCCAATCTGTTGATGGCAGACGGCATGATTGCCCAGCCCATCCAGGCGGTGATCCGCAAGGGCAAGGGCCACTATGTGTGCGATGAACGGCTGGAACGGCGGCTGGGCCAGTTGGATCTCAGCAAGAAGAACTGGAGAGACGGAGCCGCCCTGCTCACGCTGCGGAACGAACTGGACATGGACGAGGCCGCCCATCTCAGCGGCTATGACCGGGGGCGCGTCTGCATTCCCCAGACCTGCGACTGCCAGCGGGAAAGCTGCCGTTATCTTCTCTTTTTAGAGCGGTGTGATACCGGCCTTTTTCTCTTCCAGATCTGCAACCACAACCTGCTGCTGGCAGACGCCATCCACCGGAGCAGCGGGCGCAGGCCCATCCTCCCGGATACCAGCGCCCTGGTCATAGATGAGGCCCACAAGCTGCCAGACGCGGCCCGCCAGATGTTTGGCGTGACCCTGGGTACGGAGGATATCCGCTCCCTCTCCCACAGCCTCCGGGCCGAGCGGTTTTTGCTGGCGGCGGAACTCTGGCATGACGCCGCCGCGCCCCTGGTATGGAAGCTGTCCAGGCCACCGGAAGCAGGGCTTCCCTTTGACGTATACGCCAGACTGCTGGCCGCGCCGGAGCGCAAGCTGAAGGTAATCCACCGCCAGCTCAAGGACCTGCTGACACGCGGCACCCGCAGGCAGGTGGAAAGTCTCGCCAAAACGGTGTCTCTCTTCCGCAGGGACCACGATGGCATGGTGTTGTACGCCATGGACGATGGGCAGGGCGGCACGATGCTGTGCGCCACCATCTCCGATCTGACTGCCCAGCTCCGCCAGACCCTCTGGCGGCAGTTGCGGCCTGTGATCCTCACCTCCGGTACGATGGCCGTGGGCGAGGACTTCCGGCGTTTCAAAGAAGAAACGGGCCTGCTGGCGGATGGCCGGGTGGCGGAATCCGTCTCCCTCTCGCCCTTCGACTACGAGAAGAACTGCCTGCTGTATCTGCCGCAGCACCCTCCCCATCAGAAAGCTGCGGATTATTATCATCAGCTTACCGGGGAGATCGCCGCGCTGTTGAAAGCGGCCCAGGGCCACGCCTTAGTGCTGTTCACTTCCTACGCCGCCATGTCCGCTGTGAAGGAGCGGCTGAGGGGGAAAACGCCCTATCCGTTGCTCACTATGGGCCGGAACGCGGTACATACCATGGAGCAGTTCAAGGGCCAGCCGGGTAGCGTCCTGCTGGCCACCGGAGCCGCCTGGGAGGGCTTTGACTTTCCCGGCGACTGCGTGTCCCTGCTGATTATTCCCCGCTTGCCCTTCGCCGTCCCGGATGCTCTGAAAGACAAAGAGCGGGAGCGACATCCCAGCCTAAAGTCTTTTATCCGGGCTGTCGCGGTGCCGGAGATGCAGATCAAGCTGAAACAGGGCTTCGGACGGGCCATCCGCACCGAGACGGATACCTGCGTCATCGCCATTCTGGACGAGCGTGCCGCCAAGGGCCAACGCTACCGCAAGGATGTGCTGATGGCCCTACCGGAGATGCCGGTGACCGGCAGCCTGCGGGAGGTGGAGCGGTTCATCCGCAGAGTCAAAGCGGATGGTTACTTTCGGGAGGTGTCACCATGGTCGATGTAAGAAACGAAATGCGGTACATTTTGGTGACACGGCTGCTGGAAAGGGTTGCGGAGGCCGGTCTGCTTTCTGCGGAGGAATTGTGTACCGCCAAAGGGCTGGCACTGGAGCGATACCGCCCAGCGACTGTTTGGGAATTGGGATAGCTTTTCCCGCCAAGGTGTGGTAGTGTTGTCCCTACCCAGAGGAAAGGAGGCCGCACCGGATGAACAGCAATGTAACTATTATCCCCGCCAGCGAGAGCAAGCCCGATACCCTGCGGGTGGCGGCATACTGCCGGGTCAGCTCTGATTCCTCCGATCAGCTTCACTCCTACGCCGCTCAGATCCGCAAATACACCGAGGAAATTGGGCAGCATGAGGGCTGGGAGCTGGTGGACATCTATGCGGACGAGGGTCTGACCGGCACCCGGATGGACAAGCGGGAGGACTTCAACCGTATGCTCTCCGATTGCCGGAAGGGCAGGATCGACAAGGTGCTGGTGAAGTCCGTCTCCCGCTTCGCCCGGAATACAAAGGACTGCCTCGCTGTCCTGCGGGAGCTGATGTCCCTGGGCGTGACCGTCTACTTCGAAAAAGAGAATATCAACACCGAGACGCTCACCACTGAACTGATGGTGAGCGTCTCCGGCGCACTGGCCCAGCAGGAATCCATCTCCACCTCCCAGAACCAGCGCCTCAGCTACAAGCGGCGGATGGAGCGGGGGGAGTTCATCACCTGCAAAGCGCCGTTTGGATACCGGCTCATAGACGGTAAAAATTTGGAGATCGTTCCAGCGGAAGCGGAGCAGGTGCGCTGGATCTTCAACGCCTACCTGGGCGGACGCAGTTTGGCATGGATTGCAGAACAAATGACACAAAAGGGCTTCCGAACAACAGACGGCAGGCCCTATTGGCAGGAAACCACTGTCCTGTACCTGTTGACGAATGAAAAATATGTGGGGGATTCCCTCTGCCAGAAAACATTCACGACTGAATTTCCATATGTAGAAAAGCGAAATCAGGGAGAGGTGGATCAATACTACACGGAACATACCCACCCAGCCATCATCACAAAAGAGATGTTTGAGAAAGCGCGTGATCTGCGCCTGCGGAGGGCGCAGCGGAACTATGCTCCCAAGGCGACCTACCCGCTGACGTTGAAAATCGTCTGTGGGAACTGCGGAACGCCTTTTATCAGGCGCACTACCAAAAGGGGATATGTGTCCTGGGCCTGCCGGAAACATGATGACAGGGCTGCGGACTGCCCCATAGGCCGGATACCGGAGAGCGAGATCTACGCCGCCTTTGTGCGGATGTACAACAAGCTCAGGCTCCATGAGGGGATCATCCTAACCCCCGCTCTCACACAGCTTCAGGAACTGAACAACGCTCTGCAAAGAGGAAACCCTGCTATGCTGGAAATCAACAAGGCCATTGCCGCCACCTCCGAGCAGAGTTACAAGGTCACCGCACTCCAGAGCAAGGGCCTGCTGGACACCGCCGTCTGCTCCGCCAAGCTGATGGACATCGAGGCCAAGCTGGCGGAATTGCGGAGAGAACGCCGCCGCCTGCTGAAAAACGAGGATATCGAGGCGGTCATAGACACCCTGTGCCAGACAGCGGACCTCATCCACAGAGGCCCGGAACGGCTGGAACGCTTCGATGAAGCCCTGTTCGCAGACTTGGTGGAGAAGATCATCGTGGAGTCTGTAACCCGCATCCGGTTCCGCCTCTACGGCGGGATCGAACTGACAGAGCAGCTCCGGGAGGTAGGCAGATGAGCAACCGAAAGATTTTATACGGCTATCAGATTCAATACGGCGAGCTGACCGTCATTCCCCAGGAGGTGGAGATCGTTCAGAGGATCGCCACGCTGTATCTTAACGGGCTGTCCTATCAGAAAATCAGCGACACCCTCAACCATGACGCCGTCCTGTTCAGCGCGGAGGCACCCCTCTGGAACAAGCACAAGGTGAAGCGTCTTTTGGAGAATCCCCGCTACATCGGAGCGGACGGATATCCGGCAATCATGGCTCAGAATGATTTCGATACCATTCAGCAGATCATCCAAGAAAAAACTTCCAATTATACCAAGGCCGAGGATCGGCCCGCCCATCGGCTCAAGGCTTACCTGCGCTGCGGGACCTGCGGCGGACGGCTTCTGGGCATGGGCGGAAAAGGACAGCAGAGGGATACACTGTACCTGCGGTGTGAACACTGCAAGATGCTGATCACACTTCCCGATGCCGACCTGATGAGCGAGGTATCCCGCCAGATGGCAGAACATGACGCCCCTCCTGAAGAAGCCTACGTCCCTTCTGCGGACACCGTCCGCCTGACCAACGCCATTAACCGGGGGCTGGAGCGTCCCGACAAACCGGAGGATGTTGTATCCCTCATTTTGCAGGGAGTCTCCGCCCGGTATGACTGCTGCCCCGCCCCAACTGAATCTGAAATCTTCAACCGCCCAGCCGAGGTGGACTTTAAGTCCTTCGGTCAGGCGGTTTCTCATATCACCATCACAGGAGAAAACATCGTGACTGTACACTTCAAATAGGCTGGAAAGGAGATCGTTATGGCGCAGGAAACACTGGAACGGCGGGTGCGCGTTATCCCCGCCACACGGCCCGCGAACAGGCCGAATGCCCCTCTCAGGAGCGGTAAGCAGCGGGTAGCCGCTTACTGCCGGGTGTCCACCGACAGCGAGGAGCAGCTCAACAGCTACGCTGCTCAGATGAGCCACTACACGCAGAAGATCGAAGAGAATCCCGATTGGGAAATGGCTGGCGTGTTTGCGGACGAGGGCATTACGGGGACCAGCATGAAAAAGCGGGCGGAGTTCAACCGAATGATCGCCGCCTGCAAACGGGGCCGCATCGACATGATCCTCACCAAGTCTGCCTCCCGCTTCGCCCGGAACACGGTGGACTGCCTCAAAGTCATCCGGGAACTCAAGGCCAGGGGCATCGCTGTAATCTTTGAAAAAGAAAACATCAATACCTTGACGGAGTCCAGCGAGTTCCTCATCACCCTGTTCAGTAGCTTCTCACAGGCGGAGAGTGAGTCCATGAGCCTGAATATCATCCCTGGGGTACGCCAGAGCATGAAAGAGGGCAACGTCCCCTTCCAGTACAGCAGGACGCTGGGCTACCGCAGAGGGCCGGACGGCAAGCCGGAGATCGACCGGTCGGAGGCCGAAACGGTGCGGTTGATCTACAGCCGCTACCTGGAGGGCCGCAGTCTGGGAGACATCCAGAGAGAGCTGGTGGAGAAGGGCATCCCCACAGCGGAGGGCATCCAGGGCTGGTCGCGGCAGGTGATCCAGAATATCCTGACCAGCGAGAAGTACATCGGGGACGGACTGCGTCAGAAAACCTACACCACCGGCCCCATCGGCAATAAAAAGGTCGTGAAAAACAACGGCGAGCTACCCATGTATTACACCAGGGACCACCACCCCGCCATCATCCCCAGAGAGATCTACTACCGAGTGAAAGAGGAGATGGCCCGCCGGGCCAGCAAGCGGAAGGTAATGCAGAAAACCGGGAAAACCGAGCAGGGGAAGTATTCCGCCAAGTACGCCCTCAGTGAATTGCTGATCTGCGGAGAGTGCGGAACGCCCTATAAGCGATGCACCTGGGCCAGAAACGGCAAAAAGCGGATCGTCTGGCGGTGCGTCTCACGGCTGGAGTTCGGGACCCAATACTGCCACAACTCCCCCACGCTGGACGAGGACAGGCTCCACAGGGCCATCGTGGCCGCGCTGAACGAGTACGGAGCCATTCGGGCTGAAATCAAGGCCGATGTCCTGGAGCTGGCGGAGTTGGCCCGGAGCGGCGGCGAGGGCGGCAGTGTGAGCCTCCCGGAGTTGCGGCGGAGGCTGGAGGCCCTGACAACAGAGCAGGCCCGACTGCTGGATGAAATCCTGGAGGACATGGGTAGCAAGGAACTGAACACGCGGCTCCAGGCGCTGGCGGACGAGCGGCAGAGCGTTCTGGACCAGATCGCGGCCTGCCAGCAGGATGAGGAACAGAGGGCAATCCAGACCTCCAGACAGAGGGAAATGGAGGAATGGCTGGATCAACAGCCCATGTGCTTCACGGAGTACGATGACACTCTTACCCGCAGATTTGTGGAACAGGTCACTGTGGTGGACGCCGATACCATCCAGGTCAAGATCAGGGATACGGATATAGAAATCGAACACCATCTGTGCTAAGATAGGAATGGAAAGCGAGGGCATTATGGCAATCTTCATAACAGGCGATATACACGGCGATTTTACCCGTTTCAAAAAAGACATCTTCTATGAGCAGGCCGAGCTGACCAAAGAGGACTGTGTTATCATCACGGGAGACTTCGGAGGCATCTGGGATGGCAGCGCCAATGAGCGGTACTGGCTGGACTGGCTGGAGAAGAAACCGTTCACCACCTTGTTCGTCTCTGGCAACCATGAAAACTATGATCTGTTGGCCGAGTACCCGGTAGAGGAATGGTGTGGCGGTCAGGCACAGAAGATCCGCCCCTCAGTGATCCACCTGATGAGAGGGCAGATTTACAGCGTCCAAGGAAAAACATTCTTCACCATGGGCGGGGCCAGCAGCCACGACATCAGCGGCGGCATCCTGGAACCGGACGATCCGCAGTTTAAGAGGAAATGCCGGAGACTGGACGCCAGCGGGGCACTGTATCGGGTAAACCACCTCTCCTGGTGGAAAGAGGAACTGCCCAGCGAGGAGGAATACCAGACTGCCAGAGCCGCTCTGGACAGAGTGGGCTGGGAAGTGGACTACATCATCACCCACTGCTGCCCTACCTCAGTGCAAGATGAACTGAGCGATGGATTTTATAAAGCCGATGCCCTGACCGATTTTCTGGAGGAAGTGAGCCAGCGATGCCAGTTCAGGTATCACTTCTTCGGACACTACCATACGGACCGGGTCATACGGGAAAAATATGTTCTGCTGTACGAGCAGATCATTAAACTGAAGCTGTGAGCGGGAAAAGGGTGCCAGGAATGAATAATCCCCATTCCTGGTATCCTTTTTCCGCTTTCAAATTTTTCCGCATCATTTTCTGAATTCACTTTACAAAGGACCTGTCTGCCATTATAATGATTAAAAATGAGCTTGGTAGCCGACCTGTGCGGTTGAAAGTGAATCGGTGTCAAAAACCGCAAAAGCGTTGTGCCGCAAGCATTACGGGGTGCATCTTTTTTGTCAACGAGACACAGGAAACGGCACTCTGTAAAGAGTGCCGTTTCCTTTTTATGCTCTCCCCATTCTTTTTCGTGTTCCTGCCCGCAAGGGGCTGGAATCACAAAGAAGTTTTCAGCTTGACAGCCGCAAAGGAGCGTTTTGCCTATGAATTTGTGCGACATTGACCAGATTAAAGCCTTACTGGCCCGGCACGGGTTCCGGTTCTCCAAATCCATGGGGCAGAACTTCCTCATCCAGGACTGGGTGCCCCGGGACATCGCCGCCGCCTCCGGAGCGGCGCCAGGCGTCGGAGTGCTGGAGGTGGGGCCGGGCATCGGGCCGCTGACCCGGGAGCTGGCCGGCCTGGCGGATCGGGTGGTCAGCGTGGAGCTGGACCGGGCCTTGCTGCCTATTTTAGCCGAGACACTGGGGGACTGTCCCAATGCGGAGGTGGTATCAGGAGATATCCTGAAAACGGATATTTCCGCTCTGGTCGGGGAAAAGTTTCAGTGTGTGCGGGCTGTCGCCTGCGCCAACCTGCCCTACAACATCACCACCCCCGCCATCACGGCGCTGATTGAGGCGGGATGCTTCGACTCTATCACGGTGATGATTCAGCGGGAGGTGGCCAAACGGGTGTGCGCCGCCCCGGGGACGGCGGACTACGGGGCCTTCTCCGTATTCTGTCAGTACCACACCGCCCCGGAGTACCTCTTCGAGGTGCCCCCGGACTGCTTTCTCCCCGCCCCCAAGGTGACCTCGGCGGTGGTGCGCATGGTCCCCCGCCCGGCGCCGGCCGAGGCGGACGACCCGGACCATTTCTTCCGGGTGGTGAAGGCCTCCTTCGCCTTGCGCCGCAAGACG
Source organism: uncultured Oscillospiraceae bacterium (assembly GCA_910588635.1). GTDB lineage: Bacteria > Bacillota > Clostridia > Oscillospirales > Oscillospiraceae > Lawsonibacter. The sequence continues at coordinate 99,485 of CAJUPW010000003.1, read as the reverse complement.
CTGGCCAACAGCCTGGCCGCCGGTCTGGGGATGCCCAGGGAGGAGATCGCACAAGCCATCCAGCGATGCTCTCTGCCCGCCGGCATCCGAGGGGAGCGGCTGTCTATTCCCCAATTTGCCCAACTGTCCCGCGCTCTGCGGGGTCTGCTTTGACCCTTTTGACCATTTCGTCATTTTCGATCAGTTGTCTATTGCAAACCCCCAAAAAATAGGGTAAAATAGGGCACGATCTGAATGGATGACCATTTTTACCATTTTATAAGGAGGAACTTATCTATGGAAACTTACGGTCTGGAAAAGTACGGCATTACCGGCATCAAGGAGATTGTCTACAACCCCTCTTTCGAGGAGCTGTACGAGGCGGAGATGGACCCAACCCTGGAGGGCTTTGAGAAGGGTCAGATGACCGAGCTGGGCGCCGTCAACGTGATGACCGGCATCTACACCGGCCGCTCCCCCAAGGACAAGTTCATCGTCATGGACGAAAACTCCAAGGACACCGTGTGGTGGACCTCCGATGAGTTCAAAAACGACAATAAGCCCGCCAGTCAGGAGGCCTGGGAGGCCTGCAAGAAGCTGGCCATCGAGGAGCTGTCCAACAAGAAGCTGTACGTGATGGACGTGTTCTGCGGCACCAACAAGGACACCCGCATGGCCATCCGTTTCATCATGGAGGTGGCCTGGCAGGCCCACTTCGTGAAGAATATGTTCATCCAGCCCACCGCTGAGGAGCTGAAGAGCTTCAAGCCCGATTTTGTCTCCTACAACGCCTCCAAGGCCAAGCTGACCAATTACAAGGAGCTGGGCCTGAACTCCGAGACCGCCGCCATCTTCAACATCACCAGCCGTGAGCAGGTCATTATCAACACCTGGTACGGCGGCGAGATGAAGAAGGGCATGTTCTCCATGATGAACTACTACCTGCCCCTGAAGGGCATCGCCTCCATGCACTGCTCCGCCAACACCGACATGAACGGCGAGAACACCGCCATCTTCTTCGGCCTGTCCGGCACCGGCAAGACCACCCTGTCCACCGACCCCAAGCGCCTGCTCATCGGCGACGACGAGCACGGCTGGGACGACGAGGGCGTGTTCAACTTCGAGGGCGGCTGCTACGCCAAGGTGATTAACCTGGACAAGGACGCCGAGCCCGACATCTACAACGCCATCCACCGCAACGCTCTGCTGGAGAACGTCACTGTGGACTCCGAGGGCAAGATCGACTTTGCCGACAAGTCCGTCACCGAGAACACCCGCGTGTCCTACCCCATCGACCACATTGAGAAGATTGTGCGGCCCGTCTCCCGCGGTCCCGCCGCCAAGAACGTGATTTTCCTGTCCGCCGACGCTTTCGGCGTGCTGCCCCCCGTGTCCATCCTGACCCCGGAGCAGACCCAGTACTACTTCCTGTCCGGCTTCACCTCCAAGCTGGCCGGCACCGAGCGGGGCATCACCGAGCCCACCCCCACCTTCTCCGCCTGCTTCGGCCAGGCCTTCCTGGAGCTGCACCCCACCAAGTACGGTGAGGAGCTGGTCAAGCGCATGGAGAAGTCCGGCGCCAAGGCTTACCTGGTGAACACCGGCTGGAACGGCACCGGCAAGCGCATCTCCATCAAGGACACCCGCGGCATCATCGACGCTATTCTGGACGGCTCCATCCTCAAGGCTGAGACCAAGACCATCCCCTACTTCGGCTTCGAGGTGCCCACCTCTCTGCCCGGCGTCGATCCCGCCATCCTGGACCCCCGGGACACCTACGCCGACGCGGCTCAGTGGGACGAGAAGGCCAAGGACCTGGCCAGCCGCTTCGTGAAGAACTTTGTCAAGTACACCGGCAACGACGCTGGCAAGGCCCTGGTGGCCGCCGGTCCCAAGGTGTAAGCAGCGACCGATACCAAAAACAGGACGCCTGACGGCGTCCTGTTTTTTATTCCGCTGCCTTTTTACTGCTCCCGCACGTACTCCACAATATCCGATACGTCACAATCCAAAATAAAGCACAGCGTATCCAGCGTTTTCATCGTAATATTTTTCCCGTGCTTCATACGATGCAGGATATTGGCGGATACGCCCTCTTTATAGATCAAATGGTACTCTGTCATATTACGCTTGAGCAGTGTCTGATAAAATGGCCGGTAGCTTATCATAAGATTTCACCCGACACCACCATATCATATTCAATTCATTGACTATGCCTAATATATTGAGTATAATAGGCGCGAGGTGATAATGATGCCAGACTACCATGACTATAAAGAGATGTATCTCACCATGGCAAGAGAGACAGAAAAAGCAATCAGCATTTTAATTGAGGCACAGCAAAAATGTGAGGAACTATACCTTAATTCCGCAACACCGGAGATCAAACTGCTTCACTTTGGAAAACAGGCGGACAATTGAATCTTTTCCCCGGCACTGTCCTCCAGCGGCACGGTAAACACCGGACACCCCTCCGCCGCCGGGGAGGCGGCGCACTGGGGCAGAGAGACCTCCACCCCCTCCTCCGTCAGGCACCAGCCCCGGAGGGGGTGGGTCTTTTTGACCTTTTGAGGCCAGCCGCCGTCCAGGAAACAATCTCCGGCCTGCCGCCGCGCCTCCCCCTGCTGGCAAATGGACCGCCACAGCCCCCTTTTCCAGCCCCTTTTCTCAAACAGCTCCTTCAGCGGCTTGGGCGTCCCCTCCCGGAGCTTCCACACGTCCCCCCAGCGCACCCGGGCGGGACGGCCGTCCCCCCGGACCTCGCAGCCGAAAAACCGCAGGCTGAGTACGCCGTCCCGAAGAAGGGCGGTCTCCCCTGTCAGCTCCCCCGTCCAGGGAGTGAAGGGCCTGGACTCCTCCCTCCGGGCTGTCAGCTCCAGACAGGCGCGCCAGTAGACCTCCCGCTCCCAGCGCCGCCTCCACTGACCTGCCAGCCGGGCATAGTACCGGCCAATCCACCGTCCTCCCAGACCGGCCCCCTCCACCCGGGGCCAGGACAGGGCGTATTTCAATACTGGCTCTCCCTCCAGGGTCAGAACGCGCGTCTCCTCCTCCCAGATCACCTTGATCTCCTCCATGACCGCACCTCCTTTTTTTATCCTATTCCCACCCCGGCTATTTGTGCTTTTCTTTGTTTTTTAAAGTTTACTTTTTTACGTCAGCGTGTTAAAATAGGAATAACAGTTCCTATACTTTTCCGTGTTCCCGCCCTCACGGGGACAGGAATCAAAAAAATATTTTCTGCTGGAAAAATTAGAGAAAGGCAGGCAGGTCACATGTCAAAATTTTTAGACAAGCAGAGCAGCGACGCCCTGTATCGGGCCATCGTCAGCATCCAGAACGAGGAGGAGTGCCGCAAGTTTCTGGATGACCTGTGCACCGTCTCAGAGCTGAAGGCCATGCAGCAGCGGATGGACGTAGCCCTCCTGCTGGACGAAGGGCTGATCTACAGCGAGATTCTGGAAAAGACCGGGGCCTCCAGCGCCACCATCAGCCGGGTGAACCGCTGCCTTCACTACGGGGCGGGGGGCTATCAGACCATCGTCCCCCGGCTGAAAGCGGAGCAGAAATGAGCAGCTACGATTTCCTGGCCGGCTGCTACGACGCGCTGACCTATGACGTGGACTATTCCGCCTGGGCCGACTACATCGAGAAGCACTTTCGGAAAAATCCCTTGCCCGGGAACACTGTACTGGACCTGGCCTGCGGCACCGGCTCCCTCACAAGGGAGCTGGCCCTCCGGGGCTATGAGCTGATCGGCGTGGACCAGTCCCCGGAGATGCTCTCCCGGGCGGCGGACAAGAACCGGGGGGGCTCCCCTGTCGAGCCCATTTTCCTGTGCCAGAGCATGGAAAACCTGGACCTCTACGGCACGGTGGACGCCTGCGTCTGCTGCCTGGACAGCGTCAACTACGTCACCGACCCCAAAAAGCTCCGGCGGGCCTTTCAGCGGGTCCGCCTCTTCCTCACGCCGGGGGGGCTGTTTCTCTTCGATATCAACTCTTCCGCCAAGCTGGAGGGGCTGGACGGCCAGGTCTTTCTGGACGAGACCGAGGATACCTACTGCGTGTGGCGGGCGGAGTTTTCAAAGAGAAGCCGCATCTGCTCCTACTTCATGGACATCTTCCGTCTGGACGAATCCACCGGCCAGTGGGGCCGGGGAGAGGAGCTGCACCGGGAGCGGGCCTATACCGTCCCCGAGCTGACCGTCCTGCTGGAGGAAGCGGGCTTCACGGATATCCGCACCTTCGGAGATCTGAAAATGCGCGCGCCCAAGCCAAACGAACCGCGCATCTTTTTCACCGCGAGAAAGGAAATCTGACCTATGACCAACGAAATCGTCAGAGCAATTACGGCTGACGGCCTTGTAAAGGCCGCCGCCATCACCGGCCGGGATATTGTGGAGCGGGCCCGGAACATCCACAAGCTTTTGCCCACCGCCACCGCCGCACTGGGCCGCACCCTTATGGGGGCCTCCCTCATGGGGGACATGCTCAAGGAGGAAAAAGGGGCCCTCACCCTCCAGATCAAGGGAGGCGGGCCGCTTGGCACGATTCTGGCTGTCTCCGACCACCGGGGCAACGTCCGGGGCTACGTCCAAAACCCCCAGGTGGAGCTGATGGAGCAGCGCCCCGGCAAGCTGGACGTAGGCCGGGCCGTGGGGACGGACGGCACCCTCACCGTCATCAAGGATATCGGCCTCAAGGAGCCCTACGTGGGCTCTATCGGTCTGTTTTCCGGGGAGATCGCCGACGATCTGGCCATGTACTTTGTGGAGAGCGAGCAGATTCCCACTGCCTGCGCTTTGGGGGTGCTGGTAGGGCTGGACCAGTCTGTCACCGCCGCCGGAGGCTATATCATCCAGCTCCTGCCCGGGGCCGGCGAGGAACTGATCTCCAAAATTGAGGCCGGGGTCCACAGCCTGGGTTCCGTCAGCTCCGCCCTGGCCGGCGGCCTGGACGGCGAGGGCCTGCTCCGGGCCGTTTTGAGCGGCTTCGACTTGGACATCCTGGAAAAACACCCGGTGGAATATCGGTGCTACTGCTCCCGGGAGCGGGTGTCCAGGGCCCTCATCAGCATGGGCAGAAAGGACCTGACCGAGCTGATCCGGGAACAAGGCCGGGCCGAGCTGACCTGCCAGTTCTGCGACCAGGTCTACCGCTTCTCCGGGGAGGAGCTGGAACAGCTCCTGGCAGAGATGTAAGAACCTGTATTCATAACCGAAAAAGCCGGATAGGCGAGGGATTTCTCAGCCAGACAAAGATGCCCGGACGGGTTTATCCCGTCCGGGCTCTCCTTTTTTTACCTTAAATGGCTGGTTCCGTTGTTGGTCAAAGCCTCCAGAATGTCGTAGCGGTCCATCTGGAACTGCTTGGTCATGGCCAGGGCCTCCTCCATGTCCAGGTCTCTGATCTGTCCGTCAACCAGGGAGATAATACGGTTGCCCTTGTCGCCCACCAGGGTCTGGACCGCCGCGTAGCCCATGCGGCTGGCGGTCTCCCGGTCCCGGGCGGTGGGGGAGCCGCCCCGCTGGATGTGACCCAGCACAGTGACCCGGGGGTCGATGCCTATAGCCTCATTGATCTGCTGGCCGATATAAAACGCTTTGCCGGCGCCCTCCGCCACCACGATCATATAGTGGGTGGTGCCGGCCAGGCGGGCCCGCCGGATGTTCTCAATGACATCCCGCTCAAAGTCCACCGGCCGCTCGGGGATGAGCACGGCGGTGGCCCCCACGGCGATGCCCACATACAGGGCCAGATAGCCGGCGTGGCGGCCCATGACCTCCACCACGGAGCAGCGCTCGTGGGACTGCATGGTGTCCCGCAGCTTGTCGATGCACTCAATACAGGTGTTGCAGGCGGAGTCGAAGCCGATGGTGTAGTGGGAGCAGCCGATGTCGTTGTCGATGGTGGCGGGGATGCCCACCACCTTCAGGTCCATGCCGTCCTTGGCTGCCTGACGGGAGATGGCCAGCGCCCCCCGGAAGGTGCCGTCGCCGCCGATGGCCACAATACCGTCCAGGCCCAGCAGCTTGCAGGTGGCCAGGGCCTTGGCACGGCCCTCCTCCTCCATGAATTCAATGCTCCGGGCAGTGTACAGGATGGTGCCGCCCCGGTTAATGATCCGGCTGACGCTGCTGCCGTCCAGCTGGACGAAGTCGCTGGTAATCAGGCCGCTCCAGCCCCGGCGGATGCCGATGCACTCAATCCCCTGGCCCACCGCCGTACGCACCACGGCCCGAACCGCGGCGTTCATACCCGGCGCGTCGCCTCCGCTGGTCAATACGCCGATCCGTCTCATTTTGCCGCCCATATACATACCTCCTTGTAGTCTGCCCCCCCATAAGCGGGAGGGCACTTTATTACTCTACCACATTATGTCATCATTCCCACAGCTTGTCAAGAACCAGAATTCAGGCTCACCACCCGGGTACACAGCCGATCCAACAGGGCCCGGTCGTGACTGACGATGAGCATTCCAAGTCCCCGGCGCTCCGCCTGATCCAGCAAAAAGCGCCACAGCCTGGCCTGGGTGACCAGGTCCAGCATGGCGGAAGCCTCATCGCACAGCAGAAACCTCAGCTCCGGACCCAGAACCCGGGCGGCACAGATACGCTGCAGCTCCCCGCCGGACAGCTCCGAGGGGTATCGCTCCAGCCACGCCTCTCGGATTCCCAGCCCCTCCAGGACGGTCGGGTCCACCGGCCCAGCCTCGTACAGGGAAGCCCGCAGCTTTAAGAGAGGGTCCATCGCCTCCTCCGGATGCTGCCACAGCAGCTGCACCGGACAGAAACCCCTGTATCGGGACAGGGGGAGGCCGTCCAGCAGCACCTGGCCCCGTTCTGGCCTCTCCCACCCGGCCAGCAGCTTGCACAAGGTGGTCTTGCCCTGGCCGCTGGGGGCGGACAGCCCCACCCGCTCCCCGGCGCTCAGGGAAAAATTCACCCTCTCCAGCACCGGGGCGGACCCCCGGCGAGGGTAGCGGAAGGTGAGGTCCCTCGCTTCCAAAGTCATAGGCCGGACACCTCCATCCCGTTTTTTGACATGGCCCGCCACAGGGCCCGGCTGTATGGGTGATGCAGCCCCTCCCCGGTCTGAAAGCCACTAGCGCTTACCTCATCCACCGTCCGCCCCTCCCGCAGCACCACCACCCTGTGGGCCGCGGCGCAGGCCAGCTCCAGATCGTGGGTGATGAACAGCACCCCGGCCCCCTCCTCCGCCAGCTCCCGGAAGTGGCCCAGCACCCGCCCGGCGGCCCGGACGTCCAGGCCAGGGGTCGGCTCGTCGGCCACGATGAGCCGGGGGGCCTCCATCACGGCGCAGGCGATGAGCACCCGCCGGGCCATCCCCCCGGACAGCTCAAAGGGGTAGCGCTCCTCCACTTCGGGCCCCAGGCCGTAGCGCTCCAGGACGGCGCGGCCGCGTGCGCGGGTCTCCGGGTCGTTTCTCCCCTTGCGCAGCTGGGACCCTACCTTCATCATGGGGTCCAGGTAGGCAATTCCCTGGGGAATGAGGGCGATCTCCCGGCCCCGGAAGGCCTCCGCCCGTTCCGGAGTGAGGAGGGCTCCGCCGTAGCGGATACTTCCCCCTACCCGGGCGTTCCTGGGAAGAAGGCCCAGAATGGCGTGGGCCAGCAGGCTCTTTCCCGAGCCGCTCTCCCCCGCCACCGCCGTCACCCGGCCCGGCTCCACCGTGAGGGACACGTCCCGGACAGCGGGCAGCTCCATGCGGGACAGCCCCCGGCCGTAGCGGATGAAGGTAACGGACAGGTGTTCCACAGATAAAATCGGTTCCATTTTGTCCTCCTATTCCTGGGCGGTGGCGGGAGACAGCAGCAGCCGCAGCCGCTCCCCCGCCAGGGCAAAGAGTCCCACCACCCCCGCCAGCGACAGCCCCGGAAACAGGGCCAGCCACCAGCGTCCGGCGGCCAGATAGCCCATGCTCTCCTCCAGGATAACCCCGATGGCAGGCTGCTCCGGGGACAGGCCGAAGCCTAGAAAGGTAACCCCCGCCTCGTGGAGGATAGCGTGGGGAAACTGGAGGATCAGCCCCGTCAGAAGCTGGGGCAGCAGGTGGGGCGGCAGGTGGCGGACAAGTACCCCGGGCGCTCCCAGCCGCCGGGAGGCCTGGAGCCAGGGGGCCTGCTTCAGCTGGAGCACTTCGCTCCGCACCAGCCGGGCAAGGGAGGGCCAGTGGGTAAGCGCCACCCCTGCCGTCACCCCCAGGGCCCCCTTGCCGCAGGCGATGGAGACCAAAATCATCAGCAGGATATGTGGGATGCCCAGCACCAGGTCGATGAGCCAGGAGATCAGGGCGTCCACCCACCCCCCAAAGACGGCGGAGGCGGCCCCCAGGGTCAGGGCGATCATCCCGCTGAGGACGGCGGTGAGGGCCCCGATCCGAACAGACAGAGACAGTCCCGCCAGCGTGCGCGCCAGCATGTCCCGGCCCATCCGGTCGGTGCCGAAGGGGTGGGAGGGACAGGGGGGCAGGTTCTTCCGGGTGAAGTCCGCCGCCCCCGCCGGTTCTCCGGCCAGTCCTCCGGCCAAGGCGGCGGCGAGCAGGAGCACACAGGCGAAAATCAGCAAGCAGACGGCGCTTTTTCTCCGGTTTTTCATCTCTTCGCCGCCCCCCTTCGGATGCGCGGGTCGATTACCCCGCAGAGCAGGTCGGCGGCCAGATTTCCGCCGAACACGATGGCGGCGGTGACGACCGTGATCCCCAGCAGCAAAGGCAGGTCGCCTCCCAGGCCGGCGGCTACCGCCGCCTGGCCCAGTCCCGGGTAGGAAAAGACCTGCTCTACCAGCACCGACCCGCCGATGATCTCCCCCACGGAGGCAAACTGCAGGGTGATGGCGGGCAAAGCCATGTTGCGCAGCACATGGCGGCGGAGGATGCCCCGCTCCCCCCGGGCCCGGGCGAAGAGGACATAGTCGCTGTCCAGCACGTCAATCACCTTCTCCCGGGTGTGGAGGGCGATGCCGGCCAGCCCGGTGACGGACAGGGTCAGTCCGGGCAAAAGGGCGTGGCGCAGCCGCTCCCACAGGGACACCCCCTCCGCCGCTCCGACGGGGCCGGAAAAGCCGATGGGCAGCACCTTCCACCACACGGCGAAGATCATAAGCAGCAGTAGGGCCAGCCAGAAGGAGGGGGTACTGGATATGGCCAGGCAGCCCCCCCGAATCAGCTTGTCCGGCCAGCGGCCCCGGCTGGCCCCGGCCATCAGCCCCAGCGCCAGCCCCAGCGCTCCGGACAGCGCCCAGGCGCACGCCAGCATCCCCAGGGAGGTCCCCAGCCGCTGTCCGATCACCTCCAGCACCGGCCGGCGGTAGAGCAGGGAGGTCCCAAAATCTCCCCGGAGCACATCCCCCAGCCAGCTCAGATACCGCTCCGCCGGCGGGGCGTTGACGCCCCAGTATTCCTCCAGCCTGGCTACCTGTTCCGGAGACATGGTCCCCAGGGCCGCCTGACCGATGTTGGTCTGGAGAGGGTCCAGGGGGGCGGCGGTCATGAGGAGAAAGGCCGTCAGGCTCACCCCCAGCAGGAGGAGGGCCATGCGGAGGAGCTTTTTCGCGGTAAATTGAAGACGGTGTTTCATGTCCAGCTCCATTGGTCGATGTTGTTGACGACGGACCACCCGTGGCCGTGGGGGTGGAGCTTCTGCTCCGCCACCACCAACCCGTCCCGCACCCAGTACAGGTGGTTCACGTTCACCAGCCAAACCCAGGGGCAGTCGCCGGACCGGGTAACACCAGTGAAACCGTCATACTGCGCCGTTTGCCACAGCAGATAGGATTCCTCCAGATCGGCACAAGCCAGCGCTTCGTCCATATACGCGTCTACGGTGGGATTGGCGTAGGGGGAGTACCGGGCGGAGCCGGTTTCGCCGTCGGTGTGGTAGATGTTGTAAAGCTCCATAGGGGTGTGGGCGCCCCAGCCCCAGACCAGAGGAGTGGTGTGGGCCTCATCATAGGCGGTGTCCCAGCCCACACCCCGGACCGTGCAGTAAATACCGATCCGTTCCAGCTGGTTAGCCACATCAGCCGCCAGGGCCTGACGCAAAGAATCTCCCACCGGATAGAGCAGCTCCAGCTCCGCCCGGACGCCGTCCTTATACCGCCAGCCGCAGTCAAGAGGGTAGAAAATTTCGTCCTCATTCTCCAGCCGCCAGCCGGCGGAGGCCAGCCAGTCGCTGGCTTCGATGGGGTCGTAAGGCTGCATGGACTCCCAATTGAACCAGGGCAGATGATCGCACACGCTGTAAGCGGGGCTCCCATAGCCGTTCAATACGTGCTCGACCAGCTCCTCCCGGTCGATGCCCGCGTCGATGGCCCGGCGGACCTTCACATCGGCGAGAAAATCGTTCCCAGTGACAGGCAGGTTGATTCCCCGGTTGTCCACCGTCCGGACGGACAGCAAGGAATAGCCGTCCACGGTCTGATCCGAGTAGGAGACGGAGGTGTAGGCCAGATCGGCCTGGCCCGCCCGAGCGGCCAGAAAGGCGGCGTCCTCCTCCATAAACAGGATGTTCACCACCTCTATATTCGGTTTCTCGCCGTAGTAGTCCGGGTTGGCCTCCAGGATGATCTGCTCCCCCCGGTCCCACCGCTTCAGCTTGTACCGCCCGGAGCCCATGGGATCGCTCCCGTAGGAGGCCGGGTCGTAGGCGTGTTGGGGCACGATGCCGGTGATGGCCATGGTGTAGGGCCAGATGGAGAAGGGCCTGTTCATATGAAAGACCACAGTGGCGTCGTCCTCCGCCTCGGCCCACTCCAGCATGGTGAAATCGTTCACCGAGCTGGTATCCTTGACGGTATTGTAGGTGAAGGCCACATCCTCGGCGGTGAGGGGCTTCCCGTCGGTGAACTTCACATCGTCCCGAATCGTGACCGTCCACGTGAGCCCGTCCTCGCTCACCTCCATGCCGGCAGCCAGATCGTAACCGATGGTCAGGTCCGTGTTGGTCACCGTAAGGGTGGACTGAATCAGCGGCTCGTGGACGTGCTCCCCCGCCCCCCAGCCGAAGGCCGGATCAAAGCCGGCTTCCGGCTCCGAAGTGGGGGGCATGACCACGGTGACGGACGTTTTTTGCTCAGGCTGTCCCGAAGGGGACGGCTGGCTGCTCCGGCACCCGGCCAGAAGAAAAAGGACCAGGAGCGCGGCAAGAAAAGCAGGTCGTCTCATTCAATCCTCCTTGATGTTCCGAAGGGCGTCCTCAAACACCGCCTGATAGGGCAGTCCATGCGCCCGGGCCAGGGCGGCCGCGTCCTCAAACTCCGGCTTGGCGCGGGTAACGCCGTACCCCCGGGCCAGCTTCACCCCCACCGGCCCCCACTTGGTCTGGACCTGTCCCGCGCCGGGCTTGAGGAAATACTTTGCCGGCCGCCGGGCGCGCAGGCCATTGGTGGCGGTGTGGGTGAATATCTCCCGGACCAGCTCCCGCTCTCTCTCCGGGGCGCACAGCACCGTCAGCACCCAGCCGGGACGGCCCTTCTTCATGGTGCCCGGGGTGGTGTACGCGTCCAGTGCCCCCGCCTCCAGCAGCCGGGCACAGGCAAAGGCCAGGGCCTCGGGGGTCATATCGTCGATGTTGCACACCAGCTCCGCAATCTCCCCGCCGGGCCCTTCCCGGCTCTCCCCCAGAAAGGCCCGGACACAGTTGGCCTGTTCAAATTCCTTGGTCCCCGCGCCATAGCCAATCCGCTCCGTATCCATCAGCGGCATGGGGCCGTAGGACCGGACAAAGGTTTTGAGCAGCGCGGCCCCGGTGGGGGTACACAGCTCGCCCTTGACCTCCCCGCCATAGGTGGGGACGCCCAGCAGCAGGTTGGCGGTGGCGGGAGCAGGGACAGGCATGAGCCCGTGGGCGCATTTGACCGTCCCGCTGCCCACATGGACAGGGGAGGCGCAAATTTGATCCGGGGCCAGAAGGTACAAAGCATAGCACACTCCCGCCACGTCGGCCACCGCGTCCAGCGCCCCCACCTCGTGGTAGTGGACGTCCCCCACGCCGCAGCCATGGGCCTGGGCCTCCGCCTGAGCGATGGCGTCGTAGACCCGCCGGGCCTGTTCCCGCACCTCCCTGGGCAGGGACAGACCGTCGATGAGCCCCCCGATGTATCCCGGTGTGGTGTGGTGATGCTCGTGGTGGTGCTCGTGGTCATGGCGGCGGCCGCGCTCATGGACGCCCTCCTCCTGGCCGTGGACTGTCACCCGCATATGGGTGCCCGCGATTCCGCCCGTCCGGACAGAGACGGGAACCACCTCCACCCCGTGCAGTCCCAGGCCGTTCATGGCGTCCAGAAAGGTTTTTTTCCGCTCCTCGTCGAGCAGCTCGTACAGGGCGGCCATGAGCATGTCCCCCGCCGCCCCCATATTGCACTCCAGATATAAGGTTTTCATTCCAAGCCCTCCATTTGGTTTATCATACTGGCCAGATAACCGGCCCCAAAGCCGTTGTCGATGTTGACCACGCTGCACCCCGAGGCGCAGGAGTTGAGCATGGCCAGCAGAGCGGACAATCCGCCGAAGCTGGCTCCGTAGCCCACGCTGGTGGGCACGGCCACCACGGGGCAGTCCACCAGCCCGCCGACGACCGAGGCCAGCGCGCCCTCCATCCCGGCCACGGCCACCACGCACCGGGCGCTCATCAGGGCGTCCAGATTGGCCAGCAGCCGGTGCAGCCCCGCCACCCCCACGTCGTACAGCCGGGTGACCTTGTTGCCCAAGACCTCGGCGGTGAGGGCAGCCTCCTCGGCCACAGGCATGTCGCTGGTGCCGCCCGTGGCCACCACGATGCGGCCCAGGGCTTTCCGCTGCCCGGGATAGGCCACGGCCAGCCTGGGGATGGGATGGTAGTCCAGGGGGACGGACTTCCCAACCTGCTCCGCCTTCTCCTGATCCAGCCGGGTGATGAGGATATTCCCGCACCCTTGCTCCCCCATGGCGGCGGCGATGCCGGCAATCTGCTCCGGGGTCTTGCCCGCTCCGTAGATCACCTCCGCCGCCCCCTGGCGCACCCCCCGGTGGAGGTCCACCTTGGCGTAGCCCAGGTCCTCAAATGGCTCCCGTTTCAGTTGTGACAGGGCCTGCTCCGGGGTGGCGGAGCCGTCGGCCACCTGACGGAGAAGCCGTAAAATGTCGTGCCGGTTGTCCAATGTCAAAACCTCCTCAGTCAACGGAAATTCTGGGCCGCAGGTCCAGGGTGATCTGGGAAAAGTCCGCCTCCAGGGCGGAGAGAATGTCCTTCCGCCGCTCCAGGGCCAGGGAAAGCTGTCCCTCCGGCGCCTGCAGCTTACACCCGTCCGGGGCCAGCCGCAGGCGGAAATCCCGGAAGCCCAGGCCGGACAGGGCCGCCTCTCCCCGCTCCACCGCTTCCAGTCCGGCCCGGTCGATGGTCCGCCCGGCGGGAAAGCGGGTGGCCAGACAGGCGTAGGAGGGCTTGTCCCAGGTAAACAGCCCCGCCTCTCGGGACAGCGCCCGGATTCGGTCCTTGGTCAGACCGCACTCCCGCAGAGGGGAGCGGACCTCCAGCTCCCGCAGCGCCCGCATTCCCGGGCGGTCCCCCCCGTCGTCCGAGGCGTTGGTGCCGTCCAGCAGTAAGGAGAAACCCTCCGATGCCGCATAGTATTTCAGGTGGGAGAACAGCCGCCGCTTGCAGTGGTAGCAGCGGTCGGGCGGGTTGGCGGTCACGGCCTCGTCGGAGAGGATATCGCAGTCCAGCACGGTCAGCTCCGCATCCAGCTGATTGCACAGCCGCCAGGCGTCCTCCAGCTCAAACCGGGGCTGGAAGGGGGTCTTGACAAAGTAAGGCCGCACCTCGGCCCCGGCCCGTAGGCCCGCCCACAGCAGATAGGCGGAGTCCGCCCCACCCGAGAAGGCCAGAGCCGCCCGAGGGTTCTGCCGGAAAAATTCTTCCAATGTCACAGTTATTCCCTCCTATTCAAAAGAAAAAAGGCATACCTGTCCGGTATGCCTTCTGGCAGTCTCCCGGCCTTCTGCACCGGGAGCAAGCTTCATCATTTTGCGGGGGATCAGGCCTTCTGGCCCGTACACGGCTTCCTGCCGCCTGTTCAGTATAGCAAAAGAGTCCCGTTTCTGTCAATCCCCGGAGGAAAAAGTCCCCTCTCCCCTTTCCGGGGACCGGGCAAAAAAAGAAGTGAAAAATTTCGCAAAAAGTGTTGACACCTGGGAACAAGTGTGGTATTATCTCTCTTGCGCTGAACGAGTGCCACACGCGCGAGTGGTGGAATTGGTAGACTCGCTGGCTTCAGGTGCCAGTGCTCGCAAGGGCGTGCGGGTTCGACTCCCGCCTCGCGCACCACCGTCGGAGCAAAGTCCGCTTTGCTCCGACGGTTTTTTTGTCATTATGGCATATAAGAACCTGTATTCACAACCTTAAAAATCGTCTGGCCGGGCGAGGGATTTTCAATTATGAATACAGGTTCTAACATCTGGAAAAACCGTTGTGTTGAAAGGATAGATGCAGCCATGGAACATAACAGACCCAGAGGCAGACAGAAAAATGTGACCGGCCCCGGCAAAAGCGTACAGAAGCGGGGCGGCGGCCTTGGCACCGGCCCGGTGGGAGAAGCCGGAGGTTATCAGGACCGAACCCCGCAAAGCGGCGGCGTCCGCAGCTCCGGCGGCCGGAGAGGCGGAACAAAGCTGATTGTCCTGCTGCTTGCCTTGCTGCTGGGGGGCGGCGGAGGGCTCACGGCCTTTCTCGGCGGTCTGTCCGGCGGACAGCCCCAGTCTCCCCCCACAGGCCAGCATCAACAGCCGGGCCAGAACGCCGGGAGCGCGGGAACCGACTGGACCGCCCTCCTCAGCGGCCTGGGAGGGGGCAGCGTCTCCTCCGGCTGGGAAGCCCCCGCCAACACGGGCCGTCTGGACGCCACCGTGGCCTCAAACGCGCGGGAAAAGTACACCAAACTCCTGGGGGGCGGCAAGGATACCGTCACCCTCATGGTCTATATGTGCGGCACTGACCTGGAGTCCCGCAGCGGCATGGGCACCGCCGACCTTCAGGAGATGCTGAACGCCCGCTTCGGCGGCAAGCTCAACCTGTTGGTCTACACCGGCGGCTGCAAGGACTGGAAAAACAACGCGGTATCCAGCTCCACCAACCAGATATGGCAAGTGAAGGAGGGCCGGCTGGTCAAGATCGCCGACAAGCTGGGCAGCGTATCCATGACGGACCCCTCTGTCCTGTCCCAGTATATCCAGTGGTGCGCGCAGAAATACCCCGCCAGCCGGTACGGGCTGATCCTGTGGGACCACGGCGGAGGCTCTGTCAGCGGCTACGGCTACGACGAGAAGTTCGCCTCCGCCGGCTCCATGAGCCTGGCCGGGGTGGACTCCGCCCTGAAAGCCGCGGATGTGAAATTTGACTTTATCGGCTTCGACGCCTGCCTGATGGCCACGGCGGAGACGGCCCTGACCCTCACCCAGCACGCGGACTATCTGATCGCCTCGGAGGAGACCGAGCCGGGGGTAGGCTGGTACTACACCGACTGGCTCACTGCCCTGGGCCAGAACACCTCCATGCCCACTATAGAGCTGGGGCAGCAGATCGTGGACAGCTTTGTGGACACCTGCGCACAGAAGTGCCGGGGCCAGCTCACCACCCTCTCCGTCATCGACCTGGCGGAGCTGGAGGCCACCCTACCGCCTGTGCTGGCGGATTTCTCCCGGGCCGCCACCCGGCTCATTCAGAACAAGCAGTACCATACCGTGTCCAACGCCCGCAGCGGAGCGCGGGAATTTGCCCAGTCCAGCCAGATCGACCAGGTGGACCTGGTACACCTGGCCAAAAATCTGGGCACCAAGGAGGGCGACGCCCTGGCCCAGGCCCTGTTGGGGGCGGTGAAGTACAACCGCACCTCCTCCAACATGACCAACGCCTACGGCCTGTCCATCTACTTCCCCTACCGGAAGCAGTCCACCGTAAACAAGGCGGTGTCCACCTATCAGGCCATCGGCATGGACGACAGCTACAGCCAGTGCATCCGCCAGTTTGCCGACCAGCAGACCATCGGCGCCGCGGGCACCCAGGCACAGACCACCCCCATCGGCGCTCTGTCCGGCATATTCGGCACCGGAAACCCCGGCGGCGACGTGGAAGGCATCTCCGAGCTGCTGGGGCTGGTCCTGGGCTCCGACTTTTTCAGCGACCGGTCCCTTGACATGGAGGAGTCCGCCCAGTATGTGGCGGACCACCATCTGGACGACTGGGAGGTGCAGTGGCAGGACAGCGGAAAGGGGGACGGCAGCGCCGTTCTCCGCCTGAGCGAAGAGAAGTGGTCCCTGGTCCACGCCCTGGAGCTGAATGTGTTCTATGACGACGGCGAGGGCTTCATTGACCTGGGGCTGGACAATGTCTACGAGTTTGACGAGGACGGCGCGCTGAAGGGGGAGTACGACGGCACCTGGCTTGCCATCAACGGCCAGCCGGTGGCCTACTACCACATGTCCACTGTGGACGACGGGGAGAACTACACCATCACCGGCCGGGTGCCGGTGCTCCACAACGGCCAGCGCTCCGAGCTGATCCTGGTCTTTGACGACGAGACCCCCTACGGCTATGTGGCCGGGGTCCAGGCCATCTACAAGAACGGAGAGACCGACACTGTGGCCAAGGCCCAGGAGGCCCTCCAGCCGGGGGATGTTTTGGAGTTTATATGCGACTACTACACCCTTGACGGCTCCAGCACGCAGTATCAGGACAGCTACCTCCTGGGCGACCCCCTCACGGTCACAGAGGAGGAGCTGACCATCAGCAACGTGCCCCTGGTGGGCAGCACCCGGGCCGCCTACCGCTTCACCGATCTGTATGGCAGTCACTGCTGGACGGGCGCCATTCCCACATACTGATACCAGCAGCCTTGACCGTTCCCGCTATCCCGGCGCTGAAAGGCGGTTCATCCAGCCCTTTCGCCTGAATACGACGATGGTCATCCCCAATCTGACCAGCTCCTCCTGAGACAGGATGAAATAAACCCACTCCACGGGCAGGCGGAACAGGAAGGCGGAGGCCAGCCCCAGCGGCACGCCCACCAGCCAGGTGCCCACAATATCGACCACCATGATGTAGGCCGTCTTTCCGCCGCTGCGCACCACTCCCCCGCCCAGAATCATATTGGCGACCTTTACGGGCGCCAGGACGGCAAAAGCCAGCAGCAGCTTCGCCGCAGTCTCCTGCACCCCGGGCTCCACCTTGTAAAGGGGCACATAGGCCCATCTCAGTCCGATCAGCAGCGCCGACAGGAGCAGCGCGCCCACGGCCCCGTACCGTATCAGCTTTTTGGACTCCTGATACGCCTTTTCATATTCGTTGGCGCCCAGCCGCTTGCCGATCAGGATTCCGGCGGCCTGGGAGACGCCGCTCAGCGCCCCGATGAACAGGCCCTGGATGGGGCCGGTCATGGACATGGCCGCCAGATCGCCCCGCTCCAGATGCCCGTAGATAAAGGTGTTCACACTCTGCCCCAGGCTCCAGAGCAGCTCCGTTGCCAGAATAGGGAGCAGTATCAGCAGGTACTGCCGGTAACCGCCCGCTCCAAGAGAGAGGGAGAAGCGGAAGTCCCTGTTTCCCCGCAGCCGGACCAGACAGAAAATGACCAGCATCAGCAGCATATTGACCAACTGGGCGATTACGCTGGCCATGGCCGCGCCGGTAACGCCCAGCGCCGGAAATCCGAAATGTCCGAATATCAGCCCATAGTTCAGCCCCGTATTCACCGCCGCCGAGGCAATGCCTGCGGCCAGAGGCCAGACGGCCCGGCCCAGGCACCGCACCATGACGGCCAGGATGGAGGATACGCCCATGGGGAGGTATGTCCACAGGATACAGGTCAAATACTCCCGCCCGGCGGCCAGGACCGCCGGATCGTCCCTGATGTAAAGCCCCACGATCTGCCCGGGAAACAGAAGGCACAGCGCGGTAAACAGCAGGGCCAGGGCGGCGGAGGCGGCCAGATTGACCGAGAGGCTCCGGTCCGCCATCCTCCTGTCCTCCATGCCCAGATACTGGGAAATCATGATCCCGGTGATGGCGGCTGCCGCTCCAAGAACGACGGAGTAGATAAAGGCCGGACGGCCCGCCACCTCCACCGCGGACACCGCCGTACTGCCCAGTTGTCCCACCATCAGCTGGTCGATCATGGAAAATGAGGATTGCAGCATTGATTGAAGCCCCACCGGAACGGCAATTCCAACCACGGAGGCCAGGAAGGATTTTTCTCTCATAAATACACACCCGCCTTTCCCTGAGCATACCGGGAAAGGCGGGTGTTTTCAATAGGTTAATCGCATAATCTTTTGGGTTAAAGACATAACCTCCCGCTGCTGCTCCGCTCCACCAGCCTGACCGGGATGGTAAAATCTCCGGTATAGTCCGGCTGCTCCCTCATCCGCTTCAGCAGACAGACCGCCATCCGCGCCCTCGCTCGGTAATCCTGCCGGACGGAGGTCAGGGACGGGACAATCTGTTCACAGATCGCGCTGTCGTCAAAGCCGACAACGGAAATATCGTCCGGGACTTTGACGCCGGAGCTCTGTAAAAAGCGGATCAGGTCCACGGCGTAGTAATCCGACGCGGCAAAAACGGCGCTGTATCCGCGCAGTTGGGCGAAATGCTCCTGATAATAGCGGTCCCGCTCCCTCTTCTGCATGGGAACCATCATAAAATCCGCCTGAACGCCCAGTCCGCCGCACAGTCCCTCATACCGCTGCCGGTCCATACACTCCCGATTGTCCGCGACGCACAGAACCTTCCGATGGCCCAGGTCCCGCAGATATTCCCCCACCTGACGCCCTCCGTCCCAGTCGTCCAGTTGGAGGTTGCATATCCTCCCCCTGTTCTCGAAATAGCCGTCGTAAACGACAAACGGGATATGAATCCGACCGCGCAGCTCCTGGTACTCATGGTCGCAGAAGCCCAGAATCACCATGCCCACCATGTTCCACATGGAGGCGAATTTGACCGCCGACATCAAATCGGTGGTCTTTTTCACCATCATAAAATAATCGTTCCGCTCAATCTCATCCGCCAGATCGTTGACGGCCAGCGCGACAAACGGGTCAGTCAATACACGCCCCTCGTATTTTTCGTGGTCGTTAATGACAACGCCAATGATGCGGGAACTGTTCTGCGCCAGGAGTGTCGCGGCCATATTGGGGATATAACCCCGCTCCTCCAGCTTCTCCTGCACCCGCCTGACCGTCCGGTCGGATATCTTTTTCGTTTTTCCGTGGATCACATTGGAAACCGTGGCAGTGCTGACCCCCAGCTCATCGGCGATATCTACGATCCTCACCTTGTCCTCTGCCCACATAAGCTGCCTCCGGCTCTATATCAGTATAACGGTCCTGCGTCTCTCAGCGGCGGTCAGAATATGCTCAGGTCCATCTCCTCGGAGAGATATTCCAGCATTTTCAGCCCGCCGATGCTGTTCCCCTTGTCGTCCAGAGCGGGTCCGTAAGTAGCAAGCCCGTACTGCCCGATGGCGCAGGAGATGATCCCGCCGCCCACACCGCTCTTGGAGGGAAGGCCCACCGTGGCGGCAAACTCGCCGGAGTAGTCATACATGCCGCAGGTGACCATCAGAGAGCGAACCAGCTTTACCGTGTGGGGCTGAATCAGCTGTTCGCCGGTCAGAGGGTTCACGCCGTTATTGGCCAGCGTGGCCGCGAACACCGACAGGTCCCGGCAGGAGCAGGCCAGAGAGCAGAACAGAAAATACAGCTCCAGGTGTTCCTCGCAGCTGCCCTCAATGATCCCGTTGGAACGCATGAGATAGATAATAGCCCGGTTCTTGAAGCCCGTCTCCGCCTCGGACCGGAACACCTCGTAGTCCACGTCCAGGTCGGGGTTTCCGGTGATTTTGCGGGCAAATTCGATGCTGATCTTCTTGCGCTCCTCCAGCGATCCTCCCCGGATGGTGCTGGTCACGGCGATGGCTCCGGCGTTAATCATGGGGTTGAAGGGCTTATTGTTGGTCAGGTGGTCCAGACGGACAGTGGAGTTGAAGGAATCGCCGGTAGGCTCCAGTCCCACCTTGGAAAACACGTTGTCAAAACCGTTCTGCTCCAGCGCCAGAATAAGGGCGATCACTTTGGAGATACTCTGCATGGTGAATTTGTCCTCACAGTTCCCCACCGTCTGGATATTTCCCTTCATATCGCACACCGCCAGCCCCAGCTTGGACGGATCCTTGGACGCCAGCTCCGGAATATAGCTGGCCGGCTTCCCATACCGGACAAACCGGCGGCCGTGCGCCAGCGCCCTCTGCAGCATTTCCTGATCCATTTTATCTACTCCTCCCCAAAATATTAATCTGTTACCGCAAATATTTGGTGGTTTCCATTATAATATAAGCGGCTCTCTTTTGCAACACTTTTCAAACTGTGAAAGAATAATCAATCCTCCGGGCAAGGTTTGTTGGTATTTCCTCTTGCGCGGCGCTCCCTCCTATGCTATACTGCCAAACTGAAAATCTTTCCACCGCAAGGAGGTATCTGCTATGTATCTGGAGGATTACCGCAAGGCCCGCCAGTTGGGCCAGAAGGAGGCGCGGACCTCTCAAGCCAGGGGCGCCTCCCCCTACCTGCCTGTACTGGACGAGATTCTCTCCGCCGAGAATACCTGCGGCGAGGTCAGCCTGGGCCTGATTGAGATTCCCATTGAGCTGATCGTAGGGACACGCTCCGCCGGACGCAGCCAGTGCTTCTCTCACTCCTTCTATCCTCTGATGGGCGAAGATTCCGAGTTTGCTCACAAATGGGCCACCCTGTGCAAGGCCCACATGACCGACGGCATCACCGACCCCATCAAGGTCTACGAATATATGCACACCTTTTATGTCGTGGAGGGCCACAAGCGGGTAAGCGTGCTGCGCTACTTCGGCGCGGTGAGCGTCCCCGCCGAGGTCATTCGCGTCCTTCCCGCCCGGGACGGGTCCAAGGCCAGCAACATCTATTACGAGTATGTGGACTTCTACCAGCTGTCTCAGATCAATTACCTCTGGTTCAGCGGGACGGGCCGGTTCACCCGCCTCCAGGAGGCGGTGGGCAAGGGGCCGGACGAGCCCTGGACCGAGGACGAGCGCCGGAAATTCTTCAGCTTCTACACCCAGTTCTCCGCCCTCTACGGAGACAAGAGCGCCAAGGAGCTGTCCACCCGACTCACCGTGGCCGACGCCATGCTGCTCTTTTTAGAGTTCTTCGGCTACGACCAGGTGAAGCGCTTCTCCCAGTCGGAGCTGAAGGACGGTTTCCTCCAGCTGCACAAAGCTTTTTCCGTCAAAAAGACGACCGGGCTGAACCCGCTGAAAGGACTGCTGAACCGATGAAAATACTGGCTCTGTCCGACCAAGAGTGTCCCTGGCTATGGGATTACCTGGACCGGCGCCGCCTGAGAGAGATTGACCTGATCCTCTCCTGCGGCGACCTAAAGCCACAGTATCTTTCTTTCATCGTGACCTTTGCCCGCGCCCCCCTGTTGTACGTCCACGGCAATCACGACGACCGCTACGCCGTCACGCCGCCGGAGGGCTGCATCTGCGTGGAAAACCGGATATACACCCACCAGGGCGTCCGGATTCTCGGTCTGGGGGGCTCTGCCCGGTACAAGCCGGATGGGAAACACCAGTATACCCAGCGGGAGATGAACCGGCGGGTACTGCGCCGGCGCTGGGAGCTGATGCGCAGCAAGGGCTTTGACATCCTGCTGGCCCACGCCCCCGCCTTGGACCTCAACGACGGGGACGACCCCTGTCACACCGGCTTTGACGCTTTCAACGGCCTGATGGACAAGTACAAGCCCCGCTACTTTGTCCACGGACATATGCACATGACCTACGGCCAGGATATCCCCCGCCTGTCCACCTACGGCGAGACCCAGGTCATCAATGCCTATGAAAGCTATATTTTTGAATATTAATCAGTATAAACGGACAATGGATAAACGCTCCCTGATATAGGAACATCAACCCCTCCGGCTGAGCCGGAGGGGTTGATGTTCCTATATCCCTGCTCTATTGCCTAAATACAGGCTTTCACCCGATCAGTTCCGCTCCATGAAAGCAAACAGCATCAGGGCGGCATCCGCGCGGGCGGCGGACTGGCCAGGATTGAGCCGGCCTCCATCGGCCAGCTTCAACGCCTGGGCCAGCGCGGCGTAGCCCAGCAGGCCGTCCGGGATATCTCCCGCGTCGGAGAAGTCCGTGCGGTAGATTCCCTGGAGCCGGGCGGCGGGACCGTAGCCGCCGGCATCCAGCAGACAGCGGATCACATCCAGCCGGGACAGGACCTTGCCGTCGTTCCGGTCCTCCCGCCGGAGCGCCCCCATGCCGTAGACGGCGCGGTAAACACGGTCGGCGTCGCCCTCCGCCAGGTTATCCGGGTCGATCACCAGCCCCTGGGTGCTGGCCAGCAGAGCGGCCAGGTCCAGCTGGGTCAGCTGCTTCTCAGGCCGGAACCGCCCGCCGGCGTAACCGATGCCGTACTCCGCCAAGGCTTCAACGGCCTGTTTTGCCTGGGATCCCTCCAGGTCGCTGTATGTCAGCGTACCACCGGACGACTCCTCCCGGAGAACGGGCTGGCCGGTTTTGGCGTCGATCCCCAGAGCACTGCGCTCGGTGGCGGACAACTGCCAGCCCAGCTTCAGGCTGTTAAGCGCACGGTAGCCCATCTCCGCCAGGGGAGCGTGCTCCGGGTCGGAGAGGTCCAGCTTCTGAGGCACCGCCACGTAGCCCTTGACCAACCGGAACATCTTATAGTATGCGCCAAAGGCCTGCTCCTCGGAAATAATTCCCCGGGCGCTGTCAAAGCGCACATTTTTCGACCAGGATTGAGCGTAGGAGGAGACACTGCCGTCTGCGGCGTCGATCTCCACGGTAAACTGGTCGTGGGGGAAGAAGTACCCCTGCTCCTGCCGGGCGTACTGGAACCTCCAGGCTCCGTACCGGCCGTTTTCTCTCTGATCGCCAAGGTCGCCGGCGTAGGCCGCGCACTGGGCAAACCGGCTCTTCTGCTGGGCGGACAGGAAAGCCTCCGCCGTCTTCCGGGCGGCGTCCTCGCTCACTTTATTCTCCTCATCAGGAGCCTGGGGCCTGGAGCTGTATACCCGGAGCAGTCCGCCGGTCTTGGCGTCCAGAGTCACGATTCGGCGGAACGTGCCGTCCTCCACCCGCTTGGCGTAGGAAAGCTGGGCGATGATGGCCGGCGCGTCCGGTTCCAGTTCCTCCTCCCGGTAGGAGGCGGAGGCCAGGGTGTAGCTGTCCAGCCCCAGCTGGGTGACGGCTCTGGCCTTTTGATCCAGCGCCTCCTTGCTCAGCGTCCCCTTCAGCTTGTCCGCCCCCAGCCGCTCCGCCTGGGTCAGGCCGTTGCCGCCGGCACTGGCGTCGGCTCCGGTCTCGGGCGCCATGGACTCGCTTCCCTTTCTGTCGCTCTCTCCCAATCCCTCATACAGCTCGGTCAGGTCCACAAGGGTCCCGGAAGCGTCGTCCACATAGAAATTATGGATCGAGTTGGGGAGATAGCGCAGGACGGCTCGGTTCCCCTCATCCTCCAGGACGTACTCCAGGCGCATGGACAGCGTGCTCCGGAGCAAAGGCTCCGCCTGGCTCTGGCTGGTCCGGAAATCGGCGGCGGGCAGAGAGCCCAGGTATCCGCTCTCCATGGAATCCCGGCGGAACTGCGCCACGGCATAGTCCGAGGAGCGCACCGCCAGGGAGAAGCTCAGAGGGGACGGACAGCCGTTGAGCTTTACGGTCCCCCGGAAATAGTACCGGGTCTGACGGAGGGAGACGGACTGATCCGCGGCGTCCTCCAGGTCCACTGACTCATAGCTGTCCAGGACCTTCCCCAGGAAAGCGGCGGCCGCCGCCTTCGCCCTGGCCGGGTCCCGCTTGGGTAGGGAGAGCGGAGCGTCGTCCCGGTTCTCATCGTCGCTGTAGAGGTAATAGCTCAGAATCTTGCCGGACTCCGCAGCGGTAATCTCCAGGGAGCCGTCCTCTCCGCTCCAGCTCAGCCGCCAGGTGGGGGCCAGCTCCCCCTCGGTCAGCTGGCCGCTGAAGTTCTTGTATCGCTGCGTATCCAGGCCGAGGGTGCTTTTTACCCTTTCGGTGACTGTGGCCAGCCGCCGGGCGCTGTCGCCGCCCTCCGCCGCCATTCCGGGCGCCGCCATGGCAAACAGCAGCATTGGAGCCAACAGGGCAGATAACACACGTTTTTTCATAGTAAACCTCCCATTTCTCAGACTTCGGGGCAGTTCAGCCCCGTCCCGTTTATATAGACGTATTCCGCGGCAGATCGTTCCACTATTTCTCAACTTTCTTTGCAAATATTGCCGTCTGGAAAACAGTCAGGGCGGTCTTATCCCCAAAACACTTTATTGTAGGGCAAAAACTGAATATCCATATGTGGCAAGATATCAGTGGCGGCGGCGGGGAACTATCCACAAAAACTACCACAACGGGGCTGCGGCACAGCAAAAAAGAGGGGAACAGGTCTCCCTGTTCCCCACAATGAAGAACGCTATTTACGCCTTCTCAAAGACATCCTTGCCCATTCCACAGATGGGGCAAACCCAGCTGTCGGGGACCTGGTCCCAGGGGGTGCCGGGGGCGACGCCGTTGTCGGGGTCGCCTGCGGCGGGGTCGTACTCATAGCCGCAGGGGCAAACGTACTTATCCATATCGTCCTCACAATCTTCGTATCGTTCGCCTTTGCGCAAGCGCAAAGACTCATTCACTTCGATGTTCGTCCTCTCCCAAACGCAAACGCTTCGCTGGTTTGCATTTGGGTTCCCGCTGGTTGAATCAGCCGAAGTACCGCTCCAGCAGGCCCTTGAACGCCTTGCCGTGGCGGGCCTCGTCCCGGGCCATCTCGTGGACGGTGTCGTGGATGGCGTCCAGATTCTGCTCCTTGGCCATCTTAGCCAGGGCGACCTTGCCGGCGGTGGCACCGTTCTCGGCCTCGACGCGCATCTCCAGGTTCTTCTTGGTGGAGTCGGTCAGCACCTCGCCCAGCAGCTCAGCGAACTTGGCGGCGTGCTCGGCCTCCTCCCAAGCGGCCTTCTCCCAGTACAGGCCGATCTCGGGATAGCCCTCACGGTGGGCCACACGAGCCATAGCCAGATACATGCCAACCTCAGTACACTCGCCCTGGAAGTTGGCGCGCAGGCCCTCAATGATCTGAGGGTCAACGCCCTGAGCAACGCCCACGATATGCTCGGCGGCCCAGGACATCTCGCCCTTCTGCTCCACAAACTTCTCGGCGGGGGCGTGGCAGATGGGGCACTCGGCGGGGGCTGCGTCGCCCTCGTGAACATAACCGCAGACGCTGCAAACAAACTTTTTCATGATAGTGTTTCCTCCTTCAAATTTTGTTGGTCTGTACAGTTGGGGCACAAACCGTAGAAAGTGAGCTCGCAGCGTTCCACCGCGAACCCGTATTGCGTGCTGACGGTCCGCTCCAGGCCTCTCTCCGGATGGACATCCGGAAGGTCCAGAACAGTGCCGCAGCAGTTGCAAACAAAGTGACTGTGGGGCGTGGTGATGGCGTCAAACCGCTCCTGGCCCTGAACTACCCCCACGCTGCGGACCAGACCGCGCTCTCGAAAGAAAGCCAAATTTCGATAGACCGTCCCCAGGCTCAGGTCCGGATGGAGCGGCCGCAGCTGCTTGTATACCCATTCAGCGGAGGGATGACAGCTTGTCCCCTGAATCTGGGTCAGGATGGCTTCCCGCTTTCTGCTGTAGCGTATCGCGCGCTCCATGTGCCGCCTCCCTTAACAATATTGATTCTTATTATGTTCGCATCATATCATATCGCCGGGGATTTGTAAAGGGGAAAACGAAAAAATGTTCCAAATTTTCAGACCTTATTCAGTCTTGCCATGTTTCTGCTCCTTTAAACGGCTGAGGACAGATTCTTCCAACCTGTCGCCATACTTCATCCCCAGCAGGAACAGGGCCAGCCCGGCCAGTCCGATGGGGACCATCACCCAGGGAGGCAGGTCCAGGGTGGACCCGCCCAGGGCGCTGGCAAAGAGCAGCCCCCAGGGCCGGGTGAGCAGGACGATGACGGCGAAGCGGCAGAAGGAGAGATCGGTCAGTCCTGCCAGAATGCACAGCATATCGTCGGGGAAGAAGGGGAACAAAAAGGCCAGCACCAGAAAGACCGGGGCCTTGGCCCGCAGGACGTCCTGATATTTATCCGACAGCCTCCGGCTGACCAGCCGGCCGGCGAAGTCCCGGCCCAGCGCCCGGGCCAGCCAGAACACCAGCAGCGACCCGGCAGCGACCGCCCCGTAGGTAATCAGAAAGGCGGGCCAGGTGCCGAACAGAACGCCCCCGGCGGCGGCGGTGACGTTGCTGGGGATGGGGGCCAGAATGACGGACAGAAGCTGTACCAGGAAAAAGGCCAGATGGGAGTAGGGCGCGAAGTGGACAATGTAGGCCCGCAGCCCATCCAGAGACCGCGCCGCCTGGAAAAAACCGCTGGCATATAAAAACCATCCGCCCCCCGCCAGCAGCAGGAGAACGGCGGCCAGGATCAGGAGCTTCTGTCTGTTTTTCATAGAGCCGCCTCCCTTCTCAGGGGTATTGTAGCATACCACCGGCAGAAATTCGACAGAAAACTCCTTAAATTTCGGTGAATAAGGTGTGAACAGCAGGGGGCGGTCTCTGCGCTGCCCCGCAGAATAAGAAAAGGGGCGGCACGGCGGCCGCCCCCTACGTTATACCTTCCGGATGGAGGAGATGCTCCCGGCAATCTGCTTGGCCACGTCGGGGTTGTTCATGGTGTACAGGTGGATACCCTCCACCCCGCCGGCAATGAGGTCGGATATCTGGTCGATGGCGTAGGCGATGCCCGCCTCACGCAAGGCGTCCGGATGGTCGCCGTACCTAGCCAAAATGCGGGTGAGCTTGGCAGGCAGGCTGGCCCCGCACATGGACACCATCCGCTGGATGGATTTGGCGCTGAGCACGGGCATGATGCCCGCCTCAATGGGCACGTTGATCCCGGCGATGCGGGCCCGCTCCAGAAAACGGAAAAAGTCCTCATTGTCGAAGAACAGCTGGCTGACCAGATGCTGGGCCCCGGCGTCCACCTTCTCCTTCAAATGGCGGATATCGCTCACCAGGTCGGGGCTCTCCAGGTGCCCCTCGGGATAGCAGGCGGCGGACACCCCAAAGTCCCCGCGGGCCCGGATGTAGCTCACCAGCTCGCTGGCGTACTTGAAGTCGGTTTTTGGGGAATAGTCCGGGTTCACGTCTCCCCGAAGAGCCAGCACATTCTCCACCCCGTCCGATTTCAGATCGGCCAGCAGGCGGTCCACGTCCTCCCTCCCGGCGGCCACGCAGGTGAGGTGGGCCATGGCGGGGATGTGGTATTGGTTCTTGATGAGGGCGGCAATGTCCCGGGTGGTCTGGTTCACCTTGGAGCCTCCCGCCCCGAAGGTGACGCTGATAAAGTCGGGCCGGATATCCTTCAGGCCGTCCAGCGTCTGGTAGATGCTGTCAATGGGATCATTTTTCTTTGGGGGGAACACCTCGCAGGAAAAGACGGTTTTTCCCTTGCCGAATAATTCGCACAGTTTCATAAATATCGCTTCTTTCTGTTAAATATCCAACTCTATGTGTGATCTTTTATATATCCAGCTCCAGCAGCACCGGACAGTGGTCGCTTCCCTCTATGTCCGCCAGTATTTCCGCGCGGACAATCTTGTCCTTCAGGCGATTGGAGACAATGAAGTAGTCAATGCGCCATCCGGCGTTGTTCCTCCGGGCGTTGAAGCGGTAGGACCACCAGGAGTAGGCCCCCTCCTTGTCCGGGTAGAGATACCGGAAGGTATCGGTGAAGCCGGAGGAGAGCAAGGCGGTCATCTTCTCCCGCTCCTGGTCGGAGAAGCCGGCGTTTCCCCGGTTGGTCTTTGGGTTTTTCAGGTCGATCTCCTCGTGGGCCACGTTCAGGTCGCCGCAGTAGATTACCGGCTTAGTCCTGTCCAGGGACAGCAGGTACTCCCGCAGGTCGTCCTCCCACTCCATCCGGTAGCTGATCCGTTTCAGCCCGTCCTGGGCGTTGGGGGTGTAGCAGCACACCAGGTAGAACTTCTCGTACTCCAGGGTGATAAGCCTCCCCTCGTGGTCGTGGATGTCAATATCCATGCCGTAAGCGGCGTCGATGGGAGCGTGGGGGGTAAAGACCGCCGTACCGGAGTAGCCCTTCTTCTCCGCCGAGTTCCAGAACTCATGTACTCCCTCCCCCAGAGGAACGTCCGCCTGGCCTCGCTCCATCTTGGTCTCCTGAAGGCAGAGAAAGTCGGGGGTCCTGTCCCGGTAGAAGCCGGCAAATCCCTTTTTCATACAGGCCCGCAGGCCGTTGACGTTCCAGGAAATAAAAACCATAAGGCGCTCCCTCCGGCGGGGCTGTCCCGCCGCGTTTTCCTCATTATACGCCGGCATGGCCGGTTTTGCAAGAGAGAAACGGCCCTCCCCCAGGGGGGAGGACCGCGCGGTCACTGGATATGGAAGGAATAGGTAAGCTTCTTCTCGCTCCCCGGCTGGAGAACGGTGCAAAAGGGCTTGTCCTCAAACTTTCCGCTCTCGTTGTCCCAGGCGGCGCCGCCTTGCCAGGGCTCCAGGCACAGGAAGGGGGCTCCCGGCTTGGTCCAGAAGGCCACCATGGGGAACTCATGGAAGTCCAGCCGCACCTCCCGGCCCGTCTCCCGATTGAGCAGAGACACGTTCCCGGAGCGGAGCAGGCTGAAAATAATGGTGTCCATCTCGGCGAAGTCGTGATAATTCAGGGCGATCCGGCTCCCGTCCAGCATGGGCTTCCGGCCGTCGTGGCGGATAATCCCCTGGGCGTTGAGCAGGTGGCTGTCCGCCTGCTCCGGCATGTCAAAGACCAGGTCGTAGTCCTCAAACCGTTCTCCCTCCGGAATGCGGATGGCTGTGTGGCCGCCCACGCAGAAGGGCATAGGGTCGCTGCCGGTGTTGGCCACGGCAAAGGTGGTGGCAAAGCCGTCCTCCAGCAGCCGGTGGGTCACCCTCAGGGTGAAGGGGAAGGGGTAGCGCTTCAAGGTCTCCTCATTCTCCCGCAGCTCCAGGGTGACGAAGTCCTCTCCCCGATCCGCCGCGGAGAACTCCATTCCCCGGGCAAAGCCGTGGCGGCCCATCTCATAGATTTTACCGCCGATGTCCACCTTCCCGTCCTTCAGGGAGCCCACGATGGGGAACAGGATAGGGTTCTGCCCCGACCAGAAGGAGGGATTTCCCTCCCAGATATACTCCTGATCCTTCTCATCCTTCAGCGAGACCAACTCACCGCCCAGCGTCCGGACCTCGGCCCGCAGATTTCCCTTTTTTAATTCAAATGTCATGCTCTGCCTCCTATTTTAAAACGCTACCTTGCCGAACAGGGCGATGCAGCACAGGATAATGGCACAAGGGACGTAGAGATACCGGCCCACGCTGTACCAGACCTGTCCGGCGGGCTTTTTCGCCCCTTTTCCGATCTCATCCATCAGCGCGTCCCGCTTCATAATCCAGAACCAGGACACAGCCCCCAGCGTGGCTCCGATGGGGATGATATAGATGGACACAATATCCATCCAGGGCCCCCACTTGAAGATGGGCTCCATATTCACACCGATACCCAAGCAGATCACGCACAGAATCGCCAGCATCACCTTCCGGTCCAGGCGTGGGAAGCGGTGCAGAAGGGATTCCCCCACCGCCTCGAACATATTCTGCAGGGAGCTCACCCCGGCAAACACCATGGCGGTGTACAGGATGACGGCGAACAGCCGGCCCAGAGGGATATCCTGCAAAATATGGGGCAGGGTCACAAAGAGGAGGTCCGGCCCGGACGCCACATCCAGTCCATAGGCAAAGCAGGCGGGGATAATCACCAGCGCGGCCACCATGGCGGCAATGGTGTCAAAGAAAGCGGTCTGCCTGGCCAGAGACACCACGTCCTCCTCCGGGGACAGATAGGCCCCGTAGACGATCATGCCGCTGCCCGTCACCGACAGGGAGAAGAAAGCCTGCCCCATGGCCCAGACCCAAACCATGGGATTCAGGAGGTCTTTCCACCGGGGGGTGAACATATACTTGTAGCCCTCGACCGCCCCGGGAAGGAAGGACACCCGGACGGCCAGAATAAGGAAGATGATGAAGAACAGGGGCATCATCACCTTGTTGGTCTTTTCAATGCTCCTGGCGCCCAGAAGGAGGGTGAGCAGGGTGCCCACCACCACAACCGCGTGGAAGGGGACCACCGAATACTCCGAAAGGGAAAAGCCCTCAAACCAGGGCTTGGGGTCCACCGTCATCAGCGACCCGCCCACCGAGGCGGCAAAGGCCTTGAGCACATAGGCGATGATAACGGCGTAGCCCAGGGCGATGCACATGGACCCGGCCAGGGGCAGCCAGCCCAGCAGACCGCCCGTTTTGCCCAGGCCCTTCCTCCGGCTGGCCCAAGCCATCTCGTAGGAGCCCAGCGTGCCGGTACGGGCCCGGCGTCCCACGGCGTATTCCGCCGACAGGCCAACCGTGCCGAACAGAGCGATAAAAAACAGATAGGCCAGCAAAAAAGCGCCGCCGCCGTTGCTCCCCATCTTGGCGGGGAAGCCCCACACGTTGGCCATGCCCACAGCTGAGCCCACCGCGGAGAGGACAAAGCCCCAGCCGCTGGAAAATCGGTGTTTTTTGTTGTCTGTACTCATATTCTCTCTCCTTGATTTCGTCCGGCGCCCTCCTGCCGGGCGCGGCTCAATTTCAGCACGGATGATTATACAATAAAGTGGACAAAAACACAATGAAAATATCCGACTTTTTTGAAGATTTGACTGGACTTGTTTTCCCCGGCGTGGTATGATGATACCGATAAGCGCAAAGAGTTGATCCATTTTTTAACCACAGCTGACCCAATCATTTTAGAAGGAGTAATGTGTCATGAGAATCTATCGTGAAAAAGACTACGAGGCCATGAGCCGCCGGGCCGCTCAGATCATCGCCGCGGAGATTGCCCACAATCCCGCCTGCCTGCTGGGCCTGGCCACCGGCTCCACCCCCGAGGGGGCCTACCGCTATCTGGTGGACTGGTATAAGCAAGGGCTGCTCAGCTTTAAGGACGTGCGCTCTGTCAACCTGGACGAGTACGTAGGCCTGGCCCCCGACCACGACCAGAGCTACCGCTATTTCATGCAGAGCAATCTGTTCGACCATGTGGACATCGACCCGGCCAATACCCGGGTGCCCGACGGACTGACCCGCGACGCCAAGGCTTTCTGCGACGAGTACGACGCCTTCATCCGCGCCCAGGGCTATGTGGACCTGCAGCTGCTGGGCATCGGCCGCAACGGCCATATCGGCTTTAACGAGCCGGGCGGCTGCTTCGTGAAGGAGACCCATGTGGTGGACTTGGCCGAGAGCACCATCGACGCCAACGCCCGCTTTTTCGCCAGCCGGGACGACGTGCCCAAGCAGGCCATCAGCATGGGCATGGGCGCCATCATGGGCGCCAAGAAGGTGCTGCTGTGCGCCAGCGGCGAGGAGAAGGCCGACGCCATCTGCGGCTCCGTCCTGGGGGCCATCTCCCCCAGCTGCCCCGCCTCCATCCTCCAGCTCCACCCCGACGTGATCGTGGTCGTTGACGAGGCCGCCTTCAGCAAGCTGGCCGCCGCCGGGTTCCAGGCATGAGAATTGCAAATGGCCAGGTCTTTGACCTGAAGGAGGGCTTTGTCAGCCGGGACGTGTGTACCGACGGCACGCTGATTTCCAAGACCAGCGGGGACGGGAACGTCCTGGACGCCGCGGGCTGCTACGTCATCCCCGGCCTGGTGGATGTTCACTTTCACGGCTGCGTGGGGGAGGACTTCTCCGACGCCACCCCCGACGGCCTGCAGAAGATCGCCGATTTTGAGCTGTCCCAGGGGGTCGCCTATATCTGCCCCGCCGGCATGACCCTCCCCGAGGACCAGCTCACCGCCATCTGCCGGAACACCGCCGCCCACCGGAAAAAGAACGCCGGCGGCGCGGAGGTGGTGGGCGCCCATCTGGAGGGGCCCTTCCTGTGCATGGCCAAAAAGGGCGCTCAGAACGGCGACTACCTCCACGACCCGGACGCCGCCATGCTGGAGCGCCTCCAGAAAGCGGCGGAGGGCTGCGTGCGTCTGGTCACCCTGGCTCCGGAACAGCCCAACTCTGTTGAGTTTATCAAAGCGGCGTCAAAAATGGGCATTCATGTCTCGGTGGGTCACACGGTGGCCGATTATGAGACGGCCAAGGCCGCCTTTGAAGCGGGGGCGGACCACGCCACCCACCTGTACAACGCCATGCCCCCCCTGGCCCACCGGGACCCCGGCGTCATCGGCGCAGCCTGGGAGGTCCCCTCCGTCATGCCGGAGCTGATCTGCGACGGCATCCACATCCACCCGGCTGTGGTACGCCTCACCTTCGGCCTGTTCGGCAAGGAGCGGATGATTATCATCTCCGACTCCCTCCGGGCCACCGGCATGCCCGACGGGGAGTACCCCTTCGGCGGCCAGATGATCGAGGTCCACGGCAACCGGGCCACTATCCTGGGCCACCCGGAGACCCTGGCCGGCTCTGTCACCAGCCTGATGGGCTGCCTGCGCCAGGCGGTGTCCTTCGGCATCCCTGTGGCCGACGCGGTACGGGCCTGCACCTACAACCCCGCAAGGTCCATCGGCATCGACGGCCGCGCCGGCACTCTGGACGCGGGTAAGGAGGCCAGCATCGTCCTGCTGGACGAGAAGGATTTGTCTATCAGGGCCATCGTCTTTAAGGGACAGGTGGTATAACCCCCAAGGTAAAACAGGGAAAGTTTTTTTCGCTTTCCTTTTCTGCGCAGAAAAAGAAAGCAATCCCCCGTTGGAACGGGCGGGTCCGCCCGCCTTTCCAAATATAATTTACGGGCCGGCCGCTACTCCATCACTATAGTGCCCGGCACCAAACAAAAAGGAGGAAAAAGACCGCTGCGGCTTGCGGTACGGCAGTGTGGAGACCTGTCGTAAAGCCCCTGGGGACTATGCTGCTCCAGGGCGAGGTGAAATGGCGGAGGCCGTTTCATCAAAGCCGAACGCAAATGGCAACTCTGAATCTGAAGGGCATCACCAAGATCTATCCCCACAGCGGAGACCAGAAAAAGGCGAAGAAGAAAAAGGGCGAGCCTGAGAAAAAGACCAATCTTCAGGTGACCGAGCAGGGCGTCATCGCCGTCCAGCAGTTCAACCTGGACATCGCCGACAAGGAGTTCATCGTGCTGGTCGGTCCTTCCGGCTGCGGCAAGTCCACCACTCTGCGGATGGTGGCCGGCCTGGAGGAAATCAGCGGCGGCGAGCTCTACATCGACGGCAAGCTGATGAACGACGTGGAGCCCAAGAACCGGGACATCGCCATGGTGTTCCAGAGCTACGCTCTGTACCCCCACATGACGGTGTATGAGAACATGGCCTTCCCCCTGAAGCTGCGTAAGATGGACAAGGATGAGATCGACCGCCGGGTCAAAGAGGCGGCCGAGATTCTGGACATCACCCAGTATCTGGACCGGAAGCCCAAGGCCCTGTCCGGCGGCCAGCGCCAGCGCGTGGCCATCGGCCGGGCCATCGTCCGGGAGCCCAAGGTGCTGCTGATGGACGAGCCTCTGTCCAACCTGGACGCCAAGCTGCGCAACCAGATGCGGGCCGAGATCATCAAGCTGCGCCAGAAGATCAGCACCACCTTCATCTACGTCACCCACGACCAGACCGAGGCCATGACCCTGGGCGACCGCATTGTCATCATGAAGGACGGATACATCCAGCAGATCGGCACTCCCCAGGAGGTCTTTGATCACCCCGCCAACCTGTTCGTGTCCGGCTTCATCGGCATGCCTCAGATGAACTACTTCAACGCCAAGCTGGTCAACGAGGGCGGCAAGTACGCCGTGGCCGTGGAGAACTGTAAGGTCGTTCTCTCTGACGAGAAGCAGAAGAATCTGGCGGCCCACAACGTACAGCCCCAGGATATCACCCTGGGCGTACGTCCCAGCCACATGGTGCTGGCCAAGCAGCCGGGCAACACCCTGTCCGCCACCATCGACGTGTCTGAGCTGATGGGCAGCGAGGTCCACTTCCACGCCAACGCCAACGGCAAGGACGTGGTAGTTATCGTTCCCACCATGAACGCCGACGGCGAGCGGATTGACTCCTACCACGCCGGGGATAAGCTCAACCTCACCTTCAGCGGCAACGTCTGCCACGTCTTTGCCAAGGACGGTAAAAACCTGGAATTCTAAGCGCATCCTTCCTCCACAGTAAAAATCCCCCGCCTTTGATGGAAAGGCGGGGGATTTCTATGCTCAGTCAACCCCAAGCTGGGTCCACAGGTTCTTGTACAGGGTGAGGGTCTCGCCAGGCAGATTGAGATAGGCCTCGCACCGCTCCAGGGTCTCGGGGGGCGTGACCATGATCTCAAATATCTCAGGGTCCAGTTCCTCCCCCTCCTGCTCCAGGTAGTAGTCCGGATAGCGCTCCAGCGCCTCTCGGTTGGGGGAGGCGTAGCCGATATAGTGCATATTGGCAAGGTTGGCGTCGGTGGAGGCGATGAAGTCCATCCACATATGGGCCTCCCGCTGATGGGGGGCCCCCTTGAGCATGCACATGGCGTCCACAAACCAGTTGGAGCCCTCCTCCGGGATAACGAAAGCCAGGTCCTCGTTGTTCTCCCGCATGGAAATGTAGTCCCCGGCGTAATAGGTGGCGATGGCGGCGTTGCCCCCCTCCATCTTCTGGAAGACCTCGTCCATCACCCGGCCCTGGAACACCCCGCGGCGGTTGGCGTCGGCCACCAGCTCGTAGGCCCGCCTGATTTCCTCCTTGTCGGCGGTGTTCACCGAGCAGCCCAGATAGAACAGGGCCTCTCCGATGGCGTCCCGGGAGTTGTTGATGAGCAGTACCTGTCCGGCGTACTTGTCGTCGTACAGGGCGCTCCAGCTGGTAATCTCTTCGTCCACCAGGCTGGTGTTGTAGATGATGCCCAGAGTGCCCCAGGTGTAGGGGACGGTATAGCGGTTGTCCGGGTCGTAGGAAAGGTTTTTAAAGCGGCCGTCGATGAGTGAGAAGTTGGGGATCTGGCTGTAGTCCAGGGGCTCCAGCATGTCCTCGGCGATGAGGCGGCCGATCATATAGTCGGAGGGGACCACCACGTCGTAGTCCGCCCCGCCGCTCTTCAGCAAGGAGTACAGCGCCTCGTTGCTCTCGGCGGTCTGGTAGTTTACCCGGATGCCCGTCTGTTCCTCAAACTGCGTAATGAGGTCCTCGTCGATGTACTCCCCCCAGGAGCACACGTTGACCACCGGCCGGGAGCCGGTAGCGTAGCTGAGCACGCCCACCGAAGCGATAAAGGCGCACACCAGCGCCCCGGCCAGTCCCCGTCGGACCCAGCGGTACCGGGGCTCGGCAAATTTCTGCCTGGCCCGGTCCAGGGCGGAGGGTCTGCGGGCCGTCCCCAGCCGCTCCCGGGTCTCCTGGCGCACCTCCTTCAGGTTGGACAGCACCAACAGCACCAGCACCGACAGGAACAGTAGGGTGGACACGGCGTTCACCTCCGGCGTGACCCGCTTCTTGGTCATGCCGTAGATGGACATGGCCAGGGTGGAGCTGGCCGACCCGGCGGTGAAGTAGGAGATGATGAAGTCGTCGATGGACATGGTGAAGGCGATGAGCGCCCCGGAGACGATGCCCGGCTTGATTTCGGGGAGCATCACCTTCCAGAAGGCCTGCATCCAGGTGCAGCCCAGGTCCTGGGCCGCGTCCATCAGGTTGCGGTCCATCTGCCGCAGCTTGGGGGCCACATTGAGGATCACATAGGGGATATTGAAGGCCACATGGGCCAGCAGAAGGGTAGTAAAGCCCAGTACCAGCCGGTCGGGCAGCTCCACCGCGCTCTGGATGGAGTTGAACCACCGGGCGAAGGTCCCCCAGCCCTGGAAGAAGGCCACAAAGAACAGGCACAGGGATACGCCGGTGACAATGTCGGCGTTCATCATGGGGATGTTGTTCACCGTGAGCAAGGCCTCCCGGCGGCGGCGCCCCAGGCTGTACAGCCCGATGGCGGCGAAGGTGCCGGCCACTGTGGAAATGGCGGTAGCCAGCAAAGAGACCAGAAGAGTGGTGTAGACGCTCTCCATAATCAGCCGGTTCCGGAACAGACGGCCGTACCAGTGGAGGGAAAAGCCCTTCCACACGGCGCTGGAGTCCCCGGCGTTGAAGGAAAAGATAATCAGCAGAATAATGGGGGCGTACAGGAATAAGAACATCAGCCCAATAACCAGGCGGCTGCCAAAGCGGTTATTTTGTTTCATCAGAGCATCACCGCCTGTTCCTCACCCTCGCCGAAGTGATTCATCACCACCATGCACAGCACGACAATGACCATCATCACCATGGAGATGGCCGCCCCCAGGTGGGGGTCGTAGGCCCCGCCCAGAAACTGCTGCTCGATCAGGTCGCCCAGCATCATCTGGGTGCCCCCGCCCAGCAGCCGGGAGATGGCGAAGGTGGACACCGAGGGGACAAACACCATGGTCACCCCGGACAGAACCCCGGGCAGAGACAGGGGCAGGATCACCCTTCGGAACACCCGGCGGCTGTCCGCCCCCAGGTCCCGGGCGGCCTCCAGCAGGCTGCCGTCCAGCTTGACGATAACCGAGTAAATGGGCAGGATCATAAAGGGCAGGTAGTTGTACACCATGCCCAGCACCACCGCTCCCGGGGTGCCGATCATGGGGATGTACTCCACCCCCAGGGCGTCCAGCAGGCCGATGGCCTTGAAAAACTGGTTGAGCAGACCGTTATTCTCCAGAATGGACATCCAGGAGTAGGTCCGCAGCAAGAAGTTCATCCACATGGGCAGCATGATAAGCGCCATGGCGAGGCGCTGGAAGCCGGGGCCCTCGTGGGCCATCCAGTAGGATACCGGGTAGCCGATGAGCAGGCAGACCAGAGTTGCGATAACCGCCAGCCGGAAGGAGCGGAGAAACACCGCCGTGTAAGCGCCCATCTCCGCGAAGTTTTCCAGGGTACCCTGAAATTCCGCGGTGGTAAACGCGTAGACCACCATAATGAGAATGGGGATGACCACCATCAGCGCCATCCAGCCCACATAGGGGACGGCAAACCAGGACAGCTTATTCTTCATCCCCGCTGTCCTCCCCCTCCGGGCCATAGCTGGCGTCGCTGATCTCCTCGTACTCCTCGGAGTAGGAGGAGTAGTCGCCGAACATGCCGGAGTATTCGCTCTTCTTCATCACATGGATGCCGTCGGGATCGATCTTGATACCGATGCGGCTGCCCACGGGAGACAGGTCGGTGGTCTGAATCAGCCACTTAAAGCCGTAGAAATCCACAATGATATCGTACTGCATCCCCTTGAAGGTGACCGAGGTGACGGTGCCCTTGAGCTGGCCCTGGTCCTCGGGGACGATGTCCACATCCTCGGGGCGGATGACCACGTCCACCGCCTCGTCCTTTCCGAAGCCCCCGTCCAGACACGGGAAGCGGCGGTTGAATATCTCCACCACCCCGTCGGCGCGCATGACGCCGTCGATGATGTTGGACTCGCCGATGAAGTCGGCCACAAAGGCGTTTTGGGGCTCGTTGTAGATGTCCTCAGGGGAGCCGATCTGCTGGATGCGGCCGGCG
This sequence comes from uncultured Oscillospiraceae bacterium, assembly GCA_910588635.1. Lineage (GTDB taxonomy): Bacteria > Bacillota > Clostridia > Oscillospirales > Oscillospiraceae > Lawsonibacter. The sequence continues at coordinate 61,781 of CAJUPW010000003.1, read as the reverse complement.
TCCATGACCACCACCGTATCCGACATGGCAAGCGCCTCCTCCTGGTCGTGGGTGACGTAGACGAAGGTAATCTCCATGGCCCGCTGGATGCGCTTGAGCTCGTTCTGCATGTCCTTGCGCAGCTTTAGGTCCAGAGCGCCCAGAGGCTCGTCCAGCAGCAGCACACGGGGCCGGTTCACCAGCGCCCGGGCGATGGCCACCCGCTGCTGCTGGCCGCCGGAGAGCTGGGTGGTCCGCCGCTTCTCAAAGCCCCGCAGGTTGACTACCTCCAGCATCTCCGTCACCCGCCGGTCGATCTCCTCCTCGGGCAGCTTCACCTTCTGCCCCGAGGCGTCCGCCTTGGGGATGCGTAGGCCGAAGGCAATATTTTCGTACACGTTCAGGTGGGGAAACAGGGCGTACTTTTGAAACACCGTGTTGATGGTCCTTTTATGCGGCGGGACAGCATTAATCCTCACCCCGTCGAACAAAACATCTCCAGAGGTGGGCGTCTGGAAACCACCGATGATTCTAAGCGTGGTGGTCTTGCCGCACCCGCTGGGCCCGAGCAGTGTGAGGAACTCCTTATCCTGAATGCTTAAATTGATTTTGTCGAGAACGATATCCTCGTCGAACGCCATGACGCAGTCGGTCAGGCGGATCAACTCCTTGGACATGTATCCTCCCCCATTTCTTCTGTTTTTTTACCTTGTCAGCTCCCTCGATTTATTCACCCAATGTCCGCTGACTACGGACATTTTGGCTTTCACGGATAGCGAGATACATAATAGCGGGTTATACCCCAAATGTCAATAATTTTCACGCAAAAAAATGACGGATTTCCCCCCGTGGCAGAGGGCGGCGGCGTTTCCGCCGCCGCGCCTGGCCTACGCCGGCCGGACTCGGCTCTTCCAGGCGTACCGCAGCAGGTACAGCCCCAGCAGAACCAGCCACGAAATGGCCTCGGCGTAGGCGATGACCATTCTGCCCAACACCCCCGCCAAGGCGTAGGAGGACGCAATGCGCACCAGCAGAGCGGCGATGCCCGCCATGCTGGAGAAGGTCATATCTCCCAACCCCTCCAGGTAGCCCCGCACCGCCATGGCCAGGCCGTAGACCACATAGAAGCTGGCCAGGCGGATAAAGAATGCCTGCCCGACCTCCACCGATTCCGGAGTCAGCCCGAACATGGCAATGAGCGCTTTTCCGGCCGCCACAATCAGCAAGGTCAGCAGCAAGGAAATTCCCGCGATCATGGCCGCCCCGGTTTTCATCGCCTGTTTTGCCCGCTCCGGACGGCCCGCCCCGATATTTTGTCCCACCACCGTGGCGATGCCCGAGCCGAAGTTGATAATGGGCAGCAGCAGCACCGAGTCTACCCGGTAGGCGGTGGTAATGGCGGCCACCGTCTGGTCGCCGAAGCCGTTCATGAACCGCTGGAGAATAATGTTGCCGAAGGAGGTAGTCCCGGATTGAATGGCGGGAGGGATGCCGAAGCGGGTCCCCTCCCCCGCCGTCCCCCGGCGGAACATGCCCCGCCGGGGCCGCAGGAAGGGGTATTTTACTGCCGCGTACCACAGGATATAAACCGTCATAGCGATTTGGGACAGAACCGTGGCGATGGCCGCCCCCGCCGTGCCCAGCCGCAGCCCGGCCACAAAGATCAGGTCCAGAAACACGTTGATGACACAGCACACCATGACGGAGCTGAACGGGGCTCTGCTGTCCCCCAGGCCCCGCAGCACGGCGCAGCAGGTGTTGTACAGGGCCAGAAAGGGGATGCCTGTAAACATGATGCGCAGATAATCCTCCGCATTTTGGAAGATGTTCGCCGGGGTGTCCAGAAAAATCAGGATATTCTCCACAAACACCGCCCCAAAGGCGCAGACAGCCAGATAGATTCCGCCCAGAATTACACTGAAAGTGGCCAGAAGAGGTCCCAGGTCCTCCGGCCGCCCCATACCGAACCGCTGGGCGGCAAGCACGGACAGCCCGGAGGTGAAGCCTACGATTATCATGACGAACATGGAGTATGTGGAGGTGACCGCGCCGATTCCGGCCAGCGCCAGTTCCCCCTCCACGTTGCCCACGATAAAGGCGTCCACCCAGTTGAACATCTGCTGGAACACCCCGCTGAGGATCAGGGGCACGGTGAAGGCGGTCAGCGCCTTGGCAATGCTCCCCTGGGTCATGTTGTTCATGGCAGTTACCTCCTCTTTCTGTGTACAAATAGAGACGCCCAAAAGCTACCATACGGCCAAGCCGTACCACAGGGGTAACTTATGAACGCCTCTTCATTTATGCAGTTGTGCTCTTTTGGCCAGTGTAGCAGAGATTTCCGGGGAAGTCAACCCCGTTCATCCCTTCCGGTCCTGCTCAATCAACAGCTTCATGGCCTCCACCCCCACCGCTATGGCGATCTCGGTGTTCAGGGACTCCTCCTGGTCCAGTCCGGCCTTCTCCCGCTCCTGATTCCAGATCACGTGGAACACGGCGCCGCACCGCACCCGCCGGCTGGCGGCCACGGTAAACAGGGCGGCGGTCTCCATCTCGGAGGCCAGAACCCCCAGCCGCTTCCACGCCTCCCACTTCCGCTCCAGCTCATAGGACACGGGCATCCGAGACGGGGAGTGCTGGCCGTAGAAGGAGTCCTTGCTCTGGACCACCCCGGCGTGCCAGGAGCAGCCCAGGCGCCGGCATGCCTCCACCAGGGCGGAGGCGACGGTGAAATCGGGGACGGCGGGCCACTCGATGGGGGCGTACTCCCGGCTGGTCCCCTCCATACGCACCGCCCCGGTGGCCACCGCCACATCTCCGCTGCGCACAGCCAGGTCGATTCCCCCGCAGGTGCCCACCCGGATAAAGGTGTGAACGCCCAGATTGGCCAGTTCCTCCATGGCGATGGCGGCGGAGGGGCCTCCGATGCCGGTGGACACCACGCTCACCTTTTCACCCAGCAGCGTCCCGGTATATGTGACATATTCCCGGTTGGTCCGGACATGGACCGGATCGTCAAAGTACTGGGCGATGGCCTGACACCGGCCCGGATCGCCGGGCAGAATGCAGTACCCGCCCGTCTCCCCCTGGGTGCACTGAATATGAAATTGCCTCTCCCGCGTCTGTTCGTTCATGGGGCGACCTCCAATTTCGAAATTTATGTGCTATTTTACCATAAAATCGTCCCTTTTTCAAGGCCGCTTTTGTTTATGACTTGACCTTTTCCCTGTTATGCCCTATAATGTATGAAGCAAAAGCTGCCTCACGTCCGTCTGCGCTCTGAAGGAGGCTTTGAACTTGAAACGATTTCTTTATTTTCCTTGCGTGCTGTGCCTGGTCATCGGGCTGCTGGTGGGGGTCCTTCTGCCGATAGACTTTCAGGAGGACGACAAGCCCGCCGCCAATCTGACCAGCAACAACGGCTATACCCCGCCCCCCGGCGCCTCCCAGCCCGAGGGCAGCGGCACACCCTCCGACCCAGCGGACCCGGCTCCGCTGGACCCGGCGGAAAATTTTCCTTTGCTGGGCTCCGCATGCCTGGTCAACCGGCTGATCCAGCGTCAGGACTGGTCCTCTCTGGCCGCCTGCGTCCACCCGGAGCGCGGGGTCACCTTCACCCCCTACTCTACCGTGGAGCCGGAGACCGACCTCACCTTTACCGCCGACCAGATTAAAAATCTGGCTCAGGACCAGAACACCTATACCTGGGGCTTTGAGGACGGCCGGGGCGACCCCATTCAGATGACCCTCACCCAGTATTTCGAGCGGTACGTCTACGACCGGAACTACACCCAGGCCGCGGAGATCGGAATAGACCGGATCATCACCGGCGGCAACGCTCTGGAAAATCTGGCTGAGGCGTATCCAGGCTGCCGGTTTGTGGATTTCTGCTTCCCCAGCGCCGACCCGGTCAACGATGGGCTGGATTGGTCCTCCCTCAAGCTGGTATTCCAGCCGGAGGCGGAGCACTGGTATCTGGTAGGGATTGTGCATGGGGAATGGACGATCTGATTTCCTCTGTTATGCAAAGGCCGCCGCTCTGGACGGCCCGCTCCGATTCATGACGGGCTGCCCGGAGGGCGGCCCCTGGCGTCCATTTTATGGAAAGGACCTTTGAGCTATGAATATTGTCATCGTAGGCAGTGGAAAAGTGGGCTTTACCCTGGCCGAGCAGCTGGTGAAGGAGGAACACGATGTCACCATTGTGGACAACGACGAGGAGACCCTCCGCCGGGCCGGAGACCAGCTGGACATCATGACTGTCCGGGGCAACGGCGTGTCCGCCGCCACTTTACGGGAGGCGGGCGCGGAGGGCGCCGACCTTCTGGTTGCCGCTACCAACTCTGACGAGGTGAACATGGTGTGCTCCCTCACCGCCAAGGGCCTGGGAACCAAGTACACCATCGCCCGCATCCGCAACCAGGAGTACACCGCCAGCGTGGCTGAGCTGCGCCGGGACCTGAAAATCGACATGGTCATCAACCCGGAGAATACCACCGCCGTGGAGATTTCCCGGCTGCTCCGCTTTCCCTCCGCCGCCGACATCGAGACCTTTTGCCGTGGACTTGTGGAGCTGATGGGCTTCCGTCTCCAGGAGGGAGACTTCCTGGTAGGCGCCCCTCTCTACAGCCTGCCCAGCCAGACAAAAAAGCTGTCTCTGCTGTTCTGCGCCGTGGACCGAAACGGAGAGGTGTCCATCCCCAACGGCTCCTTCGTGCCTCAGGCGGGGGATAAGCTGTATATGATCGGCCGTCCGGACAGCCTGGACCAGTTTTTCCGCCAGCTGGGCCGCTACGCCCCCAAGGTGAAGCAGGTGTTCCTGCTGGGGGGCGGCAAGGTATCCATGTATCTGGCCAATATTCTGGACCGCATGGGCATCCGCCTGAAAATCGTGGAGCGCAGCGAGGAGCGCTGCCGCCTGATCAGCGAGCGCTTTCCCCGGGTCACCGTCATCTGCGGCGACGGCACCGACTCAGAACTGCTGGAGTCGGAGAACCTCACTGCCAGCGACGCCTTCGTGGCCCTCACCGACCGGGACGAGGACAATCTCATTATCTCCCTGTACGCCATGCAGCAGGGGCTGCCCAAGGTCATCACCAAGTGCAACCGGCAAAATTATGCCGGCATTGTCCGCTCCTTGGGCCTGGACAGCGTCATCTCCCCCAAGTTTGTCACCGCCTCCCACATTCTCCATGTGGTGCGCGGGATGCAGAATACCCACGGCAACGTGATGAACTCCCTCCACCGCATTGCCGGCGGCGGGGCGGAGGCCATGGAGTTTACCGTGGGGCCGGGCACCAGGCACCTGGGCGTCCCCCTGAAGGACCTGAAGCTGCGCCCCGGCGTACTGCTGGCCGTCATTGTCCGGGGAAAGGATATCATCATTCCCGAGGGCTCCTCCTGCCTGCAGGAGGGAGATCAGGTCATCATCATCGCCCGTGAGAGCGGGATTCTGGACCTGAACGCCATCTACGCCGCGGAGCCCGCCGCCCCGGGAGGGAGTGGGACATGAACATCAAGCTGGTCCTGAAGCTGGTGGGGCGGGTGCTTCTCATTGAAACTGCCGCCCTGACCGTCCCCCTGGCGGCGGCTCTGATCTATCGGGAGAGCCCTCTCCCCTTCCTGCTCACCATCGCCATTATGGCTGTCTGCGGCCTGGCCCTCTCATCCTTACCCGCAAAGCAGCAGTTCTTTGCCCGGGAGGGCTTTGTGGCCGTAGGCCTGATCTGGATTTTTACCGGACTGGCTGGAGCGCTGCCTTTTATTTTCTCAGGCTGCTTCGCCACCCCTATGGACGCCGTCTTCGAGTCCTGCTCCGGCTTTACCACCACCGGCTCCACCATTCTCACCGACATCGAGGCCCTTCCCAAGGGTATTCTGTTCTGGCGGGCCTTCACCCACTGGCTGGGCGGCATGGGAGTGCTGGTGCTGGCCACCGCCATCGTGCCCAAGCTGGGTATCCGCTCCCACTACCTGACCCAGGCGGAGACCCCGGGGCCGGTGTTCTCCAAGCTGGTGCCCAAGCAGTCCCAGACCTCCAAGATCCTGTACACCATGTACTTCGCCCTCACCGCCCTGGAGGCCGTCTGTCTGAAAATCGCCGGAATGCCCCTGTACGACGCCCTGATCCACTCCTTCTCCACCGCGGGCACAGGCGGCTTCTCCAACCGGAACGCCAGCGTGGGGGCCTATGACAGCGTGCCCGTCGACATCATCATCACGGTGTTCATGCTGCTGTTCTCCATTAACTTCGCCATCTACTTCCTGCTGCTCACCAGAAAATGGAGGGAGGCCCTCCAGAGCGACGAGCTGCGCTTCTTCCTGTCGGTGGTGCTCGGCGCGACCGCCATCCTCACCCTGGCCAACCTGGGGGTGTACTCCAGCGTGTGGGAGAGCCTGCGCTACACCGTCTTTCAGGTGGCCTCCATCATCTCCACCACCGGCTTCGGCACCGCCGACTTTGTGCTGTGGCCCCAGTTTTCCCAGCTGATTATCGTTCTGATTATGTTCTGCGGAGCCAGCGCCGGTTCCACCGGCGGCGGCATGAAGTGCTCCCGCATCCTGCTCCTTCTCCGGGCCGTACGCCGGGAAATCCACCGGATCACCCACCCCCGCTCCGTGGAAGTGGTCAAGCTGGACGGCAAGCTGGTGAGCGAGGCCACCCTCCATTCCTTGTTGGTCTTTCTGGGGGCCTATGTGATGACCATCTTTGGGGCCGCCCTCATCATCTCCCTGGACGGGCAGTCCTTCGCCGTCTCTTTCAGCGCCGCCCTCACCTGCGTGAGCAACGTGGGCCCCGGCCTGGAGGCCATCGGCCCCAGCGGCAATTTCGCCGCTTTCTCCGGGCTGTCCAAAGGGGTCATGTCCCTGTGCATGATTGTCGGCCGTCTGGAGATATATCCCATCCTGGTGCTGTTCAGTCCCTCCACATGGCACAAAACATGAAAAAACGGCCGCCCGAAAGCTCGGACGGCCGTTTTTCAGGCCATTTTGGCGACCAGACGGTCCAGGGAACGGGGAGAAACGTCGTCCTCCACTACTACACGGGCCTTCCGTCCCACCAGGGCGAACAGCCCCAGCAGAGACCGGGCGTCCAGCATTATGTCGTCGGTGAAAAGCCAGACCTCATAGGGAGCGTCACAGGCCAGACGGTTAATCTTTTCCACCTGGGCCCCGCTCTTGATATCAATTTCTCTTGTCATTGAAAAGACCTCCTTCCTTTCATGAAATGGAGTGCTCCTTTACGCGAAACTCATTCTTAGCTTCTTCCGGGGATGCCCGTATTTTAGCAGTGCCGAGGGTCTGCGTCAAGGGGAGAATTGTGATTTTATAACAAAATACACGATCTTTATTTGTGCAATACTTACAGAAACAAGGTGGCGCAGAGAAGTCAAAAAAGGCAAACGACCGTATGTCGCGGATGACCAGGGGCTTGCGCTGCGGGGAAATTGGGGAAACATCACATAGGAGAGATCAAAGTTGAAGGGAAATTTTAGAAAACTGCAGAATGTGCTTGACAAACGCCTTTGATTGGTTTACAATAACAAAAGTCAGATCGGAAGCAGCTATTTTGGCTTCCATGTCTGGCAGAGATTTCATGGAAAAGTGGTGGGTAAAGATGCAGCAGCGTTATGTTACTCAGGGGGGACTCTTTGCCTGCAAGCGAGTGGAGCATATTGTGCGGGGCTGTATGGACTGACAGACCGGGTCACGGATTTTTCTCCATCGTTTGCGGCGCAGACGGTGGTATTTTTATACCCATTTTTCAGCAGCTACAGAAAGGAGATGTCAGCGATGACGATGCTCAAACGAGATGTAAACAGCATCTGGTCCAAGGTCCGGGAGGACCGGGATATTGATGATCTGATTTTCAATTACGATGCCTGTCACGCCAGTGAGGACGACGGCAGCAGCGACCGATAAAGGCCGGTAAAAGAAAATGAGATGCCGCGGCTTGAACGCCGCGGCGTTTTTTTGCACAAGAAACCGCAGAAAAAAGGACAGAATATTCCTTATAAGGGGCTTGCTTTCTTTTGGAGATTATACTAAAATATAGGGCAAGCGACTCAAACGTCCGCCCCAAGGGGCAAAATTTCCCCCGACAGTTTGCTCCGGGGAGCAATATGGAGGTCGAACATTATGAGAAAAGTAGGCTTTACCGAAACCGTCCTGCGTGACGCCAACCAGTCCCTTATCGCCACCCGTCTGCCCTACAGCAAGTTTGAGCCTATCCTGGAGACCATGGACAAGGCCGGCTACTACTCCGCCGAGGTGTGGGGCGGGGCCACCTTCGACGTCTGCCTGCGCTACCTGCAGGAGGACCCCTGGGACCGGCTGCGGAAGATCCGCGCCAAGATGCCCAACACCAAGCTGCAGATGCTGCTGCGCGGCCAGAACATTCTGGGCTATAAGCACTACCCCGACGACGTGGTGCGCAAGTTCGTGGAGTACTCCATCAAGAACGGCATCGACATCATCCGCATCTTCGACGCTCTCAACGACGCGCGCAACCTGAAGGTGGCCATTGAGGAGACCGTCAAGCGGGGCGGCCACGCCTCCGGCACCATCTGCTTCACCACCAGCCCCGTCCACACCCTGGAGAAGAACGTCCAGATGGTGAAGGAGCTGAAGGAGATGGGCGTCAAGTCCATCTGCATCAAAGACATGGCCGGCATCATGGGACCCAAGGAGTCCTATGACCTGGTGTCCGCCATCAAGGACGCCGTGCCCGAGCTGCCCCTGGTCATCCACACCCACTGCACCACCGGACTGGCCTTTATGACCTGCCTGAAGGGCGTGGAGGCCGGCGCCGACGTGCTGGACACCGCCATCTCCTCCTTCTCCGGCGGCACCGCCCAGCCCGCCACCGAGACCCTGGCCTACGCCTTGCGCTCCCTGGGCTACCAGGTGGACCTGGACGACAAGGCGCTCATCAAGATGGCCGACTTCTTCAAGGGCGTCCGGGCCGACTTCATCAAGGACGGCACCCTGAACCCCATCTCCATGGCCACCGATACCCAGTGCCTGAACTATCAGATTCCCGGCGGCATGCTGTCCAACCTGATCTCCCAGCTGAAGATGATGAACGCTCTGGACCGGCTGGACGAGGCTCTGGCCGAGACCCCCAAAGTCCGCGCCGACCTGGGTTATCCTCCTCTGGTCACCCCCACCAGCCAGATGGTAGGTTCTCAGGCCGTGCAGAACGTACTGTCCGGCGGCCGCTACAAGGTGGTAGGCAAGGAGATCAAGGCCTACTGCCGGGGCGAGTACGGCCGCACCCCCGCCCCCATCGACCCCGAGATTCAGAAGAAGATTCTGGGCGACACCCCCGTGGTGGAGGGCCGCTTTGCCGACTCCCTGGCGCCCGAGTTTGAAAAGACCAAGAAGGAGCTGGGCGCCACCGCCAAGAGCGACGAGGACGTACTGAGCTATATCGCCTTCCCCCAGCAGGCCACGGCTTTCTTCAAGGACCGCGAGGCCGGCTTCCCCAAGAAGGCGGAGCCCCAGAAAGCCGCCGCGCCCGCTGCCAAGAAGGAGTCCGATCTGCCCCCCATGCCCGCCTGGCAAGGCCATGTGTACTACGCCAACGTGCCCGCCTCCGCGTCCAACGGGGTGAACACCCGGCCCATCCAGCCCTTCGCCGCCAGCTATCAGCCCCCGCACCTGGTGCTGGCTCCTCAGGACACCTGCCCAGGCACCTACACCATCACCATCGATGGCAAGGCGTATGCCGTGTCCGTAGCCGCCGCTGACGGCTCCGCCGCTCCTGCTGCCCCCGCAGCTCCTGTGGTTGCACCCGCGCCTGCCGCTGCTCCCGTGGCCGCGCCCGCCCCGGTTCCCGCCGCCGCTCCGGCCCCCGCACCTACCGCCCCCGCGGCTGCTCCCGCCGCCGGCGAGACCGCCGTGAAGAGCCCCATGCCGGGCAACATCTTCAAGGTGGAGTGCAAGCCCGGTCAGGCCGTGAAGGCCGGCGACGTGCTGGTGGTGCTGGAGGCCATGAAGATGGAGATTGAGGTCTCCGCTCCCGTGGACGGCACCGTCAAGGCCGTGGCCGCCGCTGTGGGCACCGCCGTCAACACCGACGACCTGCTGGTCACTCTGGGCTGAGCTCAAACAGAATTATATGAAACGGCGCCGCTTACGCGGCGCCGTTTTTTCTCGCCTCAGCTTCTCTTCCATAAAAATTTCGCCTCCCCCCTTGACAACGGATTTTAAATGCGGTATTATAAAACCAACATATGAACAAGTGCTCATATGTAGATAGGAGGCCCTATGAATTTGAAAACAGTCCCTTGCTGTCAGGAGGCCCTGGTTCACAGCGAGGCGGTGAACCGGGTCCGGGGACAGCTTCCCCCTGACGAACAGCTCTATGACCTGGCCGAGCTGTTCAAGATATTTGGGGACAGCACCCGAGTGAAGATTCTCTATGCCCTGCTGGACACGGAGCTGTGCGTGTGCGACATCGCCAAGCTGATGGAGGTCACCCAGTCCGCCGTGTCCCACCAGCTCCGGGTGCTGAAAAACAGCAAGCTGGTCAAATTCCGCCGGGAGGGCAAAACAGTGTACTATTCCCTGGCCGACGACCATGTGATCCACATTCTGGCTCAGGGGATGGAACACATCCTCGAGTAGGCGCCGGACCGCTCCCCTCAAAATTCAATATCAGAAAGGATGTATCACCATGAAAAAGACCTTTAAGCTCATCGACCTGGACTGCGCCAACTGCGCTGCCAAGATGGAGACCGCAATCAAGAAGATCGACGGGGTGGCGGACGCCTCCGTGTCCTTCATGGCCCAAAAAATGACTGTAGAGGCAGACGACGCCCGGTTTGAGGATATTATGAAGCAGGTCGTGAAGGCCTGCAAGAAGGTGGAACCCGACTGCGAAATCATCTTGAAATAAGGAGCTGTTTACATGACCCGAAAGCAGAAAAAGACGCTGTACCGCATCCTGCTTGCCTTTGTCCTGTTTGTCGTCTCCCTTCTCCTGCCCGTGGAGGGGCCGCTCCGGCTGGCGGTCTTTTTGGTCCCCTACGCCGCCGCAGGCTGGGACGTACTCTGGAAAGCGGTCCGCAACATCCTCAACGGTCAGGTTTTTGACGAAAATTTCCTCATGTGTACGGCCACTGTGGGGGCCCTCATCATTGGCGAGTACCCCGAGGCGGTGGCAGTGATGCTCTTCTACCAGGTGGGCGAGCTGTTTCAGAACGTGGCCGTCTCCCGGTCCCGGCAGTCCATCTCCGCCCTGATGGACATCCGCCCCGACTACGCCAACATCGAAAAGGACGGGCAGCTCCTCCGGGTGGACCCAGAGGAGGTGGCTGTGGGAGACGTAATCGTCATCAAGGCCGGGGAGCGGGTCCCCCTGGACGGCACGGTACTGGAGGGGACCTCCGCTTTGGATACCGCCGCCCTCACCGGCGAATCCCTCCCCCGGGACGTAGCCGTGGGGGACGAGGTAATCTCCGGCTGCGTCAACCTGTCCGGGCTGCTCCATGTGAAGGTAGTGAAACCCTTCGGCCAGTCCACCGTGGCCCGCATTTTGGACCTGGTGGAGAACTCCAGCGAGAAAAAGGCCCAAGCGGAGCACTTCATCACCAAATTTGCCCGGTACTACACCCCCATCGTGGTCTTTGCCGCCCTGGCCCTGGCGGTGATCCCCTCCCTGGCCACCGGCCAGTGGGGCGTCTGGGTCCCCCGGGCGCTGAACTTTCTGGTGGTGTCCTGCCCCTGCGCTCTGGTCATCTCTATCCCCCTCAGCTTTTTCGGCGGCATTGGCGGAGCGTCCAAGCAAGGCATTCTGGTGAAGGGCAGCAATTACCTGGAGGCTCTGGCCCAGGCGGGAGTGGTGGTCTTTGACAAGACGGGCACCCTCACCCAGGGGCGTTTCTCCGTCACCGGCATCCACCCGGAGGGGATGGACGAGGGGGAGCTGCTGGAGCTGGCCGCCCTGGCCGAGCAGTTTTCCACCCACCCGATCTCCCGGTCTATTGTGGCAGCCTGGGGGGGCGTCCCCGATCAGGAGCGGGTCCGGGAGGTGGAGGAGGCGGCCGGCCACGGCGTCCGGGCAACAATCGACGGCCGGATTGTCCTGGCGGGCAATCGGAAGCTGATGGACCGGGAGGGCATCCCGGTAAACGCCGGCCACGACCACTCGGGCACCGTCATTCATGTGGCGGTGGACGGCAGGTACGCCGGCTGCCTGGTCGTCGCCGACCAACCGAAGCAGACCTCCGCCCAGGCTCTGCGGGAGCTGAAGGAGGCGGGGATACGGCAGACAGTCATGCTCACCGGCGACGCTCAGGGGGCCGCCCAGGCGGCAGCCGGCGCGCTGGGGCTGGATCAGTTCTACGCCCAGCTCCTCCCGGCGGACAAGGTGGAGCGGGTGGAGGCCCTGTTGGCAGAGAAGGGTCCCCGGGAGAAGCTGGTCTTTGTGGGGGACGGCATCAACGACGCCCCCGTTCTGTCCCGGGCGGATATCGGGGTGGCCATGGGCGCCCTTGGTTCCGACGCGGCTATTGAGGCGGCGGACATCGTCCTCATGGACGACGACCTGCTCAAGCTCCCGGCGGCGGTTCGTATCGCCCGGAAAACCCTGTCCATCGTGCGGCAGAACGTGGTATTCGCTTTGGGAGTGAAGCTGTTGGTGCTCATCCTCTCCGCCATAGGCCGGGCCAATATGTGGGCCGCCGTCTTTGCCGACGTGGGGGTGTCCGTGCTGGCCATCCTCAACGCAAGCCGCATGCTGCGTGTGAAATAGCAGAAAACCGCCGCCCCGGCCGGGCGGCGGTTTTTGCTTATTCCTTCTCCGCGGAGGCCGCCGGGGCGTCCAGCCGCATCAGGTCGATATTCTCGGTGATGCTCTCGATAATGCCGGAGGCGGCAAAGTCTCTGGCCTGACGGATGGCGTTCTGGATGGCGTAGGCGTCGGAGGAGCCGTGGGCCTTGATAACCGGCTTGGAGATGCCCACCAGGGCGGTGCCCCCCACCTCACCGGCGTCCATCAGCTTTTTGAAGTCCTTCAAGCCGCCGGACACCATCACGGCGGCCAGCTTGGTCATGGCGCTCTTCTTGAACATCTTCTTGATCTCCCGGGCCAGGAACAGCCCCGTTCCTTCCATGGTTTTCAGGAAGATGTTTCCCGAGTAGCCGTCGGCCACGATGACATCCACCGCGCCCTCCACCGCCTCCCGGGCCTCCACGTTGCCCGTAAAGTTGATGCGGCCGGCCTCTCCCGCCGCCTCCAGCATGGGGTAAACGGTGGTTTGCAGTCCGGTGCCCTTGGAGGGCTCGGCGCCGATGTTGAGCAGCCCAACCTTGGGGTTGGGACGGCCCAGTACCCTCTCAGCGTAGTAGGAGCCCATGTAGGCGAACTGGAGCAGGTACTCCGGGGGGCACTCGGCGTTGGCCCCGCAGTCGATGAGCACCGCCCCGCCGTTTCCCGTGGGCACCACGGGGGCCAGAGCGGCCCGGCGGATGCCCTTGATCCGCTTGGTCACCAGAGTGGCCCCGGACAGCAGCGCCCCGGTGGATCCGGCAGAGACGAAGGCGTCCCCCTCCCCCTCCTTGAGGAGATTCAGCCCTACCGTGAGGGAGGAGTCCTTCTTCTTCCGGAAGGCGGTGGCCGGGTCGTCGCATACCTCCACCACCTCGCTGGCGTGGGTCACCGCCACCCCGGCGGGCAGGTCGCTGATGCCGTTGCCGGCCAGTACCTTGAGGATTTCCTCCCCCTTGCCCACCAGAATGATGTCCACTCCATACTCCCTGTTGGCCTGGATGGCCCCCATCACCGGGGCCTGGGGCGCGTTGTCCCCGCCCATGGCGTCTACGATGATTTTCATGGTTATCCCTCTTTCTTCAGCGGCCTCGGTTCTTCGATGAGACCCAGCAGATAGTCGGCGGATACGTTGTAGTGCTGGCAGATGATGGTCAGCTTTTCAAAGGTTGTGGTTTTACGCCCGTTTTCCATCTCAACAATCTGATTCGGCTTTACTCCCAACAGTTCCGCAAGGTCAGCCTGCTTCTCCCCCGCCTGATTTCTCAGCTTTTTCAAGCGGAGCCCGTATAAATCTTTATGAAACATAGCCTACCCCCTTGACAATCACACTAAAAGAGTGTATATTGAATATATCCTTTTAGTGTGGTGATAGAGTATGGACAAACGACTGCAAGATTTCTTCTTCTCAGAACAGGAACAGGGCCGTCTGAACTTTGACGCCGACCTCAAATACGCCGACCTGCTTCGTCAGAGCCTGTCCCTCTTCCCGGACGGCGATCTGCCCAATCCGGTTTTTGACCTGATGGAACTGACCAACTCCCTCTCCTTCGCCCACGGGCTCAAGCTGGGGCTGAGACTGCGCGAGTGGGCACACTCATAGCTCCAGCTTGTCCAGGGCCTCCAGGGCCCGGCGGGAAATTTCAGCGTTTTTGTTCCGCTTGCCTTTCACCCGGCGGTCCAGCTGGGGGATCAGGCCGAAGTTGATGTTCATCGGTTGAAAGTTTACCACACTTTGGTTGCTGATGTAAAGAGCCAGCGCGCCCATGGCGGTCTCCTGGGGGAAATTGGCAGGCGCCTTCCCCTCCAGCCGCCGGGCCAGCTCCAGAGCGGCCAGACACCCGGAGGCGGTGGACTCCACATAGCCCTCCACCCCGGTGATCTGCCCAGCAAACATGAGCCTCTCGTTTCCCCGCACCCGGTAGTATCGGTCCAGCAGCCGGGGGGAGTCCAGGAAGGTGTTCCGGTGCATCACCCCGTAGCGAAGGTACTCGGCGTTTTTCAGGGCGGGGATCATGGAAAATACCCGCTTCTGCTCCGGGAAGCGCAGATGGGTCTGAAAGCCCACCATGTTGTAGACGGACCCCTGGGCGTTGTCCTTTCGGAGCTGGACCACGGCGAAGGGCTCCTTCCCCGTCCTGGGGTCCTTCAGGCCCACCGGCTTGAGGGGACCGTAGCACAGGGTGTCCCGCCCCGGCGGGCCATCACCTCCACCGGCATGCAGCCCTCAAAGACTCCCGCGTCCTCGAACCCGTGGACCTCCGCCTCCTGAGCGGTGGTCAGCTCCCGCCAGAAGGCGTCGTACTCCTCCCGGGTAAGGGGGCAGTTGATGTAGTCGGGCGTCCCCCGGTCGTACCGGGAGGCAAACCAGGCGCTGTCCATGTCAATGCTGTCGAAGGTGACCAGAGGGGCGGCGGCGTCAAAGAAGTTGAGATACCTGCTGTTGGGGAACAGCCCGGCAATTTTCTCCGACAGGGCCTCCGAAGTCAGCGGCCCAGTGGCGATGACAACGTTTTCCTCAGAGGGAATTTCTGTGACCTCCCCCTCCACCACGGTGATGCAGGGGTGGTTTTTTATTTTCTCCGTGACGGCGGCGGCGAAGGCGTGGCGGTCCACCGCCAGGGCGCCTCCCGCCTCCACCCGGTGAGCGTCGGCGCAGGCCATAATGAGAGAACCGCACCGGCGCAGCTCCTCCTTCAGCAGCCCAACCGCGTTCTCCAGCTGGTCGGAGCGCAGGGAGTTGGAGCACACCAGCTCCCCGAAATATTCCGTGTGGTGGGCGGGGGACATCTTCTTCGGCTTCATCTCCCGCAGCTCCACGGGGACCCCCCGCCGGGCAAGCTGCCATGCCGCCTCGCTCCCCGCCAGGCCGGCGCCGATGACAATCACCTTTTCCATAGGTCAGGCTTCCTTCTCAGCGGCTGTTTTCTTGGCGGCCGCCGTCTTTTTTGTCGTGGTTTTCTTGGCCGCGGTTTTCTTGGCCGTCCCGGCCTTAGAGGATTCCTTTTTTGCCGCCGGCTTTTTGGGGGCGGTCTTTTTCGCCGCCCCGGCGGAGGCGCTCCCCTCCCCGGCGGGCTTCTTCTGCCAGCCGCCCCGCTTGTCCTCGGGGGTGAAATTAGAGCACTTCTCGTTGACACAGAAGGGCTTCTTGGCCCCCCGGCCCGACTTTTTAAACATGGTCTGGCCGCAGACAGGGCAGTTGTCCTTCACGGGCACGTCGAAGGTGACAAACTCGCAGCGATGGGCCTCGTCCTTGCTGCTGCGGTGCTCACAGCAGTAGTAGGTATACTGCTTGCCCGTCTTCTTGGACTTGCCGGTACGTTTGAACAGCCGCCCGCCGCACTGGGGGCATTTGCCGGGCATCTCCACCACCAGCGGCATGGTGAAGTCGCACTCCGGCCAGCCGGGACA
This sequence comes from uncultured Oscillospiraceae bacterium, assembly GCA_910588635.1. Lineage (GTDB taxonomy): Bacteria > Bacillota > Clostridia > Oscillospirales > Oscillospiraceae > Lawsonibacter. The sequence continues at coordinate 45,619 of CAJUPW010000003.1, read as the reverse complement.
GGCCAGAAAGCGGCCGAACCGCCCCGACTTGATGACCAGATTCCGCCCGCATTGGGGGCATATCTCCTCCGACACCTCGTCAGGAACCTTAATGCGCTCCCCGTCCAGGTCCTGCTCCGCCTGTTTCAGCTCGGCGTCGAAGTCCCTGTAGAAGTCGGCCAAAAGGGCCTTCCAGTCGGCCGCTCCCTCCTCCACCTTGTCCAGCCGCTGCTCCATCTGGGCGGTGAAGTCAAAATCTACAATGTCTTGGAATTTGTCCTTCATCAGGCCGGTGACCACCTCGCCCAGGGGGGTAGGCCGAAGGGCCTTGCTCCCCTCCTTCACCACGTACTCCCGGTTTAAGATGGTGGAAATGGTGGGGGCATATGTGGAGGGCCGGCCGATGCCCTGTTCCTCCAGGGCCCGGATGAGGGTGGCCTCGGAGTACCGGGCGGGGGGCTGGGTAAAGTGCTGGCCGGGGGTCAGTTTTTTGCCGGTAAGGGCTTCCCCCTCCTTCAAATCAGGCAGAGGGGAGGTCCTTTCCTCCTCCTCGTCGTCCCTCCCCTCCTCATAGACGGCGGTAAAGCCGGAGAATTTCAGGGAGGAGTGGCTGGCCCGGAAGATATAGCCGGAGTTGGCCGCGTCGATGGACAGGCTGTCGTAGACCGCGTTGGCCATCTGACAGGCCAGGAACCGGGACCAGATCAGCTTGTAGAGCCTGAACTGCTCCGCCGTCAGATCCTTCCGGATGTCCTCGGGGACCAGCGCGACATCGGAGGGCCGGATGGCCTCGTGGGCGTCCTGGGCGTTGCCCTTCGTCTTGTATTGCCTGGGCTGGGCCGGGCAGTAGCCGGAGCCGTACCGCTGACTGATGAAGCCCCGGGCGGCGGCCACCGCCTCGTCAGACAGGCGCAGAGAGTCGGTACGCATATAGGTGATGAGGCCCACGGCCCCCTGACCGGCGATATCGATGCCCTCGTAGAGCTGCTGGGCCACCGCCATGGTGCGTGCGGGGGACATGTTCAGCTTGCGGCTGGCCTCCTGCTGCAAGGTGGAAGTGGTAAAGGGGGGCGCGGGCTGGCGGTTTTTCTCCTGCCGCCTCACCCTGGCCACCGACCATGTCCCCTTGGACACCGCGTCCATCACCGTTTGGGCCTCCTCCCGGCTGTGGAGCTCCATTTTTTTGTCCTTCCCGTGGAACTGGGCCTTGAAGGAGCCCATATGGGGGCTCACCCGCTCCAAGTCGGCCTCAATAGACCAGTATTCCTGAGGGACAAAGGCCCGAATTTCCTCCTCCCGCTCCACCACAAGCCGGGTGGCCACGGACTGCACCCGTCCGGCGGACAGCCCCTGCCGGATTTTCTTCCACAGCAGAGGGGAAAGCTGGTAGCCCACGATCCGGTCCAGGATGCGCCGGGCCTGCTGGGCGTCCACCAGGTTCTGGTCGATGGCCCGGGGGGCGGCGATGGACTGGTTGACCACATTCTTGGTGATTTCATTGAAGGTCACCCGGTAGGTCTTGTCGTCGGGGATGCCCAGCAGCTCCTTCAGATGCCAGGAGATGGCCTCCCCCTCCCGGTCAGGGTCGGTGGCCAGATAGACCCTGCCCGACCGCTTGGCCGCTTTCTTCAGGTCGCTGATGACATCCTCCTTACCCTTAATGGGCTGGTAGTCTGGGACAAAGCCCCCCTCGATATCCACGCTCAGCTTGCTCTTGGGCAGGTCCCGGACATGGCCCATGGACGCCTTTACCTCATAGCCTGGCCCCAGGTACTTGCCGATGGTCTTGGCCTTGGACGGGGACTCCACGATCACTAAGTCAGTCTTATTTGCCACTTTGGATATACCTCCAGAGATTGATTACGAATTGAGAAGCTCCACCAGAGCGTAAAATCTGCGGCCCGGCCGCTCCTCCACCGCCCCCTGGACCTGGAGCATGGTGAGGGCGGACAACACCCGCTTGGCGGGAATCTGGGTCTTTTCCACCAGCTCATCGGCGGTGAGGGCGGTTTTAGCGGCGGCGGCCAGAATCGCCAGCTCGTCGTCGGTAAACCGGCCCTTCTGCTGCGCCAGGGGGACCCGCTCCCGGCCGGACGGGGCAGGCTCCGTCCTTTCCCGGTCCTCCGGGGCAGGCTTGTCCTCCGCCGGGGGAGAGAGTCTCGCCTCGGCCACCGGCCTGGACATCGGGGCCAGCCCGGCCAGTTTAGCCGGAAACAGCTCCACGAAGTCCTCCAGGATGTCCTCCGCCCGCTCCACCAGCTTGGCCTGACCCTTCTTAATCAGCCAGTTAGTCCCCCGGGCGCACTTCTCGTCCAGGCCCACGGGGACGGCGTACACCTCCCGGCCCTGATCCAGGGCGTGGTTGACGGTGAGCATGGTGCCGCCGCTGGACTTGCACTCCACGGCCAGCACGCCCAGGCACAGGCCGCTTAAAATGCGGTTGCGGGGGTCGAAGTGGCCGCTCTTGTGGGGAGTGCCCGGCGGGTACTCCGAGATGAGCGCCCCCGCGACGGCCACATCCTCAAACAGAAAGCGGTTCTCCCGGGGGAAGGGCACGTCCACGCCCCCGGCCAGCAGAGAGACCACCGGCCCGCCCCCTTTCAGCGCGCCCCGAACGGCGCAGCAGTCAACGCCCTCGGCGATGCCGGACGCCACCAGCGCCCCGTTGGCGGCCAGCTCCATGCCAAACCGCTCTGCCCGGGTCTGGCTCGCCTGAGAACATTTGCGCATCCCCACCACGGCGATGGCCGCCTCCTCGTCAAAGCGGAAGGCCTTTCCCCGGATATACAGCACCACCGGCGGCGCCTCGATCTGCCGCAGCCGCTGGGGATAATCGGCGTCCTGAAAGGTCATGACACGCACGCCCAGCCGGTCGCAGTCCCCCAAAATCCTGTTGGCCCCGTCCATGCTCTTGTCCAGCAGAGACTGCCGGGCAAGCGGGGGCAGAGGCAGGGCCTCGTAGTCCTCCCGCTCCCCGTAATAGGCCCGCTCCGGGGTGATAAAATGGTCGATTACCGTCAGCGCGCCCGCCGGGCCAAGGCCCTTACGGGTGGTCAGCCACAGCCAGTATTCCAGCTCCGCCATCGGCTGCCTCCCCCTTCTCTGTAAATTGTTCTTTACAAATTTCCCATTCCAAGGTATGGTTATTCCATTAGGAAGTGATTTTTATGTCCAACCGTCCCCACTACGCCTGGCTGGTCTGCCTGGGCGGAGCGCTGGCCCTGTTCGCGGTGATGGGCCTGGGAGTCAATGTCTTTTCGGTCTACCAGCCGGAGATCATCCGCCAGGGCGGCTTTACCGACGCCCAGGGCTCCTGGATTACCACCACCCGCAGCCTGTTCATCCTGGGGGCCCTGCTGTGCGTCAACCAGCTCTGCGCCCGGTTTGGCCTGCGGCGCGTCATGACCGCCGGAGTGGCGCTTGTCGGGCTGTCCTGCCTCTGCTTCGCCTTTGCCCGCAGCTTTCCCATGTACTGCGCCGCCGCCGCCCTCACCGGGATGGGCTACTGCTGGGGCGGGATGGTGCCCATCTCCCTGGCTATCGGCCGGTGGTTCCGGGACCGGCGCGGGCTGGCCCTGGGGCTTGCCTCGGCGGGCAGCGGAGTGTCCACGGTGATTGCTCCGGTGCTCCTCACCCGGATCATGGCCCGCCGGGGGATGCAAACCGCCTTTCTGGTTGAGGGAGCCGTCATCTTTTTATGCGCCGCCCTGGTGTGGCTGCTAATCCGGGATGATCCGGCCCGAATCGGTCTGAGCCCTTACATTCAGGACAACGCCCGGCCTTCCACGGAAAGCGGTATCCCCAAAAACAGTTCCGGGCTGTCCGGAGGGCAGCGGACCCTCCTGCTGCTGGCCGCTCTGCTGGTGGGCGCCACCGGCGGGCCGGGCTTCTCCCACCTGACCATGCTCTATACATCCTCCGGCTACGACAGCCTCTTTGTGGCCGGGCTGCTGTCCTACCTGGGGGCCATGATAAGCTTGGGGAAAATCCTCTGCGGCCAGATATACGACCGGCTGGGAGGACGGGGCGGCAACCGATTTGCTTTCGGGACGCTGCTGCTCTCCCTGGCCCTGTGCTGCCTGGCTCCTGCCGGCGGGGCGGTTCTCCCCATCCTGGCCATTACCGGCTTCGGGCTGGGTATGTCCATCACCGCCGTCTCCCCGGCCCGGTGGGCGGCCGACCTGTGCGCCGACTATGAGAGCGCCGTGCGCTCCATCACCCTTTCCTTCACCTCCGGGATGCTGGTCTTTGGCCCGCTGCCCGGCCTGCTGGCCGGCTGGCTGGGGGGATACATCCCCGCCTACGCCGCCTTCTTTCTGCTGCTTCTGGCCGCCTTTCTGATCGTCCAGGAGCTGTACCGAAGAAGAGCCTAGCGCCCCATCTCCCACAGCACGATGGCGGCGGCCACGGCGGCATTCAGCGATTCACACCGCTCCCGCATGGGAATTTTCATGGTCTTTTCGCTCAGGCGGAGCAGCTCCGGAGACACGCCGCGCCCCTCGCTTCCGATCACCACGGCGCAGCGGCTGAGCCGCGCTGTTCTGACATCCACACTGTCCTCCCGCAAGGCGGCGGCGTATAGGGGCAGGCCGGACCGCTCCAGCAGCCCCGGCAGGGCGTCCGCCTCCGTCTCATAGACCGGCAGGCGGAAGCAAGCCCCCATGGTGGCGCGCACCGTCTTGGGGGAGAAGGGGTCGGCGCAGGAATTGACCAAAATCAGGCCGTCCGCCCCCAGGGCGTCGGCGGTGCGCCAGATGGCGCCCACGTTGCCCGGGTCCTGGAGGCCGTCCAGCACCAGAAAGCGGTCCCCCTCCAGCCGCTCCGGAGGGGCGGGGTCCGGCATCCGGGCCAGAAACAACGCCCCCTGAGGGGTCTTGGCCGGGGAAATGGAGGCCATAACATCCTCGGGCACCTCCACCCTCCGAACGCCCTCTACGGGGGACGCCGGTACGCCGGGAGTGGTCACCACGGCGGTAAGGGGCGCGTTCCAACGGACGGCCTCCTCCAGCAGTTTTACTCCGTCGCCCAAAAATTCCCCCGACTTCCGCCGGTATGTCCGGTCCGCGCTCAGCTTCCGGATATGGAGCATGACGGGATTTTTTCGGCTGGTAATATATTCCACGGCATTTCCTCCCCTGTTCCGGACACGATTCTTATATAATAAAGGTATCCCCCCCCGGTTGTCAAGGGAAGTTTTTTGTCGAATTGAGGGAGCGGGGCGGCTCGGAGACCGCCCCCTACAAAACTTCCCCCTCAAACACCCTCCGGGCGGGGCCGGTCATAAAGATATGCTCCCCCCGTTTTTCCAGAGTGAGGGTCCCGCCGGGAAGGGCGGCCTCCGCCTTGGGACCGCAGCGGTTCTCCCACAGCGCGGCGGCAAAACAGGCGCAGGCCCCGGTGCCGCAAGCCAGGGTGACGCCGCTCCCCCGCTCCCACACCCGGAGGGTCAGGCGCTCCCGTCCGGCGCAGGAGACAAACTCAATGTTCCGCCGCTCCCCCAAGGCGGGGTGGCGCTCCAGAATCGGCCCCAGCCTCTCCAGGTCCAGGTTGTCCGGATTGTCGCAGAAAATCACTCCGTGGGGGTTGCCCACGTCTACGGGGACGACGGTAAAGCTCTCCCCCGCCGCCTCCGCCCGGACAGGACTGTCCACCCGGGCCGGCCCCATGTCCACCGTCACCCGGTCCACCGTCCCACCCAGAACATGGAGCTCCAGCCGCCGGGGACCGGCCCCGGTGTCGATGGTGAGGCAGGTCTTGCGGGTGAGGCCGCAGTCGTAGACGTACTTGCCCACGCAGCGGATGCCGTTGCCGCACATGGCTCCCCGGGAGCCGTCCGCGTTGTACATCTCCATGGCGAAGTCGCCCCCCTGTCCCGGCCTGATACAGATCAGCCCGTCCGCTCCCACGCCGAAGTGGCGGTCAGAAAGCCGAACAGCCAGCTTGGGCAGGTCCTCCGGCGCCCCCTCCAGGCAGTCGAGGTAGATGTAGTCGTTGCCCAGGCCCTCCATTTTTGTAAAGCGCATTCAATACGCCTCCCTTCGCTGTCAGCCTATGCTCCAGAAGGCACAGAAAGACCGGGGACGGACACTGCCGCCCCCGGTGAGGATCAATAGATTACCAGGTATTTCTCCAGCTCCCAGCTGGACACACGGGTCTGATACTCGTTCCACTCCTCCAGCCGGCCCTTGATAAACTGCCGGGTCACGTGCTCGCCCAGCACGTCCAGAATGAACACATCCTTCTCCAGCTCCTCCAGGGCATCCTTCAGGGTGTCGGGCAAGGTAAAAATGCCTTGCTTCTCCCGGGTGGCGTCATCCATGGCATAGATGTCTCCGGTGATCTCCGGGGGCGGGGTCAGGCCCCGGGAGATGCCGTCCAGGCCGGCGGCCAGGCAGACGGCCACCGCCAGATAGGGATTACAGGAGGGGTCGGGGGAGCGCAGCTCCACCCGGGTAGCCTGGCCCCGGGCGGCGGGGATGCGGATGAGGGCGGAGCGGTTGGAGGCCGACCATGCCCGGTAGCGGGGGGCCTCGTGGCCCGCGCCCAGGCGCTTATAGGAGTTGACCAGCGGGTTTGTGATGGCGGTAAACCCCTGGACGTGGTCCAGAAGGCCCGCGATAAAGGCGTAGGCCGTCTTGGACAGCCCCCTCTCCCCGTTGGCGTCGTAAAATACGTTCTTCCCGTCCTTGAACAGGGACATATTCAGGTGCATTCCGCTGCCCGCGATGTCGTAGATGGGCTTGGGCATAAAGGTGGCATGGAGTCCGTTCTGCTGGGCGATGCTCTTGGCGGTGAGCTTGAAGGTCATGATCTTGTCCGCCCCGTCCAGGGCGTTGTTGTACTTGAAGTCGATCTCGTGCTGGGCCACGGCGCACTCGTGGTGGCTGGCCTCGATCTCAAAGCCCATCTTCTCCAGGTTCCGGCATATCTCCTGGCGGGTGGACTCGCCGTGGTCCAGAGGACCCAGGTCGAAGTAGGCGGCCTCGTCCTTGGTATGGGTGGTGGCCCGGCCGTTCTCGTCGGTCTCGAACAGGAAGAACTCCAGCTCCGGGCCGATGTTGAACACATCGTAGCCCATGGACTCCGCCCGGCGCAGCACCCGGCGCAGCACGCCCCGGGGGTCGCCCACAAAGGGGGTTCCGTCGGTGTTGTACACGTCGCAGAACATGCGGGCCACTTTGCCCCCGGCCACCTTCTCCGGAACGATGACAAAGCTGTTCAGGTCGGGATAGAGGCACTGGTCCGACTCATGGATGCGGGTAAAGCCCTCGATGGAGGAGCCGTCGAACATGATCTGGTTGTTGACCGCCTTCTCCACCTGGGAGGCGGTGATGGCCACGTTTTTCATCTGACCGAAAATATCGGTGAACTGCATCCGGATAAACTCGATTTTCTTCTCCCGGACGATGCGGATAATATCCTCTTTTGTATAGGCCATAAGCGAAACTCCTCACTTTACTAAATATCGGTCTTTAGTATCGCATTGACAGGACGGTATTGTCAAGGAATTTTATTGACAAATCGACACAAATTCGATAGACTGTCTGTTACCTTATATACAGAAAAAGGAGCGAGGCCCTATGAAAAAGCCTTTTGTCACCCTGGAGCAGCTTCAGGAGATTGCCAAGGACTACCCCACCCCATTTCACCTCTACGATGAGCGGGGCATCCGGGAAAACGCCCGGGCGCTGTACAAAGCCTTCTCCTGGAATCCGGGCTTCAAGGAGTATTTCGCCGTGAAGGCCACCCCCAACCCCCAGATTTTGAAGCTCCTCCGGGAGGAGGGCTGCGGGGTGGACTGCTCCTCCCTCACCGAGCTGATGATGTCTGACCGCTGCGGGTTCCGGGGAGACGAAATCATATTCTCCTCCAACGACACCCCGGCGGAGGAGTTCGTCCTGGCGGACAAGCTGGGGGCCACCATCAATCTGGACGACATCACCCACATTGACTTTTTGAAGCAGACCATCGGACACATCCCCAAAAAGATCTCCTGCCGTTTCAACCCCGGGGGCGCTTTTACCCTGGGGGAGAGCGAGGAGGGCTTTCAGGTGATGGACAACCCGGGCGACGCCAAGTACGGCCTGACCCGGCCCCAGATGACCGAGGCTTTCCGCCGTCTGCGTGAGCTGGGGGCGGAGGAGTTCGGCATCCACGCATTCCTGGCCTCCAATACCCTGTCCAACGACTACTACCCTACCCTGGCCGCCATCCTCTTCCGCACCGCCGTGGAGCTGAAGGAGGAGACAGGGGCCCACATCACCTTTATCAACCTGTCCGGGGGCGTGGGGGTGCCCTACCGGCCGGAGCAGCCCGCCAACGACATCGCGGTCATCGGCGAGGGGGTACGGAGGGCCTATGAGGACATCCTGGTCCCCGCCGGGATGGGCAACGTGTCCATCTGCACCGAGCTGGGCCGCTTCATGCTGGCCCCCTACGGACATCTGGTGACCCAGGTACTCCACCAGAAGCACATCCACAAGGAGTATATCGGCGTGGACGCCTGCGCCGCCAACCTGATGCGCCCGGCCATCTACGGGGCCTACCACCACATCACCGTGATGGGCAGAGAGGACGCCCCCTGTGACCACAAATACGATGTCACCGGCTCCCTGTGCGAAAACTCGGACAAGTTCGCTGTGGACCGGATGCTGCCGGAAATTCAGATCGGCGACCTGCTGGTCATCCACGACACCGGGGCCCACGGCCACGCCATGGGCTACCAGTACAACGGCCGGCTGCGCTCGGCGGAGGTGCTGCTGTGCCAGGACGGCTCCACCCGCCTCATCCGCCGGGCCGAGACCCCGGAGGACTACTTCGCCACGGCTATCTGGGACTAACCCGCCAGGGCACTCAGCTCTCGGGCCAGCCCCAGCGCCGCGTGGAAGAGATGCTCGCTCTCTATGCTGTTCTGCGCGGACACGCTCTCAAGCAGGACCCGCAGCTCTATGCCCTGTTCCTCGTTCATGCCCGCTTCTACCTTTTTCATCTGCATCTCCAGAGTATGGCTGGCTTCCCGGTACTCCGGGTCTGATACCACATCCCCCATACGCCTTTCCAGCAAAAATTCATACAGGCACTTTGTCAGGTCGTCCATTGTGACACCTCCAAAACAAAATACGTCAGAATTAACGCATCTCTATCATATACGTTAATTCTGACGTTGTCAAGTAGGAGATGTAATTTTGTCTATTTTTTCTGAGCGGTTGATTCAAATGCGAAAAAACAAGGGAATCTCCCAAAACGCATTTGCAAAAGAAATCGGCGTCTCCCCGCGCACTTATCAGGACTACGAATATGGTGCGCGGGAACCGCAAGTATCCATTTTTGTCCGTATTGCGGACTTTTACGGCGTATCTCTGGATTATCTGGCAGGACGCAGCGACGAGAGGTGAAGCCATTGAACATCATGTCGGAGCTGACCATCATCTTCGGTCTGTGCCTGATCTCCGAGGGCATCTCCGCCCTCATCCCCGTGGCCTTCCCGGCCAGCGTCATCGCACTGCTCCTTCTGGCCCTCCTGCTCTTCTCAGGGGCCCTCAAGCCGGAGCACATCCGGCGCTCCAGCGGCTTTCTGGTGGCCAACATGGCCTTCTTCTTCCTCCCCTCCTGCGTGGAGGTGATGGAGCACGCCCCGGCCATCCTGGGCCAGCTGGCCCCCTTCCTGCTGGTTAGCTTCCTCACCGTGCCGCTGATTTACTGCGTCACCGCCTGGGTGGTCCAGCTTCTCATCCGCCTGACGAGGAAAGGGGGCGGCAGCCATGCTTGACGCCATGCTCTCCTCCCCCCTGTTCGGGCTGACCCTCTCCGCCGCCGCCTGGTGGGCGGGGCGCCGGGTACAAAAAAAGATCGGGCCGCTGCCCCCTCTGCTCACCGCCGCCGCCCTGGTCATCGCCGTGCTGTCTCTCTTCCGCATCCCCTATGAGCGCTACGCCGCCGGCGGCGATTTCATCAAGCTGATGCTGGGCCCTGTCACCGCCGTGCTGGCCCTGAACATCTACAACCAGCGCTCCATTCTGAAGGAGCACTTCCTCCCCGTCCTGGCCGGCTGTCTGGCCGGCAGCCTCACCAGCGTGGGCAGCATTCTGGCGCTGTGCAAGGCGTTCCATGTGGACGACGCCCTGGCCGCCTCCCTCCTGCCCAAGAGCGTCACCACCGCCATCGCCATCGGCATCGCCGAGAGCCGGGGCGGGATCGGCGGCATCGCCGCGGCGGCGGTGATGGTGGCCGGCCTTACCGGGGCGGTATTCGCCCCCCTCTTCGCCAGGCTGTTCCACATTACCGACCCCGTGGCGGAGGGGCTGGCCATCGGGGCCTGCTCCCACGCCCTGGGCACCACCCGAGCTATGGAGATCGGTCCGGTCCAGGGGGCCATGAGCTCCATTGCCATCTGTGTCTGCGGTATTCTGACCTCCATTCTGGTTCTCTTTCTATGAAAAGACCGCCTTGCCATCGGCAAGGCGGTTTCTCTTATCTCTTCCGGTTGAAAATACGCTCCAGCATATCCCAGTCGTCGTCAGCCACGGCAGGCTTGGGAGGCTCGGGAACGGGCTCAGGTTCCGGTTCCGGCTCGGGCTCGGGCTCAGGGGCGGGTTCCTCAGCCGCGGCAGACGCGGGCGCGGCCACAGGCATCTGGAAAACGGGCTGCTCCTGCATATAGGGGAAGGGGATGTCCTGATCCTCCTCAAAGCCGGTAGCAATCACCGTAACCCGGATTTCATCCTCCAGCGTCTCATCGAAAGCGGCGCCGAAGATGATGTTGGCGTCGGGATAGGCGGCCTCCTGGACCAGGTTGGCGGCGGTCTCCACCTCCTCCAGTCCGATATCCATGGAGCCGGTGACGTTGATGAGCACCCCCCGGGCGCCGTTGATGGAGGTCTCCAGCAAGGGGCTGGAAATGGCCATCCGGGCCGCCTCCTCCGCCTTGTTCTTGCCGGCGGCCCGGCCTACGCCCATATGAGCGCGGCCCGCGTCCTTCATGACGGCGGACACGTCGGCGAAGTCCTGGTTGATGAAGCCGGTGTTTTTAATCAGATCGGAGATGGACTGGACGGCCTGCTGCAGCACATCGTCGGCGATCTCAAAGGCGTTGAGCATGGTAATCTTCTGGTCGCTGGCCAGCTTGAGCCGCTCGTTTGGGATAATGACCAGGGAATCCACCTTGGAGCGCAGCTCGGCGATACCCGCCTCGGCCTGACGCATCCGGCGGGGACCTTCAAACCGGAAGGGCTTGGTCACCACACCCACGGTGAGGATGCCCTGTTCCTTGGCGATGTCGGCCACGATGGGGGCGGCCCCCGTGCCGGTGCCGCCGCCCATGCCGGCGGTGATAAACACCATATCGGTGTTCTCCAGAGCCTCGGCCACCTGCTTGCGGCTCTCCTCGGCGGACTTGCGGCCCACCTCCGGGTCGGCGCCGGCGCCCTGTCCGTTGGTCAGCTTCTCGCCGATCTGAATTTTATTGGTAGCGCTGGAGGCCTCCAGCGCCTGCTTATCCGTGTTGACGGCGATAAACTCCACGCCCTTGGTCCCCGTGCGGACCATACGGTTGACCACGTTGTTGCCGCCGCCGCCCACGCCGATCACCTTGATATTGACCACGCTGTCAGGACCCATATCCAATCCAAACGCCATTATGTCTCCTCCTATGTACATCGGGAGCCGCCGCAAGGTCTTGTGGCCTTCTCCCAGCTTTCATCAAGATTTTGTTACATTGTACCGCAGTTTTATCCATTGGTCAAGAGGAAATCACATATCCGACCAAACTTTCCACATTTTTCATGTCAATCAGCCCTCCGGCTTCGCCGGCGAGTACACCGCCTCGTGCTTCTCCTGGGTCAGATCAATAGTGCCGGCGGCCTCCGGGCCGTATTTCTCCTCCATCTGCTCCCGGACGGCCCGCATCAGCCGGATATTGTAGCCGAAGTCGGCGTTCAGCTTCATTTTCACGTCAAAGCGGTCCGCGTACCGCACAATCAGCCGGGTGGCCTCCAGTTGAATCCGGGATATCTCCCGGAACAGGTCCGCGTCCTCCATCGCCCCCAGTAAGGCGGTGAGGGCTTCCAGCCGGGTGGCCTCTCCCTCCGGCACCTTCACCATCTCCCCCGCCTGAGGCGCGATGGCAGTCAGCCCGGTCACCGCGATGGCCGTACTGTTCTCCGGGGCCTGCTCCAGCAGCTTGCCCCGCACGCTGATGAGCCAGGGTTCCTGAGCCAGCGCCGCCGGCTCCCCGTCCTTCTTCCCTTCGCCCAGCTCCTCCCGAACGGCGGCCGCCTGTTCAGGGGATGGCGCCTCCACCCGGGCCACCGCCTCCCACTCGGTCACGTCGATCCGGATGGTGCTGGGCAGGGCGCGGTTGATGGACAGCTCCCCTACATAGGGCAGCCGGGTGCGGATTTTCCGGTCAATGCTCACCTTGTTCAGGGCGTACAGGTTGTCGCCCATCTGGATGCCCGAGGCCGCGATAATCTCCTCCTGGGTGTAGCGCTGATTGCCGGTGACCTCCACCGTCTCTACCCGGAAGAACACCGTAGCTCCCCCCGTCAGCGCAACCACCACCGCCAGAACGCACAGCAGCTTGAACAGCGGCCCGAACCGGCCTCTGCTTCTTCTGTGCGTTCTGCTGCGGCTGCTGCGTCTAGACATGTCGCCCTCCCAAACTTCGCTTCGCTTCGCTGCCCGTCCTCTCCCAGCGGGTCCCGACAGTCTCCTGTTTGGGGTCCGTGGCGCTCCTTACGGCAGTTCCCGGATGTCGGCCCCCAGAGCGCGGAGATTTTTGTCCAGGTCCTGATAGCCCCGCCGGATGTGGCGCAGCTCAGACACCTGGCTTGCCCCTTCCGCCCCCAGTGCCGCCACCACCAAAGCGGCTCCGCCCCGCAGGTCGGGACTGCGCAGGCCGGCTCCGTGGAGCATTCCCACTCCCGACACCATGGCGGCCCGCCCGGCGATCTGGATATCCGCGCCCATACGGCGCAGCTCATCCACATGGCGGTAGCGGCTGTCGAAGATGTTCTCCACAAAGAGGGTTGCCCCCTCCCCGCCCGCCAGAGCGGCCATGAGGACGGCCTGGGCGTCAGTGGGGAAGCCAGGGTAGGGCGCGGTGCGCACCGGGCGGATGCCTCTCAGCGGCCCGGCATTGGCCAGGGTGACTCGGTCCCGGCCAGTATGTACGGTACAGCCCGCCTCCTCCAGGCAGGCCAGCACAGCGGTGAGGGTGTCCGGCGCCACGCCGGTCAGCTCCGCTTCTCCTCCGGCGGCCGCCACGCCGCACAGGTAAGTCGCGGCGGCGATTCGGTCGCCCATCACCCGGTGCTCCGCCGGATGGAGAGGCGCGCCGCCCCGGACGGCGATGGCCGGGGTACCGGCGCCGTCAATCTCCGCCCCCATCGCCCGAAGAAAATTCTGTAAATCGACAATCTCCGGTTCCTGGGCCGCCCCCACGATGGTGGTGACCCCCGGACAGCCGCAGGCGGCCAGCATGATGTTCTCGGTAGCCCCTACGCTGGGGATGGACAGGCAGATCTCCCGCCCGCTCAGCCCCTCCCGCCCCCGGCGGCAGCACAGAGCGCCCTGCTCCTCCAAAATTTCCGCCCCCAGCGTACGCAGGGCGGACAGGTGCAGATCGATGGGCCGTGGGCCCAGCTCACAGCCCCCGGGATAGAACAGCTCCGCCGTCCCCAGCCGGGCCAGCAGCGCCCCCAGGAAGATTACCGAGGAACGCATCTCCCGCATGAGGCGCTCGGGAATATCGCTTCGGCCCAGGGCGGAGGCGTCGATGACAACGGTATTCCCCTCCCGGTCCGCCCTGCAGCCCAGCAGGCGCAGGATGTCCAGGGTGGCGGACACGTCAGACAGGTCGGGGCAGTTATGGATCACGCTCTGCCCGGGGGCAAGCAGGCAGGCGGCCAGAATGGGCAGGACGCTGTTCTTGCACCCGTGGATGGCCAGGGCTCCGCACAGGGGCCGTCCGCCCTGAATTTCGTAATAGCTCATGGGATAGCCCTCCTAAGTCAGGATTCAGGCTATCCTATGCAAATGGGAAAGATTTGGTTTATTTCATGATCTCCCGCAGCGTCTCATAGATTTTCTCACCGGCGTCGGGCACAGCCATCGCCTTAAGCGCGGCCGCCATCTTCTCCCGGCGCTCCCGCTCCCGGAGGAGGAGGGCCGCCTCATCGTAGAGGGTGTTCTCCACACAGTCAGCTTCCCGCAGGAGAACAGCCGCCCCCTGGTCAGAGAGCACCCGGGCGTTCTTCTCCTGGTGGTTGGCGGTGACATTGGGGGAGGGCACCAGCACGGCGGGCCTGGCGATGGCGGTCAGCTCTGAGATGGTGGAGGCCCCCGCCCGGCACAGCACCAGGTCGGCGGCGGCCATGACAAGAGGCATGTCGTAGACATACTCCCGCACCTCAATGCCGTTGTCTCCCAGCTTCAAGCCCCGGCGGAGCAGCTCCTCCTGCATCCAGGGGAAGTCCCGGCCGGCGCCGTGGATGTGCCGCCAGGGGGCGCCCTCGTAGCACTCCTTGGCGATAAAATCCAACATCTTCTGGTTCATGACCTCTGCCCCCAGCGAGCCCCAGTAGGACAGCAGTAGGGGCCGGCCGTCGGAAAAGCCCAGCTTTTCCCGTGCCTCCTGGCGGGTGTATTTGAAAAAGTCCCCCCGCACCGGCGTGCCGGTGACCACCACCTTTTCCGGGTTCTCATAGTGCTCCCGGCTCTCCTCAAAGCCCACCATCACCCGGTCCACCACCTTGGACAGGGCCTTGGTGGTCAGGCCGGGAACGGCGTTTGACTCGTGGACGGCGGTGGGGATGCCCCGGTGGGCGGCCTCGTTGACCACCGGGAAGGAGGCGTAGCCCCCGGTGCCCACCACCAGGTCTGGCCGGAACTCGTCCAGGATGGCCTTGGCCTGCTTTTTGGACCTGCCCAGATTCACCAGAGTGCCCAGATTGTGGACAATCTCGGCGGGGGCAAAGGAGCGGTGGAAGTTGGTGATGGTCACTGTCCGGATCTGATAGCCCTCCTTGGGCACCAGCTTGTTCTCCATGCCCCCGTCCGCCCCCACAAAGAGGACGCGGCAGCCGGAGTGCTTCTCCTGAAAGATACGGGCCAGGGCCACCGCCGGGTTCACATGTCCCGCGGTGCCGCCGCAGGTAAACAGTATGTTCATAAAAACACCTCGTCAATCCTTTCTGGGAGCCGGTATCTGCCGTGAAATACTCAATATCATGCCCATCTCGGCCAGCTGGATCATCAGGGCGGTGCCGCCGTAGCTGAAGAAGGGCAAAGAGATGCCGGTATTGGGGATCAGCCCGGTGACCACGCCGACGTTAAAAAACACCTGGGCGGCCAGCAGGGTGATGATGCCCACGGTGGTGAGCATGCCGAATTTATCCCGGGCGTGGAGGGCAATCCAGTAGCCCCGGAGGATAAGCAGAGCGAACATCAGCAGGATGAGATAGCCCCCCACCAGCCCCAGCTCCTCTACCCCGATGGAGAAGATCATGTCGTTCTCCGGCTCGGGGACGAAGCCGTACTTCTGGTTGCTCTCCCCCAGCCCCCGGCCCAGCAGGCCCCCGGAGGCGAGGGAGTACATGCCCTGACGGAACTGAAAGCCCTCCACCTGGGGGTCCGCCGCCCAGGGGTCCAGCCAGAGGGCAAACTTTTTCCGCACATAGCCCGTAGTCGCGTACATAAGGGCCACCAGAGCCGCTCCCGCGCCCCCCATGCCGATAAACCACCACAGACTGATGCCGGACACCAGCAGCACGGCGGCGGCTCCCACCGCCACCAGCAGCGCGCCGGACACATGGCGCTCAAAGGCCACCAATCCCAGCACCGCCACCAGCACCAGGCCGTAGGGCACCAGCTCCAGAAAGCCGATCTTCTCCAGCCAGTTCAACGCCCGCCCGGTGGCGGTGCGCTTTGTAAAGCGCTTCTTGTGCTCCGTGTCCCGTTTGCACAGCCGGGCGGCGAAGAAGAGCACCACCGTCACCTTGGCAATCTCCGAGGGCTGGTAGGTAGGCCCGGCCACCAGCAGCAGCTTCAGCCAGCGCCGCTGGCCGTTGATGGGGGCGTTCAGACCGGGGATGTAACAGATAATCAGCAGGACGATGGCCACCCCCAGCGCCAGGGGGGCCATCCAGCGGAAGTGCTGGTAGTTGATGCGGGACACCACATACATGGCCGCCACCCCAGCCCCGGCGTATAGAGCCTGACGGGTGATGTAGAAATAGGGATTGTTGCTTACCGGAGGCTCAGAGTCCCGGAAGGCGGTGTAGTAGGAGGCCGAGAAGAGAATCACCAGCCCGATGCCCAGCAGCATCAGCACCAGCATGAGAAAGGGCAGGTCCAGCGGGCCCCGGGCCAGCTGCTCCTCCATGGTCAGATCGCGTTTCGCTTTGCGGGCCAAAGGATGGGCCTCCTTTCAGGTCTTATAATACCTCATCCGCCCCCTTCGGGGGCACCTTCCCCTAAAGGGGAAGGCTTTAGGTCCGCAGCCTTTGGCTTCCCCTTTAGGGGAAGCTGTCGAGCGAAGCGAGACTGATGAGGTCAAACATTTACATGGGATACCGGTACATGACCCCCAAAAAGCCCAGACAGCACAGGGCCAGAGTGACGCCGGAAAAGACGCAGAACAGCTTGGTCTCGCTCCAGCCCCCCATCTCGAAGTGGTGGTGCAAGGGAGCCATACGGAAAAACCGCTTGCCGTGGGTCTTTTTGAAATAGACCACCTGAATGATGTCGGAGAGCACCTCTACCACATAGACCAGACCCACAACGGGAATCACCAGGGGGATATCCAGGGCAAAGGCCAAGCCGCACACCATTCCCCCCAGGAAGAGGGAGCCGGTGTCGCCCATGAACACCTTGGCCGGGTGGAAGTTGTAGATGAGGAAGGCGGCCAGCCCGCCCGCCAGGGCGGCAGAGAGGATAGCCAGGTCGTTGCGCCCGAACCAGGCGGAGGCCGCCATATAGAACAGGGCCACGGGGATGGTGACGCCGGTGGCCAGACCGTCGATGCCGTCGGTGAGGTTGACAGCGTTCACCGTGCCCACCATGACAAAGGCGGCAAAGACCATGTACACCACCCAGGGCAGAGGGAAGGTCACGTTGAAGAAGGGGACGAACAGGTTGGGGGTGAGATAGCCCTCTCCCCGCATGAGCACCGTGAAAGCAATGGCCGCCGCCAGCTGGAGCAGAAACTTCTGGGCGGCGGTGAGGCCCTCGTTGGCGTGGTGGCGCAGCTTCTGGAAATCGTCGATCATTCCGATGGCCCCGAACACCAGGGCGAAGAGAAAGACATACAGGTGGTTAAAGTTCCCCGCCCGAAGCTCCTCCCAGCCGGCCACCACGCAGGCCGCGCCGATGGCCAGGATGAACATAATCCCGCCCATGGTGGGGGTGCCTTGCTTGGACATGTGCCAGGTGGGGCCATCGGCCCGGATGGACTGGCCGGCCTTCAGCCGGCGCAGCAGCGGGATTAGAATCTGCCCCACAATGGCGGCCACACCGAAGGCCACAATAAAACTGAGGATGTATGTCATATCTGGAACCCTCCCGGTTTCTCTCTTTTGAATCACACAAGGCAGCCGATTATATCATATCTGCTAAAACTTTTCCAGTCATTTTTTGTCCTTCCCCTGTCCGTTTGAACCAGTCCGCCACAATCTCCCGCTCGTCCGTTCGTCGGCACACGCTTTATATCCCTCGCTTTGCCCATTTGGGCAAAGCTCGCTCATTTCGCCGCGCCTCCTCCCCCAAACGCACCCGCTGCGCTGGGCTGCGTTTGGGCATCCCGGAACCAGTCCGCCACAATCTCCCGCTCGTCCATATGATACTGCACGCCGTTGATCTCCTGGTAGGTCTCGTGGCCCTTGCCCGCCAGCACGATCACGTCCCCCGGCCCGCCCCGGTCCAGGGCCCAGGCGATGGCCGCCCGACGGTCGGGCTCCACGTGGAGGGCGGCGTCCGCCCCCTCCATGCCGGCCAGAATGTCGCCGATGATAGCCAGGGGGTCCTCAGTGCGGGGGTTGTCGGAAGTGACCACCGCCACATCGGCCAGCTCCCCGGCGACGGCCCCCATGATAGGCCGCTTGGTCCTGTCCCGGTCGCCGCCGCAGCCGAAGAGGCAGATCAGCCGTCCCGCGGTGAAGTCCCGGGCGGTGGTGAGGATGTTCTCCAGGGCGTTGGGGGTATGGGCGTAGTCGATGATGACGGTGTAGGCCCTGGGTACGGGCACCACCTCCACCCTGCCCTTCACCCCCCGAACAGAGGGCATCACCCGGGCCATGTCCTCCAGCTCCAGGCCCAGGCACAGGCCGGCGGCCAGGGCGGCCAGGGCGTTGTAGATGGAGAATCCCCCGGGGATGGGCAGATACACCCGGCTGAGCTGCCCCAGCGTCAGGGCTTCAAACTCCACATGGCTGGGGAACAGGCGGATATTCCGGGCGGACAGGCCGGCCCCAGCCTTGTTCTCCGAGTAGGTAAAGACCGGGCAGCTCACCCGCTCCCGATACCACCGCCCCGCCGGGTCGTCCAGGTTGAGGACAGCTGTCCTGCACTGCCGGAACAGCAGTCCCTTGGCGTCCCGGTACGCCTCCATGGTGCGGTGGTAGTCCAGGTGGTCCTGGGTCAGGTTGGTAAAGACGGCCGCGTCGAAGGTGAGCCCCGCCGTCCGGTGCTGGGCCAGGGCGTGGGAGGAGGCCTCCATCACCACGTAGGCGCACCCCTCGTCTGCCATCCGGCGCAGGAGGGATTGCAGCTCGAAGCTGTCCGGGGTGGTGCGGTGGGCGGGCAGCTCCGCCGCACCGATCATGTTCCGGTTGGTGCCGATAAGTCCCACCTTGGCCCCTGTCGTCCGCTCCAGCAGCTCCTTGAGCAGGCTGGTGGTGGTGGTCTTGCCGTTGGTTCCGGTGACTGCCGCCAGGGTCATGCCGTCCCCGGGACGGCCAAACCAGTTGGCCGAAGCCAAGGCCAGGGCCAGACGGGTATCCTCCGCCGTCAGCCAGGGACCGGGCCCCTCCGGGGGCCGCTCGCACAGCACAGCGGCGGCTCCCCTGTCTAGAGCGTGCTGAATATACAGGTGTCCGTCCGTCTTGTCGCCGGACAGGGCTACAAAGAGCGCCCCAGGCTGAATAGTTCGGGTGTCGCAGGATATGGAAGAAATTTCCATATCCAGGCCGGTACTCTCCCCCGTGAGGGGGACGCCGGCCAAAAGGTCGCGCAAGATCATGGTGTCACCCCTCACGGGTGTGGTTTCATTCTATATAAGCTGTGCGTATAAAATTGCTGCCAGCGGGCCGCCGAGGGCGGCGGCCCCTACACATCCCTTGTAGGGGTCGGCCCCCTGGCCGACCCGTCTGCCAGAAATTCTGACGTTTGCCATGATCACCCTACATACCCGTCCTCCACCACGTTGAAGAACCGAACGTCCACCACAGTGCCGATGGCGGCCACGTCGCCGCCCGCCACGCTCTGGCGCTCGGCGGTGGTGGAGTTGCCGTAGTAGGTGGACACGCCGGAGGCCCGCATGAAGAAGCCCGCCTTTTCCAGGGCGTTTTTGGCCCCCTCGTAGGTCATGCCGGTGACATCGGGAACGGCGGCGCTCTCCTCCGGGGCGGCGTCGCCCAGGTAGAGGATCACGGTGGAGCCGCCGGGGATGCTGGCGCTGGCGGCGGGGACCTGCCGGGAGACGGTGTCCCCTTCGCCGATGGTGCGGAATTTCAGATTCTTCTTTTTCAGTGCGCTCTCCGCATCGGCCAGGGACATGCCCGTCACCTTGGGCATGGACACGTCCACTGCCGCCGACTCATCGGCGCTGTACACCTTTTCAATGCCCATATAGTCCAGAATCTGGGCTATGAGGGGGCCGGCCTTTTTGGCGGCCATGTTGCCGCCGCTGATGTAGACGCCGGTGGTGGAGTAGTTGCACTTTACCCCCAGCTCTCTGGGCTCGGGCCTGTCGTAAGCGATAAGGACGATCACCTGGGGATCGTTGGCTGGGGCGTAGCCCATGAAGGAGACGATGGTACGGTCGGTCTCCCCCGTCTCGGAGGAGCCGGTCTTGCCGCCGATGCGGTAGCCCGCCACATAGGCGTTCTTGCCGGTGCCCTCGGACACGACCTTTTCCAGGATGTTCGCCGCCCGCTGACTGGTCTGCTGGCTGACCACCTGCCGGACCACCTCGGTCTGGGTGTTCTGGATAACGGTGCCGTCCTGGGCGGTCACCGTCTGGACCACATAGGGCTTCACCAGATTACCCCCGTTGATGACGGCGGCAAAGCCGCAGATCATCTGCAAGGGGGTGACCTCAAAGTTCTGACCGAAGGAGGCCACCGCCAAGTCCACGTTGCTCATCTTGTTCCGGTCCCAGATGGCCCCCTTGGTGCTTGCCTCGCCGGGCAGGTCGATTCCCGTCCGCTCGCCCAGTCCGAAGGCCAGGAAATAGTCGTAGAACCGCTCAATGCCCAGGCGGCTGCCGATCTCCATGAAGGCGGGGTTGCAGGAGTTGCCCACTGCCTCGGCCAGAGTCTGGTGTCCGTGACCGGTCCGCTTGGAACAGTGGATGGGCTCCGGATAGCCTGGCACCCGGACGGAGCCGGAACAGTTGAAGGTGTCGCTCTCGCTGACCAGCCCCTCCTCCAGGGCGGCGGCCAGCACCAGGGCCTTGAAGGTGGAGCCCGGCTGATATCGGGAGTCGATGGCCTTGCTGCGCCACTGGGCATTCCGGGCGTCGGATACGGCCTGGCTCTCCGCCTTGCTCATCAGTTCGCTGTCGGCCAGGTTTTCTGGGTTGTTAGCCTTCAGCTTCTGGAAGATTTCGCCGGTCTCCTTCTCGATCTGGCTGTTCAGCAGCTCGTTGATCACCTTGGAGTAGTTGTTGGGGTCGAAGTCCGGGGAACTGGCGATGCCTAAGATCGCCCCCGTCTTGGGGTCCATAGCGATCCCGAACGCCCCGTTTCGCACGTCGAACTCTTTAATGCCCTCCTCCAGGGTCTTTTCGATATAGGATTGGATGGTGGTGTCGATGGTAAGGGTCAGATTGTAGCCGTCCACCGCGTCCACATAGTTGGCATAGGTGTTGAACCGCTCGGTACCTCCGGCGGTGCGGGTGGTGTACACCCGGCCGGCGGTGCCCTCCAGCAGCTCGTTGTACACCGCCTCGATGCCGTAGGCCCCCCCGTTGTCGTTGACAAAGCCCAGGGCCTGGGCGGCCAGACCGGCGTAGGGGTAGTACCGCTTGGTGCTGTTGATTAGATAGAGATAGGAGGATGTCTTATTCTCGGCAATATAGGCCCGCAGGCCCTCGGCCTCCTCCTCCTCGATGTTGGTCCTGATCTCCCAGTAGGCCGACTTGGTGTTATGGACCTGTTTGACCACCCGCTCCCGGTCCAGCGTGGGCGCCAGGGCCATCAGCTCCTCCACCATCTGGTCCTGCCGGGCGGCCACCCTGGCGCTGTAGACCTCCTCGTCCAGGGGCTTGCCGTTCTCATCCTTGTTGGGCACGCTCTTCACCAGGTCCAGAGGGGACAGAATCAGCTTATACACCGTGGCCGACATGGCCATCACGTTGCCGTTGCGGTCATAGATGTTCCCCCGGCTGGCCGAGATGGAGAAATCCAGAGTCTGCTGCTGGGCGGCCATCTTCTGGTACTCGTCGTGGTGGACGATGGCGATGTCCCACAGCTTCCAGGCCAGCGGGACGAACATCAGCACCCCGCATACCAGCATCAGGAAGATGGTGCGCCGGAAGATCGCCCGCTTGGAGTGGGTGCCCCGGGTGGCGCCTGTGGGGGCGCCCGCCCAGCTGAGGCCCTGCTCATATTTCCTTCTGGTGCTCATGGAGATTCCCTCCTTCCTGTGGTGTCACGCCTCGGTCCCTTCGCCGCCGGGTCGCTTTCACTCCGACTCGGAACACAAACAGACCCGCTTTTCGGCTCTTGGTTTGTTTTCCTCGCTCCGTTCCAAGCTCCCATCTCCGGCCTAAGAGCCGCCGCTTTGCGGCGGTTGGCCTCCGAAACGCCCGCCTGCGGGCGGGTGTGCTCAGGGATTCGGCGCTTCTTGTGGAAAAGGGCGCAAGAAACGATTTCTTGCGCCCGAAATTCTCTATTTACCGGTGAGCTTGCGCGCCTGCCCAACCGCCCGTATCCACTGTATGTACGGGTCAGCGGAAATATTCTGTAATGCTGACGAAAATGCTTTCGATCCCGTCCGCAATGGTCTGGAGACCGGACATGCCCTTTTCCTCCTCGAAAACGATCACCGTGTCCGGCTCGGACAGGTCGATGTAGACCACCTGGTCCCCTGTGGGCCGCACCATGGTGTCCTCCACCGCTTTCTGGACGGTGGCCAGGTCAAAGACCTTCTCATACTGGGCGGACAGGGTCACATTTTCCTCCTTCAGCTGGGACAGCTCCCGGCGCAGGGAGACCATTTCGTCGTTGGCCACCGTCAGCTGGGCATAGCTGGTAATCAGCATGACGGCAAACACGGCGACCGCCAGAAAGCCCACCACCGCGAAGGGGGCGATTTGTCCCGCCTGCCGCACCTCCACCCGGGCTCGCTCGTGGCGGCGTACCTGTTCCCGCCGCTTGGGCTGGGGTACGGGGATATACTCCTCCTCCCGGCGTGGGACCCGGACGGCGTTTCCATCGTAGAGGGGGGAATAGGCCGCGCTGCCGTATGTGCTGTATGCAGTTGTGGTACGGCGTCGGTTGGCGGCCATGGCGTGTTCTCCTCTATAGCTTCTCCGCTGCCCGGAGCTTGGCGCTGCGGGCCCGGGGGTTTTCCTCAATCTCCCGCCCACCGGGCAGGATGGGTTTTTTGTTCACCAATCTGATGTCCGGCGTCTTTCCGCAGACGCAGACGGGGAAATCCGGGGGACAGGTGCATCCTCTGGCAAATTCGGCCAGGCCGGTTTTTACAATGCGGTCCTCCAGGGAGTGGAAGGTAATCACAGCCAGCCGCCCGCCCTTGTTCAGCCGGGGGACCGCCCGCTGGAGCATCCGCTCCACGCAGGCCAGCTCGTCGTTGACGGCGATGCGGATGGCCTGAAAGGTGCGCTTGGCGGGGTGCTGCTTCTCCCGCAAGGCCTTGGCCGGCATGGCTCTCTTGATAATCTCCACCAGCTCCAGAGTGGTGGAGATGGGCTTGTCCTCTCTCCGGCGGGCGATGGCCCCGGCAATCTGAGAGGCGTAGCGCTCCTCGCCGTACCGGGAAATGATCCGGCGCAGCTCATCCTGAGGCCAGCCGTTGACAATGCCGGCGGCGGTGACCCCCTCTTCCCGGTCCATACGCATGTCCAGGGGGGCGTCGGCCATATAGGAGAAGCCCCTTGTCCCATCGTCCAGCTGGGGGGAGGACACCCCCAGATCGAAGAGCATCCCGTCCACGCAGGACAGGGACAGCTCGTCCAATATCTCGTCCACCCGGTCGAAGTTGCTGTGGATCAGGGTCACCCGATCCATCCAGGGGGCCAGCCGCTCCCGGGCGGCATCCAGCGCCGCCCGGTCCCGGTCCACGCAGATCAGCCGCCCGGCGGTCAGCCGCCTGGCAATCTCCCGGCTGTGGCCCGCCCGGCCCAGAGTGCCGTCCAGATAGGTTCCCTCAGGGCGGATGTTCAGCGCCTCAATGCACTCGTCCAGCAGCACTGGACGGTGGGTAAACTCGCTCATATCAGAACCCCAGCTCGGCCATGCAGGCGGCCATCTTCTCGGGCGTCATCTCTTCCTCCTCCTGGGCTCTCCACTCCTCGGCGGACCATATTTCTGCCCGGTCGTGAACTCCGATGATGACGGCGTCCTTCTCCAGTCCCGCGTACCTGCGCAGCTTCTGGGGGATGACAATACGGCCCTGGCTGTCCGGCTCGCACTTGGCGGCGTTGGCAAACAGAGGGCGCATAGCTTTGGACTGGCTCATAGGCAAGGATGCAAATTTTTCGGTGAAGCGGTCCCAGGAGGCCTGAGGGTAGATGGCCAGACAGGCGTCCACGCCCATGGCCAGATAAAAGGTGACGCCCAGCTCTTCCCGAAGCCTGGCGGGGATGAACAACCGGCCCTTGGCGTCAATGCTGTGTTCGTATGTGCCGGTCACGTCCCCTCACCTCTCCCCACTTTAACGCTATATTCAGGGATTCTACTCCACTTCGCTCCACTTTGCTTTTTTAGTATAAATCCTGTTGACATAAAAATCAAGTGTTTTTTTCTGCCTCTTTTGTGCCAAACTTAGCAATTTTCTTAAAAAACTTGCATTTTTCCTGTTTAAAACGCATGTTCTATTTCGATAAAAAGTCCTTTGATTCTCCTCTCGCATACAAGATATGCGGCGTGAATTTCTCAGGCTTGTCAATATCTTGTGTCCCTTTCAAAAGCCTATTGCTCCTCCCTTGCGCCAAACTTCGCCGAAAAAGTTTTGAATTAATTTTTTCTTACTCATTTTTCCTCAAAAACACCTTTTCTGGCGGAGAGAAACGTGGTATACTAAGTCGAAATCTGCATTGGGAGGAAACGATATGCTGTATCACGACTGGGCGGCCCTGGAACAGGCCTGCCTGTCCTGCCAGAAGTGCGCCCTGGCCGACACCCGGCACAACGTGGTTTTCGGCACCGGGCCCCGGAACGCCGAGGTCATGTGCATCGGCGAGGGCCCCGGCGAAAATGAGGACCTCCAGGGCCAGCCTTTCGTTGGCCGGGGGGGCAAGCTGCTGGACGACATGCTGGAGCTGGTGGATCTGAGCCGGGATAAGAACGTGTACATCGCCAACATGGTCAAGTGCCGCCCGCCCCAGAATCGGGACCCGCTGAACACCGAGCAGGATGCCTGCATCGACTATCTCCGCAGCCAGGTGAGCCTCATTCGGCCCAAAATTATCATCTGTCTGGGGCGGATCGCCGCCTGCCGTCTCATAAAAGAGGACTTCAAAATCACCCGTGAGCACGGCCAGTGGTTCGAAAAAAACGGTGTGTGGATGACCGCCCTCTTCCACCCAGCCGCTATTCTCCGGGACCCCCGCCGCCGTCCGGAGACCTTTGAGGACCTGAAGGTCATTCAGGCCAAAATTCTGGAAATCTGCGACCACACTTATTAAGGTATTATTTCCGCGCTTCGGGGCATACTGGCTCTGAGGTGATCGTATGGATTTGAACATGAACGCGGCGGTGACCTTCGGGGAGCTGCTGCAAAAGAATCCCCAGGCCGCCGCCTACTACGACCGCTGCACTCCGGAGCAGCGCAACGCCATCCTGTTCCAGTTGGGACAGGTGACCAGTCAGTCCCAGCTGCGGGCCTTTGTAGACAACCTGCCCAGCGCGTCCTGTTAAAAAATTTCCCGCCTTGTCAGGCGGGAAATTTTTTATAACCTGTATTCATAACCGAAAATACCAGATGGGCGAGGGATTTCCCAGCCAGACAAGGCATATTTTCGCAGGAATACTGAATGTATTCCAAGAAAATTTAACGGAGTATGGCTGGGAAAGACCCGCCCAGACGGTCGTTTGAGGTTGTGAATACAGGTTCTTAACCCCATCCGCCGGTGAACTCCGGCTGACAGTCGGTGTCCTGGACCACAAAAATCTCGTAAAGATGGGACAGGGCGCCCCAGGTGGCGGTATCCAGACAGCCTGTCGCGGGCAGTCCGGCCGCCCGCTGGAGCCAGCGGATGTTGTCCGCCGTGGCGGGGCCGTTGCAGCCGTCCGCGTCACAGGGGATGATACCCTCAAAATGCCCGGCCAGAATGTTGAACATGGTCTGGGGTACGATCATATACTCCTTGGTCTCCCCCTCGTGGACCGTAATTCCCTCGGAGGGAAATATCCGGGTGGCCCGGGAGTAGCCGGCCTGGGACTGCTGGGCCAGCCAGGCGTCTCGGATGGCGTTCCAGGTGGCCCGGTCCACCGTCCCGGTGACCGGCAGGCCCGCCGCCTTCTGAAATCGCATCACCGCCTCCAGAGTGCGCTCGCCGAAAACCCCGTCCACCGCCAGCTCCGGCAGGAATTTATATGTGAATGACAGCTGCCGGAGCATATACTGCAGGCTGCTCACAGGCCTGGACAGCAGCTCCCGCTCCATCAGCTCCCTCTGCGCTGTGTTGTCTTTCATACCATCGCTCCTCTCTGTCCGTCCCGCTGACCCGGTTCCAGGGGACGGCCCCGATACTGGCCCATTCGGGGGGTGTTGTCCCACCGGCCCGGCCCATTCTCCGGCATGCCGTCCGCCATTACCGGCACGGCGTCCTCCCGCAGGGACTGCGCCCGCACCGTGTCCCGGCGCAGGAAGTAGTTGGCCAGGGCAAAGTTGCTGTAAATGGAATTCCAGGTGGTCTCGTCCACATAGCCATTTGGGGTGAGGCCCACCAACTGCTGGTAGGTGCGCACCGCCTGGACGGTTGCCGGACCGAACTCGCCGTCTACCGTCATGGGGGACAGGGAGCTGTCAAATTGGGCCAGCAAAGCCAGCATATACTGGAGAATACCCACCTCGGGGCCGCTGTCCCCCTCCGCAAGGGGGCCGGAAAACTGAAACTGAATGGTGACGAAGTCCTGCCCCTGGCTCACCAGCTCGGCCAGCTGAAGGATTCCCGTGTAGAGATATACCATCTTGTACCAGGTGGCCTTGCCCACCACCCCGTCAGGAACCAGATTGAAGATGCGCTGGAAGGTGATGACCGCCTCCCGGGTATCCTCGTCAAATACTCCGGTGGCGGGGGAAATCTTGGGAATGGCCGGGTAATTCTGGGAGATGCGGTTGAGCATGGCCTGGACCACCACCACGTTCTCCCCTACCGAGCCCAGGCGGAGGGGCGTCTGGGGATAGGTGGGAGAGATGCTTTGAATGGGGGCGTTTACCACCAATTCGATGTTGTCCCCGTAGTAGTGGCGCAGAATTTCCATGGAGTTCAGACCGTCCTGAGCCAGCGCCTGGCTGCCCCACTGGGACAGGCCGTCGCAGGTGGAGGTGGTGCCGTTGCAGAACTTGGCGGCAAGCGGCTCCACATAGCCCTGGCGGCGGATATAATTGTTGAAAATCTCGTCCACCACCTGGCTGATGTTTTCGAAGATATTCCGGCCCCTGATGAACTTCTGGTCATACTGGGTGGTGGAGGTAATCTGAAAGTTGTAGCCCCGGCTGGGGTAAAATTCGGTGTATACCCGGTTCAGGGCGAAGGAGATGATGGCCAGCACGTTGGCCCGGATGGCGGAAGGCTCCCAGGTGGGGTATATCTCGCTGGAAGCCACGTTTTTCACATAGTCGGGGAAGGAGACGGTGACATTCTCCGCCCACTGGTCGGGCAGCCCCAGATGGACCGTGATGGTCCGGGGAACATATGGAATAATAACGGGCATAGAGACACCTCACAGGCTCTGAGCCGGGATGTCCCGCCCTTCCCGCTGCTGGAGGCTGCACAGCCCCTGGGGCAGAGGGATCAGCTCCATGTTCTGCACCGTCTCCACTCCCGGGAATATCTGCACGTTCTCCACCTGGAGCATGGCGTACCCCGGCTGCTCCGCCCACACGCTGCACGTGGCGAAGGGGGCGTCGGGCCCCGGCAGGCCCTCCGGGGAGGTGCTCTCCCCCAGCGCCGGGGTGTCAATTTGAATGGTACGTATCATACCGCTGCTGTCGGTGTTCTGTATGGAGAGCAGCTTCCACTTGCTCTCCTCCCCTGCCGCGGCCACCACCACAGTGGCCCCCTCCAGGGGTATCTGCGCCTGGGAGGTGTACACCCGGACGCGTAACGTTCCTGTTGCCTGCATAGTTAAAGTACCTCCTAAACGGCAGAACTAAAGCCGTTTACCCCATCCTATGCATAAGGGCGGCGGATGTCTCCCCGGAAATATGATAGCTATGCTTTCTCCGCCGGGGCGGGGAAAGTCCGCCGATATATCTTTTCCGGCCGGCGCTCTCCCCCAAGGAAAAGCCCTTGCATTACCTACGCGTTTATAGTAGAATGAAATGATTTTGGAAGAAGGAGGCAGGCGTCCATGAGCATGACGGCCGTCAAATCGGTGGATCCCCGCAGCCCCGCCCACCGGGCCGGGGTCCGGGTCGGAGACACCCTCACCCACATCAACGGCCACTCCATCGTGGACGTGCTGGACTACAAGTTCTACGGCTACGACCCCCGGCTGGAGCTGACCCTGAAGGCCCCGGATGGGGGCGTCCGCACCTTGCGGGTGCGCAAGGGCGAGGGGGAGGACCTGGGGCTGGAGTTTGAGACCTACCTTATGGACCGGGCCCGGTCCTGCGCCAACCACTGCATCTTCTGCTTTGTGGACCAGATGCCGCCGGGCATGCGGCCCTCCCTCTATTTCAAGGACGACGACGCCCGGCTCTCCTTCCTGCTTGGCAACTACCTCACTTTGACAAATCTCTCTTCCCGGGAGGTGCAGCGGATTATCGACCTGCGCGTCTCCCCTATCAATGTGTCGGTCCACACCACCGACCGGGCACTGCGGTGCGAGATGCTGAAAAACCGCCGGGCCGGGGAGGGCATCGACATCATGGAGCGGCTGGCCGCCCATCATATCACCATGAACTGCCAGATTGTCTCCTGTCCCGGCATCAACGACGGCCCCGCCCTGGACAGAACGCTTCACGATCTGGCGGCCATGTTCCCGGCGGTAAACAGCGTCTCGGTGGTGCCCGTGGGAGTGACCAAGTACCGGGAAGGGCTGTACCCCCTCCAGACCTACACCAGAGAGACTGCCGCCGCCCTCATCGGCCAGGTGGAGGCCTTCGCCGCCCGCCACCTGGAGGAGAAAGGGACAAGACTGGTGTGGTGCTCCGACGAATTTTACCTGCTGGCCGGGCGGGAGCTGCCCTCAGAGGAGTATTTCGAGGACTTCACCCAGCTTGACAACGGGGTGGGGATGCTCACTCTGCTGACCAAGGAGTTTGGCCGGGCCCTGGACCTGATGGAACGGTCAGAGCTGGAGGGCGCCGCTCCCTTCTCCATCGCCACCGGGGTATCCGCCGCCCCCTTTCTGGCAAAATTAGTGCAGCGGGCCCGGGAAAAATGTGGTACAATAGAGGGGCGGGTCTACCCTATCGCCAACCGTTTCTTCGGGGAGACCATCACGGTGGCCGGACTGGTCACCGGAGGCGACCTCATCGAGCAGCTCCGGGGCAAGGAGCTGGGACAGCGCCTGCTCATCCCCGCCAGCATGCTCCGCTCCGGGGAGAACGTCTTTCTGGACGACGTGACCACGGACGACGTGGAGCGGGAGCTGGGGGTGCCCGTCATCCCCGTCCCCCAGGACGGCTACGAGCTGCTGGACGCCATCTGCGGCATTGAACTCACCCCCGAGGCCCAGAGACTTGCTCTGGAAAACGAGGAATTTTACCAATACAATCCGTAACAAAGTATACACAGATTATTCTGTCCTTTGCTTATGAAAGAAACAACTGTGGAACAGCACTTGAGAGGAGATTGCAATGGAACCTTTAGCCCTTATCATCATATTGGTTCTGATAATTCTTTCTGTTAGATCGAAAAACAAACGAGAAAAGCAAAGGCGCGAACAGTATTATCAAACAGAATATGCGGCACAAACTCAGAACTCTTATGAACAAATTATAAGTGACGAAGGTCTCTTAGGAGAGTTCTCTATTTACAAAGCTCTAAATTCCTTGGAAGGACCTCGAAAATTTCTTTTTAATCTTTACTTGCCCAAATGGAACGGCGGCACTACAGAATTAGATGTTGTTCTTTTACACGAATCTGGTATATACGTTTTTGAGTCCAAAAGCTATGGTGGTTGGATTTTTGGCTCAGAGAAGCAAAAATATTGGACTCAAACCCTTCCAGCAGGTCGGAGGCGGTCTCAAAAACACCGTTTTTACAATCCTATCTTGCAAAATGACGGACATTTAGATGTATTATTCAAGTTTTTGCGCTCTACTCATCTTTCAAGCGGTCCACCGCCTTACTATTCTTACATCGTATTTAGTAACCGCTGTGTGCTAAAGGATGTTCCAAAGAAAAGTGGAAATCACCATATCTTATATCTTGGGGAACTTCTCTTTGCCGTCCGGGAAAATGTTGTAGAAACAGGAGTACATCTGACAGCCGCAGAAATAGAAATACTGTACGAGAAACTTGAGCCGTACTCTCATGTAGATGAAACTGTAAAACAAGCACATATTGAAAATATCCGGTCAAAATACCGCTGACAGCAATTTCCAAAAATTGCCTCTACAAAAAAGGAAGTGAGACCCATGAAACCCTTAGTCGCTATCGTGGGACGGCCCAACGTGGGCAAGTCCATGCTGTTCAACAAGCTGTGCGGACAGCGGCTGTCCATCGTGGAGGACACCCCCGGCGTCACCCGGGACCGGCTGTACGCCCAGTGCGAGTGGCGAAACCGCGTCTTTGACATTGTGGACACCGGCGGCATCGAGCCGGGGACGGACGACCAGATTCTGTCCTTCATGCGGGAGCAGGCGGAGATCGCCATTGGGACCGCTACGGTGATTGTTTTCGTCTGCGACATCAAAACCGGCATGACTGCCTCCGATCAGGAGGTGGCCAACATGCTGCTGCGCTCCGGCAAACCCGTGGTGCTGGCGGTGAACAAGGCTGACCAGACCGGCCGGGAGAACCCGGATATCTACGAGTTCTACAATCTGGGCCTGGGCGACCCTATCGCCGTGTCCGCCGTCCACGGCCACGGCACCGGCGACCTGCTGGACGCCTGCTTCGCCTTCTTCCCCCCCGAGGAGGAGACAGAGGAGGAGGACGACGTGGTCAAGGTGGCGGTCATCGGCAAGCCCAACGTGGGCAAGTCCTCCCTGGTCAACCGCATTCTGGGCGAGGAGCGGGTGATTGTCTCCAACGTGGCGGGCACCACCCGGGACGCGGTGGACAGCTACTTTGAGAACGGCAAGGGCAAGTACCTGTTCATCGACACCGCCGGCATGCGGAAGAAGTCCAAGGTGGACGACCGGATTGAGAAGTTCTCCGTCCTCCGGGCCACCATGGCCATTGAGCGCAGCGACGTGTGCCTCATCATGATCGACGCCCAGGAGGGAGTCACCGAGCAGGACACCAAGGTGGCCGGGCTGGCCCACGAGGCGGGCAAGGCGTGCATCATCGTGGTCAACAAGTGGGACGCCATTGAGAAGGACGGCAAGACCATGGACAAGCTGCGCCAGGACGTGATGCGGGACCTCAGCTATATGACCTACGCCCCCATCGTGTTTATCTCCGCCCTCACCGGACAGCGGGTGGACCGGCTCTTTGAGCTCATCAACTACGTGAACAACCAGGCGGCCATGCGGATTACCACCGGCATGCTCAATTCCTTGCTGGCTGACGCCACCGCCAGGGTCCAGCCCCCCACCGACAAGGGCCGCAGGCTCAAGGTCTACTATATGACCCAGGTTGGCATCAAGCCCCCCCACTTCGTCTGCTTCTGCAACGACGCCCGGCTCTTCCACTTCTCCTACCAGCGGTATCTTGAGAACCAGATCCGCTCCACCTTCGGCCTGGAGGGCACCCCTGTCCGCCTCACTGTCCGGGAGCGGGGCGAAAAGGAGGGGTAAGGGTTGCTGACAGATATTTTATACGATGTCATGACAGACCTGATTTTCAGCTCTGTCATTATCGCCGCAGTCGCCTACCTCTGCGGCTGCTTCAACGGGGCGGTCATCGTATCCAAGTATATTCTGCACGACGATATCCGCATCCACGGCAGCGGCAACGCAGGATTGACCAACTTCTACCGTACCTTCGGCGGGCCCCTCACTCTGGGAGTCATCTCCTGCGATGTGCTGAAAGCAATCGCGGCTGTCCTGTTGGGCGTATGGATATTCTCCTGCTTTGGCTTCGATGGCTTTGACCTGATCTATGCCAAATACTGGGCGGGCCTGTGGTGCCTGCTGGGCCATATGTTCCCCTGTATGTTCCACTTCAAGGGGGGCAAGGGGATTCTGTCCGGCGGGACCATCGCCATCATGATCGACTGGCGCATCGCCCTGGTGGTCTGGGGCGGATTCCTGGTGCTGGCGGTGGTGACGAAATACGTCTCCCTGGGCTCCTGCTGGGCCGGGGCATCCTTCCCCTTCGCCACCTGGTTTGTGTATCATGACACGGTGCTGCTGGTTTTGTCCATCGTCATCGGCGGGCTCATCCTGTACATGCACCGGGGGAATATTCATCGTCTATTGACCGGAACGGAAAACAAGTTCAGCTTACACCACAAGAAAACGTAAAAAAGCCTTCCCCTTTAGGGGAAGGTGCCCCAGTGCGCACACTGGGGCGGATGAGGTCCCTTTTGCGGAGTGCTCCGGAGGACGGCCTCATCCGTCATTTGCTTCGCAAATGCCACCTTCCCCTAAAGGGGAAGGCTTATTATAGCTGGGAGGTATTGCGTATGAAAATCACAGTCCTTGGCAGCGGCGCCTGGGGGACGGCCCTGGCGCTCCTGCTGCTGGAAAACGGCAACGACGTGACCCTGTGGTCCTACACCGAGGAGGAGTCAACCGTCCTCCGGGAGACCCGGGAGAACCCCATGCTCAAGGGCGTTCCCTTGCCTGAGAGTTTGAAACTCACCACCGACATGGCGGCGGTGAAGGGTTGCGGGCTGGTGGTGGTGGCCACCCCCTCCTTCGCCGTGCGCTCCACGGCAAAGCAGCTCAAGGAACTGGCCGATCCGGGGACCATTCTGGTTTCCGTCTCCAAAGGCATTGAGAAGGATTCCTCTCTTCGTCTCAGTCAGGTGATTGAAGAAGAAGTACAGGGAAAGTGCCCGGTGGTAGTGCTGTCCGGACCCTCCCACGCTGAGGAGGTGGGCCGGAACATCCCCACGGGGGTGGTGGTGGCCTCTGAGGACCTGGAGCTGGCCGGGAAGGTACAGGATCTGTTCATGAACCGCCGCTTCCGGGTATACACCAGCGACGACAAGATCGGCACCGAGATCTGCGCGGCTCTGAAAAATATCATCGCTCTGTGCGCCGGCTGCTGCGACGGCATGGGCTATGGCGACAACACCAAGGCGCTGCTCATGACCCGGGGTCTGGCCGAGATGGCCCGGCTGGGCGTGGCCCTTGGGGGCCGTAAGGACAGCTTTACCGGCCTGGCCGGGGTGGGCGACCTGATCGTCACCTGCTGCTCCATGCACTCCCGCAACCGCCGGTGCGGCATCCTCATCGGCCAGGGCGTACCGGTGGATGAGGCCAGAAAGCAGATCGGCGCGGTGGTGGAGGGCTACTACGCCGCCGCCAACGCCCTCGCCCTGGCCCAAAAGGCGGGGGTGGAAATGCCCATCGCCCAGGCGGCCTACGAGGTCCTCTATGAGGGCCGGGATGTCCACACCGTCATTACCAATCTGATGCAGCGGGCCAAACGCTCCGAGATGGACGAGAGCTACCTATGACGGAAAAATTGTACGAACAGGACGCGTTCCTGTCTCAATTTGAGGGAAAAGTCCTCTCCTGCGAAAAGGGGAAAAAGGGCTTTGACCTCGTGCTGGACCGCACCGCCTTCTACCCCGAGGGGGGCGGCCAGCCTTACGACACCGGGACGCTTGGCGGCGTGAAGGTGCTGGAGGTCCACAACCGGGAAGGCGAGATCGTCCACACCTGCGATGCTCCCCTGGAACCTGGGAGGAACATTACCGGGATCATCGACTGGGACCGGCGCTTCGACCTGATGCAGCAGCACTCCGGGGAGCACATCGTCTCCGGCCTGGCCCACAGCCTGTGGGGCTGCGAGAACGTGGGCTTTCACATGGGAGCGGAGGTGGTCACCATCGACCTGTCCCTCCCTCTCGACCAGGATCAGCTCGCCCGTCTGGAGGCGGAGGCCAACCGCTGCATCTATCTGGATCTCCCGGCGGACATCTCTTACCCCTCACGGGAAGAGCTGGAACACATCCCCTACCGGAGCAAGAAGGAGCTCGCCGGACAGGTGCGCATCGTCACCTTCCCCGGGGCGGACTGCTGCGCCTGCTGCGGCACCCATGTGCGCTCTGCCGGACAGGTGGGGCTGGTGAAGCTGCTGACCATGCAGAAGTTCCGGGAGGGGGTGCGCATCGAGCTGGTGTGCGGCGGCCGGGCCTTCCGCTATCTCAGCCGGGTCCTGGAGCAGAACGCCCAGGTCTCCCATCTGCTGTCCGCCAAGGTCTTTGAGACGGGGGCGGCGGCGGCGCGGCTCCTGGCGGAGAACGAGGCCCTCAAATCCCGTCTGCTCTCCCTGGAGAAGGCCCGATTTGCCGCCCTGGCCGGGCGGTACGCCGGGGCGGGGGACGTGGTCCTCTTTGAGGACGGCCTGTCCCCCGACGGCCTGCGCCGTCTGTGCGACGCGGTGCTCCACGCCTGCGGCGGGCGGTGCGCCTGCTTCTCCGGGGAAGACGGCGCCGGCTACAAATACGCCGTGGGACAGGCAGGCGGCGATCTCCGGGGCTTTGTCAAGGAGCTGAACCAGGCCCTCGGCGGCCGGGGAGGCGGCAAGCCCGACTTTGTTCAGGGAGGCGTACAGGCAAGCCGGGAAGAGATCGAGAGTTTTTTCCAAAATGAGGTGCTTTCCCTTTGAACAGAATCTTTTGCATCGTCGGGAAGAGCTGTTCCGGCAAGGATACCGTCTACGCCCGTATTCTGGAGCAGAACCGGCCGGGGCTGGTCCCCGTCGTCCCCTGTACCACCCGGCCCAGACGACCGGGGGAGGCGGAGGGTCAGACCTACCATTTTGTCACCGAGGAGCGGCTGCGGCAGTATGAGCAGGAGGGACAGGTCATCGAAAAACGGGTGTATCAGACCACCCAGGGGCCGTGGACCTACTTCACCCTCCGCTTCGAGCTGGACGCCGACCGCCTGCTTATCACCACGCTGGAGGGGGCACAGGCCCTGATGGACTGCTACGGCCCCCAGCGGGTCCGCATCGTCTACCTCCACGTGGACGACCACACCCGGCTTCTGCGCTACATCGACCGGGAGAGCCGGCAGGCCAGCCCCGACTACGCCGAGGTCTGCCGCCGCTTTCTGGCCGACCAGGAGGATTTTTCTCAGGAAAATCTGGCCCGGTTCCCCAACCTCTATCCCATTGACACCGGGGCCGGGATCGAGGAGTGTCTGGCGCAGTGGGACGCGCTGTACCGTATGGAGTAACTCCGGCTCCCTCCGGCGCATAGGATACCATGGACTTCGATCCAACAGGAGGTGACTTCCATGGTAACTTTGCTTGGCACCGTCGTCCGGGCCTGGGGCTCCCAGGTACTGGTGACCGACAACAGCAATGGGCAGGAGGTTCTGGTGAACACCAACAACTCCACCGGCAATCTCAACGCCGGAGATCAGGTGCGGGTCATCTATGACGGCATTATGACCTCCAGCATCCCGCCCCAGATCAGCGCTCAATCCATTTGTGTTCTTCGCGTGTACTGATACTGCAAAACCCGCCGCAGGCTTTTGTCCTGCGGCGGGTTTTCGTCCGCGCAAAGAGATTCTTACAGAATATGTACCGACTCCGGGTCGAAGGCCAGACAGCACTTCTCCCCCACCTGATAGATGCGCTTGTTTTTGGGGTTGTAGTCGGTGAGCTTCACCAGGGTATCCCCCACCTTTACATGGTAGTTCTGATAGGAGCCCATGAAGCAGGACAGGACCACCTCACAGGGCAGCCCTCCCTCGTCTTTGAGGGAGGCGGACTCGGGCCGCAGCACCACGGTGTACTCGCTCCCCTGAGTCATCCCCTCCTTGGCGGGCACCCGGGCGGCGTGGCCTTCCACATTGAGGACGGCATGGTCTCCGTCCATTTTGTCCAGGGCGCCCTTAAGGAAGTTGGCCTCGCCGATGAAGTCGGCGACAAACTCGCTGTTGGGGTGGTAGTAGATCTCCTGGGGGGTGCCCACCTGGGCCACCACGCCCTTGTTCATGATGATGATATTGTCGCTGAGGGCCATAGCCTCGCTCTGATCGTGGGTGACGTAGATGGCAGTAATGCCCACCTCCTGCTGGATGCGGCGGATTTCCGTCCGCATGGACACCCGCAGCTTGGCGTCCAGATTGGACAGGGGCTCGTCGAAGAGCAATACGCTGGGCTCGATCACCAACGCCCGGGCCAGGGCCACCCGCTGCTGCTGCCCGCCGGAGAGCTGGTTGGTCATGCGGCCCTCCATGCCGGTCAGCTCCACCAGGTCCAGAATACGCATGACCCGCTGCTGTATCTCGTCTTTGGGCACCTTGCGCAGCTTCAGGCCGTAGGCCACGTTGTCGAACACATTGTAGTGGGGCAGCAGAGCGTAGCTCTGGAACACCATGGCGGTGTCCCGCTTGTTGGGGGTAAGGGCGTTGATGGCCTCGTCTCCCAGGTAAATCTCCCCCTCGTCCGGGCTCTCAAAGCCGGCGATCATCCGCAGAGTGGTGGTCTTGCCGCAGCCAGAGGGGCCCAGCAGCGTGACGAAGGAGCCCGGCTCGATGGTCAGGGAGGTATCCTTCACCGCGTAAAAATCCTTGCCGGTCTTGGGGTCCTGGTAGATTTTGGAGATGTGGTCCAGACGGACCCCCTTTTTCATTTTGGACATGGCTTAACCCTCCTTGACAACTTGAATATTGACCCGTTTGATTTTTGCCTTCTTGACCTTTTCCGGCTTCAGCTTCCTGCTGGTGCCGAAATACTTGATGAACAGGTTCATCAGCAGCACCGAGCCGTAGGTAATGAGAATCAGAATGGTGGCGAAGGCACAGGCGATGGAGTAGGCGCCCTTCTCGGCAAACTCGTTGATCTGCACAGTGATGAGGTAGACGCTGGGGGTGACCAGCAGGATGATGGCGGAGATGGCGGTGATGGACCGGACAAAGGCGGTGACCAAGCCACTGAGGAAGGAGTCCTTAATCAGTGGTAGGGTGACCGTCATAAACACCTTGAAGCTGTCCGCGCCCATGTCGTAGGCCGACTCCTCAATGGACTTGTCGATCTGCCGCAGGGCGGAAATGCCGCTTCTCGTTCCGGTGGGCAGAGAGCGCACGATAAAGACGATGATGAGGATGGCCGCGGTGCCGTAAATTCCCCCCAGGATACCGTTGGGGAACAGGCCGTGGAGCGCGCCGGCCTCCCGGATTACCTGGCCGTTCTCCACCGCCTGATCGGCAAAAATCGACCAGTTGGCGCTGTGGAACAGACCGCCGGAATAGCCCCGGATGTAGCCCACGCCCAGCACCGTGCCGGGCACGGCCATGGCCAGCATGGACACCGCCTCGATAAAGCCCTTGGACCTGAATTTCCGCTTGACCACCAGATAGGAGATAATCATGGACAGCAGAGCGGTGATGGGGGCGGCAATGAGGGACAGCACGAAGGAGTCCCGGAAGGCCTGCAGGCCGTGATACCGGCTGAACACCTGACCGAACCACTTGAACGTGAGGGGGCTGAACTTGTAGCCCCAGGTGGGGAACAAGGCCCCGATGGGCACGCAGGCGTACATCATAATGACAAAGAGGGTGGCCAGGGAGCACAGGATGGTCAGCGGAATGGTGACGCTCCTGTCCGCAATGAGCATCCTCCCCCGGGACGCCTTGCCCGTCAGGGTGGCGGCCGTCTTGGCCTCCAGATAGTATTTCTGAACGATGAACATGCCCAGAGTGATGCACAGCAGCACCACGGCCATGGCCGCCGCGCCCTCCTTGTCATAGGCGCCGGTAATCTGCAGATAGATGGTGGTGGCCAGGGTGTCGTAGGAGCCGCCGATAATCATGGGGTTGGCAAAGTCGGCGATGGACTCGATAAAGGTGACCAGAAAGGCGTTGCCCAGGCCGGGGAGGAGCAGCGGGAAGGTAACGGTGGCAAAGACCTTCCACCGGCTGGCCCCCATATCCCGTGCGGCCTCCTCCAGGGAGGGGTCAATGTTCTTGAGCAGGCCCTTGAGCATCATGTAGCACACCGGGAAGAAGGTGAGGGTCTGGACGATGACGATGCCCCAGAAGCCGTAGACGCTGTTGTCATAGATTTTCAGCCACTGCCGGGTAATAATGCCGGCCTTGCCGAAGAGCATAATCATGGACAGGGACAGCACAAAGGGGGGCGACACCACGGGCAGCATGGACACCACCTTGAACAGGCTGCCCACGAAGCGCCACATCTTGACATAGACCTCCACATAGGCGAAGAGCAGGCCCACGATGGTGGACAGGATTCCCACCAGGAAGCCCACCTTCAGGGTGTTGCCGATGGCCGTGATAAAGGTAGGCATGGCCATGATACGCTGAAAGGTATCCAGCGTAAAGCCGGTTCCGCCGTAGAAGCTGTCTACCAGCAGGATGGCCAAAGGATAGAGGATAAACAGGGTCAAAAACGCGATGAGGACAATGATGGTGCCCACCATGATGGGGTCGGCCATCAGCTTCTTCCGGTCCAGCGCCGCGCTCTGGCTTTTTGCCATGGAGAAGCCCTCCTTTTCTTCAGATTAGAAAAGGGGGACGGCGGTGCGCGCCGTCCCCCGCCTTTGCGGTGTATTACTCAGTCTGGAAACGACCGGTGTCGCCGGTGTTGGCGCCGGAGTTGGCCAGAGCGTTCATGACCTCTTCCACATAGGTGCCGATGTTCTTGGTGGCGTCGTCGAAGTCATAGTCCATCACGTTGTTGGGGTCCAGTCCGAAGTCATAGGCGGCCTGGGGCTGCTCAGCGTTGTCCAGGACCAGGAACTGGTAGGAGCCCACCTCGTCGGCCTGGTTCACGCAGTCAGGAGACAGGGCGTACTCAATCCACAGCTTGGCGGCGTTGGGGTGCTTGGCGCCCTTGAAGATGGCGGTGGCGCCGATCTCGCAGGAGGTGCCGCTGGAGGGGATAATCAGCTCGATGTTGCCGTAGCCGTTGTCCAGAATCTGGGTGATGCCGTCATGCAGGAAGCCGATGCCGATGATGCACTCGCCGGTGCCCACGTTCTTGGAGGGGCCGGAGCCGGACTTGGTGTACACCTCGATGTTCTTGTCCAGGTCTACCAGATACTGGATGCCCTCGTCGTGGCCGTACTTCTGGATCATGGTGTTGATGACCAGCTTG
This sequence comes from uncultured Oscillospiraceae bacterium, assembly GCA_910588635.1. Classification (GTDB taxonomy): domain Bacteria; phylum Bacillota; class Clostridia; order Oscillospirales; family Oscillospiraceae; genus Lawsonibacter. The sequence continues at coordinate 6,648 of CAJUPW010000003.1, read as the reverse complement.
GCGGTGCCGGCGGTGTTGTAGTTGGACAGCCAGATCAGGCCCTCATACTCGGGCTTGAGCAGGTCGGGCCAATCCTGAGGGGCCTCCAGGCCCATACGGTCCAGCTCGTCCTTGTTGACCATAAAGCCCAGGATGCCGGTGTAGATGCCGTGCCACATATTGTCGGCGTGCTTGTACACGTCCTTGGTGATGTGGGAGGCGTTGATGGCCGCGTAGGGCTCCAGCAGGCCCTCAGCCGCTACCACGTTGTAGGGATCGGTGGTGCCGCCGAACCAGACGTCGGCGGAGGGATTGCCGTTCTCCTCCTCAATCTTGGCCTGGACCTCGCCGGTGGACAGGCGCTGGAAGGTGGTCTTGATGCCGTAGAGCTGCTCGAACTTCTGGCAGGCCGCGGACAGGTAATCCTCCTCGCAGGAGCCGTAAACCACCAGCTCGCCCTCGGCCTTGGCCGCGTCAATCAGCTCCTGCATGGGGTCGGCAGGGGTGCCGGAACCGCCCTGCTGAGAGCTGCTCTGACCACCGGAGCTGGGCTGCTGGCTGGTCTGCCCGCCCTGAGGCTTGTCTCCGCCGCCGCAGGCGGCCAGAGACAGCATCATCGCGGAAGCCAGCAGCACGGATAATAACTTCTTCACGTTTCATTCCTCCATTTTTGTTTTTGTCCCGGCGTGGAGCGGAATATTTCCCGCCCCCAGGACTTTCCCATTGTAAAACTTCAGAGCGGAAAAGTCAATATGCCCAAAACAACTTTTTCAAATTTAGTCTAAGTCTGTCATTTTGCCCTTCTCGCTCCCGAATCCCCATATTCTGTCAGGGAATGGACAATTTGGGCGCAGGCCCGGAACTCCTCCTCGTCCGTCCGCCAGATCTCATACTCCGACAGGGAGGGCAGCCCCATGGAGACCCCCTTCTTACGGTAGCGCATTCCGCTGTCCGCCGCACCCCGCCGGGCAGAGGTGTGGAAGCTGGTCACGCCGGCGTACTCATGGAGCAGGCGGATGTTGGTCCGGTTCACGCCGGCGCCCGCCATAATGTCAATCCGCCCCGCCGTCCGGGCGGTCAGCTCCCGCAGCAGCTCCTTCCCCTCCGGGGCGCTCCCGGCCTGACCCGAGGTGAGGATGGTCATCACTCCCAGCCGGACGGCCTCCTCCAGGGCGGCGAAGGGGTCACGGGTCATGTCGAAGGCCCGGTGGAGCGTGACCTCCATCCCAACCGCGCGCTCCATCAGCCGGGCCAGCCGCCCGCCGTCCAGCTCCCCATCGGGGGTAAGGACGCCGATCACCACGCCGTCGGCCCCCAGCTCTTTGAATCGGGCGATCTCCTCCTCCATCTCCTCCAGCTCCTCCGTCGTATAGAGGAAGTCGCCGAACCGGGGCCGGATCAGCACATTAATCCGCGCTTCGCAGTCCCGCCGGACCTGCCGGAACAGGGCGTGGGAGGGGGTCGTCCCTCCGATGGACAGGTTGGCGCACAGCTCCAGCCGGTCCGCCCCGCCCCGGACGGCGGCCATAGCGGAGGCGTAGGAGTCCACGCATCCCTCAATCAGCGGCCGGTTCATCGACGTCCCCCCTTACTCCTGTTCCTGTTTGATGGCGTTGATGAGCCGGGGGATCATCTGCTTTTTCCGGCTGACCACCCCGGGCAGGACGGCCATGCCGTCCCGCACCTCCACGCCGAAGGTCTTTGCCACCAGCTCCTCCGCTCCGGCTCCCGCCATCAGCAGCTCGGTGCCGGAGTTGCGCACATCGGTGAACATGTAGAAAATGTAGTCCAGCCCCTGCTTGGTCCGGGCCTCGGGCAGGTAAGGCCCCACCAGGGCCTGGGCGGCCTTGCGGTTCTTCTCGGTCATGTAGCTGCCCTGGCCCACGCCGAAGCGCACCTCGCCGCTGGTAAATATCTTATAATCCCCGTTGAATACCTCCGCTGCCGTCTTACCGGAGACATCGCCGCCGTGCTCAAACATGGCGTCGGCGTATTTTTCCAGCTCCACCCCGGCCAGCTCAGCCAGCTTTCGGGCGGCCTTCTCATCCATGGGGGTACAGGTAGGGCTGCGGAACATGAGGGTGTCGGACAAAATGGCCGACAGCATCAGCCCGGCCATGATGGGGCTGATCTCCACGTCATTCTCCCGGTACATCTGGTAGACGATGGTGCAGGTGCAGCCCACGGGCACGTTGCGGAAATACACCGGGCCGTCGGTCTCCATGGTGCCGATGCGGTGGTGGTCGATAATCTCCAGCACCTCGGCCGAGTCGATCCCCTCAACTGCCTGGCCCTTCTCGTTGTGGTCCACCAGAATCAGCTGCTTCCTGTGCAGATTGAGCAGGTTCCGGCGGGAAACCACACCGATATACTTGCCGTCGTCGTCCAGCACGGGAAAATAGCGGAAGCGGACGGAGGCCATCACCCGGGTGGCCTCCTCCACCGGGGTGTGAAGGGTGAAGGTGAGCAGCCTGCCGGTGGTCATATAGTGGCGGATGGGGGCCGCCTGGCTGAGCATCTGGCCGGTGACATAGGTGCTGTTCTGCGTGCTGATAACGATGCAGCCCTTCTCCTCGGCCAGCATCTGCATGGTGCGGGACACCTTGCTGCTGGCGCAGACGATGATGCAGCCGGCGTCCATCTCCAGGGCGGCCAGCTGGCTCTCTGCCCGGTTGCTCACCACCACCACATCGCCCGGGGAGATGGAGGCCTCGATCTGCTCGGCGCTGCCCGAGCCGATGATAATGCGCCCCTCCACCGTCTTGTCCGTCACATCGCCCACCAGCACGGCTCCGTCCAGAATGTCGATCAGGTTCTGATAGCTGGTCTTGGCAACCTCCAGCGTGTGGGGGTCCATGCCGTCCATGTTGGCGGTGGCCACGTCCTTGACGGTAATGACTCCCAGAAGGTTCTGCTCCCCGTCCACGACGCACAGGGTGTCCAGCTCCTGGTCCCGCATGGTCATCCAGGCCCGGCGCAGGCTGGTCTCTCCGTCCACCCCCTTGGCCGGCCGGATATCCACATCCCGGATATGGGGACTGACATCTGTATAGAGCTGGGGCAGGGGCACTTTGAAATAGTCCAGCACAAACTCCGTCTCCCGGTTGAGCAGCCCCGCCCGGCAAGGCTTGCAAGGGTGCTCCGGGTCCAGGATATTCTTCAGGTTGCTGTATGCAATGGCCGAACAGATGGAATCCGTGTCCGGATTTCTGTGTCCGATCACCTTAATGGCGCGCGGAGGTATGTTCTGAGTGCTCATAATATCCCTCATTTCTCCCGCCGGCACGGCCGGAATGGTATTTTTACCATCATACCACGCCCGCCGCCCTCGCGCAAGAACATTCCGCATGTGGAGCGTCTCTTATTTGGGCGCCGCCACTATAATTCTGACATACCCGCCGGCGGAACAGCCCAGGCTGTCATACCATCCGGTTAGGGTATAATCTTCCCCATTCACCTGGGACAGATCGGTGAGGTAATAGGTCCGGCTTCCGGTGCTGTCCCGAAGCAGGACCTGGACATCTTCGGCAATTTTGTATTCCTTGCCTCCTCCCATGGCGCTGAGGGCGGACAGGCTGTCCAGGCTGACCGAGGTAAGCTGCCGGATGCTTTTCAGAGAGCCGTTCTCATAGATCAGTGCCGCCCCGCCGGCGGCGGCCATATATCTGACCCCGCCGCTGAGGGTTTTGGTCTGGCCGTCCTGAATATAGGTGTAGCTGACGGAGATGTTCATCTCGCTGGAATTGTCCTCAATCCCGCTGACATAGACATAATTCCAGGTGTCGCCGGTGACATTCCGGAGCACCAGGCGGTCAATCTCTCCGGCGGCATTCAGGGTGTAATACCGCACGTCGTCTCCGGACAGCCTGACCCCCGCCAGGCGGGAGGGGTAGACGCGGGCAGAGCCGCCGTTTTCATCCGTGTCCAGAATCTGCGCCCCGGCGGCAAATTTGTAATTCCCGACGCCGGTTCCGTCCTTGCTGACCGTCCCCTCCAGCCCTTTGGCGGACAGGCTGCGCACGTTTGTCCCGGATTGGGTGGTGGAGACGGCGACCAGCTTTCCGGCGGAAAAAGCTGTCCCGCTGTGGTAGAAGGTGCGGGTGGTCCCGTCGGTACAGGCCACCTGGGTGGTCACCTGAGCGGAGGCGGTGGCCGAGCTGGTGGTGGAGGCGGTAGAGGAGGCCTTGGCGCTGGACACCACCGAGCCGTAGTAGATTGCCTCATTCTCCAGTGCGTCGATGGCCCGAACCACCTGGCCGTCCATGCCCAGCAGAAGGGTGACCATATCTCCCTCCCGGAAGCTGCCCTGGCTGGAGAGCTGGTACGCGGCCTCAGAGGCGCCGATCTGGTAGCTCACCCCGGCCACGGTGACGGCGGTGGGGGCGGTTTTGCTGGGGGAGACCTCGGTGAGGGTGCCCGTCTCCCGGTTATGATACACCCAAACAGCGCCCATATTGGCGTTGTAGTAGTACACGTCGTACTGCCGTACCGCCGACAGGGAGGAAACCGCCCCGTTGTAGTACACCGTACTGGGGGTGAAGGGCAGAGACAGGGAGGCGTTCTCCGCCACATAGGGGCCCTTGGTGCCGGCGGCGACCAGGGCGGAGTAGTCCACCTGGCCGTTTGTGACAGTATAGCCCAGGCCGGCGCTGTACACCGTTCCGGCGCTGGTCTTGGCGGTAAGCAGGTTGTAGAACAGGTCCACGCAGTCCTGCCCTGTCAGCGCGCTCCCCCGCTTCGCGGACACGCCGTCCAGCAGGCCGACGGAGCCGGCCTTGGCCAGCTGGGCGGCGGGGTAGGCCCCCTTCAAGGTGCTGGAATCGTAGCCCAGCACTTTCAGCAGGGCGGCACAGCCCTCCTCCAGAGTGATAGCCCGGTCGGGGCGGAAAGCGCCGTCCACATAGCCGGTCATCCAGCCTTGCTCAATGGCAACGCGGACATAGCCGCTGGCCCAGTGGTCCCCCTTCAGGTCCTTGAACAGGGAGCTGCCGTAACCCTCCGCCGAGTCCTTATAGGCGGAGGCGGCCACCAGCATTTGTGCAAACTGGGCTCTGGTGACCTGGCCGGTCAGATTGCCGCTTTCACTGAGGATGCCCAGGGCCTGGAGCGCCTCCTGTCTGGCCCCGGAGCCGGCGGCCCCCGCCCCGGTACACAGCAGGGAGAGCGTCAGGCAGAGGGTGAGGGCGGTAGAAATCATACGTTTTTTCATGGTCAAACTCCTTATTTCAATCGTAGTGCAGCGCGTCGATGGGGTTGAGCCGCGCCGCTTTTTTTGCCGGGAGGTAGCCAAACAGCACTCCGATGCCCGCCGAGATACCGAAGGCCATCAAAACGGCGAAGAGGGTGGGGGCCACGGTGAGGGCCTCCCCCATGAGCTTAGCCACCACCACAGTGGCCGCCGCCGACAGGAAATATCCCAGCCCGATGCCGATTATCCCGCCCAGGGCGCTGGTGACCGCCGCCTCGATGACGAACTGCTCCATGATGGTCCGCTCCTTGGCGCCCAGAGACTTGCGCACGCCGATCTCCCGGGTGCGCTCGGTGACGGAGACCAGCATGATGTTCATGATCCCGATGCCCCCCACCACCAGTGAGATGGCGGCAATGCCCGCCAGCACCCCCACCAGAATGTTAATCATTCCGGTCATGGCGTCCAGCAGCTCGGACATGGTGATAATGTTGTAGTAGTCGCCGCTGCCGAAAAAGTCAGTCAGGGAACGCTCCAGAACCGCCTTGCTCCGGTCCATGCGGTCCTCGTCCACCATGGTGACCACGTAGCTGGATACCCGGCTGCTCCCCAGCCGGGCGGCGGTGGAGTAGGGGAGGTAGAGGCAGTCGTCGCTGCCGCCCTCCTCCATGGCGTCCTCCCGCTGGGAAAGCACTCCCACGATGGTCAGGGTCTGGCCTCCCACCCGCAGGGTCTGGCCCACGGCGTTCCCGCCGAACCAGGCCTGATTCACATAGGCCCCCACCACGCAAACCCTGGCCCGGGCGGCGATGTCGCTGTACTGCAGGCCACGGCCCTGAGAAATGGTGTAGCCGTAGATATTGTTATAGTCCTCGCTCACCCCGGAGACGGAAGTGGAGGTGGTTTCAGTCCCGATCTTCACTCCGCCCGCCATAGACACGGTGGGAGAGCACAGCTCCAGCTCCTCGGGATGGTCCGCCACAATGTCATACATGTCGTCCACCTCCATGGTCCGGGTGGCCCCCCGGGACTGGACGGTGACGGTGAGGGTGTTGGTGCCCATACTGGAAAAGCTGTCGGCAATGTAATTTTCCAGGCCGCTGCCCAGGCCCACAATGACGATAACCGCCGCCACGCCGATGATAATGCCCAGCATGGTAAGCAAGGTGCGGACCTTGCTGGAGGCGATGTTTTTCAGGGCCAGAGAGAAGGATTTGGTGATTCTCATCGTTCCCCGCCCCCTCTCTGCCGCCCCGCTGCCCCGGGGGTGACCACCGCCTCGGGGGCGTCGGCGGGGCCGTCGTACACCACCCGGCCGTCCTCCAGACGGATAATCCGCTGGGCCTGGACGGCGATGGAGTTGTCATGGGTGATAAGGACCACAGTGTGGCCCTGGCCGTGGAGGTCCTGGAGCATTCCCAGCACCTCCCGGCCGGTGCGGGAGTCCAGGGCGCCGGTGGGCTCGTCGGCCAGGATCAGGC
>CAJUPW010000002.1 GCA_910588635.1 uncultured Oscillospiraceae bacterium | reverse complement strand
ACGGTGTCATACAGCGTGTTCTTGTCGATCTTCTTGGCGCTGTCCGTATATTTCTTTCCTCTAAACATTCTTGTCCCCTCCTTACTCGCCCACCAGAATACCCATGGAGCGGGCAGTGCCGGCGATCATGCTCATAGCGGCCTCGATGGAGGCGGCGTTGAGGTCGGGCATCTTGGTTTCGGCGATCTTGCGCACGTCCTCCTTGCTGATGGTGGCCACCTTGTTCTTGTTGGGCACGCCGGAGGCCTTGTCGATGCCGCAGGCCTTCTTAATCAGCACGGGGGCGGGGGGCGTCTTGGTCACAAAGGTAAAGGAGCGGTCGGCGTAGACGGTGATGATGACAGGGATAATCAGGCCCACGTCGTTCTTGGTCCGCTCATTGAACTCCTTGGTAAAGGCGGCGATGTTCACGCCGTGCTGGCCCAGCGCGGGGCCGACCGGGGGGGCGGGAGTCGCCTTGCCGGCGGGAATCTGCAGTTTTACGTATCCAGTTACTTTCTGTGCCACGAAAGAGCACCTCCATTTGAAAATGTGGTAGTTTGGCGGGACATGAGACGTCCCTCCCACTGTGCGGCCGGGGCCGCAGTTCTATCGTCTTTAGGAATTGGCCGGTTCCACCTGGTCCAGCTCCAGCTCCACGGGGGTCTCGCGTCCAAACATGGACACCACCACCCGGACCTTACCGTTGTCCAGGTCGATCTCGTCCACGGTGCCCAGGAAGGACTCCAGAGCGCCGTCGGTGATGCGCACGGTGTCGCCCAGCTCGTAGCTGACCACGACCTCCCGCTTCTCCACGCCCAGCTTCGCCACGTCCTCGTCGCTCAGGGGGATGGCCTTGTTGCCCTCGCCCAAAAAGCCGGTGACGCCCCGAATGTTGCGCACCACATGCCATGTCTCGTCGTTCATCACCATCTTGACCAGAACATAGCCGGGGAACACCTTCCGCTCCACATCCTTGGGGCCGTTGTCCGTAATCTCGGTGACTGTCTCCAGGGGAATGCTGATCTCGTGGATCAGCTCGTGCATACCGCGGTTTTCGACATACTTCTCAATAGTGGCCTTTACCGTGTTCTCATAGCCTGAGTAGGTGTGGACCACATACCAGTTCGCGTTGTCCGCCATCCGCGTCACCCTTTAAAGGCGCCGATGAGCAGCTTGATCGCCTCGCCGGCGACAAAGTCGAACAGGGCGATAAAGATGCCGACCACGATCACGCAGGCAATGACAATCAGCGTGTTGTTGACGGTCTGCTTTCTGGTGGGCCACTGGACCTTCTTCAGCTCGCTCTTCATATCCCGGAGCCACTTGCCCATGCGGGCGAAAAAGCCGGGCTTCTTGGATTTGTCCTTCTTGGCCTGTACGGCCTGCTTTTCGTTCTCAGCCATTGCTTACCCTTCTTTCATTTCGGCGTTGGCGCCAATCACTTCGTCTCATTGTGAACGGTGTGCTTCCTGCAGAAGGGGCAGTATTTGTTCAACTCCAGACGGTCGGGGGTATTCTTCTTGTTCTTAAAGGTATTGTAGTTTCTCTGCTTGCACTCAGAGCACCGCAAGGTGATCTTGATGCGAGCGCCGGCTTTTGCTGCCATATTGTTCGGCACCTCCTTTTTAATTTGACAGGTTTCGCGCCCCGCGCTTTCTTCTCTTTCGTTCTTTCCGTGATTTCCACCCCTTGGCGGGCCGAAACGCAGCGAAGAAACAGCCGAAGGATAAAGAAAACGCCGGATAAGGCCTGTCTTAAGCCGATATCCAGCGCCAAAGGGCGCAAAAACGCGCCCAGAGGGTACGGTGGAGGTCGGCTGCTGCCTCCCTGTGTCCCGCAGGCGAGGGGTCCGCCCCCCGGACACCGTATCCGGACAGCAGAAAAAAGCCCCTTTTCACAGGTAGAGCTACTATACCATGCCTGTCCCCCGCCGTCAAGAGTTTTTTTGTTGTTTTCGTTAAAATCTTGTGAAGCTTTCCGACGCCGGGCAAAATGGGTTTGCAATCCCGGAACAGGTATGGTATACTCCCTACTTAAATATACCCCTCTTTTCCCGGGGTAAACAAAAATTGGAGTGATTGTTCCCCTATGGACATAGACAGTGCCAGTATCGCCATGCTCGTTACCCTGCTGATCCTGGTGGCCATGTCGGCCTACTTCTCCGCCACCGAAACGGCCTACACCTCGTTAAACCGCATCCGCCTGAAAACCCGGGCGGACAACGGCAGCCGCCGGGCCGCCAGAACCCTGGAGCTGGCCGAGGAGTACGACAAGCTGCTGTCCACCATCCTCATCGGCAACAACATCGTCAACATCACCGCCACCACTGTGTCCACCGTGCTGTGCACCCGGTGGTTCCATCAGTACGGCCCCATGGTGGCCACGGTAGCCCTGACCATCATCATCCTGGTCTTTGGCGAGATCACCCCCAAGAGCCTGTCCAAGGAGCGGCCGGAGGATTTCGCCATGTTCGCCCAGCCTCTGCTCCGGCTGTTCTTGGTGGTGCTCACCCCGCTGAACTTCCTGTTCACCCAGTGGAAAAGGCTGATGAGCAAGGTCTTTCGCTCCAAAGGGGAGGACGGCATCACCGAGGAGGAGCTGGTGGGCATGGTGGAGCAGGCCCAGACCGAGGGCGGCCTGGACGAGCACGAGAGCGACCTGATCCGCAACGCCATCGAGTTCAACGATCTGGAGGTGTCCGAAATTCTCACCCCCCGGGTGGACCTGACCGCCGCCGACGAGGACAGCTCCATGGAGGAGATCGCCGCCCTCTTCGCCGAGACGGGCTACTCCCGTATCCCGCTCTACCACGAGACGGTGGACAACATTGTGGGGGTCATCCACGAAAAGGACTTCTACGCCGCCCGCTACCGGGGCGAGACCATGCTGTCCAATATCAAGTCCCCCGTGTTCTACACCACGGGCAACACCAGGGTCTTTGAGCTGCTGCGCATTCTGCAGAAGAACAAGGCCCACATGGCCGTGGTGGTGGACGAGTACGGCGGAACGGAGGGCATCGTCACCCTGGAGGACATCCTGGAGGAGCTGGTGGGCGAAATCTGGGATGAGCACGACGAGGTCATTGAAATTTTCCAGAAGCAGCCCGACGGCAGCTACCTGATCGCCTGCTCCGCCGATCTGGACGACATGTACGACCTGTTCCAGGTGAAGGGGACCTGCGGCGCCGCCACCGTCTCCGGCTGGGTGCTGGAGCAGGTGGGGAAGGTCCCCGAGATGGGAGACCACTTCCGGGCTGAGGGACTGGACGTCACCGTCACCAAGGTGGAGCATCGAAGAGTGTTGGAAATTCAGGTGCGGGTGTTGGAAGAGACTGAGGAAAAATAGATGAAGGGCCTGCCCTCTCGGGCAGGCCCCATTTTTATAGCTGAACGCTTTCGCCCACGGCATAGCCGCCGTCCGGGAGCGCTGCGTAGACATAGGCCCCATCCGGGGAACACCACAGCTCCAGCCCCACATACGCCTCCGCGTCGGTGTAGGGAGAGGGGGCGTCCGGGTACAAGCTGGACAGAATCCCCACAGGCACACTGTCCGGCGGAAGTTCCCGGATGGTATCACCGGACAGGGCGTAGTACGTCCACGTCTGGTATATCCCCCGGACCCATATTCCTTGCTGTCCCTGCTCCGAAGAACCCACTTCACTGCCCCCAAACGCTCCCGGCTCCTGGGGCGCCGCGGCGTCGGGGCTGCCGGGCCCCTCGCCGCTCTGAGGACCGCTGCCGTCCGGGCCTTCCGTTGACACGGGCGGAGGCGCTTCGGCTCCCCCGTAGGACCCGGCGGGGGCATTGGCCGCGCCGCCGCTGGCTTGATTTTCCGGGGCCGCACCGCCGCCCATGCCCAGGTTCAGATGGGTCAGAGCATAGCCCAGTGTCAGAACAATCACAAAGCTGGCCGCCAGGCTGATCCAGGGCCGGTAGTCCCGCCGGGGCCGGCTGTACTCCTCCGCCTCATGGATCAGGCCGTCGTCCAAAAGGCCGATCGCGTCCAAAAGATGCTCGCTGTTCATACCGCCACCCCCTCCCGCTCCAATTCGGCCCGCAGCTTCTGCCGGGTCCGGTGGAGTCTGGACTTCACCTGTCCCACCGTCAGCCCAAAGCGCTCCGCCAGATCGCTCAGCGGCTCCAGATGGAAGTACCGCCGGACAAAGAGTACCCGGTCCAGCTCGCTCTGACGGCGCAGAAAGGCGGAAATAAGAGCCGCCGTCTCCCCCGCCTCCAGCTCCTCGTCGGGGCGGCGGCGGTCGGGCAGGCAGTCCTCCAGCTCGTGGAGGGCCACCTCCACCTGGTTCCCGCCCCGCTTGGCCGCTTTGAGCCGCCGCCGCCGGTCCAGGGACAGGTTCCGGGTCAGCTTGCCGAAAAAGGCGGACAGGACTCCCGGCCGCTGGGGCGGCATGGCGTTCCAGGCGTGGAGCCATGTGTCGTTGACGCACTCCTCCGCGTCCTCCTCCCGGTCCAGGATGCGCCGGGCAATGGTGTGGCAGTAGGGGCCGTATTTCTCCTCGCTGGCCGCTACCGCCTGCTGGGACCGGGCCCAGTACAGGTCGATGATCTTGCCGTCCTCCATAGATGGGGCCTCCTTTTTCTCTCTATCATCCATAACAGACGCAAAACCCGCGCCGGAGGTTTCGCTTCCGGCGCGGATTTTTGAACATTTTTATGCCAGCGGCTCAAAGTCGGAGGCCGGGTGCTTGCACCAGGGACAGATAAAGTCGGCGGGCAGCTCGTCGCCCTCGTAGACGTAGCCGCATACCTTGCACACCCAGCGCTTCTTCTCGCTGGGAGCCGCCGCCGCGCCCGGCTTGGGCTTGATATTGGCCTGATAGTAGGCATACGTGGCGCTGGCCGCCTTGGACAGCACCCCGCCGTCCAGCACGTCGGCCAGGAACAGGGTGTGGGTGCCCAGGTCGGTGGCGGAGACCACCTTGCAGCTCAGCCAGGCGTTGGTCCCTTGGGTGACATAGCGGATACCATCGGCATCCCTGGCCGTGTGCCCCTCAAAGCCGGCGAACTTGTCCACATCCCGGCCCGACTGGAAGCCGAAGCGCTGGAACAGGTCGAACTTGGCCTCCTCCGACAGGATGGAGACGGTAAACCGCCCGGTCTCCTTCACCATGTCGTGGGTGTAGTTGCCCTTATTGACGGCGATGACGACGCGGTTGGGGTCGGTGGTCACCTGGATGCAGGTGTTGGTGATGCAGCCGTTGTCCTTGTCCCCCCGGCGGGCGGACAGCACGAACAGGCCGTAGCTCAGGGAATACATAACCTTGTTGTCCATAAAAAACTCCTCCTTGTTTAGGGTTCGATAGCTGGTGCCAGTCTACCATAGTTTGGCCCAAAAGTCCACGCCTCAACCAGGAAAATTTTCTGGTTGACATTGTAGACCAACCGTGGTATGATAGGTCTACAAAGTAAACCAACGGAGGCTTTCCCTATGGATGACATCAACCTGACCAACAGTGAGTGGTATGTGCTGGACTGCCTGTGGACGCACTCCCCCATGACGGTGATGGAGCTGGTGGCCGCTCTGGGGGACCGGCTGGGCTGGGCCAAGAGCACCACCATCACCACCCTGCGGCGGATGGAGGACAAGGGCCTGGTCCACTGCACAGTGGAGGGGCGGGGGAAACACTACGCCCCGGCGGTCCGGCGGGACCGGGCCGTCCGCCGGGAGACCCGCTCCTTCCTGGACAAGGTCTATCAGGGCAGCGTGGGGCTGATGGTATCCGCTCTGGCCCAGGACAAGGCCCTGTCCAAGGCGGAGATTGACGAGCTGTATGAAATTCTGCGCAAGGCGGAGGAGGGAGAAAGATGACGCTGCTGATTCCATGGGCGGTTACCTCCAGCGTGCTCATTCTGATCGTGCTGGCGGCGCGGTTTTTGCTCAAGGACCGGCTGTCTGCCCGGCTGCGGTACGCCCTGTGGGGGGTGGTTCTGCTGCGGCTGCTGGTCCCCCTCCAGGTGGAACTGCCCGCCCCGGTCTCCGATTCTCTGCCCCTTCTGGCCTCTAACCTGGCCCCGGAGGTAGGGCAGTGGGAGGAGCGTACCATCCCCGTATTTCCCCAGGGAAACTATGCGGTCTTTGGATTCAGCCGCGCGGACTTCCACCAGTTGGAGCCGGGGGAAATCATACCCAACGACACCAGCATGGGCTACTGGCGGAAATCCCCGGACGGCGAGACCATCACCCGGTATCTGGACCTGTGGTCCCCGGCTCAGGCGGCGAGCGCCGTCTGGGGTACAGGGGCGGCTCTTATGACGGCGGTCCTGACAGCCTCCAATCTGCACTTCTATGGAGGTCTGAGAAAGCACCGGAAGAAGCTGGAGGTCCCGGACGCCCCCATCCCTGTCTATACAGCGGAGGGCCTGCCCTCCCCCTGTCTGTTCGGGGTGCTCAAGCCCGCCGTCTACGTCACCCCCCAGGCGGCGGAGGGCCCGGACGCCCTACGCCACGTGCTGGCCCACGAGCTGACCCATTACAGGCACCGGGACCACATCTGGTCCGCCTTGCGGTGCCTGGTCCTAGCCCTCCACTGGTACAATCCTCTGGCGTGGCTGGCGGTGGTCCTCTCCAAGCAGGACGGCGAGCTGGCCTGCGACGAGGGGGCGGTGGCCCGGCTGGGAGAGGCGGAGCGCATCCCCTACGGCCGCACCCTGGTGGACATGGTGGCCGCCCGGCCGCTGCGCCCCACCGACCTGCTGTCCTGCTCAACCGCCATGACCGGCGGAGGAAAGTCCGTCAAACGGCGGGTGGCCGCTTTGGTGAAGAAGCCCGAGACGGTAAAGGCCGCTCTGTTCGCCGTCGTCGCTGTGGTCGCCCTGGCGTCGGTGTTCACCTTCGCCGGGCGGGCGGCGGAACAGGAGAACACAATGCTTCCGGACTATCTGGACCGGACCACGGCCATCCGATACTGTCCGCCCCCCTACTCCAGCACGATCTATCCCAATCCCATTGCCAGAGAGGACCTGCTGGCCGAGGCGAAAGAGGCGCTGTCCGGCTTCCGGTATCTGGAGGACGGCGACCCCCAGCCCGATCTGAGCTCAAAGGCACTGATCCACGAATCCCGGATCATCCTGACCTTTGAGGGCGGAGAGATGGAATACTCCCTCCTGTGGCAGAACGACTGCACCTATCTGTTTCCGGGGAGCATCTGGAGGCTGGCCATGGACCTCAAGGAGGAGGAGGGGGAGACCGCCCAGCTCCAGGGCGTCAGCGGGACCTTCATCTCCAGGCAGGGCGACAACGTGATCTCCACACTGATTCGTCTGGCAAGCGGACAGGCGCGGCTTTTGATGGACCCCATGCCCATGCTCCAGTCGGAGCGGGAGGAATACACCCGGGAGCTGCTCCGGGAGGGGGACACCCCTCTTCTGGGGCGGCCCGGCGGCGCCGGCGGTCTGGAGTTTCACTATGGCTGTACCAGCGGGGACAACCTCTGGCTGTGGTATCAGGGCGACAAGGAGCACGACACCGTCTGGGTGCTCAGCCTGAAGCGGTCGGGGGAGGAGCTTATCCTCCTGGACGATCAGCCCATAGTGGTGTTCAACGCCGCCCAGAACCCGGAGGAGCGGCCCGCCTATGAGGTGCTGGCCCCCATGGCCTTCGCCGCTTGCCTGCGGCCGGAGGACATCGACACAATCACCGCGGGGGACTATTTCCCGGGCCAGGCGGTGGAGGCGGACGCCCAGGCGCTGGCCGGCCAGCTCTCCCAGGCGGCCTATTATGAGTTCTCCGACGAGTTCGACCGGGAGAAATACGGCCAGCTCGTCCTCACCATCCAGGTGAAGGAGGGGGACGTCCCCTACTATCCTCTGGATGAGGGTGCGGAGAAAATCGACGAAACGGCATCCCGCCGTCTGGTCCTGTCCGTCGGGCAGGAGGCCGACGCGGTCTGTCTGTACCATCAGAACTTCGGCTATGACCGGAACATGACCAGCCGGCAGTATGTCCGCAGCCCGGAGCTGTACCGCACCATCCGCAATCTCTTTGACTGACCCGCACCACCCACCCCCCGGCGGCTTTTGCCGCCGGGGGATTTCATATTTCTGTCACATCTGCCAAATTTTCACCCCCGCTTTGTGCCTTTTGCCCACTGAACCCGCCGTTAATTTCCCGCTTTTCTTCCCTTTTGACCCGTTAAAACTCCGTTAAATTCGTTGTTTTTCCGACAAAAAATCAGTATCATATATCATTGAGAAACAAGGATAAGGCGAGGTATTCCCTATGAGTCTGCGGGTTGGCATTGACATCGGCTCCACCACGGTGAAGGTGGTGGTCCTCAGTGAACAGGATAAGCTGCTGTTCCGCTCCTACGAGCGGCACTTCTCCAAGACCCGGGAGCGGGCCCTGGAGACGCTGAACTCCATTCGGGACATGCTCTCCGGCCAGGACATCAAGGTAACTGTCACCGGCTCCGCCGGTCTGGGCGTAGCCGACGCCGCCGGCATCGACTTTGTGCAGGAGGTCTACGCCACCGCCGCCGCCGTCAACACCTACATCCCGGACACCGACGCGGTGATCGAGCTGGGGGGCGAGGACGCCAAGATCATCTTCTTCGGCGGGGCGCTGGAGGAGCGGATGAACGGCTCCTGCGCCGGTGGCACCGGGGCCTTCATCGACCAGATGGCCACGCTGATGAACGTGTCCGTCAGTGAGCTGGACGAGCTGAGTTTAAAGCATGAGAAAATTTACCCAATCGCCTCCCGCTGCGGGGTGTTCGCAAAGAGCGACATCCAGCCCATCCTCAACCAGGGGGGGCGGAAGGAGGACGTGGCCGCCTCCATCTTCCAGGCGGTGGTGGACCAGACCGTGGCCGGCCTCACCCAGGGCCGGGAGCTGAAGGGCAGGATCGTCTTCCTGGGCGGGCCGCTGCACTTCCTCATGGGCCTGCGGGAGCGGTTTGTGGAGACCCTCAAGCTGGACGGGGAACACGCCGTTTTCCCCCAGGACGGCGACTGCTTCGCCGCCATGGGGGCCGCCCTGTGCGCCACCGACTACGCGCCTGTCCCCTTCGAGACGGTGATGAAAAAGCTGGCGGACAGCGCCCAGACCACCACCCTGGTAGACACCATGCCGCCGCTGTTCGCCAGTCAGGCGGAGTACGACGTCTTCGCCGCCCGGCACAACGCCAGCCGTCCCCCCGAGGCGGATATCCATACATACACCGGCCCCGCCTATCTTGGCATCGACGCCGGCTCCACCACCACCAAGCTGGCCCTGATCGCCCCGGACGGCGGTCTGCTGTACACCTACTACCACTCCAACCAGGGCAACCCGGTGGCCATCGTGCTGGAGCAGTTAAGGGAAATCTACCGGCTGTGCGGGGAGAGGATCGTCATAAAAGGCGCCGCCGTCACCGGCTACGGCGAGGACCTCATCAAAAACGCCTTTTCCTGTGACTTAGGGCTGGTGGAGACCATGGCCCACTACAAGGCCGCCGCCCACTTTGAGCCATCGGTGGACTTCATCATCGACATCGGCGGGCAGGACATGAAGTGCTTCAAGATCCGCAACGGGGCCGTGGACTCCATCATGCTCAACGAGGCCTGCTCCTCCGGCTGCGGCTCCTTTATCGAGACCTTCGCCAAGGCCCTGGGCTATAGCATCGCCGACTTCGCGCGCCTGGGCCTGTTTACCCAGAAGCCGGTGAATCTGGGTTCCCGGTGCACCGTGTTCATGAACTCCAGTGTGAAGCAGGCCCAAAAGGACGGGGCCAGCGTGGAGGACATCTCCGCCGGGCTGTCCACCTCCATTGTGAAAAACGCCATCTACAAGGTCATCCGTGCCGCCTCCGCCGACGATCTGGGAGAGCACATCGTGGTCCAGGGGGGCACCTTCCTCAACGACGCGGTGCTCCGGGCCTTCGAGCAGGAGCTGGGGCGGAACGTCACCCGCCCGGTGATCGCCGGCATCATGGGGGCCTTCGGGGCCGCCCTGGCCGCCCGGGACCTGGGGCTGGAGCGGTCCGCCCTGCTGGACGCCCAGGCCCTGGAAAAATTCACCCACACCGCCAAGCCCGCCACCTGCGGGCTGTGTACCAACCACTGCTCCCTGACGGTGAACTCCTTCGACGGAGGACGGCGGTTCGTCTCCGGCAACCGCTGCTCCCGCCCCCTGGGGGAGGAACCCAGCCGCCTGCCCGACCTGATACGGTACAAGTACGCCAAGCTCCGCTCTCTCTGCGGCAAGGGGGAGGGGGACGGCTCCCGGGGGAAGATCGGCATTCCCTTCGGACTGAACATGTATGAGAACCTGCCATTCTGGTTTGAGCTATTCACCAGACTCAACTTTGAGGTGGTCCTCTCCCCCGAATCCTCCCGGAAGATTTACTTAAAAGGCCAGCGCACCATCCCGTCGGACACCGTGTGCTACCCCGCCAAGCTCCTCCACGGCCACGCGGAGGCCCTGGTGGAGGCGGGGGTGGACGCCGTCTTCTACCCCTGTATGCCCTACAACTTCGACGAGGGCGCGGGGGACAACAACTACAACTGCCCCGTGGTGGCCTACTACCCCGAGCTGCTGGCCGCCAACGTCCCCGAGCTGAAACAGGTCCGCTATCTCTACCCCTACTTCGGCCTGCACCGCCCCCGCGACATGGAGCGCAAGGCCGGGGAGTGGTTCTTCAACGAGTTTCAGGTCCCCAAGCGGGAGGCCGCCGCCGCCGTCCGGGCCGCTTACGCCGCCTACGACGCCTATAAGAACGACCTGCGCAGCACCGGCCGCGCCTACATCGAACAGGCCCGGGCCGAGGGACGGCCCATCCTGGTGGTGTGCGGCCGGCCCTACCACATGGACCCGGAGATCAACCACGGCATCAATGATCTGATTACCTCCTACGGCTTTTTCCTGGTCACCGAGGACGCGGTGGCCTGCCTGGAGGACAAGGCCCCCCGCCGCGTCCTCAACCAGTGGACCTACCACGCCCGGATGTACAACGCCGCCCGATATGTCTGTACCCAGCCCGACATGGAGGTCATCCAGCTTGTCAGCTTCGGCTGCGGCATCGACGCCATCACCGGCGATGAGATGCGCTCCATTCTGGAGGAGGGCGGCAAGCTGTACACCCAGCTTAAAATTGACGATATCAGCAACCTGGGCGCAGTCAAAATCCGAATCCGTTCTCTGATGGCCGCCATTGAGGCCAGAAAGGAGCTTTCACATTATGGCAAAACTGATCTATGACGGCGCTGGCCGCCTGCTGTTCACCAAGGAGATGAAGGAGGAGTACACCCTCCTCATGCCCCAGATGCTGCCCGTCCACTTCGGCATGATGAAAAAGCTGCTGGAGTGCGAGGGCTACAAGGTGGATATGCTCACCACCAACCACCGAGGGCTGGTGGACGAGGGGCTGAAGTACGTCCATAACGACACCTGCTACCCCGCCCTGCTGGTCATCGGCCAGCTCATCGACGCGGTGAAGCACGGGGGCTACGACCCCCACAAGGTGGGCCTGCTCATCACCCAGACCGGGGGCGGCTGCCGAGCGTCCAACTACATCCATCTGCTGCGCAAGGCGCTGGTCAAGGCGGACATGGCCTACATCCCCGTGGTGTCGGTGAATCTGTCCGGGCTGGAGAAAAACCCCGGCTTCTCCCTCACCCTCCCCTTCATCCGCAAGGCGGTGTACGCCATGATGTACGGCGACATCATCGTCAACGTGGCCAACCAGGTCCGCCCCTACGAGACGGAGCGAGGCGCCGCCGACCGTATGACCGACCGCTGGTCCCAGCGGCTGGTGGACGGCTTCCAGGCCGGGAGGGGTATGAGCCGCAGGCAGATGCGGGACAACTTCGACCAGATTTGTTCCGACTTCGCCGACATCCCCGTGGAGGGCGGACCCAAAATCCGGGTCGGCGTAGTGGGCGAAATTTACGTGAAGTTCGCCCCCCTGGGCAACAACAATCTGGAGAAATTTCTCCTGTCTGAGGGCGTGGAGCCGGTGGTCCCTGGCCTGACCGACTTCATCATCTTCAAAATCTACAACCGGGTGGCCGACGTGGAGCTCTACGGCGGCAAGTGGATTAAAAAATTTGGCTGCAATCTCTTCATGAAGTATATTGAAGCCTGCCAGCGGGACATGATCGAGGCGCTGGAGCGTTCGGGCCGCTTCCGCGCCCCGGGCACATTCCAGGACCTGCACAAGCTGGTTCACGGCTACCTGGGAGACGGCAACAAGATGGGCGAGGGCTGGCTGCTCACCGCCGAGATGCTGGAGCTTATCCACTCGGGCACCAACAACATCGTCTGCACCCAGCCCTTCGGCTGCCTGCCCAACCACATCGTGGGCAAGGGGATGATCCGCAAGCTGAAGGACGACTACCCCTACAGCAACATTGTAGCCATCGACTATGATCCCGGAGCTACCAAGATCAACCAGGAGAACCGCATCAAGCTGATGCTGGCCAACGCCCGGGGTCTGACCCAGCAGGAGCAGACCAGACCCCGGGAGGAGGCGCTCCGTCCGGAGCGGGAGCCCCAGCTGGCCCACGCCAATATCTGACCCTCACGGGCCCGTCCAAAATGGCCGGGCCCGTCATATTATCCCTTCTTAAAAAATAAGTTGACAGTGCCGGTGGTTTATGGTATAGCAGAAATCACCGATACAAGGAGGACCTGTTATGCGGCTGTACGAGCTCTTCATCATCGCGGTAAGTCTATCCATGGACGCCTTCGCCGTATCCATCTGCAAGGGCCTGTCCGTCCAGCGGCCCCGGCTGAACCACTGCCTCACCTGCGGGGGGTGGTTCGGGGCCTTCCAGGCCGGGATGCCCCTCCTGGGCTGGCTGCTGGGGGTACGCTTCCAGGGGCTGATCGTATCGGTGGACCACTGGATCGCCTTTGTCCTGCTGGGGCTCATCGGCTTCAACATGGTGCGGGAGTCCCGGGGCGGCGAGGCGGAGGAGCTGGACAGCTCCTTCTCCCCTCGGGCCATGCTCCCCCTGGCGGTAGCCACCTCTATCGACGCCCTGGCCGTGGGCGTCACCTTCGCCTTTCTCCAGGTGGACAATATTTTCCTCGCCGTGGCCTTTATCGGCGCGACCACCTTCGTCCTGTCCGCCGCCGGGGTGAAGATGGGGACCGCTTTCGGCGCCCGCTTCAAAAGCAAGGCGGAGCTGGCCGGAGGTCTGATCCTGATCGGCATGGGGATCAAGATCCTGCTGGAGCACACCCTGCTTACCTGAACACAAAATTTGCCTTTTTGCATATCATATGCTATGATAGGGTACAGGCGATTTGTGCGTCGCTATAAGGGAAAGGAGATATTTATGAAAAAATCTGACAATCTGCCCCTGAAGCTGCTGGTGGGCATCGTCGTCGGCATCATCGCCGGCCTGTTCCTGCCGGAGAGCGCCATGACCATTGTGGTCACCCTGAAGTACGTGCTCAATCAGGTCATCATGTTTTGCGTACCCCTAATCGTCATCGGCTTCATCGCCCCCTCCATCACCAAGATGGGGTCCAACGCCACCCGGATGCTGGGCGTGGCCATCGTGATCGCCTATGTGAGCACCGTGCTGGCCACCCTCATGTCCATGGCGGCGGGCTACGTCCTGGTCCCCCACCTGCCCATTGCCTCCACCATGGAGGGTTTGAGGGACCTGCCCGGCGTGGCCTTCCAACTGGATATCCCCCAGATCATGCCGGTCATGAGCGCCCTGGTGTTCTCCATTCTGGTAGGTCTGGCCGCCGTTTGGACCAAGGCCAGAACAGTCATTGCCATCCTGGATGAGTTCCAGAACATTGTGCTCAGCATCGTGAAAAAGGTAGTCATCCCCGTGCTGCCCTTCTTTATTGCCCTCACCTTCTGCAGTCTGAGCTACGACGGCACCATCACCAAGCAGTTCCCGGCTTTCCTGCTGGCCATCGTCATCGTCATGGCGGGCCACTACATCTGGCTGGCCATCCTCTACTGCGCGGCCGGGGCCTACTCGGGCCGCAGCGCCATTGAGGTCATCAGGCACTACGGTCCGGCCTACCTCACCGCCGTGGGCACCATGTCCTCTGCCGCCACCCTGGCCGTGGCCCTGGACGGCGCCCGAAAGAGCAAGAGCCTGCGGCCCGACATGGTGGAGTTCGGCATCCCTCTGTTCGCCAATATCCACCTGTGCGGCTCCGCCCTCACTGAGACCTTCTTCGTGATGATCGTCTCCCAGGTCCTCTTCGGCAAGCTGCCCAACATTGGCTCCATGATCCTGTTTATCCTGCTGCTGGGCATCTTCGCCATCGGAGCCCCCGGCGTCCCCGGCGGCACAGTGATGGCCTCCCTGGGCCTGATTACCGGCATTCTCTTCACCGATCCCGCCACCTCCGGCGACGCCACCGCCCTGATGCTGGCCATTTTCGCTCTCCAGGACAGCTTCGGCACCGCCTGCAATGTCACCGGCGACGGCGCCCTCACCCTCATCCTCACCGGCTACGCCGAAAAGCACAACCTCGCCCAGAGCTGAAACCAGACATAAAAACAGCCCGGAGCTTGAAGCTCCGGGCTGTTTTTATTCCTCGTCCAAGTGGTAGCTGTCACCGAACCGCAGGTCCTGGCTGACCACATCAGGCTGGTAGGGCCGCTCCGGCGGGGCCAGCATGGTGCTGCTGCCGTCCAGCCGGCCGTTCTCCACGATCAGGGAGGCGGTGGTCACATCCCCGTGGATGCCGCCCGTACGCTCCAGGCACAGGTGCTCCCGGGCGGTAATGCTCCCCTGAACGTCGCCGGCCACCCGCACCGCATCGGCGGTGATGGGACCCTGCACCATTCCGCCGGACGCCACGACTACGCTGCCCTTCAGGTCGACTTCCCCCTCCAGGCGGCCCTCCACCTGCACGCTGCCCTCGCCGCGGATCGTGCCGGTAAAGGTGATCCCCTGAGCAATGACAGTGTTGTTCTTCGCCTTGGGCAGTGTGGGCAGCTCATCAAAGGGCTCCTCCTCATAGAGGGGGGCGCTGACCGGCTCCTGCTTCGGCTGTGTTCCAAACAAACCCACGTTTACCACTCCTTCATTATCCTTGTCGGTGCATCACCGGAAGTTTTAAGTATAGCGATTATAGCAAAATTTTTCTGACGGCGCAAGTGTCAAAGCTACAAAAAAGGCCGTCCCGTTCTGGTAATTATTTTAGATTTCAGCGCCCTGACGGCTTACAGGACAACGAGGCCCGCGCCGGGGGCCCGGCGCGGGCCGTTGTCAGAGGCTCTGCAGCAGGCACAGGATCAGGCCGTAGATCACGCTGGCGCTCATGCCGAACACCAGCACCGGCCCCGCCACGGTGAACAGCTTGGCGGCGGTTCCGGTGACCAGCCCCTCGCTTTTGAACTCCAGGGCCGGGGACACCATGGCGTTGGCAAAGCCGGTAATGGGGACCAGTGTGCCCGCCCCCGCCCGCTTGGCCAGCTTGTCAAAGATGCCCAGTCCGGTCAGCAATGCGGCGGCGAAGATCAGAGTGACGGAAGTGGCCGTTCCCGCCTGCTCCTTGTCCAGGCCGTAATTCTGATAGAGGTTGGTCAGCCCCTGGCCGGCGGCGCAGATGGCGCCCCCCACCAGAAAGGCCCACACCAGATTCTTTCCCATGGGCGAGGGCCTCGACTTCTCGTTGACCAGCTTGCCGTAGTCCTGATTGGTCATGCTCAATGCAGATCGCTCCTTTTTCAATTTTGCACTAGGTTTTCCCCGGTCCAAAAAATTATGCGGCGCTGAATGAAATGACTGTTTTCCGCATAGGCTGTACCGAAAGGAGCGAGAGACATGATCTATCCAAAGCGGCAGCTGATTTTGACCTTTGCCGCCGTTGTGCTGGCCGGCTGTGCCCTCCACTTTTTGTACGGCTGGCAGCCCAACGCGGCGACCGCCCTGTTCTCTCCGGTAAACGAAAGCCTGTGGGAGCATGTGAAGCTGGTTTTCTGGCCCTACCTGGGGGCGGCCTTTCTCCTGAACCGGGGCCGTCCCGGCGGCATCCGCCCCTGGCTTCTGGTCCTGCCCCTGCTGTGCGTCCTGACGCTGGCCCTGGGCTGGGTGTACCACATCACTCTGGGGGGCGAGGCCATGTGGGTGGATATCGCTATTTACATCCTGGTGATAGCCCTGGGTTTCTGGCTGCCCACCCGCTTTTCCGGCCCCTTCAAGGGGGTAAAATGGCTGCTGCCCATCGCCGCCGCCGTCCTTCTGGCGCTGCTCATCGGCTGGTTCACCCTCTATCCTCCGAAGGGGCTGCTCTTTCGGGATCTGGCCGCCGTGGGCTCCTGGCTGCCCCTGCCTTGCTGAAATTTAATGCACTGATTTTTCCCGTTTCCCTCCTTTTTCTGTTACAATTTCAGAGGAAGGGGGGAAACAATTTGGTTCTTTACAGCGCGGAGGGGCTTTCTGACCGCGCCCAGGCCCGTAACCTGCTGGCTTTGGCGGCCAAAGAGGCCTGGGGTCTGTCCCCCTTGCCCGAAATCGCTCTGCGGGAGGGCGGCAAGCCCTTCTTCCCAGGATATCCCGGCCTCCACTTCAACCTCAGCCACAGCGGAGACCTGGCCCTGTGCGCCCTGGACGGCGCCCCCGTGGGGGTGGACATCCAGCTCGTGAGACAATGGCGGCCCTCCCTCCCCCGGCGCGTCTGCTCTCCGGAGGAACTGGCCTGGCTGGAGGGTCAGCCGGAGTTCTGGCCCGCTTTCACTCTCCTGTGGACCTTGAAGGAGGCCCGGGTCAAGGAGAGCGGAAAAGGGCTGACCTCCTCCATCCGGGACATCCGTGTCCCCCTCCCGGAGAAGGGGCCTGTTTTGTTCGACGGACTGCGGTTCCGGAGCTGGTCCGGTCCCGGCTGGGCGGCGGCGGTGTGCGGCCGCTCGGAGCCGCCGGAAGATTTTCTGAAAAAAGTGCTTGACATTCCCACTGTGTGAGAGTTTATCCTGAGTTAAGGTATAAGCAACGGGACGGCCGTGAGGCCGTCCCGTTTATCAATGCTTCCGGAAGAAGGCCACGGCGATGGCGCCGGGACCCACATGGGTGCCGATGGTGCCCCCCACGGTGCCGGTGGGCAAGGAGTCGGCGTGCCCCTCCCACAGAGCCGCGCTGTCGGCGATGTACTTTTGCAGAAGGCTGTCGTTCAGGCCGGCATAGCCCAACTTATAAGGCCGGGAGAAGTCCACGCCTGTCTTTTGGATCTCCTGGACCAGCAGGTTATTGCCGTTCTTGGAGCCCCGGGCCTTGCCCAGCACCACCACCTCGCCGTCCTGAACGGCCACCACCGGCTTGATGGCCAGCAGTCCGCCCACCAGGGCTACCGAAGCGGACACCCGGCCCCCACGCTTCAGATACTCCAGGGTATCCAGCAGAGCCACCAGGCGGATGTCAGCCTTTTCCCCGTCCAGCTTCGCGGCGATGGCGGCGGCGTCCAGCCCCTGGTCCATCAGCTCCAGTCCCCGCTCCACCAGGATGCGCTCCCCGATGGTGGCGTTGGCGCTGTCCACCACAAAGACCTTGCCGGGGAACTCCTCCGCCGCGATGCAGGCGCTCTGGTAGGTCCCGGACAGCTTGGACGACAGCACTACGGCCCCCACGCTCTCCCCCGCCTCCACGGCGTCCCGGAAAGCCTCCTCAAACTGGGCGGGAGCGATCTGGCTGGTGGTGGGCAGCTCCTCCCCCTCGATGAGCTTCTCGTAGAACTGCCGGTGGGTCAGGTCCACCCCGTCCCGGAACTGTTCCTCCCCGAAGGTAATGGTCATGGGCAGGACGGTGACCTCCGGACGATGGGGGGAGAGCAGATCAGAAGCGGAATCGGTAATCATTCTTATTTTCATAAAATTTCCTCATTTCTTACCCTGTCTCACGCAAGGTTGGTCGATTGTACCACAGACCGGCCGGAGGAAACAAGGGCAAAAATGACGAAGAGAGCGGTAATGGCGTCGGCGGCGGACTGGCATATCCACAGTGCCTCCCGGTCCATAAGGGCGGGCAGAAGGAGAATCAGCGCCGGAGGCAGGAGCACGCTGCGCGCCAGGGAGAAAATCAGCGCCCGTCCGGTCCGCTGGGTAGCCTGCCAGAAGGAGATCATCAGGATATTGAAGCCGGTGAGGAAAAAGCCGCAGAAATAGGGGACGGACCGGCTCACGGCGAAGGAGACCAGCTCCGGGTCCTCCGGGGCGAAGAGAAGGTAGAACTGCCGGGATCCCAGGAAAATCAGGGCGCAGCTCACAAGCCCAACCCCAAGGAACACCCCGGCGGAAAAGCGGCGCATGGCCCTACTGCGCCCCTCCTCTCCCGAGGCCATGAAGCGGCTGAATACCGGCTGGAGCCCCTCCGCCATCCCCAGGAACAAGGTGAGCAGAATCAGCATCAGATAGCCGATAACCAGATAGGCGGCCAGGCCCAGCTCCCCGTAGCCGTGGCGGGTGATGGCAAAGTTATAGAGGAGGGTGACGATGCCGATGGAGAACTCCATCATAAAGGAGGGCAGGCCGCAGGCCAGGATGCCGCCCGCCTCCGCCGGCCTGAGACGGCAGCGGACGAAATACAGCTCCCCCCTTCTGCCCAGAAAGTGGGGCAGGAGGATCAGCACACTGAAAATGGGGCCCAGGGCGGTGGCCAGAGCGGCCCCCCGGATACCCATGTCCAGCGGATACATGAACAGGTAATCCAGCAGGATATTGGATCCGGCGCCGGCAATCATGGCGGTCATCGCCAGCTTGGGCCGGCCGTCGTTGCGGACCATCCCCCCCAGCAGAAAGCTGAACAGCTGGAAGGGAGCGAAGGTGACGATGAACCACAGGTAGGCGCAGGCCGGGGCAAGCACCTCCTCCGACGCCCCCAGAAGCCGGGCCAGGGGCTCCAGGAACAGGTTGCCCAGCGCGCACACCAGCAGCCCGGCCGCCCCCAGCATCCAGACGGCGGTATTGAACAGCCGGCGGGCCCCCGCCCCGTCCCTGGCGCCCAGCCGGGCCGCAATGAGCACGCCCGCCCCCGCTCCGGCGGCGATGGCCACCGAGATCAGAATTTCGATCAGGGGCACCGCCACGGCGGCGGCGGCCATGGCCTCCCGCCCCAGGCGGTGGCCGATAAACACCCCGTCCACAATGGTGTAGACCGAGTTGAACAGCAGGCCGATCATCTGGGGTACGGCAAAGCGCAAAAACAACGCGGGGGATCTGCCCTCGTACATGGAAACAACCTCCAAATACAAAAAATAAAACGCCCCCGTCCGCTCCTTCTACGGCCTATGGAGCGGCAAAGACGTTGACCAGGTTACCCGGCGGTAACATATTAATTTTTTACATAATAGCAGAGACAGGAAATTTTGTCAAGCGGCCCTCATTTTTTGGCGTATATTACATAAACATCCCGTCTATGCTCTGCAATTTTTGTGTTTTTGCCGATTCACTTTTCCCCAGCAAAGTGGTATGCTGTTTACAACTTCTTCATCCGGGAGGAACACACCCTATGACCACTGCCAGCCGCGGTTTTTATTACTACTTTTTCAGCTTTACCTGCTTTGGGGGTAAGGCTTGCTGTGGTTTGGCCAAAAATGTGGGCGTGTAATCTTGGTTTTGCAAAAACCATCCGTACATGACGACCCGCGGCCAGACCGGCCGCGGGCTTTTTTGTACCATCTTATTTCAGGAGGACGCCGCTATGATAGTCATTTTAAAGCACGACCACAACCCCGACCAGCTGGAGAGCCTGATCTCCTGGCTCCAGGAGAAGGGCATCACCATCCACACCAGTATCGGTGAGGCCAACACGGTCTTAGGCCTGGTGGGAGACACCTCCAAGCTGGACATCGACCTTATCGCCGCCCTGGACATCGTGGAGGACGTGAAGCGGGTCCAGGAGCCCTACAAGAACGCCAACCGGAAGTTCCATCCCGAGGACACGGTGGTTCAAGTGGGCGGCACCCAGATCGGCGGCGGCAGTCTCACCATTATGGCCGGCCCCTGCTCCGTGGAAAGCGAGGAGCAGGTGGTGGCTATCGCCAGGGCCGTCAAGGCCAGCGGAGCCACCATGCTCCGTGGGGGCGCCTTCAAGCCCCGCACCTCCCCCTACGCCTTCCAGGGGCTGGGAGAGGAGGGCCTGGAGTATTTGAAGGCCGCCCGGGCGGAGACCGGCCTGCCCATCGTCACCGAGCTGATGGACGTAACCCACCTGCCCCTGTTCAAGGATGTGGACGTGATTCAGATCGGCGCCCGGAATATGCAGAACTTCGATCTCTTAAAGGCCGTGGGCCACCAGGAAAAACCCGTTATGATTAAGCGGGGCATGTCCGCCACCTACGAGGAGTGGCTGATGAGCGCCGAGTACGTCATGGCCGGGGGCAACGAGAACGTGATCCTCTGCGAACGGGGCGTCCGTACCTTTGAGAGCTACACCCGCAACACTCTGGATCTGGCGGCTGTTCCGGTGCTGCACAAGCTGACCCACCTGCCCATCATTGTGGACCCCAGCCACGCCACGGGCAAATACTGGCTGGTGGAGCCCCTGGCTATGGCGGCGGTGGCCGCCGGGGCGGACGGTCTCCAGATTGAGGTCCACAACGACCCCGCCCACGCCCTGTGTGACGGACCTCAGTCCCTGAAGCCCGAGGCCTTCGACCCTCTGGCCAGGAAGCTGCTGGCCCTCCACGCCGCCATTCAGGGTATGGAGGTGCAGGCATGAAGGTAGGCATCGTCGGCCTGGGGCTGATAGGCGGGTCCATGGCCAAGAGCATCAAAAACCGCACAGGCCACACCGTCTACGGCATCGACCTGGACCAGGAGACCATGATGTTAGCCCGAATCTGCGGGGCCATCGACGGCCCGCTCAACGAGGAGACTTTGCCCCAGTGCGGCCTGGTACTCGTTGCCATCCGGCCCCAGGCCGCGGTGGACTGGGTACGGGAGCACGCCCCGCAGATCAGCACGTCCGCCATTTTGGTAGACCTGTGCGGCGTCAAGCGGGTGGTGGTGGAGCAGCTGGCCCCCATTGCCGAGAAGCACGGCTTCGCCTATATCGGCGGCCACCCCATGGCCGGCCGGGAGCGGGGCGGCTTTACCTCCTCCACCGAGGACCTGTATGTGGGGGCCTCCATGATCCTCACCCCGGACAAGCGCACCGACATGAAGCTGCTGGAGACTCTGCAGGCCTTCTTTCTGGACGTGGGCTTCGCCAAGCTCACCTTCTCTCAGCCCGAGGAGCACGACCGGATCATCGCCTTTACCTCCCAGCTGGCCCACATCGTGTCCAGCGCCTATGTGAAATCCCCCGAGGCCCAGCGCCGCCGGGGCTTCTCCGCCGGCAGCTTCAAGGACATGACCCGCGTGGCCCGGCTGGATGAGGACATGTGGACCGAGCTGTTCCTGGACGACGCCGACTTCCTTACCCGCGAGCTGGAGGTCCTCATCGGCCATCTGGAGGAGTATCAGTCCGCTTTGAAGGACCGGGACGCCCGGCGGCTCCACGACCTGCTGAAGGAGGGCCGGGAGCTGAAGGCCGCCGCCGGCGGCAACTGAAAGGAGCGATTTCCATGCAGACCATCCATGTCCGCACCGTCCCTGAGTATGACGTGACCATCGGCCCCGGCCTCTTGGCGGAGTGCGGCCGGCGTCTGAGAGAAGTCCTGCCCCTGTGCCACATGGCGGTGGTGACCGACAGCAACGTGGCCCCCCTGTATCTGGAGAAAGTGAAGGCCTCCCTTTCGGAGGCGGGATACCAGGTCAGCGCCTGCGTTTTTCCCGCCGGGGAGGAGAGCAAGAACTTTCACACCCTGTCCAATATCCTGGAGTTTCTGGCGGAGGAGCACCTCACCCGCATTGACTGTGTAGCCGCTCTGGGGGGCGGCGTCACCGGGGACATGGCAGGGCTGGCCGCCGCCCTCTACCTGCGGGGGGTAAGATACGTCCAGCTGCCCACCACCTTGCTCTCGTCGGTGGATTCCTCCGTGGGAGGCAAGACGGCCATTGACCTGCAGGCGGGCAAAAATCTAGCCGGGGCCTTTTTGCAGCCCTCCGCCGTGCTGTGCGACACCGATTGCTTAAAGACCCTACCCGCCGACGTATTTGCCGACGGGGCGGCGGAGGCCCTCAAGACGGGGGTTCTGTGCGGAGAGGAGCTGTTCTCCCGCATGGAGCATGGACTGAGCGCCTCCGCGCCGGAGGAAATCATTGCCCGGTGCGTGTCCTACAAAGTCGGCGTGGTGGAGCGGGACGAGAAGGAGCAAGGGGAGCGAAAGCTGCTCAACCTGGGCCACACTGTGGGACACGCCATTGAAAAGTGCAGCAATTTCACCATTCCTCACGGCCACGCCGTGGCGGCGGGACTGGCCGTCATGGCCCGGGCCGCGGAAAGGCTGGGCTGGACCGATGAACCTGTCGCAGAGCGCGTTGCCGCCTGTCTGGAGAAAAACCGTCTGCCTGTCCGGACCGGCTTTGAACCCCGGGCTCTGGCTCTGGCCGCCCTGTCCGACAAGAAGCGGGCGGGAGACAGCATCACCATTGTAGTGCCCAAGGCCATTGGCCGCTGCGAGCTGAAAAAGATACCCGTTTCCGAGCTGCTGCCCGTCATCCAGGCGGGCCTGGAGGGATAATATGGATATCCGTATTACTCCCGGTCTCCTGAGGGGAACCGTCGCCCCGCCCCCCAGCAAGTCCCAGGCCCACCGGCTCCTCATCGCCGCCGCCCTTTCGGGGGGATTCAGCGTTCTGAGAGGGCTGGCCCAATCTCAGGATATCCAGGCCACCGCCGGCTGTCTCCGCGCCATGGGCGCTTACCCGGAGGAGCTGGACGGCGGAGATATCCGGGTCCACGGGCTGGGCAGCTCCATCCCCCAGCACCGTGAGGACTGGCTGGTCAAATTTGACTGCGGGGAATCGGGCTCCACACTGCGCTTTCTCATTCCCGTGGCTCTAGCGGTTCAGGGGGGCGGTATCTTTACCGGCCGGGGCCGGCTGATGGAGCGGCCCCAGCGGCCCTACTTCGACATCTTTGACGAGAAGGGTATCTTTTACGAGCAGAAGGACGGCGCCCTCACCGTCCGGGGCGAGCTGACCCCGGGGGAGTACCGCCTGCCCGGCAACGTGTCCAGCCAGTTTGTCACCGGATTGCTCTACGCTCTGCCCCTTCTAGACGGGGACAGCCAAATCGTCCTCACCTCCCCCCTGGAGAGCCGGGGGTATGTGGACATGACCCTGGACGCGCTGGGCCGCTTCGGCGTCCGCGCCGAGGCGCAGGAGGACGGCTGGCTGGTCCCCGGAGGGCAGAAATACCGGCCCTGTTCCATGACCGTCGAGGCCGACTGGTCTCAGGCGGCATTCTGGTATGGGGCGATAGCCCTGGGCAGTTCTCTGGAGCTGGAAGGGCTGAACGCCTTTTCCATCCAGGGGGATATGAAGATTGTCCCCTGTTTTCTCAAGCTGCAGGAGCGGGGGGAATTGGAGCTGGATGTCTCCGACTGCCCCGACCTGGCGCCACCTCTGGCGGCCATGGCGGCCCTCCGGGCGGGGGAAATCACCCGCCTGACCAACGCCGCCCGCCTGCGCATGAAGGAGAGCGACCGGCTCTCCTCCGTGACCCGGGCGCTGAACGCCCTGGGAGCGGATGTGGAAGAGGGGCCTGACTTTCTCACAATCACAGGCCGGGACAGTCTGGCCGGAGGGGCGGCGGTGGACTGCTGCGGCGACCACCGCATCGCCATGATGGCCGCCGTGGCTGCCACCCGCTGCAAGTCGCCTGTCACCCTGTTGGGGGCGGAGTGCGTGCAAAAATCCTATCCCGATTTCTGGGAGGAATACAAGCGGCTGGGAGGGAAATTGGATGTCGTCTGAGTTTGGAAAAATTTTAAAGGTGTCTGTCTTTGGCCAATCCCACGGGACTGCCATCGGCGTGGTGGTGGACGGCCTGCCCGCCGGGGAGAAGATCGACCCGGAGGAGCTGCAAACCTTCCTGGACCGGCGCAGGCCGGGAAGGGATCCCCTGTCCACCGCCCGGAGCGAAGGGGACGTGCCCGAGTTTCTCTCTGGCCTGGAGGGCGGAAAAACCTGCGGCTCCCCCCTGTGCGCCGTTATCCGCAACAGCGGCCAGCGCTCCGGGGACTACACGGAGCTTGCCGACAAGCCCCGCCCCGGCCACGCCGACTACGCCGCCTGGGTGAAGTGGAACGGATTGGCCGACATGCGGGGAGGGGGACACTTCTCCGGCCGGCTCACCGCCCCCCTATGCGTCGCCGGAGGGATCGCCAGGCAGATTCTGGCCCGCCGGGGCGTATATGTGGGCGCTCACCTGAATTCCGTGGCCGCAGTCAGCGACAGGCCGTTTCCCCTGTATCCCACCGCTGAGCTGTTTGAGGAGGTGTCCCGAAAACCCTTCCCCGTCCTGGACAACGAGGCCGGGGGCCGGATGCGGGAGGCCATCCTCGCGGCCAAGGCGGACCTGGACAGCGTGGGAGGCGTGGTGGAGTGTGCCGCCGTCGGACTCCCCGCCGGGCTGGGCGAGCCCATGTTCGACGGGGTGGAAAACCGGCTGGCGGCGGCGCTCTTCGGCATCCCCGCCGTCAAGGGGGTGGAGTTCGGCGCGGGCTTCGCCGCCTCCGCCCGCCGGGGCTCGGAGAACAACGACCCCTTTGTCGTGAAAAGCGGCAAAATCGCCGCCGGGACCAACCACGCGGGCGGTATCTTAGGCGGCATCACCACGGGGATGCCCCTTGTCCTGCGGGCGGCCTTCAAGCCCACGCCGTCCATCGGAAAACCGCAAAAAACTGTCAGCCTGTCCGCAGCGGAAAACACGGAGCTGCAAATCCACGGACGCCACGACCCCTGTATCGCCCACCGGGCCGTCCCGGTGGTGGAAGCGGTCACGGCCTGCGTACTGTTAGACTTACTGTTGGAGGGAAATCATGGAACTTTCTGAGATTCGTACCAAGATCGACGCGGTAGACGACCAGCTTCTGGAACTCTTCCTGGAGCGCATGGCGCTCAGCGAGGAGGTGGCCGCCTACAAAAACGAACACTGCCTGCCCATTCTGAACAAGGCCCGGGAGCGGGAAATTCTGGCCAAGGTGACCCGGAAAGCAGGAGACAAGGAGCGGTACGCCTATCACCTATACTCCACCCTCTTCGAGCTGGCCCGGTCCCGGCAGGCCGAGCTGATCTCCGCCCCCACCAAGGTGGGCGCGCGGGTAAAGGCCGCTCTGGCCTCCGGCGGCGAGGTGTTTCCTCAGACGGGAATGGTGGCCTGTCAGGGGGTGGAGGGGGCCAATTCCCAGGCGGCCTGCGACCGCATATTCCCCCGGGGGAACATCGTCTATGTGAAGAGCTTTGGGGCGGTGGTGTCCGCCGTGGAATCCGGGCTGTGCAAATTCGGCGTGCTGCCCATCGAAAACAGCTCCAACGGCTCCGTCCGGGCGGTGTACCAGCTCCTCCAGGAGCACGACCTGTCGGTGGTCCGGTCCACCCGCCTGTGCATCCGCCACGAGCTGCTGGCCCTGCCCGGGGTGAAGCAGGAGGATATCACCGAGATTTACTCCCACGAACAGGCCATCGGCCAATGCTCCAAATTCCTGGGCGGTCTGAAGGACGTGAAGGTGATCCCTTGCGGCAACACCGCCCTGGCCGCCAAGATGGTGGCCGAGAGCGGAAATCTCCACGCCGCCGCCATCTCCTCCCACCCCTGTGCCGCCCTCTACGGCCTGGAATGCGTCAACGGCCATATTCAGGACAGCGACAACAACTACACCCGCTTCATCTGCGTCACCAAGGACCCTGTCATTTACGCCGGCGCCAACAAGATTAGTCTGATTATCGCGCTGGACAACAAGCCGGGCGCCCTGTATGAGGTGCTGTCCAAGCTGGCTGCCTTGGATATCGACATGACCAAGCTGGAGTCCTGTCCCGTGGCGGGGAGCGACTTTGAGTTCATCTTTTTCCTGGAGCTGGAAGCCAGCGTAAAGGACCCCAGCGTTCAGGCTTGCCTGGAGGAGATGGAGCGCAGCTGCGCCCAGTTCCAATTTCTGGGTGGCTACGCGGAAGTGTAAACGATATGGAGAAAAAAGTTTACGGTCTGCTGGGCCGGACGCTGGGCCACAGCTGGTCTGTCCCCATTCACAAGGCTCTGGGCTGTGCGGACTACCGACTCATTGAGCTGGAACCCGATGCGCTGCAGAGCTTCCTCCGCCGGGAGGACTTGGGCGGGCTGAATGTGACCATGCCCTACAAGCGGGATGTAATGCCCTTCTGCGATGTAATCGGCGAGGGCGCACGGGCCATCGGTTCTGTCAACACTCTTGTGCGAATGGTTGACGGTAAGCTGTACGGCTACAACACCGACATCGACGGCTTTTTGTATATGCTCCGCCGGGCAGATGTCTCACTGTCCGGAAAAAAGGTTGTCATCTTAGGCAGCGGCGGGGCGTCTCTCACCGCCCAGGCAGCGGCAAAGCGGGAAGGGGCCCAGGAGATCGTGGTCGTCTCCCGCTCCGGCCCGGACAACTACGACGGCCTTGAGCGGCATGCCGGCGCCCAGGTCCTGGTCAACGCCACCCCTGTAGGCATGTGGCCCAACATGTCCGGCCGGCCTGTGGACCTGTCCCGCCTGCCCGGGCTGGAAGCGGTGCTGGATGTGATTTACAACCCTGGCCGGACCGACCTGCTCCTCCAGGCAAAGGAGTGCGGCTTGCGCCGCAGCGGCGGACTGCCCATGCTGGTGGCCCAGGCGGTGCGGGCGGAGGAGCTGTTTTTTGACCGCACCGTCCCCGCAGAGGAGACCGAGAAGATTATTTCCCAGCTCCGGCACGACCGGACCAACCTCGTCCTGGTGGGGATGCCGGGCTGCGGCAAGACCGCCGTGGGCCGGGAGCTGGCCGCCCTGTCCGGCCGGCCCCTGGCGGATCTGGACGAAGAAATCGTCCGAAAGGCGGGCAGGTCCATCCCGGACATCTTCCGGGAGGAGGGCGAGGAGACCTTCCGGGCGCTGGAGAGTCAGATTCTGACGGAAATCTGCGCTCAAAGCGGACAGATCATCGCCACCGGCGGCGGCGCGGTCCTCCGGGAGGGCAACCGGGCCGCCATGCGCCGCACCGGGCGGGTGTACTTTCTCCGCCGGGACCTGAACCTCCTGCCCAAGAACGGCCGGCCCCTGTCCCAGGCGGGGAGTCTGGAGGAGATGTACCGCCTTCGGAGGCCCCTGTACAATGCCGCTGCCGACGCGGTGATTGACAACAGCGTGGCGCTGGAGCGGACCGCCCAGCTGATTTGGAGGGATTTTTGTGCAAGTGATGGTGATTAATGGCCCAAATATGAACTTTCTGGGCATACGTCAGCCGGAAATTTACGGCAAAGCCACCTACAATGACCTGACGGATATGATCCAGGCCGAGGCGGACCGGCTGGGGGTAAGCGTCCGGTTTTTCCAGTCCAACCACGAGGGTGAACTGGTGGACGCCATCCAGGAGGCCTACTTTGACAAAACGGACGGCATCATCATCAATCCCGCCGCATATACCCACACCAGTGTAGCTCTTCTGGACGCGGTGAAGGCGGTCGGCATCCCCACGGTGGAGGTCCACATCTCCGACCCGGACAGCCGGGAGGCGTTCCGGCATGTGTCCTACATCCGGTCGGCCTGCGCCGCCACCATCAAGGGACACGGGCTGGAGGGTTATCTGGAGGCTCTTCGTCTGCTGTCTGACACGGTCCGGAAATAGTCAAGCCACCCGTAAAACGGGTGGCCTGCACTCGCCCTATAAGGGCGTGATATTGGCCGTGCCTCAAGGCGCGGTGAAACGGTCTGCCGACCGCATATTTTTACAAGCGGCCCCTGTCACAGGGGCCGCTTGATGTTATCTTCCCGCAGAAGAAAGCCTCGGCTATTTCCGGCGGCTCCATTTGCCAAAGAGCGACTTTTTGTAGTGCAGCAGCTCCTCCTTTGCCTCGGCGGTGCCGGACTTTTGCAGGTAAGCCACACCCTTGGGAATGTCCTCCGCCACGCCCAGTCCCCGGCCATAGATATATCCCAGCATGAAATAGGCGTTTTTATTCTCCCAATCCATCTTTTCCAGATACATCCGGGCTTTCTCATAGTCCTGGGGAGTTCCCCGGCCGCGGAAACAGCAGTCGCCCAGATAGTACACGCCCCAGCTGCTCTCGTGGTCATAGGCGTCGCTCAGAAGCCGGAACGCCTTGGCGTAGTCCTGCTGCACGCCGCGGCCAAAATAGTAAGCCTTGCCCAGCAGGTTGTTGGCTCCGAGATAGTGGGGGTCCCGGGCCAGCTCCTTCTCAAAGCAGGAGACCGCATAGGCCTCGTCCTTCTCCGTCCCCACGCCGTCAAAATAGCAGCGGCCCACGTCATACCAGGCGCCAGGATGGCCGCCCTCCGCGGCCTCCTTGTACCAGCGGAGGGCCTCTTCCTTTTTCCCCTCCTTGGTCAGGTCATCGGCGTAGATGGCCTGCATGATGGGGTGGCCGGCCTCCGCGCCAATCTTGTAGAGGTCCCGGGCCTTCTCCGGCTGGGGCGCGATGATGTCCTCATCCCCTTTGGTGTAGAACTGGTTCAGATTGTTTGCGGCAAAGTACATACCGCCCCGGAGAGCCTTCCAGAACCAGTCCTCACACTTGGAAATCTGCTCCTTCAGATACGACTTAAAGGCCGCCTCGTTGGGGAAGGAATCCTTGCCCTTATTCTGGATTCGGAGGAAGTCCCACCAGAAATAGGAGTTGGCCACCGTGTATTGGCAGAACGCGTCTCCCTTCTCCGCCAGGGCCAGCACCTCGTCAAAGGCAGCCTGGAGACTCTCAAAGGGCATTTTCTTCTGCACCGACGGCGTCAGCTCGCCGGTACGCAGAGACACCAGAACGCCGATGGCGCTGCCCTGTTCCACGGACTTGTGCAGAAGCTTCGTCACCCGTGCGTCGTCCTCCGGGAAGCCGTGACCCGCCCACACATACTGCCGCCCGCACAGGCATCGGGCCAGGATGCAGGTGGCGTCGCCGTCGCCGGCGGCGGATGCCTTTTCCAATAGGGCCATGGCCTCCTTGCCCCGTCCGGTGCGCTCGTGGTAGTAGATGTCCTCAAGGGCCTGCTTGACCTCGCTGCTCAGTTCTTTTGCCATGTTCCATTCACTCCTTATTTTCTTTTTTTCATCTGTTTGGTGATATTTTTCCACTCCGGTCCGCCCGGAAGATACCCCCCGCCGGGATAGCCTCTCAGCCACTCCGCCGCCCTTCTGGGCGGCATTTTTGTCATGTAGAACTCCAGCTCCGGCCCGCCGGGCCGGGTAGCCTCCACGGTACACCGGGCGTCGTTCCGGTCCCCGGCTGTCACCCGGATCCACAGGTAGCCGTTGGGATGCGTCAGGTCCACCAGCTGGTAGGTGCCGTCCACGATGCCCTCCGCCGCAAGCTGGATATCCTCTTTGGTGAAGGTCGCGTGGTTTTCCGCCGCGCCGCTTGCGTAGAGAAGGGACAGCTTCGCATGGGAACCCCGGGCCTGGGGCCGGGAGGGCTCTGGAGCCGCGTATACCCGCTGCGGTCTCCAGCCGGTCAGTTCCGGGACCTCCCGGCGGAGCCACTTCCTCATGATATCCTCCGCCTGACGGCCGTCTGTTGACAGGACCAGGGCGGAGCCCTCCTCCTCTCCGGTGAGCGCGAGCTCCACCTCGGGCGAATCTTCCGCTTCCCTCCAAACCCGGCAGCTCAGGGATCGGAACGCGCGGTTCTTACGTTCAATGGGCCGGGTGGGAATCAGCTCAAAGCCTGCCTCCTCTCCGTCAAGACAGCGCCTCAGCGTATTCTCTGCCAGCGAGACGCTTACTCTGGAAGTCACTTCTCCGTTCGGGAGCTTCAGGATCATATCCTGCGGGCCGTTCATGCTCTCCTGAAGCACCTGTGCCGATGACCGGCGGCTCTGTTTCTGCCGGAAATCCCGCTCGAACTCCTCCTGCTGGCTCTCGTCCATTTGCAGGAAATTGGCATACTGGTCATTTTTTCCCCTGCGCGCGTCCGGTACCCGCAAAGCCAGACAGTCTGCCGCCGCCCGCAGGTCTCCGGGATCACGGAAGGTGGTAACCGACTTCTGCCAGCGGTTGTCGATCAGCACCAGCTCCAGTGTCCGGCTGGAGCGTGTTCCGCTGCCGCTGCTGCGGACACGGACCTGATCCACGACAAAAATGCCCCGGATGCGGTCAATCCGGTTGGCCATATCGCCCAGCACCCATTCTTTCCCGATGCCGACCGAGCCAAACCACTGGCCGTTTTCCTTCAAATCACGGTCCACCATGTCGAACAGTTCCGCCACCTCCGGCGCCTCGTCCGGATAGGGCAGCTGGCTGCGGATGGACTGGGCCAGCGCGCTTCTGGCGGGGAAGAAGGTGTCCCGCAAGGCGGCATAGGCCGTGTAAACGCCCGCCGCCGCCAAAACCACCGTACCGCCGCCGGATATGACCAGGGCGACATAGTCGGCTGTCTCCCAACCGCCGCGATCTGTCTTTATACCGTCCAGAAAGTACACGGCCAGACACACGCCGAGAAACAGCATCAGCAGCGACCAGAGCAGCCAGATCAGGCGCTTCCGGGTGCGGCTGAGGCAATAGCCCTCCGCGGCGCCGTGGGGATTGTTTTTCCGCTGATACCACATCAAAAACAGGATGATTGGAATGGAAAAAATTCGAAAAACAACTGCCAACAGGACATAAATCACCACATTCCACGGCCAGCGCAGGAAACTTCTCTTCTTTTTCTCTTCCATGGTCTCCCCTCCTATCTCAGCGCCGCAGAGGGCGGTGAGATATTTTCCTGCTTATTGTAGCACCTGATTTCGAGTTTGTCCACCCTACTGTATAGTGCTGCTTCCTGTCCCAAAAACCCATCCCGTTTTTTGCTTTCGCCCTTGACTGCGGCACGGGAAGTACAGTAAAATAAAACCGTATACCATGGGACATGGGGCGTCCATGTTCCCGTCATACGGAGTATTGGGCAAGAGATGGAGGAATGAGTATGTACACAGACGGCGCGCTGTATCTGGGCCTGGCCGGCGAGACCAGGGTGACAATGCCCCTGAATATGTGCAACCGCCACGGCCTGATTGCCGGAGCCAGCGGCACGGGTAAGACGATCACGATGAAGGTGATGGCGGAGTCCTTTTCCGACGCGGGGGTCCCGGTGTTTTTGTGCGACGTGAAGGGGGATGTATCCGGCATCGCGGAGCCGGGCGCCCAGAGCGCCGGGATGGAAAAGCGCATCGACAAGTTCGGCCTGCGAACGTCTTTCTCCTACAGGGGATATCCCGTCTCCTTCTGGGACATTTATCAGGAAAAGGGCCATCCGGTGCGGTGTACCGTATCCGACATGGGGCCCGATCTGCTCTCCCGCCTGCTGGGGCTCTCTCCGGCTCAGCAGGGGGTGCTGGACATCGTATTCAAGATTGCCGACGACCGGGGCCTGCTGCTGCTGGACATGAAGGACCTGCGGGCCATGCTGGGCTACGTGGGGGAGCACCGGGAGGAGTTCATCACCACATACGGCAATATTTCCGTCCAGTCCCTGGGGGCCGTCGTCCGCTCCCTCCTGCCTCTGGAGCGTCAGGGGGGCGGCCTGTTTTTCGGGGAACCCGACCTGGATATCCGTGACTGGTTCCGCACCGCGCCCGACGGCCGGGGCGTGGTGAACGTGCTGGACTGCGTCAAGCTGGTTCAGAACCCTGCGCTGTACGCCAGCTTCCTGCTGTGGATGCTCTCGGAGCTGTTTGAGGTGCTGCCCGAGGCGGGAGACCTGGACAAACCCAAGCTGGTGTTCTTCTTCGACGAGGCCCATATGCTGTTTGCGGACGCCCCCAAGGCCTTGGTCCAGAAGATCGAGCAGGTGGTTAAGCTGATCCGCTCCAAAGGCGTGGGCATCTACTTTGTCTCCCAATCCCCAAGCGACATCCCCGACAGTGTGCTGGCCCAGCTGAGCAACCGGGTGCAGCACGCTCTGCGGGCCTACACCCCCGCGGAGCAAAAGGCGGTCAAGGCCGCGGCTCAGGCCTTCCGGGAGAACCCCGCCTTTAAGGCCGCCGACGTGATTATGGAGCTGGGCGTGGGCGAGGCCCTGGTATCCGTGCTGGACGAGGAAGGCGTGCCAGGCATGGTACAGAGGACCGCCATTGTCTGCCCTCAGAGCCTGATGGCCCCGGCACAGGAGTCTACCCGCCGGTCCGCCCTGGCTGGAGACGGCATGGAGAAGTACGACAAGGGCGTGGACAGCGAATCCGCCTATGAAATGCTTCAGGAGGAGCAGGCGCAGGCGGAAAAGCAGGCCGCGCTGGATGCGGAGCGGGAAGCCTTTGAGAAGGAGAAGGCGGCTTTCGAGGCACAGAAGGCCAAGGAGGAGGAAGCCGCCAGAAAGAAGGCGGAGAAGGAAGCCGAGGCCCAGCGCAAAAAGCTTGAAAAGGCGCTGGAGCGGGAAGAAGCCCAGCGGCAAAGAGCGGCCGAGCGCCGGAAGGCCCAGCTGGAGCGTCAGCTAATCAACACAGGCGCTCAGGTTTTGAGGCGGGGCCTGTTGGGAACGCTGTTCGGCGGCAAAAAATGATATCCACACCCGTGAAAGAAACGCCGGACAGGGGGACACCCTTTCGCCGCGCTTCCAAACGGATACTCTTTGGAACAGCCTCATAAATGAGCCGCCCTCT
The DNA here is from genome assembly GCA_910588635.1 of uncultured Oscillospiraceae bacterium. GTDB lineage: Bacteria > Bacillota > Clostridia > Oscillospirales > Oscillospiraceae > Lawsonibacter. The sequence goes on along the minus strand of CAJUPW010000002.1, from coordinate 109,781 downwards.
CGGGCGGCTCATTCTGTCAGCCATAAGGTTATCCTCGCTTCTGAAAAATACTGCGGATCAGGCCCTTTTACTGAATCCGATAGCCGGACCGCTGAGCTGAAGCGCGTAATCCATCATCTGATCACAATTTGAAAAACGCTCCCGCTCGAACCCCTTTGCTTCCACAAAAGACAGAATATGGGCCTCTCTGTTGACCCAAAGGGAAGGTGGCGTATCTTTTGGAAAGCTGCCGTCTTTGCTCTCATCACGTATCATTTTTCCTCCCTCTTAGGGCTTGTTTGAAAAATGTCAACATGCCCAAACGGCGCCTAAACATTAGGAAAAAAACGCTGTCCTTGGTGCTGGTAACACCAAGGACGGCCAGGAACCATATTGGATAGGTGATCCAACATAGCGCCCGAACAACGCTACTATATCACCTACCCTTTCATTTAAAAAATCAACATCTGTTCCCTTGCCGTCCCGTTGTTTTTCTGATATGATACCGAATGAAATCAATTTCATTTCATTGGACTTTTTGCCGCAAGGGGGCTCCCGCGGCTATGGACGCAAAGCGGACCATCCGGCTCCTGTGAGACCTTGAGGCCGGTGATCCAAGTCAAATAAATGACAGAGGGGTACGCGCTATGACAAAAAAAGAGGAACAGCAGTTTCAGGAACGTTTGGCCCGGCATCTGGACGAGCTGCGCTGGCTGTACATGGAGCTGTATGGAAATGACGCCATGTTCACCGAGCTGTGCGATAACCTGCACCGCTTCGCCCAGGAGCGCTCCGCCGCCTTGAAAAAGCGTGATCTGAAACGTCAGGCCGATCCGGAGTGGTACAAATCCAATGATCTCACCGGCATGATGCTGTACATCGACAACTTTGCCGGCGACCTGAACGGCGTGAGAAGGAAGCTTCCCTATCTGGAACAGACCGGAGTCAATATGCTCCATCTGATGCCCTTCCTGGACACGGTGCCCGAGCGGAGCGACGGCGGCTACGCCGTGGCCGACTTCCGGACCGTCCGCCCCGACCTGGGCACCATGGAGGACCTGGAGAAGCTGGCCGGCGCCTGCCACAAACGGGGAATCAACCTGTGCATGGACTTTGTGATGAACCACACCAGCCAGGACCACGAGTGGGCGAAAAAAGCCCGTCAGGGCGACGGGGAGTACATGAGCCGGTACTTCTTCTTCGACAGCTGGAATATCCCGGCGGAGTATGAAAAAACGGTTCCTCAGGTGTTCCCCACCACCGCCCCCGGCAACTTCACCTGGCTGGAGGACAGCCGGCATTTTGTCATGACCTCCTTCTACCCCTACCAGTGGGACCTGAATTACCGCAACCCCCGGGTGTTCAATGAGATGATGTACAATTTCCTCTTCCTGGCCAACCGAGGAATGGACATGATCCGCATCGACGCCGTGCCCTATATCTGGAAGGAGCTGGGCACCGGCTGCCGCAACCTGCCTCAGGTCCACACCATTGTGCGCATGATGCGGATGATCGGAGAGATCGTCTGCCCCTCGGTGATTCTGCTGGGCGAGGTGGTCATGGAGCCGGTGAAGGTGGCGCCCTATTTCGGGACGGTGGAAAAGCCGGAGTGCCACCTGCTCTACAATGTAACCACCATGTGCACCACCTGGCACACGGCGGCCACCCAGGACACCCGCCTGCTCCGGCGGCAGCTGGATATCGTCAACAGCCTGCCCAAGCAGTACGTGTTCCTCAATTACCTGCGCTGTCATGACGACATCGGCTGGGGTCTGGATTACAAGTGGCTGAGACAGAACTGCGGCACAGACGAGAAAGCCCACAAGCGGTTTCTCAGCGACTGGTTCCAGGGCCGCTGGGAGGGCAGCGTAAGCCGGGGCGAGCTGTACAACGACGACCCCGCCAGCGGGGACGCCCGCCAGTGCGGCACCACCGCCAGCCTGTGCGGCATTGAAAAGGCAGGCTTTGAGCACGACCCCGCCGCCATGGAGCGGGCGGTGCGCTTCGATCTGACCCTTCACGCCATGATGTTCATGCAGACCGGCCTGCCTCTGCTGTACAGCGGGGATGAGCTGGCCCAGGTGAACGACTACAGCTACAAGGACGACCCCAAAAAGGCGGAGGACAGCCGCTATCTCCACCGGGGGAAATTCCGCTGGGATCTTGAGGACCGTGCCCACGACCTGAGCACGCCAGAGGGTCAGGTGTTCTGCGGGCTCAACGCCCTGAGCGCTCTCAGAAAGACCAACGCCGCCTTCGGCGCCGGGGCGGACGTATGGACCCTGGACACCGGGGACGACGGTCTGCTGGCCATCGGGCGGTATTTCGAGGGCCAGAAGATCATCGGCGTGTTCAACTTCACTCCGTGGGATAAAACGGTGACCTTCCCCCACGATCCGGGGGAGTTTGCCGATATGCTGACGGGGGAACCCTATATCCTCCGTGACCTGGCCGTCCCTGCCTATGGTTTTTATTACCTGGAGCAGTCACAATCGTGAATCGGCTGTTCGATTGTGTTGGATGACCCTGTTTCTGATCTGTACTTTTTCCATATAATTTCCCCCTGACGCGGCACTTTCGTTTTCCTGCGTCAGGGGGTGTTTATTGTTCGTTTTTACCGGGGCAGCTCAAAATCACTGTGCCAAATCGAGATACAGCTCCTTATACTGTTTTGCGGAATTATCCCAGGACAGGATTTTATCCATATCGCGCCGCACCATTTCGTCCCAGCACCAGCGGCTGTTGAAATAGAGATCCTTGGCCCGATTGATGGCGTCCAGGAGCAAGCCGGCCTCGTAACGGTCAAAGGTAAAACCGTTGCCCGTATTAGAGAACATATTATAGGGGTCCACCGTATCCTTCAGCCCGCCGGTCTCCCGAACGATTGGCACGGTCCCGTAGTGCATGGCGATGAGCTGGGTCAGCCCACAGGGCTCAAACAGGGACGGAACCAGCAAGGCGTCCGCGCCGGCGTAGATTCTATGGGCCCTTGTCTCATCGTACATGATGTTGGAGCAGACATTTCCTTTATAGGCGCTTTCGTAATAGCGGAAAGAGTCCTCGTACATCTGATCCCCGGTGCCCAGCACAACCACCTGCGTGTTTCCATCTATGATATTGGGCAGAATGGCGTTGACCAGATCCAGCCCCTTTTGATTGGTCAGTCGGGAAATCAGGCCGATCACGAATTTTCCGTCGTCCTGGTCCAGCCCCAGCTCTTCCTGCAGTCTGCGCTTGTTTTCCTTCTTTTTGTCCAGCACCGTGGTAATATCATAGGCTTCATGGAGCCTGGCATCGGTGCTCGGGTTCCAGATATCATAGTCGATACCGTTCACGATACCGAGCAGCTTGCCGGAATGGTACCGCAGATGGCCGTCCAGATTCTCGCCGTAAAACGGCGTCTGAATCTCGCCGGCGTAGGTCTGGCTCACGGTCGTAATGACGTTGGCGTAGGCCAGCCCGCCCTTCATCATATTCGCGTCCTTGTACCCGGTCTTTAAGGCACCCAGGTCAAACACGTAATCCGGCAGCCCGGACCAGTAGCGGATGGTGCCAATATCATAGACCCCCTGGAAGCGAAGGTTATGGATCGTCAGGATGGTCTTGGCGGAGCTCAGGGCCGTATTTTCAAACTGGGTCCTCAGATAGACAGGGACCAGGGCGGCCTGCCAGTCGTGGCAATGGATGATGTCCGGAATCCAATCAATATAGTTCAGGACGGCCAGAGCCGCTTTGGCAAAATAACAGTATTTGGGGATGTCCTGCACAAGATCGGTATAGGGATTTCCCCAGCCGAAGAACTCCTCGTTGTCGATAAAATTGTACACGACCCCATCCCAGACATACTCCATAACGCCCACATAGTAGCGGCTTCCATCCGCGCAGAGGTCCATGTCAAAGGCGCCGCGGTAGACCATTTTCTCCTGATATTCCCAGGGGATGCACTTGTATCTGGGCAGAATAACCCTTACGTCACAGTTCTGCTTCACCAGAGCCTTGGGCAGCGCGTACATGACATCGCCCAGCCCGCCGGTCTTGACAAACGGGTAGCACTCCGAACCGATAAACGCCACGCTCTTTCTGGGGGTTGTATAGACCTCTTCCGGCGCGGCCTCTTCCATGGGGACCCCCGGCGCGGCCTCCTCTACAGGGACCTCCGGCGCAGCGGGTTCTGCCGCCGGGACATTTTCCGTCTCCGGCTGAACCGCTTCCATGATTTCAGGAGCCTCAGCTTCCGCTTCCAGCAGCATCTGTGTTTTTTTATCCTTCGTCTCCTTGCTGCTTATCGCAGATTTTTTCGGCGTCCTTTTTTTTGTCTCACCGGAGCTTTTGTTCTTTTTCTTTGCCATCTGCTGCCACCTCTTGAAATATATTATTCTGTTCCCGGCTCTCAACCAGAATGCATAGATTTGCTGTCTGACATTATACGCCCTGAGCCGCAGCAACACAATTTACAAACAAGCCCTAGTCGTTCCAATAGAGAAATCTCTTTGCAGGTTGACGAAGGGTGGCACTTCACGAAGAAGTGCCACCCTTCGGCGTACTTTTTTCCTGGCTTTTAATCAGCCCTGCTGCTCACGCATCTTGGCGAAGCAGTCGCTGCAGTAGACAGGACGGTCAGACTTGGGCTCGAAGGGAACCTTCGCCTCACCGCCGCAAGCGGCGCACACAGCAGTGAAGTACTCACGGGGGCCGCGGGCGGCGTTCTTGCGGGCGTCACGGCAGGGCTTGCAGCGCTGGGGCTCGTTCTGGAAGCCGCGCTCAGCGTAGAACTCCTGCTCACCGGCGGTAAAAGTAAACTCTTGACCGCACTCTTTGCATACCAGGATTTTGTCTTCGTACATTGGATTTTCCCTCTCTTTGACTTTTGCCCGGCGCTTGGCCTGGGCGTGTGATATTGCGATCAGCTCTCGCTGGATCCGCCGGAAGAAATTTGTAGGGCCGTTTTGCGGCGGATACGCTGGATGGCGTTGTCCACCGACTTCTGGGAGCGGCCCACCCGCTGAGCGATCTCTCCGCAGGACAGACCATTCAGATACGGGGGTAATATCTGTGCTTCAAACTTGGATAACCGGCCCTTGAGCGCCTCCAGGCGCTCTCTCAGTTCCTCTCTGCCGATGACCACGTCCTCCGGGCTCTCGGCACTGGAAAACAGGTATGCGTTGGTTCCGTCAAAAAGAGGGGGCTCGTAGGAAACACTGTGATTGAGCGGGGCGTGCTTGCCGCCCTGGGCCGCCCGGACGGCGGTATGCAGGCGGCTGCGGATACAAATCTCTGCGAAAGTGCGGAAAGCGGCGTCCCGTTCCGGGGCAAAGCTCCGGATCGCGGTCAGCAAGCCCAGGAAGCCTTCCTGAATCAGGTCCTCGCTGTCGCCCCCCGCCAAAAACAAAGGGCGGGCACAGGCCCGGACAAGCCAGCCATACCGGCGCACCAGTTCTGTCTCCGCGCTGGGATTGCCCTGGGCCGCGCCCAGGCACAGCGCCTCATCGGATGAATCAATAGTTTTCTGTTCCATACTATTTTCCCGGTCATTTTTTATCATAAACAAAATGTTCAGATTTGTCAAGACTTTTCCCAAAAAAGTTTGTTTATTTTTCCAGTCTTCCAATTTCTGGGCAGCGCCGGGCAGCCTGGTTTACAGCTCGGGGATCAAATCAGCCAGGCGCTGGGCCGTCTCCTGGGCGGTCTCCTGACTTCTGGCCTCCACCATCACCCGCATCAGGGCCTCGGTGCCTGAGGGCCGCACCAGCACCCGCCCTTCGTCTCCCAGGGCCTCCTCCTCCCGGGCCACCGCCTGAGCCAGCAGCGGGCTGGCCATGGCCGCCTTCTTCACGTCGTTATCGGCCACCGGGACGTTGATGAGCACCTGGGGATACCGGGGACAGGCGCTGAACACCTGACTGGCCTTTTTGCCGCTCTCCTTGAGCAGGGCCAGAATCTGCAGGGCGGTGAGCTGGCCGTCGCCGGTGGTGGCGTGGTCCAGGAAGATCATATGGCCCGACTGCTCGCCTCCCAGGGCATACCCCTTTTCCACCATCCGCTCCAGCACGTTCCGGTCGCCCACATCGGTACACTCCAGCTTCATACCGTGCTCCCTGGCATAGACGTGGAAGCCCAGATTGGACATAACGGTGGCCACCACCGTGTCCCCGGGGAGGCCTCCCTTCGCCTTCATGTCCAGGCCGCAGGCGGCCATAATCTGGTCTCCGTCGATGAGGCTGCCCTGTTCGTCCACCGCCAGGCATCGGTCGGCGTCCCCGTCGAAGGCGATGCCCATGTCGTAGCCGCCCGCCTTGACCATGGCGGCCAGGGCGTCCATGTGGGTGGAGCCGCACTTGTCGTTGATGTTCACCCCGTCTGGGTCAGCGTTGATGACGTCGGTACGCAGCTTGGAAAAACGGTCGAACAATCTGGCTGCTGTGGCGGAGGCGGCGCCGTTGGCGCAGTCCACCAGAATGTGCAGGCCGCCCAGTGTGGAGTCGATGGTGGCCTCCAGGTGGTCGATGTAGTCCTCAGAGGCCTTGGGGGCCACATAGCTCACCTTGCCGATGTCGCCGTGGGTCTTCATGGGCACGTTGTTGGAGCCGAATAGGACGATGTCCTCAATCTTCTCCTCCAGCTCGTCGGACAGCTTGAAGCCCTTGCCGTTGAAAATTTTGATGCCGTTGTGCTCAAAGGGGTTATGGCTGGCCGAGATGACAATGCCCGCGTCGGCCTCCTCGTCCACCGTCACCCAGGCTACCCCGGGGGTGGGCAGCGTGCCCAGGTCCAGCACGTCCGCCCCGGCGGTACACAGGCCGGAGATCAGAGAGCCCTTTAGCAAGTCCCCCGAGATGCGGGTGTCCTTGCCGATGGTCACCAGGGGCTTCTCCCCCGGCTTCTTGTTCTTGGCCAGCACAATGGCCGCCGCCAGACCCACCTTGTAGGCCAGGTCCGCGTCCAGACCGGCGTTCACTACGCCGCGGATGCCGTCCGTTCCAAATAATTTGCCCATTTTGATACACCTCAAATCTTCAAACTTTTTAACGTTTGGATGCCGCGAAATCACAGGCCTCCCGGACCCAGGCCATCAGCTCATCGTCGATCTCCGACCGGGAGCCAATCACGATGTGGTGGGTCCACCTTCCGGGGTACGGCTCGGAGGCCTGGTCCACACGGGGAGAGCCCTCCCGGCGGTTCAGGCCCAGGGTAATTGTGATGTAGGGGTCGGGCCGGTCCTTGGTCCTCCGGGCCGCGAGAAAGGACACCGCCCCGAACACCCGCCGGTTTTTCAGGGTGATCTGGCTCTTCTGGGGCTGGATGACCACTCCCTCCAGCTCGGCCAGCACGCGTTTCTCGAAGGCCTCGTACAGGGGGACAGCCTCCGGCTTTTGGTTGAAAAAGAACAGGGTGTTCTGGTCCATATATCCTCCTAAAAGCTGAGCTGGTCCAGTCCCGCCGGCCCACCGGGGGCGGGGAGGCCAAGATGTTCATATGCCCTGGGCGTAACGCACCGGCCCCGGGGCGTTCGGGTGAGGAAGCCCAGCTGCATGAGATAAGGCTCGTACACGTCCTCCAGTGTGACGGCCTCCTCGTTGATGGTGGCGGCCAGGGTATCCAGTCCCACCGGCCCGCCCCGGTAGTTGTCGATGATGGAGCGGAGCATCCGGTGGTCGATGGAGTCCAGGCCCAGACGGTCGATCTCCAGGGCGGTGAGGGCCTCGTCGGCCACCTTTTTTGTGATGACGCCCCCTGCCCGCACCTGAGCGAAGTCCCGCACCCGGCGCAGCATCCGGTTGGCAATCCGGGGAGTGCCCCGGGAGCGGCGTGCAATCTCCATGGCGCCGTCCGGCTCTATGGGCACCTCCAGAATGCCGGCGGAGCGGGTGACAATCATGGACAGCTCCTCGGGGGTGTACAGCTCCAGCCGCAAGGTGACGCCAAAGCGGTCTCGTAGAGGGGCGGACAGCTGGCCCGCCCGGGTGGTGGCCCCGATCAAGGTGAACTTGGGCAGGTCCAGCCGGATAGAGTTGGCCGACGGCCCCTTGCCGATGATAATGTCGATGGCGTAGTCCTCCATGGCGGGATAGAGAATCTCCTCCACCGCCCGGTTTAAGCGGTGGATCTCGTCCACGAAAAGGATGTCGTTCTCGTTCAGGTTGGTGAGCAGGGCGGCCAGGTCCCCCGCCTTCTCGATGGCGGGGCCGGAGGTGATGCGCACGTTGACCCCCATCTCATTGGCGATGATGCCGCTGAGGGTGGTCTTGCCCAGCCCCGGGGGGCCGTGGAGCAGGACGTGGTCCAGCGGCTCATTGCGCATTTTGGCCGCCTGGATGAATACCTCCAGATTGCCCTTGGCCTTCTCCTGCCCGATATACTCCCGGAGGGTCTTGGGACGCAGAGAAAACTCCCCCTCGTCCTCCTTTGTCAGCGAGGTGGTCACCAGCGGCTCCAGCTCCTCAGCGTCCAGCCCGGAAAAATCAATGCTCAAACTATCACTCCCCTTATCCTTCGTCCCCCGCAAGGCAAAGCCTTCCCCTTTAGGGGAAGGTGGCACGGCGAAGCCGTGACGGATGAGGCCTTACCACCGCTGGGCCAGCTCCCGGAGGGTGTCCAAAAACGCCTCCTCGCCCCAGGTGTTGATCTTAAAGACCAGAGCCTGACTGCCTCCGGCGGTGATGCCGGACAGAAACAGCCTCTCCCCGTCCCCCACCAGGGTGAGGGTCATGGACAGCCGGTTGCCGCCGCTCCAGCTGTAACGCTCGTAGACCCGGACGGTCACCCGCACTCCGGCGCTCTGAAAATAGCTCTCCTCCTCAAAGCTGGCCGACATGCTGCCGTTGAGGATGCCGTTATGGAAATAGCTCAGGGCCTGGTCGTAATCGCCCTGCAGGGTACATTCAAATTTTGCCATACCGTTACCCCTTCACCATCTTTTTCAGCGCCTGTTTGATAACCTGCTCCAGGGCGAGGCTGTCCAGGTCGATGCCCTTGAGGGCCAGATTGATCTCCCCCTGGGAATAGCCCAGCACGGCCAGGGCGGCGGTGGCCTCGGAGAGCTTGTTCTCCGGGATAACCGTCACCCCGGCGCCGGCGTAGGTCTCCCCCGCTGCGTTGATGGACTGGCCCTTGGCCAGCTTGTCTTTCAGCTCCAGAATCACCCGCTGGGCAATTTTTTTGCCGATGCCCGGGGCGCAGGTGAGGGCTTTCTCATTCCCGGTGATGATGGACAGCGCCAGATTGGCCGGGGCGCTGGCCGACAGGATGGACAGCGCCGCCTTGGGACCTACGCCTGAGACGGAGATAAGCTGCTGGAACAGCCGCAGCTCCTCCGCCGTGGCAAAGCCGTAGAGCTCCATAGCGTCCTCCCGGACGTTCAGGTGTGTAAATAGCTTCCCCTTCTCCCCCTGCTTCAGGGCGGACAGGGTGTATGTGGTGGTGCGGCAAGCGTAGCCCACCCCCCCGCAGTCGATGACGGCCAGATAGGGCTCGATGTGGGCCACGGTCCCGTTCAGATAGTAAAACATATGCGTTACCTCGTATCGTATTTCTCCGGGTCAAAGACCCGCTCGGTGTTCAGTAGACTGGTGGCCGACCGGGCGTGGCAGATGGCGATGGCCAGAGCGTCGGCGGCGTCGTCGGGCCGGGGGATTTCTTTCATATTCAGAAGCCGCTGGGTCATGAGCATGACCTGCCGCTTGTCCGCCCCGCCGTAACCGGCTACCGCCTGCTTTACCTGCATGGGGGTATACTCGAAAATGGGCACACCCAGCTTCTCCGCCGCCAGGAGGATCACCCCCCGGCCGTGGGCCACGGCGATGCCGGTGGTGATATTCTTGCTGAAGAACAGCTCCTCCACCGCCATCTCGTCGGGATGGAAGGTGTGGATCAGCTCTTCCATGTCGTCGGAAATCTGCAGCAGCCGGTGAGAGAGCGGAATACCCGGCGGGGTGGTGATGACCCCATAGCGTACAAGGGCGTTCTTCTGCCGGTCCGCCCGGATGACCCCGAAGCCAATGGTGGCCACCCCCGGGTCGATGCCTAGGATAATCATGATTCTCCTCCCGCCCACATATGTTACGGCGTGGGGCCGCCCGGAGGGCGGCCCCATCCATACTTTGACATAATAGTAATTATAACACGAGGATGATAAAATGGGAAGAAAGTTTTTCTTATCCTGTGACAATTCCCTTCCCTACGCTGAGTTACAGGTGAAAGGAGGTCTTGCGTATGGAAGCTCTGCCGCTGCGCGCGGGCGGTGAGATGGATGCGATAATTGACCGCTATCAAAATATGGTGTACGGCCTGGCCCTGGCCCGGACGGGCAATCGGGCCGACGCCGACGACGTATTTCAGGAGGTATTTCTTGCCTACTGCCAGTGCGGCAAGACATTTCGGGACGAGGAGCACCGGAAGGCCTGGCTGCTGCGCACCACCGTCAACCAGGCCCGGCGGGTGACCGCCTCCAGCTGGAGACAGAAAACCGTTCCCCTGTCGGAGCGTGAGGACGTGCCCGTCCAGTTCAAGGAGCCGGAGGAAAACCGGGTCTGGGAGGCTCTCCAGAGCCTGACCGAGGACTACCGCCTGCCCATCTATCTGTTCTACTTCCAGGAGCTGTCCACCCGGGAGATCGCCAAAATTCTGGCCATCCGCCCCGGGACCGTCCGGATGCGGCTGACCAGGGGCCGGGAACAGCTCAGGGAGAAGCTGAAAGGAGAATATTTTGATGAACAAGGAATTGTTTGATTCCATGCGGAAGCAGATGACCCCCTCCCCCCAGGTCCGGGCGGCTCTCAGTGAAAAGCTGGCCCAGCCGACAAAAAAGCGGCCCGTCCCCTGGAAAAAGTACGGAGCCCTCGCCGCCTGCGCGGCGCTGGTCGTCGGGGTATTGGGCGCCTCCCAATACCCAAGCTGGGAGCACATCCTTCAAAACTTCCGTCCCAGTATTCTGGAGCGCAAACTCCACAGCTATGTGACGGTGGAGAACATGACTGGATACATCCCTGAAAACGCCACCACCGCCACCGGTGGAAGCGAAGGGGCCGTCCGTGACACGGACATGGGCATGACCCCCCAGGACCTGGAGCAGGCCATGCTGGATGTGGGCTACACCCAGGAGGAAATTGACGAGTATCAGGCCATCGGCTACCAGATGACCTGGGCCAACTGGTGGAAATTTGTCGGCGAACAGCAGAACAGCGAGGGGGATGACCCCTTCAACTTGGACTCCCTGAAGGTGTTCTCCCAGAAAGAGCTGTACGTCAGCACTGGAGCCCTCCCCGCTCCCAACACCGGCGACCTGCCCGGCGGGGCCTATATCGGTGACGCCCCCTCCCAGGAGGAGGCAGTAAACGCCTACCAGAAGCTGATGGACCGCTTCGACGGCGTCTACCCCGACTGGTACGGCGGGGCCTATATCGACAGCTCCGGCTGGCTGGTGGTCCAGCTTGTGGAGGACAAGGACCCGGCGGACAAAAGTCTGGAGCTCCAGGTCCTGGACTGGACGGACAACGGCCATGTGATGTTCTCCTCTTGCAAATACTCCCTGGCCTATCTCCACGACCTCCAAGACAAGGTTGTGGACGCCATGCAGGAGTTGGACCTGTTCAGCTCCTGCGGCGCTGACGAGGAGTCCAACCGGCTGGACCTGACCCTCACTTCTGTCACCGATAGGGCTTTGATCCTCCTGGCCCAGCTGGACCCCGACGACGATGCCATCTTCGTTCAGGCGGGCCAGCGGGCCGTTGCGGACGTGGGCTTTGAAGATCTCCACACAGACAGCTCACGGACTGAGGACCCGGCGGTCCGACACGTGATGCCCGGCGGGGTCACGGTTCCCGATGACGAGGACCTCACCGCTGTGGAGCCCTACTACGTGGAGGAGCTGCCCGGGAAGCTGCCCAAGGAGGAGCAGCGCTCCGCCACTCATGCGGATACCTCCTGCTACGATCCTGATGCCAAATAAACGCAAAACAGCGGCCGCCCCATCTCGGAGCGGCCGCTGTCATGTTTTCTCAGCGTCTCTTATTACCCAGGAAACGCAGCAGGTACAGGAACAGGTTGATAAAGTCCAGATAGAGCTGGAGGGCGGAGAAGATGGAGGCCTTGGCCAGCATCTCCGGAGAGGCGGAGTAGTAGCTGTAGAACGCCCTGATTTTCTGGGTGTCGTAGGCGGTGTAGCCCAGGAATATGGCGATGCCGATGAGGCAGACCACCCGGTCGAACATATCCAGGGCGGGGATAAACATGGACAGCAGGCCGAACACGATGAGGAAAATCAGCCCGGAGAACAGGATAGGCCGAATGCCGGACAGGTCCCGCTTGGTCAGGTAGCCGTAGGCAGCCAACGCGCCGAAGTAGACGGCGGTGAGCAAAAAGCTGAAGGCCAGAATCTCCAAGCTGTAGCGGTAGAAATAGATGGACATGGTGAAGCCAAACAGGGCGGAGAAGGTCACAAACAGGGCGATAGCCGTTCCCACCGCCATCTTCTCCAGCCGGCGGACCATAACCACGGAAATCACAAGGGTGGCGATCAATGCCGCCAGAGGAACAATGGGGTACATAATAATGATGTGACCGGCCATCCCAGTGACCCATCCGCCTACCGCCACCCCGAAGGTGACAAGCAATCCCAGCACCATCCACAGGAAGGTCTTGGCTGTGTACTGGCCCAAGGTGTCGCCCTGGCTGGATGCGTAGCCTCTGTCAAACTCATAAGGATCAAAACTCATATTCAGGCGCTCCTTTCTCAGCGGGTATTTTTTCAGTCTGCCCGGTTGGGGCTGATTCTATTATACTGCGGCGGAAGGGAAAAATCAACTAATTTTTATCCGCCGAACACCACGTCGTAAAAATTGTTCTCCACAATCATGGCGGTGCTGTCCAGCTTATAGTCCACCAGCTTCTTCATAGCGGAGACGTAGTTCTCCTGCTCCTCGGCGGTCATGGTGACACCCTCCGCCGGGGTAAACTCGCGGGTATAGCGGTTGTAGAAGCCCCGGTCGGACTTCCAGCACCGGGAGGAGAAAATCACCAGTCCCTCGCTGTCGGACAAGGCGTCGGTGCCGGCCAGCATCCGGGAGTCGTACTCCAGACCCAGCAGGTTGGACAGGGTAGGCAGGATATCCACCTGACCCACCACCTTGTTAATTTCCACCGGCTCCTCCATGGAGGAGGTCCAGAGAATCAGAGCGCTCTTGTAGACGTCGAAGTTGATGCTGCCCTCCTTCAGGTACTCCAGGTCATCGGAGCTGCCGAACTTCTCCCCCGCCAGCTCCTCCAGAGTGGCCACGTCGAAGTAGGGGATGTGGTCGGGGGCGGCCACGATCAGGGTTTTGTCCAGCTTGCCCGCCGCCTCCAGCTTTTGGATGAGGGTCTCCAGCGCCCGGTCCACCTCAATGCAGGTGCCCAGATAGTTCTTGGTGGTGTCGCTGTAGGGCAAGGGGTCCAGCAGGTCCCGGTACTGCTGGGGGACCCGGTTGTTGGAATAGGGCATGTGGCCGCTGATGGACAGATAATAGACGTGGAAGGGCTTGTCGCTGTTTATATAGTTGTCCACACTGGCCTCGATCATGTGCTTATCCCGCTGGGGCCAGAGAAGCTTGCCGCTGTTTGCCACCTCCAAACCGTCAAAATTGACCAGGCTGCCCCGCTCGCCGGTGACCGGCTTATCCACGCCGAACTGGTGCCACTCATAGCCCAGGTTGGGGTGGGACAGGTCCCGGCCGTACATGTTGCTGTTCGGGTGGTAGCCCTGAACCAGATAGCCCTCTCTGCCCAGCTGCCGGGCCAGAGAGAAATAGCAGTTGGTGCCCAGCTCCCCGGTGCGGGACATGGTGACGGGGAAGTTGCCCTTGGGGTACAGGCCCAGCAGATTCTGGCACTCGCCGTTGGAGGTGCTGGTGAAGTGGAGTGGGGTGTAGAAGTTGTGGAACACAAAGCCCTCGTGGGTCAGCTTGTAGAGAGTGGGGGTCAGCTCCCTGCTGATCCCATAGCCCGAGAAGCCCTCCAGGGTGAGGAAAATCACGTTGTACCCCTCAAACATACCGGTGTACTCGTTCTTTTTGGTGGGGGTGACGCTGTTGAAATACTGGGCCAGCCACTTGACATCATCGTTCTTTCCGTTCGACCCAAGAGCGGCTAAGTCGATGTCCATCACGTTGGGGGAGGTGTCGACCACCGGGCCGGGGTCTGGCTCCGAGGCACTGCCCGCCGGGTCCGTGCTTCCGGAGGAGCTGCCGCCGGGGGTCAGACCGCCGATGCCGCTGAAATCGTTGCCCATGGTGTTCTTCACCGGGAAAATCTGGTGCTTCATATCCAGCCGGAGCATGGTCAGCAGCCCAAGCTGCTCCACCTGGTCGTCAATGTTGGTGTCCATGTGGTACAGGCGGGCGGGGGTCAGGTCCCCCTTCCAGGGCAGGTGAATTACCCCCAGGCCCACGACGTGGAACACCGCGCAGGCGATTACCACCAGCCCGGCGAAGCGGAAGTCCAGCCGCTCAAAGCCAAGCAGGCGGGTGCCGAAAACAATCAGGAGAATGGAGGGCAGGAGGAACACCAGGATAACGGGAAGCTTGGACAGGACGGTGGGGATAATCACGTCGGCGTAGTCGCTGAGCTTGTTGCCCGCCGCCGTTTTCAGGGAGCTGGGTCCGTAATAGGTCTGGAGGATGGTCTTGGCGATCATCTCCGCCACATAGATAACGGATATAAACACCGCCAGAATCTTGGCCACCAGGCTGTTGGGAAGTCTGCGCCAGGGCAAGGCGAGAGCGGACAGGAGAAAGCCTCCCGCCAGACTGAACACCAGATACACCGGCACATAGGCCAGGGACATCTTCATATAGATATGGAGCGCCAGCTCCAAATAGAGCAGCAGCGCCGGAAACAGCAGTACCCAGGCCATGGTCTGGACCAGCACGGCGTCCCCGCTCCGGCGGGAACCTCCCCTCATCCTTCTGCCGTTATAAGCCATTGGAATCGACCTCCAATTTTACAAGCTGTTTTACCCATCTACTTTACTCATTTGCTCCTTGGCAGTCAAGGGATATTTCTTTAATTTTTCATAAAATTTGCCGCTCCCCACTTTCCGCGCTCCTGTTGTGAATCACTCTTGCAAAGTCTGCCGGCTTCTGCTATAATGTGGGTGAAAACAAAAATGCGGCAGCTTTATGGGCGCTTCCAACACCCGCAAAGCCTGCATAGGTGGACTCATCACCTACACAACGGCCAATGGCCGCACCGCATGGAATATTATACGACAGGCCGCCCTTTTTGTAAAGGGCCTGGTTTGTTGTAGTGTTCGTGTGGTCGTGTTGCCGAAGATTTCTCTTTGCTGTGTAGGCTTTGCACCTGCACGGCGTTTTTGTTTCCCCGGCTCTCGGGGGTGGAGCACACCCCCGGAGCTGTGGTAAAACAAGGAAAGGGTTGATACATATGAGCTATTGTGAAAAACATCTGAAACGGGAAAAGGGCCGTGCGGTCTCAGAGATTATTATGTGCGTCTGCGCCGTCCCATTCGCGCTGATTGGCATAATCTTTCTGGGTATGCTGATCTATATGTCGGTTTTCGAGTGGGCATCCTTCGGAATCGGCGGCGTCATTCTGTCGCTGTTTTTTGGCGCGGCCTTTTTCTTCATTGGAATCGCGTTTATTTGGGGCGCCCGCATCCACCGTAAAAAGCGCCTGGCCATCGGCGAAGATGTGGAAAACAGCAACCTGATTCAGTCCATCCGCGCCCAGGTCCCGGCGGAGCAGTCCGCCCTCCCCGTTTCGGAGCTATTCGCCCTGGTGGACCGGGACCTGGCTGGGGGACAGAGTTTCGGCGGCAATGTGGACCTGGGCCGCGCCTGGGTTCTCATCGGGGATCAGGCCATCCTCATGCACCGGCTCCGGGGCGCTTTTCTGATTAAGCGGGTGCATACTACCAGCAAAGTAATCTCCACCTCCTACGACGTAAACATTTACGACTCCACCCGGCTGATTGCCTTCCCCACCTTCGCCCGCAAAGGCGAGGCCAAGCGGTTCTGTGAGGCCTTGGCCGCCGCCGCGCCCCAGGTGCAGACCGGCAAGGACAAGGAGGAAAAAGCTTTCCTGAAATCCCTGGAAGAGGCTAAAACGTCAAAGCAGTAAAAACCAGCCGCCGTCACAAAAAAGTGGCGGCGGCTGGTTTTATCCAAACATGGAGAACAGGTCCATCTGGCTGGTCTCGGGCAGGTCGCCGAAGGCGCCGGCCTCCTTCAACAGCTGGATATGGGTCTTGGACACCTTGGGGCAGGCGGCGGACACCTCCTCGATGGAGATGAACCGCTTTCCCTCCCGCTGCTCCGCCAGGGAGATGGCGGCCGTCTCCCCCAGCCCGGCTACCGACACGAAGGGGGGCCTGAGAACGCCCCTTTCCTCGTCCACGGTGAAGCGGACGGCCTCCGACTTATACAGGTCCATCCGGTCAAACTGGAAGCCCCGGAGGTAGAACTCGTAGCACACCTCCAGTGTGGTGAGCATGTCCTGCTCCACGGCGGTGGCCTCCTTGTCCTTGGCCACGATCTCCCGCATCTTCTTCTGGCACACGTCCATCCCCCGGCACATGAAGGCCTCGTCGAAGGCTTTGGCCCGTATGGAGAAGTAGGCGGCGTAAAAGGCCAGGGGACGGTGTACCTTGAACCACGCGATACGGAAGGCCATCATCACATAGGCCACGGCGTGGGCCTTGGGGAAGAGGTAGGCGATCTTCTTGCAGGAGCCGATGTACCAGTCGGGTACGCCAGCGGCCTTCATCTCCTCCTCCGCCCCGTCGGGCAGCCCCCGGCCCTTTCGGACCGCTTCCATGATTTTAAAGGACCGCTTGGGGTCCATCCCCTTGGAGATGAGGAACAGCATAATGTCGTCCCGGCAGCCGATGGCCTGGCCCACGGGTATGCCCTGCTGGATAATCAGGTCCCGTGCGTTGCCCAGCCACACGTCGGTGCCGTGGGAGAAGCCGGACAGCCGCACCAGAATGTCGAACTGGTTGGGCTGGGTCTCCTCCAGCATCCCCCGGACAAAGGAGGTGCCGAACTCCGGGATGGCGGTGCCCCCGGTGGGGCCCAGAACTTTGTCTTCCTCGTACCCCAGGACCTTCGACGAGGAGAACAGGGACATGGTGTCCTTGTCGTCCAAGGGGATTTCCCGTGCGTTCACCCCGGTCAGGTCCTCCAACATGCGGATCATGGTGGGGTCATCGTGACCCAGCATGTCCAGCTTGAGCAGGTTGGACTCCATGGAGTGGTATTCGAAGTGGGTGGTTACGATGTCGCTGTTGGGGTCATCGGCGGGGTGCTGGACGGGGCAGAAATCATAGATTTCCTTGTCCTGGGGAATCACCACCATGCCGCCTGGGTGCTGGCCGGTGGTGCGCTTGACGCCGGTACAGCCAATGGCAAGGCGGTTCTCCTCCGCCTTGGAGGCTGTGACGCCCTTCTCCTCCAGGTACTTCTTCACATAGCCGAAGGCGGTCTTTTCCGCCACCGTACCGATGGTCCCCGCCCGGAACACGTGGGTCTGTCCGAAGAGCTCGAAGGTGTATTTGTGGGCGCTGGACTGGTACTCCCCCGAAAAGTTCAGGTCGATATCGGGCACCTTGTCGCCGCCGAATCCCAAAAAGGTCTCAAAGGGGATGTTGAAGCCGTCCTTGGCGTATTTGGTCCCGCAGACGGGACAAAAAGCGTCGGGCATGTCCGCCCCGCAGCCAAACAGGTGGTCCGGGTCCCGTGCGTAGTCGAAATCGGTGTGCTTGCACTTGGGGCAGCGGTAGTGGGCGGGAAGGGAGTTGACCTCGGTGATTCCCGACATAAAGGCCACCAGGGACGAGCCCACCGACCCCCTGGAGCCCACCAGGTAGCCGTGCTCCAGAGAGTTCTGCACTAATTTTTGGGCGGACATGTAGATCACGTCGTACTTGCAGCGGATGATGTCTCCCAGCTCCGCCTCGATGCGGTCCACCACGACCTGGGGCGGGTTCTCCCCGTAGAGCTCGTGGGCCTTGCCCCAGACAAGCCGTTTCAGCTCCCCGTCGGAATCCTCCAGCTTGGGGGCAAACAGACCCTGGGGCAGCGGCTCAATGGGGTCGCACCAGCTGGCGATGAGGTTGGTGTTGGCCACCACCACCTCATAGGCCTTTTTTTCGCCTAAATAGGCAAATTCCCGGAGCATCTCATCGGTGGTCCTGAAATAGATGGGCAAATCCTCGTCCGCGTCCTCAAAGCCCTTGGAGGCCAGCAGAATGTGGCGGTAAATTTCATCCTCCGGGTCTAGGAAGTGGACGTCCCCGGTGGCGCACACCGGCTTGCCCAGTTCCTCTCCCAGGCGGACGATATCCCGGTTAAAGTCCCGCAGCTCCTCCTCGGACCGGACCATCCCCCTGCGGAGCATGAACATATTGTTGCAGACGGGCTGAATCTCCAGATAGTCGTACCAGGAGGCGATGCGCTTCAGCTCCTCCCAGTCCCTGCCGTCGGCCAGCGCCCGGAACAGCTCCCCCGCCTCACAGGCGGAGCCCAGGATGAGCCCCTCCCGGTTGGCGTTGATGAGCGACTTGGGCATGATGGGGTAGCGCTTGAAGTGCTCCAGGTGGGACAGGGAGATCAGCTTGTACAGGTTGCGCAGGCCGGTCTGGTTCTTGGCCAGCACGATCAGGTGCTTGGGCTGGCGCTTGGCCTTTCCCTTTCCCCGAAGGGTTGTCATGTAGGGGTTGATTTCAGACAGGTTATGGTAGCCTGCCGCCTCCAACTTTTTGAAAAAGCAAGGCAGCATATAGGCCACCGTGGCCGCGTCGTCGCTGGCCCGGTGGTGGTTGAAGGCGGGCAGACGAAGGTGCTCCGCCACAATATCCAGCTTGTATTTGCCCAGCTCGGGCAGCAGGTTCTGAGCCAGAATCAGGCTGTCCACCGAGGGGCTGCGGAAGGGAATCCCATATTTCCGGCAGCCGGCGGCGATGAAGCCCATGTCGAAGTCGGCGTTGTGGGCGGCCAGGGGCCGGTCCCCGGCAAAGGCCAGAAAAGCGCGCAAGGCCTCCTCCTGAGAGGGCGCTCCCTCCAGCATCTCGTCGGTGATGCCGGTGAGACGGATGATCTCCGGGGGTAAAATCCGCCCTGGAGAGACGAAGGTGTTGAAGGTGTCCGTGATCTCCCCATTTTTCAGTACCACCGCGCCAATCTCAATGATGACCTCATACTTTTTATTCAGGCCGGTGGTCTCAATGTCAAAGCAGACGATTTCACCGTCAAAGGGGGCGTCGGTCTCTCCGTGGACGGCCACCCGGTCGTCCACATCGTTGATGAAATAGGCCTCCACGCCGTATAAAATCTTGATCTTCTTAGACGAGTGCCAGGCGTCGGGGAAGGACTGGGCCACCCCGTGGTCGGTGATGGCAATGGCCGGGTGTCCCCAGGCCTCCGCCCGCTTGACCACGTTCTTGTCCGGGCCAAGCTTGGGCCCCACGCTGGTGAGAGCGTCCATAGTGGACATGGTGGTGTGGAGGTGGAGCTCCACCCGCTTCTCGGGGGCGGTGTCCTCCTTCATTTTCTTCTCCGCAGCGGTGACTGCCACCGGCTCCAGCACCATGTCGCCGTAAAATCGGTCCATGTTCAGACGGCCCTGGACCTTGACGCGCATTCCCTTTTTGATGCCGTCTACCAGGGGCTTGCCCTCCTCGCCGGGAAAAAACTTGTTCACCCGGATAGAGCCGGTGTAGTCGGTCATATCGAAGGCCACCACCCAGGCCCCCCGCTTTTTCAGCTCTCGGTTGTCGATGGCAAAAACATCCCCCTCCACCACCACCATGCCCATGTCCAGCTCCAGCTCACCAATAGGGGCAGGGGCTTTTGTGACGGGTTTGCCAAAAATCGCCTTTCCTCCGTGCTTCTTGTCTCCCTTGACAGGGGCGGCAACGCGGGCGCTTTTCTGCAAGGCCGCCCGGCGGATGGCCTCAGTGCGTGCAAAGGCGTTGTCTACCGTTTTTTCTCCACGGTCTACATCTTGAAAAGTCCTGTCCTCCAGTGGCTTCAGTTCTTCCGGCCTCTTTTTGTCATCTATATTTTTTTCTCGGTTTACAATCTTTTCCTCCACATCAGGCGCCGCCTCAATCTTCACGCTGTTCAGACCGTAGGCCCTACACAGCGCCTCCTCCGCCTGGACGATCAGGTTGGGACCGGCTCCGGAGGCCCCCTCCACCATGACCTTGGCGCTGCGGCTGTGTTTGTCGATGGCGGCGGACAGAATGAACCAGCACTCCACGCCATTGGACAGCTCGGTCCACTGGCGCAAGGCGGCAAACATCTGTAAAAACGGTATCTTCTGGGGCATTTGGTCGCTCTCCTTTACAGCCTCTCGATCAAGGCAAACAGCTCGTCCACCAGCCGGTCCTGGGGAACCTTCTTCACAATCTCCCCCTTCTGGAACAGCAGGCCCTCGCCGATTCCTCCGGCGATGCCGCAGTCGGCGGACCTGGCCTCCCCGGGTCCATTGACGGCGCAGCCCATGACGGCCACGGTGATGGGCTTATCCACGGATTTCAGCCGTTCCTCCACCTGATTGGCCAGGGATATCAGGTCGATCCTTGTCCTCCCGCAGGTGGGGCAGGACACCAATTCCGGACCCTCCCTCCGCACTCCGGCGGCCTTGAGAATATCCCGGGCCGCGTAGACCTCCTCCACCGGGTCGGCGGACAGGGACACCCGCATGGTGTCGCCGATCCCCAGGGCCAGCAGGCCCCCGATGCCCACAGCGGACTTGAGGGTGCCCATGCGCACGGTGCCCGCCTCGGTGACGCCGATGTGCATGGGGTAGCCGCTCCGCTCCCCCATGAGCTGATAGGCCCGCATGGTAACCGGCACACTGGACGACTTGAGTGAGACACAGATATCATCAAAATCAAATTTGTTCAGCAGGCGGATGTGCCCGAAGGCGGACTCCACCATGGCCTCGGGGCAGATTTTGCCGTATTTGGCCAAAATCGGCTTTTCCAGAGAGCCGCCGTTCACCCCGATGCGAATGGGAATGTTATGCAGGCGGCAGGCCTCCGCCACCGCCTTGACCTTGTCCTCTCCCCCGATGTTGCCCGGGTTGATGCGCACCTTGTCCGCCCCGGCCGCGATGGCCTCCAGGGCCAGCTTGTAGTCGAAGTGGATGTCCACTACCACGGGGATGGGGCTGTGCTCCTTGATTCTCCCCACCGCATGAGCGGCTTCCATATCCGGGACTGCCACCCGGATGATCTCGCATCCGGCGGCGGCCAGCTCCCTGATCTGCCTCAGCGTGGCCTCCACGTCCTGGGTGGGGATGCTGCACATGGACTGAATGGTAACGGGGGCGCCCCCGCCGATGAGGACGCCGCCCACATTGATCTGTTTTGTCATAAGCTACCTCCCGAACAGCTTGCCCACGTCGCTGAGGGTGACGGCCAGCATCAGGCACATCAGCGCTGCCAGGCCGGCCAGATGGACGTAGCCCTCGTATTTCGCGTCGATTTTCTTCCGGAATAGGCCGTAAATCACCCCGTTCAGCGCCAGAAAGAACACCCGGCCCCCGTCCAGGGCGGGCAAAGGGAGCAGGTTCATCACCGCCAGATTGACGGCAATGAAGGCCGCCAGATAGCCCAGGTTCCAGGCGGCGTCGAAGAGGGTGGGGGACTGACTGCCCACCTCCCCCATCATGTTCACGATACCCACCGGCCCGGACAGGTCCCGCAGGCCAACCGCCCCGGTGAAAATATCGCCCAGGCTGACCCATGCCACCCGGACAAAATCGATACAGGTGTTCCAGGCGTAGCCCAGCTTACCGAAGAACGTGGCGGGGTCC
This sequence comes from uncultured Oscillospiraceae bacterium, assembly GCA_910588635.1. GTDB lineage: Bacteria > Bacillota > Clostridia > Oscillospirales > Oscillospiraceae > Lawsonibacter. The sequence goes on along the minus strand of CAJUPW010000002.1, from coordinate 87,989 downwards.
GCCGTGGCCGCCATGGTCAGCCCCCGCAGGCGGGTGTAGACGCCCTCTTCATCGGTACGCTCCTGGTAGGGCAGGTGGACGCCCTTCAGCTCCACCTGTTCCCCGTCCCGCTCCACTACAAAGTCGATGTCCTCCCCCGCCCGGTCCAGGTAGAAGCGGGCGTTTCCGTAGACCAGCACCTTGTGGCCATCCACCGACAGGAACCTGTCTCCCGCCAGCAGACCGCAGTCCTCGGTGCCGTAGCCCTCCAGCGGCCCGCCGTAGACCTCCGCCCGGAAGCCGGTGGCCGGGGCATAGAGAATCGCCATTACGATTACGCCGGTGATAAAGTTCATAAAGGCCCCGGCGCACAGGATGACGATCTTCTTCCACCAGGCCGCTTTGCCGAAGGACCGGGGATCGGCGGACTCCTCGTCATCCCCCTCCAGAGCGCAGAAGCCGCCGACTGGGAGGGCCCGCAGGCTGTAGAGGGTCTCCCCCTTTCCCCATTTGAGCAGGGCGGGACCCATGCCCACGGCAAATTCGTTTACCCTCACCCCCAACAGCTTGGCGGTGGCGAAGTGACCCAGCTCGTGGGTGGCCACCAGGATACCGAAAATCAGGATCGCGACAATGATATAGAGCATAGGAAAAGTGCCTCCAATTAGTTTACATAACTATTTCCCGGGCCGCCCTGTCGGCGTCCAGGATGTCCTGCATGGCCGGGTTCTGCACCGCCTTGATCTGGGACAACGCCTTCTCCACCTTGGCGGGGATGTCCAGAAAGCCGATCTTCCCCGCCAGGAACTGGGCCACCGCCCCCTCGTTGGCCCCATTGAGGATAGCGCCGGCGGTGCCGCCGGTCTTTGCCGCCTCAAGGGCCAGAGCCAGACAGGGAAACGCCTCCAAATCGGGTGCGCCGAAAGTAAGGGGCCCGCAGTTCCACAGGTCCAGCGGTGTGGACGGTCCGGACACCCGCCCGGGGTAGGTCAGGGCGTACTGGATGGGCAGGCGCATGTCCGGGGCCCCCAGCTGCGCCAGCATGGCATTATCACAGTATTCCACCAGGGAGTGAATGATACTCTCCCGGTGAATGACCACGGAAATTTTTTCCACGGGCATGTGGTACAGGTGCATGGCCTCGATCACTTCCAGCCCCTTGTTCATCAGCGTGGCCGAGTCTACCGTGATTTTAGCGCCCATGGACCAGTTGGGGTGTCTCAGGGCGTCCTCAACCGTTATGTCAACCAGTTCCTCCCGCTTTCTGCCGTAGAAGGGCCCGCCGGAGCAGGTGAGGATCAGCCGCTTGACCTCGCCCCTGTCCCGGTTGCTCTCCAGGCACTGGAAAATGGCGGAGTGCTCCGAATCCACGGGGTAGAGCCTAGCCCCGTAATCCTGGGCCTCCTCCAGCACCAGCGGCCCGGCGCAAACCAGGGTCTCCTTGTTAGCCAGGCACACCCGCTTGCCCTCCCGGATGGAGGCCAGGGTGGGCCGCAGCCCCGCCATACCCACCAGGGCGGCGATAACCGTGTCCGCGCTGGAAAAGGTGGCCGCCTCCAGCACGCCCTCCAGCCCGCCGAGAACGCGGACGCTGGTGTCCGCCAGCCGCGCCCGCAGATCGGCGGCGGCCTTCTCGTCGGCCAGGGCGGCGATGGAGGGCTTGAATTGCCGGGCCTGCTCCTCCATCCGCTTCACGCTGGAGTTGGCCGCCAGCGCCGCCGCCTCCATGCCGCAGGCGGCAATCACGTCCAATGACTGCCGCCCGATAGAGCCGGTGGAACCTAAAACCGCAACTTTTTTGCTCATACTCGTTCTCCTTAAAACGCCGGTAATATCTCTGCCAGCAGCAGCATCATGGGGGCGGCGAAAATGGTGGAGTCAAAGCGGTCCAGCATCCCGCCGTGGCCGGGCAGGAGGGTGCCGTAGTCCTTCACCCCGTACTGCCGTTTGATGAGGGAAAAGGACAGATCACCGATTTCGGTAATGGCGCTGCCCAGCAGGCCGTAGAGAGCCATAACAGGCAATTTAACCTGGACGCCGCCGAACCGCTCCACCAGCCAGCCGTAAAGCAGCATGCACAGGCAGCCGGTAAAAATGCCGCCGATGTAGCCCTCCAGGGACTTGTTGGGGCTGACCTGAGTGATTCCCCGGTGTTTTCCCAGGAAAACGCCGAAGAAGTAAGCCCCGATATCGGTGGTGAAGGCACAGACCACAGGGAGCAGGACAAAAAACCGCCCGTTCTCAACCCCCTTAAGCTGCACCAGGGCGGACAGAAACAGGGGGATACCCACACCGCCGAAGAGGCAGACCAAGATGTGCTCAAACCTGACCTCTCCGCCGGTGCCGTACAGGCGCAAAGCCGGGAGAAACAGGGCCGCCATCAGCAGGATAGCCGCCGCCCTGGCTGTCCAGCTTCCATAACCCAGGCCGTGGCCCAGGGGGATAAGGACGGCGGCAGCGGCGGTAAAGATGTACATACCGTTATGGTGGGCCACCCGGGTGGCCCGCAGCAGCTCGAAGGAGGCTGTCCCCGCGATGGCAGCCGCCACCACGGCCAGACCCATGGGCGGCAGGAGGAACAGGGCGGCCAGGAAAGCCGGGCCCAGGGCCAGGCCCACAATAATGCGAGTTGCCAAATCACACACCTCCAAACCGGCGGTCCCGGCTCTGATAGGACGCGATGGCCCGGTGGAGCTCCTCCTTGGAGAAGTCGGGCCACAGCACGTCGGTAATATAGAATTCGGAATAGGCCGCCTGCCACAGCAGGAAGTTGGACAGCCGCAGCTCCCCGCTGGTGCGGATAATCAGGTCCGGGTCCGGGATGCCCTTTGAGTAGAGGTAGCCGCCAAATTGGTCCGCGCTCAGATGGTTGGGATCGGCTTTGCCTTCCGCGCAGTCCAGAGCGAAAGCCTTGGCCGCCTGAACGATGTCGTCCCGGCCGCCGTAATTGAGGCAGACGTTCACCTGACAGCCCTCGTAGTGCCTTGAAATTTCCCGGGTGCGCTCACACAGCCGGCGCAGCTCCGGGGTGAGAGGGGACAGGTCGCCGAAAAACTCCATTTTTACCCGGTCCCGCTCCATGCGGCTGATGGCCTCCAGCAGGTACTTCTTCAAAAGCCCCATGATGGCCCCCACCTCCTCCTCCGGGCGTTTCCAGTTCTCGGAGGAGAAGGCGTAGACGGTGAGGTACTCAAGGCCGATCTCCTTGCAGTAGGTGGCGATGGTGCGGAAGGTCTCCGCTCCGGCGGCGTGGCCCGCCGTCCGGGGCAGGCCGCGCTTCTTGGCCCAGCGGCCGTTGCCGTCCATGATGATGGCGATATGCCGGGGCAGACGGGTGAGGTCCGCCTGTGGCCGCGCCGGTTCGGTCTTTTTCGGAAAGAGGGCCATCGCGGTCGCTCCTTTGTGTCGTTCTACGGAGAAAAGCCCTCCGCAGGAGTTTCGCCGCCCACAGGCGGCGAAATAAAATCAAATCCGTTTTTGGGACGGCTTTGCCGTTTCAAAAACACTCCTCGGCCCGCAAGTACGCCTGCAAGGCGCATGCAGCCGGGCCGCAGCTCCCTCCATCAAGCGGCTCTGCCGCTTGATGGAACTACACCGCCATGAGTTCCTTTTCCTTCTTGGCGGTCAGGTCGTCGATGTCTTTGCACCGCTTGTCAGTCATGTCCTGGAGTTCCTTCTCCAGCTTTTTCTGATCGTCCTCGGTGAGCTCGGACTTCTTTGTCTTTTTCTTGATGTCGTCCATGGCATCCCGGCGGATGTTCCGCAGAGCCACCTTGCCCTCCTCGCCGTACTTGCGCACCTGCTTTGTCAGGTCGCGGCGGCGCTCCTCGGTGAGCTGGGGGAAGGCCAGGCGGATAATCCGGCCGTCGTTCTGGGGGTTGATGCCCAGATCAGAGGTCTGAATGGCCTTCTCAATAACCTTGAGCAAGGACATATCGTAGGGCTGGATGGTCAGGGTCCGGGGATCGGGAGAGCCGATGTTGGCCACCTGGTTCAGCGGGGTTGGGGCGCCGTAGTAATCCACCATGATCCGGTCCAGCACGCCGGCGTTGGCCCGGCCCGCTCGGACAGCGGCGAAATTGCTCTTGACTACCTCGATGGTTTTCTGCATTTTCTCGTCATAGCTTACGATCTCAGGGCTCATGGTTTATGACTTCCTTTCTTGTTTTTTATCCCACAATGGTCCCGATGGCCTCCCCCATCACGGCCCGGAAGATGTTCTCCGGGTCCTTGAGGGCGAAGAGGAGGACGGGAATCTTGTTGTCCATGGACAGAGAGGTGGCGGTGGAATCCATCACCTTCAGGTGCTGGGAAAGCACATCGTCGTAGGAAATGGCGTCGTACTTGACGGCGGAGGGGTCCAGCTTGGGGTCGGCGGAGTAGACCCCGTCGATGTTCTTGGCCAGCAGAATCACGTCCGCGTCAATCTCGGCAGCCCGGAGAACCGCGGCGGTGTCGGTGGAGAAGAAGGGATTGCCCGTGCCGCAGCCGAAGATGACCACCCGGCCCTTTTCCAGGTGGCGGATGGCCTTGGAGCGGATGTAGGGCTCGGCCATGGCCTGCATGGCGATAGCCGTCTGCACCCGGACCTCCACCCCCTTCTGCTCCAGCACATCGGCCACAGCCAGGGCGTTGATGCAGGTGGCCAGCATCCCCATATGGTCGGCCCGGACCCGCTCCATGGCATCGCCGCCGTCCTTCACGCCGCGCCAGAAGTTGCCGCCGCCTACCACCACGCCCACCTGGACCCCCAGGTCCACGCAGCGCTTGACCACGTCGCACACCTGGCCGATCACGTGGAAGTCCAGCCCTCTGGACGCGTCCCCCGCCAGGGCCTCGCCGCTGATCTTCAACAGTACCCGCTTATACTTTGGCTTCTCCAATGGAATCACTCCCATTCTTTTTCTTGACCCTATTTTAATATATTTTTTACCGTTTGCATAGAGGGTAAGCCAAAGTTTTTCAATTTGTCCACAATTTGCCCTGCGCCTGAAATTGGGGGTTGCATTTTTCCCGGCTGTGTCGTATAATGCTTGCAGACAACTGGATACGATGTCTTCAGGGCGGGGTGAAACTCCCCACTGGCGGTAAAGTCCGCGACCGGACGCGCAAGCGTCCGCTGACCCGGTGAAACTCCGGGACCAACGGTTACAGTCCGGATGGAAGAAGATGTGTGTGAAACAACACGCGCCGCTTCGGCGCGCTTAAGTGCGCCTCCTTGTTTGTTTTGACACCTGGAAGACATGGTCTTTCAGCGGTCAAATTCAAAAAAGGAGTGTTTTTTATGTCCAATCCCACCGCAGCCGCGTCTCCCGCCCGCCCCAAGATGGATACCAAAACCATTACCAGCATCGCCATGCTCACCGGCGTCTCGGTAATTATCGCTTGGATGTCCAAGCTGATGCCCCCCGTCATGTTCCTGGACTTTGACTTTAAGCATGTGGCCGTCTGCATCGGTGGCTTTACCTTCGGCCCCATGGCCGCCGCCATCATCGGCATCATCTCCTCCTTCATTGAAATGATTACCTTCAGTCACACCGGACCCTGGGGCTTTTTGATGAACGCCCTGGCCACCTGCTCCTTCTGCTGCACTGCTTCCTGGGTCTATAAGCGCAACCACACCAAGAAGGGCGCCGTTATCGGCCTGAGCCTGGGCCTGATTTTCATGGTGATTGTCATGCTGCTGTGGAACTACCTCATCACCCCCCTGTACATGACCGGCGCCTCCGGAGAACTGGTCACCCGAGAGGCCGTGGCCGCCATGCTGCCTACTTTGTTTCTTCCCTTCAACCTGGCCAAGGGCGGCATGAATATGGCCGCCACCCTACTGCTGTACAAGCCGGTGGTTACCGCTCTGCGGGTCTCTGGGCTGGTGCCCCCCTCCCAGAACACCGAGGGCAGAAAGTTCAATCTGGGCTTCCTGCTATTCTCTCTGGCTCTGCTGGCCACCTTTGTTACCTTTGCCCTGGTGCTGGCCGGGGTGATCTGAGGGCGAATTGCAGTCCTCCCTATACCAAAAGCGGGACAGGTTTTCACCTGCCCCGCTTTTTTAGAGCCCGTTCAGTATCTCAAAGTGCCCGGATTGGCGCGCAGATTTTTCGTCAATCAAGGCAAGAAGCCGCAGGAATACTTTATGTATTCCAAGGCTGAACAACGCAGAGTGGCGGGAAATCTGCCGTCAAAACGGGTGCGGGGAGATGCTGATCAGGCTCTTACGCCTCCACCACGGTATCCACGCCCTCAATTTCGCTCAGCTCCCGGAGGATATCCTCCTTCCCCGCCCCCTGGCGGGAGAGGAGGGCCAGCAGGGCGCAGGAGCGGCCGCTCTCATCTTCCTTCTTCGTGATCTCCACATCCACGATCTTGACGCCCAGGGTGTGGCACCGGGCGATGATGTCCTCCAGGCAGGAGGAGCTGGCGTACTCCGTATAGACCGCGACCTCCTTGGTCTCCCGGAGCAGGCGGTACTCCAGCTTGGAGAAAAAGACCTCCGCCACCAGCACCAAAATCGTGGCATAGACCGCTCCCTCGTAAAAGGCGGTGCCGCAGCACAGGCCCACGATGGCCACCACCCACAGCCCGGCGGCAGTGGTCAGCCCCCGGACCCGCCGCCACTTGGTCATCATAATGGCCCCCGCGCCGATAAAGCTGACGCCGGCGATCACCTGGGCTCCCATACGGCTGACGCTGATGGGATAGTGCATCACGATGTACAGATACTGGCTGGTGGCGGTGGTCATGGCGGCCCCCAGGCAGATCAGGATATGGGTTCGGAAGCCGGCGGGGCGGCGCTTCTCCGTCCGCTCCCACCCGATGGCCCCGCCGCAGATCAGTGCCAGCAGCACCCGCACGATCATACCCAGCATATCGGGCTGCCGCAGAAAGTTCAAAGAGCTGAACACCGTTTCCGCCTCCTATATTTCGTCGATAGCACGCACATCCGGGCTGTAGGACAGGTCTGTCAGCAGCCGGGTGTGGGACTGGTATTTGGGCAGATGGAGGTAAAATACCACGCTGGGGCCGCTCTGATTGCGCCCGCTCCCCCGGCGGTCGATCTCCACGTCGTATATCTGAATGCCCCGATCCCGCATCAGCTGGATAAAGTCCTTCATCCGCTCCAGCGTGGTCAGCTCCACATAGAGGTTCATGTTCCGGGAACGGGCCAGCAGGAAGCCCTCCACGTAAGGCAGCACCTTGATGCTGAGGAAGATCGCCAAAAAGCCCAGCAGCATCCCCTCGTAGAAGCCCGCCCCGATGGCCAGCCCCATGCAGGCCGAGGCCCAAAGCCCCGCCGCCGTGGTCAGGCCCTTTACCTCCCGCTGCTCGGTAATCAGGATGGTGCCCGTACCCAAAAAGCCGATGCCGTTGATGACCTGGGCGCCGAACCGGGTGATGTCGGTTGTCATGCCCACCTCCAGCCGGGCGCTCCTCCACACCGTGTCAAACATCCGGTATTGGTATTGACCCAGCACCATGGTCAGCGCCGCCCCCATGCACACCATCATGTAGGTGCGAAAGCCCGCCGGCCGCCGCTTGTGCTCCCGGTTGATGCCGATCAGCCCGCCGCACAGCACCGCCAGAGTCAGCCGCAGCAGGACGGAGGCCGTATTAAATTGGCGCAGATAGTCCAGCAATTCCATCACTTTACCACCACGTTTTCCTCTCCCAGCCGCTCCTTCAGGTCGTCTATCAGGGCCGGGCGTATCTCACAGCGGGAGCCCACCCGCTTTTTGCAGTCCTCAAAGTAGAGCACCACCTGGCTCTCCCCCGGGAAGAAGGACAGGGCCAGCCGCACCTTCCGCACTCTGGGGTCCTCCCGGGAGGGCAGGCGCAGGTAGAGGGTCTTGCCCCCGCCGGCGGAGCCCTCCAGCACGGACAGGGGACGGATGGAGTCCACCATGAGCTGGGGCTCCTTCTCGTCCCGGGCGGAAATCTTCCCCTCAGCCAGAATGGCGGCGTTCTCCCGTATGAAGCTGCCGCTGTCGTTCAGCGTCCGGGAGAAGCAGATCAGCTCCATGGAGGCGGTGTCGTCCTCCAGCGTCACATAGGCCATCAGAGTGTTGTTCCGGGTGGTGCGGGTGCGGTAGGTGGAAATCACGCCTGCGATGGACACCCGCTGCCCGTCCCGGTACTCCCGGGGTCCGTCCTCCCGGGCAAAATCGCTTAAAATGGAGCCGATGGTCACCGCCCCGAATTGCTTGGCCAGCTCCCGGTACTGGTCCATAGGGTGGCCGGACAGGTAGAGGCCGGTGGTCTCCTTCTCCATGCTCATCAATTCCTGGGGCGTGTACTCAGGCAGGTCGGGCAGAACCAGAGTGGGCAGAGGCGGGTTATCCTCCTCCCCTCCTCCAAAGCCGAACAGGTCCAGCTGACCCTCCACGTTCCGCTTCCGGGCGGCGGCGATGCCGTCCAGCACCTGGCCGTAAACCTGCATCAGCTGGGAGCGGCGGCAGCCCATGGCGTCGAAGGCTCCGCTCTTGATGAGGCTCTCCACCATCCGCCGGTTCATGTCCTGGTCAAAGAGCCGGTCGCAGAAGTCCATAAAGTCGGCGAAGGGACCGTTTTTCTCCCGCTCGGAGAGCAGATTGGCGATGAAGCTCCGACCCACTCCCTTCAGGGCCACCAGGCCGAAGCGGATGCCCTCCTCCACCACGGTAAAGTCCGCCCCGGACTGATTCACGTCGGGGGGCAGCAGCTTGATCCCCATGTCCCGGCAGGTGGCGATGTACTCGGCCACCTTCTCGGTGGAGTCCAGCACCGAGGTGAGCAGGGCGGCCATATACTCCCTGGGGTGGTGGCACTTGAACCAGGCAGTCTGGTAGCAGACAATGGCGTAGACCAGGGAGTGGGATTTATTGAAAGCGTACTCGGCAAAGTCGTACATCTCGTCGTAAATGGCCTGGGCCGCCTCCTCGGGCACACCGTTGGCCACGCAGCCGGGGATGCCCCGCTTGGGATCGCCGTGGAGGAAGGCCTCCCGCTCCTTCTCAATCTCCTTGACCTTCTTCTTGCTCATGGCCCGGCGCACCATGTCCGCCTGACCCAGGGAGTAGCCCGCCAGGTCCTGGAAGATGCGGATCACCTGCTCCTGGTAGACGATGCAGCCGTGGGTGCCCGACAGGATGGGCACCAGAGAGGGATCCTTGTAGGTCACCTTGGCCGGATTCTGGGCGCAGGCCAGAAATTTGGGGATGGAGTCCATCGGCCCGGGGCGGTACAGGGCGATTACGGCGCAGATATCCTCAATGGTCCTGGGCTTGAGGCCCACGCACACCCCGGTCATGCCGGCGGACTCCAGCTGGAACACGCCGGAGGTCTTGCCCTCGGAGAGCATGGCCATGGTAGCCGGGTCGTTCTCCGGGATGGAATCTATGGTAAAGCCCGGATCCTGCTTCTGGACCATCTTGGCCGCGTCGTCTAAAACGGTGAGGTTGCGCAGGCCCAGAAAGTCCATTTTCAGCAGCCCCAGCTCCTCCAGGGTGGTCATGACGTACTGGGTCACCGGCTGGCCGTCGTTGGCGGCCAGGGGGACGTAGTCCACCACCGGCCGCCGGGTAATCACTACCCCGGCGGCGTGGGTGGAGGTGTTTCGCGGCATTCCCTCGATGTCCATGGCCGTGTCGATGAGCTTTTTGGTGGCGGGGTTCCCGTCATAGGCGTCCTTGAGCTGCTTGGACAGACGCAGAGCGTCCTCCAGCGTGATGTGCAGCGCTCCCGGACCGCTGGGGATCAGCTTGGCCAGGGCGTCCACCTCGCCGTAGGGCACTCCCATCACCCGCCCCACGTCCCGGACGGCGCCCCGGGCGGCCATGGTGCCGAAGGTGACGATCTGGGCCACATGGTCCTCGCCGTACTTGCGCTTGACGTAGTCGATGACCTCCTGCCGCCGGCGGGGACAGAAGTCGATGTCGATATCGGGCATGGATACCCGCTCCGGGTTGAGGAAGCGCTCGAAGTACAGCCCGTACTCCATGGGGTCCACATTGGTGATGTTCAGGCAGTAGGCCACCATGGAACCCGCCGCCGATCCGCGGCCCGGCCCCACCGGGATGCCGCTGCTTTTGGCGAACGCGATGAAGTCGGAGACGATGAGGAAGTAGTCCACAAAGCCCATCCTGCGGATCATGTCCATCTCGTAATTGAGCTGTTTCAAATACTCCGGCTTCCGGTCCGGGTAGCGCCGGGCGAAGCCGTCCATACACAGCTTGCGGAAATAGGCCTCCCCGTCGGTCCAGCCCTCGGGGAGCCGGAACAGGGGCAGGTGGTATTTGCCGAACTCGAAGTCCACATTGCAGAGCTGGGCAATTCTCGCCGTATTTTCGATGGCCTCCGGATGGTCCGGGAAGAGGGCGGCCATTTCCGCCTCCGACTTGACAAAGAACTCACGGGTCTCAAAGCGCATCCGGCCCGGCTCGTCCAGGGTCTTGCCCGTCTGGATGCACATGAGGATGTCCTGCGTCTCCGCGTCCTCCCGGCGCAGGTAGTGGGCGTCGTTGGTGGCGATGAGGGGGATGCCCGTCTCCCCGCTGAGGCGGATGAGCTGGGCGTTTACCTGCTTCTGGGCCTTGATGCCGTGGTCCTGGAGCTCCAGGTAGTAGCCGTCCTCGCCGAACAGCTCCCGCATCTCCAGGGCGGCCGCCTTGGCTCGGTCGTAGTCCCCCGCCAGCAGCAGCCGGGAGATTTCCCCGGACATACAGGCGGAGCAGGCGATCAGGCCCCCGGCGTGCTCCCGGAGCAGGTCCAGGTCAATTCGCGGCTTGATGTAAAAGCCCTCCAGATAGCCCTTGGACACCATGTAGCTGAGGTTGCGGTAGCCCTCCTCGTTCCGGCACAGGAGGACCAGGTGGCTGTAATGGGAGTCGAACTCATGGACCTTCTGGAACCGGGTGCGCCCCCGGGGGGCCACATAGACCTCACAGCCAATAATGGGTTTCACGCCCGCCGCTCTGCAGGCCCGGTAGAAGTCGATCACCCCGTACATGCAGCCGTGGTCGGTGATGGCCACCGCCTCCTGGTCCAGGTCCTTCACCCGCTCCACCAGCTTTCTGATGCGGCAGGCGCCGTCCAGCAGGGAAAACTCCGTATGCAGGTGCAGGTGGACAAAGGACATGGCGCTTTCCCCCTCTCTCTTTATTCAGGCCTTGCCGCCTCTTCCAGTGTCTCCCCGGTCAGGCGGTACACCGTCCACTCGTCCATGGGGACGGCGCTCATCTTCTTGGTATAGAAGTCGATGGAGGGCTTGTTCCAGTCGAGGCAGGCCCACTCCAGCCGGCCGCAGTCCCGCTCTGCGGTAATCCGGGCCAGCTCCTTCAGCAAGGCCTTGCCATAGCCCTTCCCCCGTTCCTCGGGCAGGACGAACAGGTCCTCCAGATAGATCCCCGCCCGGCCCAGGAAGGTGGAGAAGTTATGGAAAAACAGGGCGTAGCCCACCGCCTTTCCCTCCGCCTCGGCGAAGATGACCTCCGACGTCTTTTTTTCAAAGAGCCACTCCCGCAAAATCGCCGGGGTGGCCTCCACCTGGTCGGACATGTGCTCGTAGTCGGCCAGGGCGCGGATAAAGCTCAGAATCAATTCCTCGTCGCCGGGCACGGCGGGACGGAAGGTACAGTTTGGCATGATTTACTCCTTTCCAAGCTCCACCAGCTTGCGCAGCCGGTGGTTGAGGGCAGATTTTGTGATGGGCGGGTCGCACCGCTCGGCCAGCTGGGCCAGCGTGTCCTCCGGGTGGGCCAGACGGAGGGCTGCCACCTCCCGGAGCTTGTCCGGCAAGGTGACGAGGGTCCCCGCCTTCTCCAGCCGGCGGATGGCCTCCACCTGGGACATGGCGGCCTCCACCGCCTTGTCCAGATTAGCCGCGTCGCAGTTCACCCGGCGGTTCACCTTTCCCCGCAGGTCCCGCTCCAGCTTGGCGTTCATCACCTCCATGGCGGCGACGGGCGCGCCCACGCAGGTGAGAAAATCCTCGATCTGGTCGCTCTGCTTGAAATAGATCACCGTATTGCCCTTGCGCTGGGCGGTCCGGGGATCCTGGTCCAGCTCCCGCATGAGGGCCAGCACCTCCCGGCCGACGCTGTGGTGGGAGGTGGCCAGCTCCAGATGATAGCCCTTCCGCGGATCGGTAACCGATCCCCCGGCCAGAAAGGCCCCCCGCAGGAAGGCGGCGCGGCAGCATGACTCCTCCACCACGGCAAAGTTCAGGTGGAGGGCCAGCGCCTTCGGGTCAACGCCGAAGGCCTGACGGATGATTGCCAGCTTGGCCGGATCGGTGACGGCAAAGACCTGCTTCCCCTCCCCCTGAGGCAGGCGGTCGAAAGACAGCTTAAAGGCTTTTCTGAACAGGGCGGGCAGCCGCTGGGCGAAGGAAGCGCTCTCGGTGACAACGCGGGCCTCGGCCCCGGTGAAGGTGTTGCAGTAGAGCAGCACGCCGTAGGCCTCCGCCTGAGCGCAGCACCTGCGGCTCAGGGGGGCGCGGCACAGCTCGGTTTTCACGTCTCCCGCAAAGGACATAGTTATTCCTCCAAAACGTACCGCCGCTCGCCCCGGAAGATGCGCACCGCGCGGCTGCGGTAGATATCCAGCACCGCCTGGGCCAGCTTTTCCGGGTCGTGGCGGGCATAGCCGCCCCGCTCCGAGGCCACCGGCCGCTCCACCAGCTCCAGCCCCAGCCGGGCGACCCGCTCCCGGTCCACCGTCAGGGGGACGGCGTCCTCCTCCCGGTACTTCTCCAACAAGCCGGGGTGCACCGGGGCGGAGTTGGCCAGACACAGGTCCAGCAGCCCGGGCGCGCCGTGGACCAGCAAGGCCTCCAGGTGATCCGCGGCGGTATATCCCTCGGTCTCACCGTCCTGGGTCATGATATTGCACACGTAGATTTTGGGTGCGTCGGCCTGGGCCACCGCCTGAGCCACCCCCTCCACCAGCAGGTTGGGGATAATGCTGGTATACAGACTCCCCGGCCCCAGCAGAATCAGGTCGGCCTCCCCGATGGCGTCAATCGCCGCCGGAGCGGCCTTTGGGTGGTCCGGAATCAGGTTCACATGGTGGATGCGGCAGTCCTGCTCCTTTTTGAAAGCGGCAATCTGGGACTCCCCGGTCACCCGGGCGCCATTCTCAAAGACGGCCTCCAGCTGCACGTCGGCGCTGGTCACAGGAATCACCCGGCCTGTGATGGCCAGGACATGGCTCATCTCGGTGACCGCTTCCTCAAAGGAGCCGGTTACCCCGTTGAGGGCGGCCAGGAGCAGGTTGCCGAAGGACTGGCCAGCCAGACTCCCCTCGGTAAAGCGGTAGGTGAGCAGCTTTTCCATCACGGGCTCGGTGTTGGCCAGGGCCTCCATGCAGTGGCGGATGTCCCCCGGCGGGGGCATCCCCAGGTCCTGGCGCAGCATACCGGAGCCGCCCCCGTCGTCGGCCACCGTGACAACGGCGGTAAGGTTCTGGGTATATTTTTTCAGCCCCCGCAGCATGGTGGACAGACCTGTCCCGCCGCCGATGGCCACGATCTTAGGGCCTCGCTCCCACTGCTGAAGGGTAGGGTATTCCAACATAGCGATCCCTCCTAATTCCGCCCCAGGTCCCGGTGGCTCTCCGCCACCGGCCAGCCTCGGGCCCTGATCCGCTCCCCTAAAGCGTGGGCGATAGCTACCGAGCGGTGGTGGCCGCCGGTACAGCCCACGGCGATGACCAGAGAGGTCTTGCCCTCCTCCTCATACCGGGGCAGCAGCCACCCCACCAGCTCCCACAGGCGGTTTAAAAACTCTTCGGCCTGGCCGTTCTGGAACACATACTCCCGTACCCCGCCGTCCAGCCCGGTGAGGGCGCGCAGCTCGGTGACATAGAAGGGATTGGGCAGGAAGCGGGCGTCAAAGACCAGATCGGCCTCCATGGGAAGGCCGTGCTTGAAGCCGAAGGAGGTCACCCGCACCTCCATCTGCCCCTGGTCGGCGCCTCCCCGGCCGAACATCTGCCGCAGCACCCCCTTCAGCTTGGCGGTGGACAGATTGGTGGTGTCTATAACCTTGTCCGCTTTGTCCCGCAAGGGGGCCAGCATCCGGCGTTCCAGGGCGATGGCCTCCTCCAGGCTGTCGGCGTCCTCCGCCAGGGGGTGGGCCCGGCGGGTCTCCTTGTAGCGCTTGATGATGGCCTCATCAGCCGCGTCCATAAAGAGGATGCGGTAGGCGCACTTCATGGCCTCCAGGGCCTCCAGGGCGTGAAAGAGGCCGTCGAAATTGGTGCCTGCCCGGACGTCGGTGACCAGGGCCACCCGGTCGTACTCCCCGGAGCCCGCCATGCCCAGCTCGGCAAACTTGGGAATCAGAGGGGCGGGCAGATTGTCCACGCAGAAGTAGTCCATATCCTCCATAAAGGAGGCCGCCTTGCTCTTCCCCGCTCCGGACAGGCCGGAGATTATCACAAATTCCATGATATCACTCTCTCTATCGTAAAACCTTGACTTCCATCTCCAGCTCCACGCCGGTCTGCTGGAATACCCGCTCCTTCACCTGGCGCACCAGCTCCAGGACGTCAGCGCAGGTGGCTCCGCCCCGGTTGACCACAAAGCCGGCGTGCTTTTCCGATACCTGGGCCCCGCCCACGGTGAGGCCCTTCAGCCCGCACTGGTCGATGAGGGCGGCGGCGAAGTGCCCCGGGGGCCTCTTGAACATAGACCCCGCGCTGGGGTACTCCAGAGGCTGCTTCTCCTTCCGTTTGGCGGCCAGCTCGTCCATACGAGCCTTGATGGCCGCCGGGTCTCCCTGTTCCAGATGGAAACGGGCCTTCAAAATCAGGCATTTCCGGTCAGAGAAGATACTTTTCCGGTAGCCAAAGCCGCACGCCGAAGCGGGCAGAGTGCAGATATCCCCCGCCTCGTCCAGGAAGGTGACCGACTCCAACACCTGGACCATCTCCCCGCCGTAGGCCCCGGCGTTCATGGTAACCGCCCCGCCCACCGTACCTGGGATTCCATGGGCAAACTCCAACCCGGTCAGGCCATACTCCATGGCAAAATTGGCCAGTTGGGACAGCAGCACCCCGCTGCCGGCCACGACCGTGCGGCGGCCAGGCCATTCGCCCTCCTTCGCCAGTTCCAGACGGTCCAGCCCGTGGAACGCCTTGATCACAAACAGGTCCGCCCCCTCATCGGCCACCAGCAGATTTGTGCCGTTCCCCATGAAAAAGGGGGTGACGCCCGCCTCCAAAACCGCCGCAGACAGGATTTCCTGTACCTCTTCCTCACTGCGGGGCAAGGCCATCAAGGGCACCGGCCCGCCGATGCGGAAGGAGGTGTGTCTGGACATAGGCTCGTCCCTCCGCAGCTCCAGCTCCGGACAGCGTTCCCTCAGCAATTTTTCAAGTCGTTCCATAGGTCCTCCACCCCACATTCTGAATCTGTGTATCGTTTTATTATAGCA
Source organism: uncultured Oscillospiraceae bacterium (assembly GCA_910588635.1). Classification (GTDB taxonomy): domain Bacteria; phylum Bacillota; class Clostridia; order Oscillospirales; family Oscillospiraceae; genus Lawsonibacter. The sequence goes on along the minus strand of CAJUPW010000002.1, from coordinate 72,600 downwards.
GATGTTGGGGGAAATTAGAAGCCCAAAATAAAACCCGGGCTTTCGCCCGGGCCATAAAGGGTTTGTTACACCAGATTGCACAGCAGAGCCGCGCCTACTACGCCGGCGTTGTTCCCCAGAGAGGCCCGCTCGATGCGAACCTTGGTGCTCTTGTCGAAGCTGCCTTGCCAGACCAGCTCCCGCAAGGGATCCAGCAGCAGGTCGTCCTCGGCGTTGCTCACGCCGCCGCCCAGACAGATGATCTCGGGCTGGAGGATGTTCACCAGGTTAATCATACCGATGGACAGCCCCTGGAGGTAGTTGTGCAGCACCCGTTTGGCCGCTGGGTCGCCCATCCGCGCGGCCTGGAAGGGGGTGCGGCCGCTGACCTTGTGGCTGTCTCCGTCCACAATCACCCACATCTCGCTGCTCCGGTCCCGCTCCATTTCCAGCTGAGCCAGCTGGATCAGGGCGGTGGCCGAGCCGTACCGCTCCCAGCAGCCCCGGCTGCCGCAGCCGCACAAGGCGCCGTTGGGCTTGATAATCATGTGGCCGATCTCCATGCCGGAGTTGGCAAAGCCGGTGAACAGCCTGCCGTCCAGAATCATGCCGCCGCCGATGCCGGTGCCCAGAGTGACCATCACCGCCGGGTCGCAGCCCTTGGCCGCGCCCGCCCAGTACTCGCCCACGGCGGCGCAGTTGGCGTCGTTGCCCAGATAGACGGGGATGTCCCACTCCTTATGGAACATCTCCCGCAGAGGTACATTTTTGTCCTTGAAGGGCATGTTGGGGTTCTGGACGAACAGTCCGGTCTTGTTATCCACCACGCCGGGCAGACCAATCCCCACCGACTCGATCTTAGCGGGGTCGATCTCCCCCACCTCGCACAGCCGCCGGGACATACGCACCAGCTCCGTGCCGAACTGCTCCGCCGTCAGCTCCCTGGACACCGGGGTGGTCACCTTGTTGTAGATGTGTCCCAGCTCGTTGACCAGGCCGGCCACCAGGTTGGTGCCGCCCACATCGACTCCGATATAATACATCAGTTTGCTCCCCCTTCCATCTGTTCCGCGAACAGCTTATCCATCCGGTTTGTCAGCTCCTGGGCTGCGTTGTGACCCATCTTCCGGTTGCGGTTGTTCATGGCCGCCACCTCCACGATGCTGGCCAGGTTGCGTCCCGGCTTCACCGGAATCGTGGCGGCAGGCACTTTTACGCCCAAAATCTCGGTAAAATGGGACTCAAGACCGAAACGGTCATACACCGCCGTGTCGTCCCAGGGTTCCAGATTGACCACCATGTCCACCTGCTGGGTCAGCTTGATGGCGCCCATGCCCAGCAGACGGCCGATGTCGATGACGCCGATACCCCGCAGCTCCATGTAGCCCCGGATCAGATCGGGGGCGGTGGCAAGCAAGGTATCGCGGCTGGTCACCTTGATCTCCACCGCGTCGTCGGCCACCAGACGGTGCCCCCGTTTGAGCAGCTCAATGGCCACCTCGCTTTTGCCCACGCCCGATTCTCCCTGAATCAGCACGCCCTCGCCGTAGACCTCCAGCATGACCCCCGACTGGGTAATCTGGGGAGCCAGATGGTTGAACAGGCTGCTGATCAGGGCGCTCATAAACACGGAGGTCTGCTGGGTGGAACGCAGCACCGTCCGCCCGTGCTTCTCCGCCATCTCCAGGCACTCCGGGAAGGCCTCCAGCCCCCGGGTGAGGATCAGTGCGGGCACCGGATAGGCCAGCAGCCGGTCGAAGCTCTCCCGCCGCCGCTCCCGGGTCAGCCCGCTGAGATAGGTGTGCTCCGTCAAGCCGATAAGCAGCAGCCGCTCGGTGTCGAAATGCTCGAAAAAGCCTGTCAGAGGCAGGCCTGGCCGGTTTATGTCCAGCGCCCGGAGCGGAACATTCTCGTAGTCGGGAGCCGCGCATAGAATCTCCAGCTCAAACTCTTGAATGATCTCCCCCAGCTTTACGCCTTTTCGCTGTTCTGCCATAGACCGATCTCCTCTCATCCGCGATTTTTTCTCCCATCCGGAGCACGGAATTTCCTCCGGTATTTTCTTTTTCAGTATAAGCGAAAAAGGGCTTTTCTGTCAATTACTTCCGCCCAATTCTCCCAAAGACTTTTTGGCGGACTTTTTGAAAAAAACACTTGCATTTCCGTAGAATATCTGTTATGATGTTAGCCGGACCTTTTTTGAAGGTAATTTCCATAATTTTATATATTCTCATAGCGAGGAGGTTAGCAACATGGCCAAATGCGAATTCTGCGACAAGGGCGTGACCTTCGGCATCAAGGTTTCCCACTCCCACCGCCGCTCCAACCGCGCCTGGAAGCCCAACGTGAAGCGGGTCAAGGCAATCGTGAATGGAACCCCCACTCACGTCTACGTCTGCACCAGATGCCTCCGTTCCGGTAAGGTCACCCGCGCTGTGTAATGGAATATGGCTGATAAAAAACCTCCCGTGCCCGGCACGAGAGGTTTTTTATTGCTCTTATCGGAACATGTCCGCCACCCGCTCCACGGCAGTTTTGGTGGCCTGGGCGTCTCCAAAGGCGGTAAGGCGGATGTAGCCCTCCCCGCTGGGGCCGAAGCCGGCGCCGGGGGTGGTGGCCACGTTGGCTTTGTCCAGCACCTGGTCGAAAAACTCCCAGGAGCCCGCGCCGCCGGGGGTTTTCAGCCAGATATAGGGCGCGTCCACCCCGCCGAAGCACACAAGACCGGCGGCGGACAGGCCCTCCCGGATGACCCGGGCGTTGGCCCGGTAGTAGTCGATATTGGCCATGATCTGAGCGCGGCCCTCGGGGGTGTAGACGGCGGCCGCCCCTCTCTGAACCACATAGGGCACGCCGTTGAACTTGGTGCACTGGCGGCGGTTCCACAGGCTGTTCAGCTTCGCGCCCCCCCGCTCCAGCTCCATAGGCACCACGGTGTAGGCGCAGCGGTTGCCGGTGAAGCCGGCGGTCTTGGAGAAGGACCGAAACTCGATGGCGCAGGTGCGGGCCCCCTCAATCTCAAAGATGGTGTGGGGCACATCACCGCTGGAGATGAAGGCCTCGTAGGCCGAGTCGTACAGGATCACCGCCCCGTGGGCGTTGGCGTAGTCCACCCATGCCTTCAGCCGCTCCCGGCTAATGACCGCGCCGGTGGGGTTGTTGGGGGAGCACAGGTAGATGATGTCGGGAATCTCCTTGGGCGGTTCGGGCGAGAAGCTGTTGGCTTCCACGCAGGGCATGTAGACAAGCCGGTTCCACCTGCCCAGCTCCTCCTGGTACTCCCCGGCCCGGCCGGCCATGGCGTTGGTGTCCACATAGACCGGGTACACCGGGTCGCACACCGCCACCACGTTGTCCACCCCGAAAATATCGCCGATGTTGCCGCAGTCGCTCTTGGCCCCGTCGGACACAAAAATCTCATTGGGCTTCATATCCACGCCTCGGACGGCGTAGTCCCCCTGAGCGATGGCCTCCCGGAGGAATTCATAGCCTTGCTCCGGGCCGTAGCCGTGGAAGCCCTCCAACCTGCCCATCTCGTCCACGGCCTTGTGCATGGCCTGAATCACCGCCGGGACCAGGGGCCGGGTCACGTCTCCGATGGACAGCTTGATGATCTCCGCCCCGGGGTGGGCCTCGCTGTAGACCCGGATGCGCCGGGCCACCTCGGAAAAGAGGTAGCTGCCGGGCAGCTTTAAGAAGTTTTCGTTGACCTTTAACATGGATAACCAGCTCCTTTGCCGTTTGGGGGATTATACCATAGAGCGCGCCTGGCGTAAAGGGGAAAATCACCGCTCACAGCGCCGCGGGCACAAAGCCCTCCCTGGTGAGGACCATCCGCTCCCGGTAGCCGCAGGAGCGGGCCAGCCCGACTGCCTGGGGGAAGGCGTGGAGGAGGGCGTCCGCGCTGTGGCTGTCGCCGGTGATGCAAATGGGGATGTTCCGCTCCCGCATGGCCCGCAGGAGGGCGGGCGCGGGGTAGGGGGCGCTCCGGTAGCCCCGGGACATGGCCCCGGTGTTGATCTCGCAGATCACGCCCTTCTCCGCCAGCCGGTCCAGGGCGTCCAGAGCGGCGGAGACATACCGGGGATGGCCTGTGTCAAAGAGCCGGTTCCCCTCGTTGAACTTAGTGATAAGGTCGAAATGGCCCACGATTTGGCAGCCGGTGCGCTCCGGGACCTCCCCCACCAGCCGGTAGTAGTCCTCAGCGAAGGCGTAAAAATCCCCGCCGCAGCGCTGTTCCACGTTCTCCAGGAACACCTTCTCCGAGTGGTCCACCCCCAGGTATGCGCCGTCCTTCTCCACATAGTGCACCGAACCGATGACATAGTCCCAATCTCCCCCGTCGGGGGCCCAGAACCAGTCCCGCTCAATCCCCAAAAAGACCTCCAGCCGGCCGGCGTATTTCTCCTTGACCCGGAGGACGGCCTCCCGGTAGGCGGGCACCGTCGACCGGGCCATGGCGGCATCGTCGGGGGCGTTGGACGGCCCGTGGCCGGAAAAGCCCAGAGCGTCCATCCCCAGCCTGACTGCCGCCCCGGCCATTTCCTCCGGGGTATTTCTGCCGTCACAGAAGGTGGTGTGGCTGTGCAGATTTTGTATCATGTCATTTTCTCCTGCTTCACTTTATGGTCGATCACATGGCGGGAGGCCAGCTCGGCCAGCACATTGTCCACCGAAATGCCCATCTCCACCATCAGTACCATGATATGATACATCAGATCGGCAATTTCGTAAACCGTCTCCCGCTTGTCCCCCGCCTTGCCGGCGATGACGACCTCGGTACACTCCTCCCCCACCTTCTTGAGGATTTTGTCAATTCCCTTTTGAAACAGGTAGGTGGTGTAGGACCCCTCGGGCAGGTTTTCCCTGCGGCCCTCCAACAGGGCGTACAGGCCCTTGACGGAGAAGGGCTCCGCCGATTCGCCCTTAAACACCCTGTCGTTGAAGCAGGAGTCGGCGCCCAGGTGGCAGGCGGGGCCCTCCTTGTTCACCCGGACCACCAGGGCATCCCGGTCGCAGTCGGCGGTGATATCCACAATGTGCTGGACGTTGCCGCTGGTCTCACCCTTACGCCACAGCTCCCGCCGGGACCGGGACCAGAAGCAGGTGCGGCCCTCCTTCATACTGATCTCCAGACTCTCCCGGTTCATGTAGGCCAGGGTGAGCACCTTCCCGCTGCCCGCGTCCGCCACGACGGCGGGGATGAGGCCCTTCTCGTCAAATTTCAGTTGGTCAATCTTCAGCATGGTATCACACTTTCCGTTAAGGAAGCACTGATTCAATCGACGTGCAAGAATTGGCGAGAAAATTTTTCACCAAGGCTGTGCGGCGATTGATTCAGTGGTTCCTAAAATGGGGGCGGCGAGGACGCCGCCTCTTTTTATAGCCTGGTTGGAATTCCCCTCTCCGCTAAAACCCGCTTCAGCTCCGGGATGGACACCTCCCCGAAGTGAAAGATGGAGGCGGCCAGTCCGGCGTCCACCTTGGGCAAGGTCTCAAAGAGCGTGACAAAGTGGCCAACAGACCCCGCCCCGCCCGAGGCGATTACCGGCACGTCCACCACATCGCAGACAGCGGAGAGCATCTCCAGGTCGAAGCCGTTCTTCACCCCGTCGGTGTCGATGCTGTTCAGGACGATCTCCCCCGCCCCGTTTTTCACGCCCGCCTTGATCCACTCTATGGCGTCCAGGCCGGTGTCCTCCCGGCCCCCCTTGGCAAAGACCCGGAACTGCCCGTCCGCCCGCCTGGCGTCCACGCTGAGCACCACGCACTGGTCGCCGTAGCGCCTGGCGGCCTGAGCGATGAGGGATGGGTCCCGCAAGGCCCCGGAGTTGACGCTCACCTTGTCCGCGCCGCACTTGAGCACCCGGTCGAAATCATCCACGGTGCGGATACCGCCTCCCACAGTGAGGGGGATGAACACACATTCGGCGGTCCGGCGGAGGATATCGGTAAACAGGGCCCGCCCCTCGGCGGAGGCGGTGATATCGTAAAACACCAGCTCGTCCGCCCCGCAGCCGCTGTAGAATTTGGCCAGCTCCACCGGGGAGTCCACATCGGCCAGTCCCCGAAAGTTGACCCCTTTCACCACCCGGCCGTCCTTCACATCCAGACAGGGGATGATCCGCTTGGCGATCACTGGGGACCGCCCTCCTCAATGGCCTGCTTCAGGTCCAGGGCCCCCATGTACCAGGACTTGCCCACAATGACGGCCTCCACCCCCATGCGCTTCAGGGCCTGGATATCCGCGTTGCAGGACACGCCGCCGGCGGCGGTGATGGAGCAGTCCAGCTTGTCACGGAGGAACTGCAGCCGGGCGAACGAGGGTCCGGTCTGCATGCCGTCGGTGTCGATATCGGTGAAGATGATATTCTTGACGCCCAGCTCCTCCATCTGCTTGGCGAAGTCCAGGTAGTTCTCGCCGCTCTCCTTCACCCAGCCGGCGGTGCGCACCAGGCCGTCCTTGGCGTCCACACCCACGGCGACGCGCTCCGGACCGTACTTCTCCAGGGCCGCTTTCACAAAGTCCGGGTCGCTGACGGCGGCCGAGCCGATGATAGCCCGCCAGACGCCCAGGGCAAAGACCTCCTCCAGGTCCTGCATGGAGCGGATGCCGCCCCCCAGTTCGGTTTTCAGGCCCACGCCGACCACGGCCCTGACCAGCTCGGAGTTTTTCCGCACTCCGTCCTTGGAGCCGTCCAGGTCCACGATGTGGAGATACCGGGCCCCGGCCTCGCAGAAGGCTTTGGCTGTGGCCACGGGGTCGTCGGCCACCTGCTGCACCGTATTAAAATCACCCTTCAGCAGGCGCACTACTTTTCCGTCCTTCAAGTCAATGGCGGGAATAATCAACATAATTTTTTCCTCCTTATAATCCTTACAATACTTATAGCTCACAAAATGCTTTTAATATATTCAGCCCAACCGGACCGCTCTTCTCCGGGTGGAACTGGACACCATACACGTTGTCCCTGGCCACCGCCGCGGTCAGCTCCGGTCCGTACTCGGCGGTGGCGATGGTGTGCTCCTCACAGTCCGTCCCGGCGTAGGAGTGGACAAAATAGACGCAATCCCCCTCCTGTATGTACCGGAACAGGGGGCTGGGCGGCCTGTCCTTGGGGAAACGGAGGGCATTCCAGCCCATGTGGGGCACCTTGTACGACCGGGGAACCTCCGGCCGGATGGCCCGCACCGACCCGGGAATCAGTCCCAGGCCCTGGTGTCGCCCGTACTCCGTACTGTAGTCCAGCAGCAGCTGCATCCCCAGGCAGATACCCAGCAGGGGCTTTCCCCGCTCACCCTCCCGGAGGACCGCTTGATCCAGGCCAGTGCGGCGCAAGGCATCCGCCGCGTCGCCGAAGGCCCCCACCCCGGGGAGAATCACCCGGTCTGCCCGGGCCAGGACCGCCTCGTCCCCGGTGACCGCCGCCTCCACGCCTACGGCTCTGAGGGAACAGGTCAGGGAGAACAGGTTGCCCACCCCATAGTCCACCACGGCCAGCATCACAGCACCCCCTTGGTGGAGGGAATCTCCCGGGCGAACCGGCCGTCGATGGACACCGCCGTTCGGAGGGACCGGGCCAGGCTCTTGAAGGCCCCCTCGATAATGTGGTGGCTGTTCTCCCCCGCCAATTGGCGGACATGGACAGTCATGTCCGAGCGCCGGGCGAAGGCGATGAGAAATTCCTTTGTCAGCTCCGTGTCGAATCGGCCCACCTTCTGGGTGGGGATGTCCAGCCCGTAACACAGCAGTCCCCGGCCGCTGATGTCCACAGCGGTGAGGATCAGGGCCTCGTCCATGGGCAAGGTGCAGGAGCCGTACCGGACAATGCCCCGCTTATCCCCCAGCGCCTTGGCGAAGGCATCTCCCAGGCAGATGCCGACATCCTCCACCGTGTGGTGGTCGTCCACGCAGGCGTCCCCCCTGCAGGAGACCTTCAAATCAAAGCGCCCGTGGCGGGCGAAGAGGGTGAGCATGTGATCCAGAAAGCCGCAGCCCGTCCTTATCCCGCTCTCTCCCGTGCCGTCCAGGCCGAGAAAAAGCTGTATATCCGTCTCCGCCGTTTTGCGCTCCAGCTCCGCCGTTCGCATCTCAGCCCGCCTCCCTTACGATCTCCCGGACCTTGTCCAGGAAAATGTCCATCTGTTCCCGGGTGCCGATGGTCACCCGGAGCCAATCCGCAATCTCCGGCTTGTCCCAGTGACGGACCAGCACGCCCCGGGCCTTCAGCCCCCGGTACAGAGCTCCGCCCTCCACCTTGGGACAGCGGGCAAAAATGAAGTTGGCCAGGCTGGGCAGGGTCTCAAAGCCCAGCTTTTCCAGCTCCGCCGTGGTATAGGCCCGGTTGGCCTGGATTTTTTTGCTGTTTTCCACATAGTAGTCGTTGCTGTCCAGGGTAGCCAGGGCGGCGACGGTGGTCAGCCGGCTGATGTTGTAGGAGTTTACGGAGTATTTGATCTTCTCCAGGTCGGCGATCAGCCCCTTGGAGGCCAGGGCAAAGCCCAGCCGGCCCCCGGCCAGGGAGCGGAACTTGGAGAAGGTCTGGCAGATAAGAAGGTTGTCGTACGTTTGAATGAGGGGCAGGCAGCTCTCCCCGCCGAAGTCGATGTAGGCCTCGTCAACAAGGACCACCCGGTCCGGGTTGGTGCGGACAATCTCCTCAATATCCGCAGCCGAAATGGCCCGGCCCGTGGGGGCGTTTGGGTTGGCGATGACGATGTTTTTCCCGATCCCGCAGTAGTCCGACGGGTTCAGGACAAAGCCCTCCCGCAAGGGAATCTCCGTGTAGGGCGCCTGGAGCAGCTGGGCGTACACCGGGTAAAAGCCGTAGCTGATGTTGGGAAAGGCCACAGGGCGCTCGCTGTCGCAGAAGGCCATAAAGGCAAAGAACAGAAGCTCGTCGGAGCCGTTGGCCAGAAAGACATTGTCCGGCTCCACGCCGTACATGGCCGCCAGTCTGGCGCGCAGAGCGGTTCCCTCCGGGTCCGGGTAGAGGTTGAGCCTCCCCGTCTCGGCGGCGTTCACCGCCGAAAGCACCTCCGGGGAGGGCGGGAAGGGGGATTCGTTGGTGTTCAGCTTTACATACTGCATATCCTGGGGCTGTTCCCCCGGCACATAGGCCTCCAGGGTATCGAAGCGGGAACTCATATACCGGCTCATCGCGCCGCCTCCTTTCTGATCCATTCGTCCGTCTGCCGGCATAGCCGGGTGATCTCCTCGTACTTGAATTTATAGCTCACCTTGTTGGCGATCAGCCGGGCGCTGATGGGGACGATGGTATGCTTCACTTCCAGATCGTTCTCCAGCAAGGTCTTCCCCGTCTCCACAATGTCCACGATCACATCACTCAACCCCAGCAGCGGAGCCAGCTCAATAGAGCCGTGGAGCTTGATGATGTCGATGTCCCGGCTCTGGGCGCTGTAGTAGCCCTTGGCGATCTTGGGGAATTTGGTGGCCACCCGCAGGGTCCGGTCCCGCCGGTCCCGGAAGTCCTTCTTTCCGGCCACGCACATCCGGCATTTCCCGATGCCCAGGTCCAGCAGCTCATAGATCTCCGGCTGATACTCCAGCAGGACATCCTTCCCCGCGATGCCCACGTCGGCGGCGGCCCGCTCCACATAGATGGCCACGTCGCTGGGCTTGACCCAGAAGTAGCGTACCCCCGCCGCCTCGTTCTCAAAGACCAGCTTCCGGTTCTCCTCCAAAATAGCGGGACAGGGGTAACCGGCCACCTCCAAAATCTGATAGACCTTCTCCCCCAGGCGTCCCTTGGGCAAGGCGACATTAATCACGCTCCCTCACCCCACCTTCCGCACCGCCCGGAAGGACAGCCCCTCCGGCCTCTGGCGCTCCACCCGGACGCTCTGGCCCGACCGGCGGCAGTCTTCAGCCTCCCGGAGAACGGCCCCGGCGGGCGTTCCGTCGTCGTACAACAGCAGCACGTCCGCGTCGAAGGTCTCCTCCGGGCGCTCCAGGCGCTCCAGCAGATCCATGTACACGGCGAAGCCGACGGCTCCGTCCCCCCGGCCCATCTGGTGGAGCAGGTTGTCATACCGCCCGCCGGACAGCACTCCACTGGGCAGGCCGGGCAGATAGCCCCGGAAAATAAGGCCGTTGTAGTAGTCCATATTGTTGACCACGGAAAAGTCCAGCCTCAGATGCCGCTCGGGCACCAGGGCGCACACGTCCCGCAGCTCAGCCAGGGCGGAATCCATCCGCTCTCCCCGGACCATCTCCTCCAGCTGGGGCAGCACTTCGGCCGGCGGGCCGTAGAGGGAGGTCAGACGGCACAGGTCCTCCGCCATCTCCGGGTCCAGGCCCAGCTCCCGGCACAGCCCGCCCAGGGCGGCCACGTTTTTCTCTCCCATCCGCTTCAAAAGCTCGGTCCGGCAGCCATCCGGCGTGTCCCCGCTGTCCATCAGCCCGGCCACAAAGCCCAGGTGGCTCGCGTCCAGCAGGTAGTCTCCGCCGATGAGCTCCAGGCTTCTGGCCGCCAGCATCAGCACCTCGCCCATAGCCACCAGGTCCATCTCCCCCACGCACTCCAGCCCTGTCTGCATGATCTCCCGGAACCCCCGGGTCATGGGGGAGGTGCGGTAGACGTTCTCGCTGTAGTAGACTTTCTGCAGTCCCGCCCCCTCCTTGGCGTTTTTCACAATGGAGAGGGTCACGTCCGGTTTCAGCGCCATCAGGCGGCCGTCCGCGTCGGTAAAGGTGAGAATGTCCTCGCTGACCAGAAAGCTCTTGTTGTGGACGTAGAGGTCATAAGGCTCAAATTTGCTCATTTTATACTGAATATATCCATAGCTGCGGTACAGCTCCCGCAGCCGCTGCACCGCCTGCTCGCTGTGTGTCTGTCCCATGCGGTTCCTCCTTCCGCGCCTCAGACAGGCGCGGCGTTGTTTATTGCTTTATCATAGTAGTGCAATAGTCTAAAGAAGTCAACCTCAACCGCAGAAAAAATTGCCCCAATATCTTGGGGCAAAAAGCTTTCCTTTGTTAAAATACTACAAAATCGGATCAGGGCGACCAGCCCTCCATCCCTACTTGCAGTTTTTCCAGCGCTTTTTTTTCGATGCGGGACACATACGACCGGCTGATGCCGCACTGGCCCGCAATCTCCCGTTGGGTACGGGGCGGTCTGTCATCCAGGCCATAGCGCATGGTGATAATCATCCGCTCTCTGGGGGTAAGGCAGGTCTGGACACACCGGCGCACCTTTACGCAGGCGTCCCGAGTGTCCAGGTCCTCCAGCATATGGTCGTCCACCGCGATCACATCCATCAGGGACAGCGTCCCCCCATCCCCCGCCGCCTCCAGCGTATCGGTCAGTGAGACCTCTCCCTGGAGCTTCCGCTGAGAACGGAAATACATCAATATCTCATTTGCTATACTCTCGCAACGGCTCCGCATCTCCCCTTTCTGCCGTTCCGTCAAAATTTTCTTTTTCGCCGTTTTCTGCCTCTATTCCCTTGATTCCAATGGGTGTTTCCGGAAATTCATACTTATAATCCGAACCGAACAGAACGACATGAGCGTCTTGCCCATCCCAAATGACTTGCTTCACAATGGTACGGAGTGCCGTCCGTTTCTGTTCAACGGTCATCTCGTCAACTGTATTTTTGAATGTGGACAGCATCTGGGCCAAAAGATCAAACTCCATTTCTGACCAAGTATTGCTGGTGGTCAACTCTTCCAATTCTACCAAGCGCCGTTTTATGGATTCCCCCTTCTGATGCAGTTCATCAATCTGCTGTATCATGTAGTCTTCCGCTGCGGTGCCGGCAGCTTTTCCCAACGCAGAAACTATGCCTTTGATCTCAGTCTCATTTTCAGAAATTTTATTTTTCAGTTGGGCAATTTCGTTGTCATATTCCTGCCTGTCTCCTGTCAAGATCCGCTTACTTCGTTCCAACTGGCGGAAAAAGTCCGAATGGTCCTCGCTCAGAGATTTTATCTGCTCAATAATGTCCGCATCCAGAATATTGCCGTTACAGTTCTTCATATTGCAAATATGGCATCTGCTGCGTTCTTTTGTGGAACATAAATAGGTATAGATTGGCTCCCCCTTTGTATTGAGCCGCTGAGAAGTCTTGGGACGCATATAATCGCCGCAGTTGCCGCAGACCAGCAGACCGGAGAGCAGTGCGACATTGCTACGTGGCTTTTTGTAACTTTTGGATTTATTCCGCTCCAAAAGTGACTGTACCTTAATCCATGTGGCACCCTCGATTGCGCCTTCATGCTTGCCCACAGATACGATCCATTCCTCCATTGGCTTGATCTTGTTGGCCTTCCCTGGTTGCTGTAAGGTACGGTTATAGGCCATTACTCCATGAACGCCATCAAACTCACTTTTATCTGAAAACAAATCAACATCTTTTTCTGTCAGGTAATTGTAGGCAAATTCGTCCGCAATCATGTACACAGGGTTCGAGAGCAGTCCTTTGATTGCAAAACGGGTAAACTGTTTTCCGTTTTTTGTGGTATACCCGTTTTGCAGCAGATATGTCTCCGTCTTTGTCAGAGAGCCGGTCTCAAGGAATTTGTCAAAAATCAGCTTGACCAGACTGAGTTCCTCCGGAATTGCCCTTAGCTTACAGGCCTTTTTGGTTTTTCCGTCAATCGTTACACTGGACACACTTTCTGACCGGTAGCCTGTAGGCGGCACCCCACCCAGCCAACGCCCCGTTTTGGACAGTTCGTGCATATTGTCCCGGATACGCTCCGCAATCGTCTCCCGCTCCAGTTGAGAAAAGACAGAAGAAATATACATCATGGCCCTTCCCATGGGAGAAGCTGTGTCAAACTGCTCCTTGATGGAGATAAAGTCTATCCGCATGTCATTCAGCTTTTCAATCAGCTTGGCAAAATCTCCGATATTGCGGCTAATTCTGTCAAGGCGGTAGACAACGATGGCCTGGACATCTTTTTCCTTTGCCTCCGCCATCATTTTCTTAAACTGCGGACGTTCCAGGTTTCCGCCAGAGAATCCTTCATCCTCGTATACCAGAGCGTCACCGGCCGCTTTTTCTCCAAAATGCAGACGTATATACTGTTTGCACATCTCTATTTGGTTTTCAATGCTCTCTCCTTTACCAGTAAACTTGGATTTTCGAGAGTAAATCACGATCTGTCCAGTATCTTTCATCCTAAGCGCCTCCATTATGGTATGGTTATATCTATTTTATATCATAACGGATTCTCTATGTAAAGTATGATTGTTATATATTGTATAGATGCACAACGCCTTGGCAGCTGACAAAGCAGCCAGGGCGTTTTTGCTTCTCAATGCAAAGAAAAGGAGGTCGGCAAAATGTCGCTGGAATTAGCGTATTTCTACGGCAGCGAAGCCGAACAGTACAGTTTTTACCGCATCCCCAAAGTTTTACTTACAGACCAGCGTTACAAGAACGTGTCCATGGAAGCCAAGGTGCTGTACGGCCTGATGCTGGACCGCATGGGCCTGTCTGTCCGCAATGGCTGGCTGGACAGCGAGGGCCGGGTATATATCTACTTCACGCTGGAGGACGCGCTGGCTATGCTGGGCTGCGGCAAGGATAAGGCTGTCCGGCTGTTCAAAGAGCTGGACAAATCCGGCGGCATCGGCCTGATTGAGCGCCGCAAGCAGGGACAGGGTAAACCGACGCGGATCTATGTCAAAAACTTTACTCTACCGCCAGACCCCGAAAAATGTATGCCCGCCCCAGCTCCAGGAGCGCCGCCAGAGCAGACTTCTGAAATACCGAAGTCTGGACTTCTGGGCGTGTCCGATGTCTTGACTTCTGAAATTCCGAAGTCTGCACTTCTGGAAAGCCGCAGTCCAGACTGCGGAAAACCCGCCGCTAATAAGACTGATAAGAATAAGACTGAATTGAGTGATACTGAGCTATCTATCCATCCCCCTACCCCCACGCCGCCTCCAGGCCGCCGTCAGAGGAGCGCCAAGGATAGGATGGATCAGATGGACGCTTACAGAGCGTTGATCCATGAGAACATCAGCTACGGTGAACTGATCCGGGAATACCCCTACGATGCGGACCTGATCGACGGTTATGTGGAGCTGATGGTGGAGGTCTGCTGCACCAGGCGGGAAACCATACGGGTCAACCAGGAGGATCTGCCCACCGCAGTCGTTCGCAGCCGGTTCCTGAAGCTGGACCGGGAACATATCCTGTACGTCATGGAAGCCATGCAGCGAAACACCACCCAGGTGGCGAACATCCGGGCCTACACCCTCTCGGCGCTCTACAACGCGCCGGTGACCATCGGCCAGTATTACACCGCTCAGGTCAGCCACGATATGGCCTAGGGTTGGGGGTGGGAACATGAAGATTGCCCTTGTGGATGTGGACGGCCACAGCGGATTCCCCAATCTGGCCCTCATGCGGCTGTCGGCCTGGCACAAGGCACGCGGCGATGTTGTGGAGTGGTGGAACGGTTTTACTCACTACGACCGAGCGTATCTGTCCAAGGTGTTCACCTTCACCCCGGACTTTGACACCGTGATCGATGCGGATGAAATCATCACCGGCGGGACCGGCTACAAGGACTATACCAGCCTGCCGTCTGATGTGGAAGCCATGCCACCGGACTACAGCATCTACCTGCACTATAAGCGGGCCATCGGCTTTTTGACCCGTGGCTGTATCCGCGACTGTCCCTGGTGTATCGTCCCCCGCAAGGAGGGTTATATCCATCCAGCGGCCACCTGGGAGGAAATCAAGCGCCCGGACAGCCGGGAGATCATCTTTCTGGACAACAATGTGCTGGCCTCTGGACATGGCCTGGAGCAGATCGAGCGTATGGGCGGCGAGCCGGTGTGGGTGGACTTCAACCAGGGGCTGGACGCCCGGCTTATTACCCCGGAGACCGCCACTCTGCTGGCTGGTCTCCACTGGATACGGTTTGTACGTCTGTCCTGTGATACCAGCGCCATGCTGCCGGTTGTTCAGCAGGCCGCCGCCTATCTCCGGGAGGCCGGGATAGCCCCCTCCCGGCTCTGGTCCTATGTGCTGGTACAGGATGTACTAGAAGCCCACCAGCGTGTGCTGGCTCTGGAGAGGATGGGGATCACGCCCTTTGCCCAGCCCTATCGGGACTACGATGGCGGGGAGCCGCCCAGCGAGCAGAAAGCCTTCGCCCGCTGGGTCAATATCCGTTCCGTTCACAATTCATGTACTTGGGAAAATTATAACGATACGAGGAGGAGAACAAAAAATGGCCGGTAAGCGCACAAAGAAGACCGTGGCGGAGGATTCCCGCTACCATGACACCTGGCGTCTGCTGAAAAAGTACCGAGATGTGGTCTGGAGCATGGAGCTGTCCGTTCAACAGCTGAAGAAGGAGTTTGAGATTGAGTATGGTAGCACCATTGACGACTTTCTGGAGTCCGTCTATCTGGCGGGAGCTGACCTGGGTGGCACCAAAATTGAAAACCACGCCCGGTGCATTGAGCGCAGCAATCAAATGCTCAAGCTGCTGAATAGTGCGGTGGATCTCCTGCGCACCCGTCATAAGAGCGGCGAGACCTACTACTGGCTGCTGTACTACACCTTTTTGTCCCCTCAGCAGTTGGATAATGTGAATGAGATTATTGAGCAGCTTCAGCCTCACATCCGAGATATTAGCCGGGCTACTTACTATCGGAGACGTGAGCAAGCGGTAGAGGCTTTAAGTTCTATCCTCTGGGGTTATTCCTCCAGAGACTCTTTAGCATTGCTGGCCGACTTTTTTCCCGATAAGGAGACAGAAATTTAATTTTACACTTCTGTGAGACAAAATTGGGACGGATTTGAGACAAAATTGAGACGGTTTTGAAATTGACACGGGAATCCATATATGTTAGACTAAGTATGCTCAAAACTGTAATCACAAGTGAAAACGACAGCGGGAGGACGCCGAGGGGCGTCTTTTTTCATGCTCCCGCCGCAAAGGACAGCGCCCAGCGGGATGGGCGCTGTTTTCGTTTTCCGGGACAAAAAAGGAGGTAATTGATTGAACCGAAAAAGCACGCTCCCCGACACGACCCAGAAAAAGCACCGGGACTATGGGCGCATTCTTTACACCGGCTTCATTGGAACCTGCATGATGACACTGCTCGCACAGCCTGCGGCAGCGGCGACCGATATGTGGACCAAGGCCAGCGATGTAATGAAGGATGTATATACCAAAATTCTGGGCATCTCCACCATCGCCGCCATTGTGACGGCGGCTGTGGCACTCCTGATGATGAACTTCTCCCGGTCGGGCCGAACTGTGGACGAGTCCAGAGCCTGGCTGAAGCGCATCGTCATCACCTGGATCATCCTCAACTCCCTGGGCTTCATCATGTCCTACATCACCCCCTTCTTCGCCGGCGGACAGTGGACCCCGTAACCGTCTATGGGCATCTTAGACGGCATCGTCGAATGGATCGCGGAACAAGTCATGCACGGCCTGGACTTAATCAACACATCAGTTTTGGGCGCACTGGGCTGCGACCTGAGCGTGTTCCTGCGGTACTTTCCGGCGGCAAATACCATGTACGACATCTTTGTGGCGCTGGCAATCGGCCTGATCCTCCTGATTTGGGTCTGGAACCTGTTCAAGAACTTCGGTATCGGCGGGGGCGGCGAGGCGGAGGACCCGGTAAAACTGAGCATCCGCTCCATCCTGTTTATCGTCCTGGCCTACTACTCCGATCAAATCGTGGATATGGCTCTGGACATCGGCGGGACGCCCTACGACTGGATCTTGACCTCCACACTTCCCAACCTGAGTTTTGCGGACTTCAATTCCGTTCTGCTGACCATCATCGGTGTGTGTGCCAACGGAGCTGTGGCCCTAATCGTGCTGATTCTGCTCCTCATTCTGGCCTGGAACTACTTAAAACTGCTGTTTGAGGCGGCGGAGCGGTATGTGCTGCTGGGCGTGATGGTCTTTACCGCGCCTGTGGCCTTTGCCATGGGGGCGTCCCAGGCCACATCCAACATCTTCAAAAGCTGGTGCCGGATGTTCGCGGGACAAATTTTCCTGCTGCTGATGAACGCATGGTGTCTAAAACTGTTCACCAGCATGGTAGGCGCGTTTATCGCCAATCCCCTGTCGCTCTGATGGAAGGAGACCCTAATGAAGAAAACCAAACGTATTTTGACCGCCCTGTTTCTGGCGACGCTGCTCATTTCGGTGCTTTGCGTTCCGGCCTTTGCCCTCACCGAGAGCGAGGTGGAAGCCCAGGTAGCCGCGTCCGGAAAAGAGGCGGTCACCGGTAATGTGCTGATCTGGTTCTTGTGTGCGGTGGCCTTTTTGAAGGTGTCGCAGAAGATCGACAGTTTTATGGCTACACTGGGGGTCAATGTGGGCCGCACCGGCGGCTCCATGCTGGCCGAGGCCATGATCGCAATGCGGGCCGTCACAATGGTAGTGGGCCACGGACATGGGGGCGGTGCGGGCCGCACCGGTTCTGCCACCGGCAGCAGTGCCGCAGGGAAATCCGGTTCCTCTGGAATGAGCGGGTTTTTCAAGGGCGGCTTGATTGGCATGGCTGGCCGGCACATTACCAACAGCGCGGTCCGGACCGCTACCACCCAGACCTCCGCCGTCCATACCGCCCAAAACCAGGTGCAGCAGGCGGCGGCCTCCAGCGCCTCCGCCGTGCAGACGGCGGCTGACGCCCATATCAACAGTGAGGTACACGCGGGCAACTCCACCATTCATACCGAGAATAGTACCCCAACCGGAGTACCGCCCCAGCCCAATGTGATCCAGACCGGCGGTGAAGCCGGGGCCCAGGCAGCCACGTTGGAGAACGCTCCGCCTGTCACCCCCATGCCCGGCGGGATGCCGCCCCAGGATGGGGTCATCTTCACCGGAAACGAACCCCCGGCCTCCATGCCTGCGGAAGACCCGGCGCCGCAGCCTATCAGCGCACCGCCTGAGAGTATCCCCGCTGATCCGGCGACGCAGGTTGTGGATACGCCGCCTGAGAGTAGTCCTGCTGATTTCACGCCTCCCCCGAAGGGAGTTATCCTGACAGGCGGAGAGAGCACCGTCCATGCGCCCCAGACCGAGAACATATTTGCTGGCGGCACGGAGGGAACTGTCCATGTGGAAAATACGGCGGTCACCGGCAATGGGCAGCATACGCAGACCCATACGGAGCGGGTGCAGACAGCCCATACCCCCGCCTCCAGCGAACGGGTGCAGACCCATCGGTTCCTGGTAGGTGCGGGGACGCAGCCCAGCTTGGGCGGCATGGTGTTTTCCCATTCCCTGGCCTCCGGCGGCAGTTTCGCCAACGATGTAATCGGCACCGTGGCCCGTGGCGAGGTGGCCGGCAGCATCACCGGCGATATGGCCGCCCAGTCCCTGGCCTCGTACATGGGCTATACCGCCCCCGGTATCGAAAGCCGGGAAAACCCTGTCTACTCTGACGTAGAGATTGGCCGGGGCCGTATCACAGGCGTAGAAACTGGGGCGGGGACGAGCGAGGGACTTTCCTTTGCAATGTACCATGTGGAGCAGTATACCGCCCCCGCCGGTGAATACACCAAAGTAGTCACCGCTGACGGAACACAGTGGTACAAGCAGTACGCCCAAGACGCCGTGGAGCGCAAGCCCTACAAGGCTCCGGACGATACGGTGGCCTACCACGAGCGTATCATCAAAAAACTTCCCGACCCGCCCAAGCGCAAGGATCGGATATAAGGAGGGCCTATGCGTCAAGAAGAACGGGATAGCTATATCATCCCACCGAATTTCATTGAGGGCGGCACGCTGATGGGCGGGATGTTCAAGACCCGCAACGTGATCGAGGCCGGTATCCTGGGTGCTTTGACTGGGGTGCCGGTCTTAAAACTGCCCTTTTCCCTCACCACCCGCATTATCGTCCTGTGCCTGACCACCCTGCCTCTGGTGCTGGTGGCCCTCATCGGCATTGGCGGCGGCAGCCTGTCCGAGTTCATCCTCCAGTTTTTCAGCTTCCTTCGCAACCGGCGGACGCTGGATCGGGACGGCGCAAACCGTGGGAAAAAGAGTATGCTCCCCAGCTGGGGCCACAGCGTCCCGAAAGAGGAGGATGACAGCGAGATACCCAAAAGCCGGAACCGGCTGGAGGTGGATTTCAAGGAGCGGAAAGTGGACCGGTTCAAGACCTTCCTGGCCCCGGAGGTAAAGCCCCTCAATCCGCTGGCGGACTATGTGCCGGTGGAAAATATCAAGCACGGCGTCATCTACACCAGGGACCACCGCTATGTGAAGATTCTGGAGGTGGTGCCGGTCAACTTCCTGCTGCGCAGCGCCCAGGAACAGCGCAGCATCATCTACTCCTTTATCAGCTACCTGAAAATCGCGCCGGTGAAGGTGCAGTTCAAGGTGCTGACCAAGCGGGCGGACATTGACCGCCATGTGCAGGCGGTGCGCCGGGAGCTGGAGCGGGAGACCGACCCCCACTGCCGGATGCTTCAGGAGGACTATCTGCGCCTGATCCGCCAGCTGGGTTCCCGCGAGGCCATCACCCGGCGATTCTTCCTGATCTTTGAGCATGAACCGCTCCCCGGCACCAAGCGGGGCCATGAGGAAGAGGAGGCTATCGCGTCCCTCCAGACCGCCGCCCGCACCGCTGCCAACTACCTGCGTCAATGCGGCAATACGGTGGTGCTGAACCACGACAATGAAAGCGAGGCCACGGCGGAGGTGCTGTACCACATCCTCTGCCGCCAGGAGAGCAACGAGCGTTCCTTTGAGGAGCGGGCCAAGCAGGTGGTGGCCGAGTACCTGACCGCCGGGCGGCCTGTGGACGCCATCCCTGTCAATGAGTTCTACGCCCCCAACCACATCGACCTGTCCCACGGGCGGCATATCTGCATTGACGGTGTGTACTACGCCTATCTGCTGGTGCCCTCCGGCGGCTACAAGACCCAGGTGCCCGCCGGGTGGCTGTCCCTGCTGGTGAACGCCGGGGACGGCATTGACCTGGATATGTTCCTCACCCGCCAGCCCAAGGACCGAATGATCCGCAAGCTGGGCCAGCAGCTGCGTATCAATCGGAGCAAAATCAAGGAAACTAGCGACACCAACACCGACTTCGACGACCTGGACGGGGCCATTCGTAGCGGCTATCTGCTGAAGGACGGTCTGAGCAACAACGAGGATTTCTACTACCTCAATCTGCTGGTCACCATCACCGCCGCCAATGTGGAGGACCTGGAGTGGAAGTGCGCGGAGATGAAGAAGCTGCTGCTCAGTCAGGATATGGACGTGCAGACCTGTTCCTTCTGTCAGGAGCAGGCTTTTTTGTCTTCCCTGCCCCTGGTGGCTCTGGAGAAACACCTCTTTGAGCGTTCCAAGCGCAACGTCCTCACCCTGGGCGCAGCCAGCTGCTACCCCTTTACCTCCTATGAGATGTGTGATGATAACGGGATTTTGCTGGGGGTGAACAAGCACAACAACTCCCTGATTATCGTGGACATCTTCGATTCCAGGGTCTACAAGAACGCCAACATCGCCATTCTGGGTACCAGCGGCGCGGGCAAGAGCTTTACCATGCAGCTCATGGCGACCCGGATGCGGCGCAAAGGCATCCAGGTGTTCATCGTGGCGCCGCTAAAGGGCCATGAGTTCCACCGGGCCTGCTCCAACATCGGTGGGGAGTTCATTCAGATTTCCCCGGCCTCCAAAAACTGCATCAACGTCATGGAAATCCGCAAGGTGGACAAGTCGGTGGACGAGCTGCTGGACGGTCCCGGCGTGGAGAAGTCCCTGTTGGCGGCGAAAATCCAGCGGCTCCACATCTTTTTCAGCCTGCTCATTCCCGACATGACCCATGAGGAGCGGCAGCTTCTGGACGACGCCCTCATTCGTACCTACGCCAAGCTGGGCATTACCCACGAAAACAGCACCCTGGACGACCCGGACGATCCCAGCCACTACCGGACCATGCCGGTGCTGGGCGACCTCTATGACACCCTAAAGGAGTCTCCGGACACCAAGCGGCTGGCGAATATCATCAACCGCCTGGTCCATGGCTCCGCCCGCACCTTTAACCAGCAGACCAATGTGTCCCTGGATAACAAATACACGGTGCTCGACATCTCCGAGCTGACCGGCGACCTGTTGACGGTGGGGATGTTCGTGGCCCTGGACTACGTTTGGGACAAGGCCAAGGAGAACCGCACCGAGGAGAAGGCTATTTTCATTGACGAGTGCTGGCAGCTGATCGGCGCAAACAGCAACCGTCTGGCGGCGGAGTTCGTGCTGGAGATTTTCAAGATCATCCGGGGCTACGGCGGCTCCGCCATCTGTGCCACCCAGGACATCAACGACTTCTTTGCCCTGGAGGACGGCAAGTACGGCAAGCGACTACGACAAGCCCTCCAACCTGGGCGTGACCATCACCAAGCGAGGCAACGCCGAGGCGCTGGCCGGGAGCCAGATGCGGTATGACTTCACCGTCGCCAACACCAGCAACGTGCCGCTCAGCGAATTTTACTGGCATGACCGGATTCCCACCGATGCGGCCCGGGCGACCATCTTCACCACTGGCACTTACAGCGCCCGGCTCAACTACCGCATTCTCTATAAGACCAACTACTCCGGGGTCTATCAGGTGCTGGCATCCAACCTGATTACCAGCAGCAACTACTCTTTTAGCCTGAACGCTATCCCCACCCAGGCCGGAGAGTATGTCACGGACATCTATCTGGACTTCGGCAAGGTTCCCGTGGGCTTCCAGTCGGTGGCTCAGCCCACCCTGACGGTCACCGTCAGCGGCACGGCGGCCAACGGCTACCAGCTGATCAACCGAGCTGATGTGGGCGGCAAATATCAGGGAACATGGCAGACTGGTCAAGCCACTTGGGTCACACTGATCCGCAAGCTGACGCCTACCTACGTTCCTACCCTCCCCAAAACTGGATATTAAACACAACGGAGGGGCGGTCAAAAGACCGCCCCTCCCGCTTAGTGCCTTATGAATTGGGAGTCAGTGGCAGGAACTCCATCCGTATCGGTGACATACCGCTCGGCCCTCATATGCAGATTATATTTTTCCCGAAGTTGGGCAATCGTCCCCATCATGGGGGATGCGTGGTGTTGGTCAATGGAGGCTTGATCTTTCCATATATCAATCAGCAGTACGGTCTCCGGTTCATCCATTGGGAAGAAATAGGCGTACCGCTCGTTTCCCTCTTCCTGGCGGATCAAATCGGCGGTTCCGCTGTGCTCCATTTCTTCGGCAAATTTACGGGCGCTCCCATTTTTCCCCGTATAGTACAGATTCATCACAATGCTCATATTGCAATTTCTCCTATTCAACCTATCTTTTTCGAGGTGAAAAATTTGAATATAGAACCTGCTTTTACTGTCCTGCGCCGGGAGCAGCTTCTCATTGACCACTCTCCCCACAGCACACAGTTTGAAAATCTGACCGAGCAGCTTCTGCGTGCTTTTTCTGCCGCCGCCGTCATTCCGACCCTGACCGCAGAGGAGATTCGGCTCTATGCCGCTCTTGCTCTACTCCATGATGTGGGCAAGCGGGCTATCCCGCAGGAAATTCTCAACAAACCGGGACACCTGACCCGTGAAGAATTTGAGGTTATGAAGTCCCATACCACCCAGGGCTGCGAACTGCTGGAGCAGATACCGGAACTGCGGAAGTGTGAGGCGTTCCCCGCCATCTGTGACGTGTGCCGCCACCACCATGAGCGTTGGGACGGCTCCGGCTATCCCGACCGGCTGGCCGGAGAGGACATCACTCCCTGGGTGCAGGTAGTGGGGCTGGCCGACGCCTTTGACGCTCTCATTCATCCCCGGGTCTATAAACCGGCCTATCCGCCGGATCAGGCCAGGGATATGATTTTGTCCGGAGCCTGCGGCGTCTTTCATCCGCTACTCCTGGCCTGCTTTGCGCAACACATCGGTGCAATTTCCAAAGCAGTTTATTCTTCCGCTTGTTGAGTCCGCTTTTTCTTACGCTTAGGGGCAACACTGTCATAGCTCAATTCCAGCAGCGGGAAAATTTGGTCATCTGGGACGGATTCATCCAGGACAATGGAAATCCAGTGGTTTTTATTCATGTGGTAGGCCGGAAGAAAGCCCTTCTCCGAGAGCAATGAACCAATCATAATCGGGTTACATTTCACATTCATGACATCCACAAACTGCTCACCAGTAAGACCCAGCTTGCCAGAGGGCACATCCATAATAATGCCATACCACTTTTTGCTGGACGGGTGACGAAATACCGCAAATCCTGGCTCATCCGCCCAAAGGTGTTCCGCCTCTGTTCCAAATCTGTCATTTGCGTATTTCGTGATACGCTCACGCTGCGAGTGGTCAGCCATTTCCATCCCCCTGGAACTCTTTCAGATGTTCCTCATATTCCTGCCGCTCCGCTTCACCCGCCGGGCGGACAGCGTATTTCCCGCAGTCGGGGCACTGCTCCGGTTCAGTCGTGCGGCTGAAGATAAAATGGCACTTATCACAGACAAAAATCATTTCAATCACCTGCGTCATTATAGCAGAATTAAAACCAATACACAAGACAGGGGGTATCCAAACTGAACGAGAATGAAAAAAGCAGTCTGTCCCAAGCGGCCAGCACTGCTCAAACTATCCACGGGGCTATCAAAACCGGCAAGGCCATCTCCACTGCCGCAAAAGGCGCGGTGGTGGGCGGGCCCTACGGCGCGGTAGCGGGAGCCGCACTGTACGCCGCACAGCATGGCAAGAAATTTCTCGCCGCAGCCCTTGCCCTGCTCATGATCCCAGTGCTGTTCATCCTCATGTTGCCCTCCCTGATTTTCGGTGGCCTGACCAGCAGCGGCAGCTCCAGCCAGCCTATCCTCAACGACAACGCCGCCATCGTCCAAAACACCAATAACATCGCCTTTGCCGTCAATCAGGTTCTGGGCGAGGGTATCACTGACGCAGAGGCCCGGATCGCTCAGGATTTTGCCTCTACGGGCGGTGACAACTACGAAATCGTCAATCCTTACGCCAGCGATATGACCAGCAACGTCAATTCTTTTATCGCCCAATACTGCGCTGCCAAGGGCGAGAGCTGGGATACCATCTCCCTGGCAGACATGCAGGCTGTACTCCGACAGAGTAAGAGCAGTCTCTATTCTTACACTCGCACCAATGAGACGCGCACGGTGGAGGACGATGATCCCGAGACCGAGGATGTGGTGGAGACAAAGGAGGAAATCTGGTACATCTACACCCTCTCCTACAATGGAGAGGGTTATTTCGCTGATACGGTCTTTCACCTGACAGATGATCAGAAGGTCCTGGCGGATGATTACGCCCAGAACCTCAGCCTGTTCTTGGGTGACGGAATGCTCCAGTACACGGAGTACGGCGGTACCACGATTGCTTCGCTTGGAGATGTCCGCTTTACCGACGGCGCCACGGAGGTCGTCTACTTCAACCAACTGGATGAACGCTGGGCCAACAAGCCCTATGGCACAGACAACATCGGTGGCTACGGCTGCGGCCCCACCTCCATGTCCATTGTGGTGTCCTCCCTGACAGGCAACATTGTAGACCCCATTGAAATGGCGGAATGGGCCTATAAAAATGGCGGCTGGTGCAGCAAGAGCGGTTCCTACCACTCCCTGATCCCCAATGCGGCAAAAGCGTGGGGGCTGACTGTGGAGGGCTGTACGGCGTCCGAGCCCCAGCGCATTGTGGACGCGCTCTCGGAGGGCAAACTGGTGGTAGCGATCATGACCAAGGGGCACTTTACCTCCGGCGGACATTTCATGGTTCTCCGAGGTGTCACAGCTGACGGTAAAATCATGGTGGCCGACCCCGCCAGCTACAAGCGGAGCGGGAAACTGTGGAATCTGTCCATCATCTTGAACGAGGCCAGCAAGCGAGCTGCGGCGGGAGGGCCGTTCTGGATTATTGGATTATGAGAGGTTCTTGCATAAAAACATCTTCTATTTTTGCCTGTACACCCTTACCTGGGGTGTACAGGCTTTTTTATTTACAAAAAGTTTACAAAATCACGGGCCCAATTTGCCCTTGAGCGGTGCGTATTGAAATGAGAGTTGAAAACAGGGCAAACCTGACACATCCACACAATTGAATATGGTTTCCTTCGTACAGGAACCAGCTCTCAGCCTACACAGAATTGATAGAAAGAAGGTATCTCCATGAAACACGTCAACATTAAATGTCCCTATTGCCGCTCCCGGGCGCTCCTTCGACCCGCGTCGGTGGTGCATGAGCGTGCCGCCCCCGGTGAGGAGGTCTATGTCTGCGCTCGCTTTCCTGCCTGCAACGCTTATGTGTCCGCTCACCGGGACAGCCATCTGCCTATGGGCACGCTGGCGGACAAATCCCTGCGGCAGAAGCGGCGGCAGGCCCACATCGCCCTGAACCAGCTTTGGGAGCGGGGCCTGATGACCCGCAAGGAAGCCTACCGCTGGCTCCAGGTACAGCTGGGCCTCCCGGAAAGCGAAGCCCATATCGGACGCTTCTCAGAGTTCCGCTGTGAGCAGGTCATTGACCTGTGCGGCTGTTTCACCAGTGCCGACCGATGTGCGGCATAGGAGGTGGAGGTGCAGCTATGAACAGACGGGATCAACTGATTGAGGAGCATCTGAACTGTGTCCACTGGGTCATCGGCTGCTTCATTCGTGTCAATTCGGGCGTATGCGGCCTGGAGTACGATGATCTCTACCAGGAGGGCTGCATCGCCCTCTGGCGGGCGACAGAGACCTTTGACGATCAGCAAGGGGCCCAGTTTCACTCCTATGCCATTTCCGTCATCCGCAACCATTTGGTGGACTACTGCCGGAAGATCCAGAGCCGGACCGTGCCGGTGGTATCCCTGGAGGATTGGAATGCTGAGGCATCCCAGCGCGGCGCAGCGACCTGGGACAGCGACAGCAGCCTGTATGTGGAGCAGGTGCTGGAGTACGGCAAGCGTACATACAGCGGCGTGGCAAAACTGGGTGTGGAGGCGCTGGAACTGAAGATCGTCGGGTACAACGGGACAGACATTGCCAAACTCTACGGCGTCCAACCCAACCACGTAGGGGCGTGGATCTCTCGGGCTACTCAGAAGCTGAAAAAAGATTTGTCTCTTGTTGAAAACGGCGGCACAAATCCGTAAAAAAGAATATCACAACAATTTGGGAGGTTTCTTTATGAGCAAACAAACTTATTATACGGCGGTGGGCCACTTCAAACGGAGAATCAACAGCCATGGCCAGAGCTACCCAGTCATCATCATCAACCAGATGGAATACTGCGTGGACATCCAGGAGATGGCCCTTTGGACCGCACTCAATTGGCGGCTGCTGGATCTCTCCCAGATCGAGGCAGAGTATCACAAGCTGGATCAGGACTGCGCCATTCCCGCTCTGCGGACGCTGGAGGACTGTCTGGGCCGCCTCTGCACACGGGGACTGGTGGCATCCGGGACGGGTGCGACGGACTTTGAGGCGCTGTACGATCTGCTGGGCGGTCTGTATGTGGTCCCCCTGTCTGAGAGCCTGCCCCTGCGGGTGGCGGCGTTCCTGAAGCTGACGGTTCTCAGGGGAATCCCTGTCGCTAAGGCGCGGGAGCTGTTCCGGCGGGATCGCCCCAGTGAGCAGGAGGCCCAAGTGATGGCGCTGTCCCGTCAGGCCCTGCTCTCCACCGCCGAACTGATCAAGTGCGCCGAACTGGGGGTGAGGGATGTTTCCACCGATGAAAAGCTGATGGACGTCCTTTACAATGACGACACCACCACCAGCGACAACATCCCCGACATGATGCTGGTGGCTAAGAGTCGAGAATACGTCACTGCGGCGGTAGCGAATCTGTACCTGCGTAAGCAAATCATTTTCCAGCGGGTTTGACAGGCTTCAACGATATTTCGCAAGCATCCGAGAAGAAAGCTTAATAACAATACCCCCTATGTAGTCTCTTTTTTCCTACATAGGGGGTATTTTGTCTATTGTCCACTTTTACTGGGGCGATTCAATTTCCTGCCAGGGCACTTTATTGTTCTGTCCGCACAAAATGGTTCAGTTCATATTACGAAATATATGGGCTTTCGCAACTAATCTTTTTCCATGTCACAATGCCTTGTTATTGCAAGGTATATGGCCAAGGATCAATAAAGCCTACAAACAAATGACTGACAAGCTCTGTTGAGTCGCCATCCTCATAACGGACCTCCCCAGTTTGTCCATCTGCAATAAGAGTCCGGCCATTCACAGTTAGCTCACACCATTGATGACTATATTGGTTTTCGTTTATATGCCGCCATTCGTAGCCCATGTAGGTCAACACCAAACCAAGTGCCCGAGTTGAGCCAGCGCAGGAATACTCTCCTTTGACAAACACGCCATAAGCGGTACGATAATCCTTACCAGACATGGTGTACTCACAGAATTTACTGTAATGCGAAACAATATGTGCCGCCATTGCGATTCGTTCCGCATCATCTCGATCAGAGGGAATGACCGACACGATATGCTTCGCCACAGCCAATGCGCTGGCATTCTTTTCTTTCTGTGAATATGTAGAAAAATCAATTTTTGTATTTGGAATCAGCATACCTGTCAAGCGTTCTCCGGAAAGAGCCTTGCTCAATCGCATAAACACAACTGCTGCATCTGCCCGTGTAACGCCACTCTGAGGGTTGAAGTTATACTGCTGGTCTGGATTCATCAGGCCCGCTTCACATACCATTATAACACCATCTTCTGCATAATAGGATACAGACCAGCAATCTTTCATACGCCACCGAGCGTTCTCGGCATCTTCAAGCTCAATGCCTTCCGCTTTAAGGTAGTTGTAAATAATTACAGCAAGCTGCTCTCTGGTTATTTTGGACGAGGGTGAAAATGTTGTTCCTGACGTGCCATGTACAATGCCTTTTTCATAAGCCCAAGCGACGGGACGGCTATACCATACATCTGTCGGAACATCTTGAAAGTGGCCCATGTATCCCACATCGGGACTTCCTGCCAGTCGATGTAAAATAGCAACTATTTGAGCTCTGGTTAATTGCTGATCTGGCTGAAAATTTCCATTACCGGTTCCCTCCATTAAGCCGACTTCCCTGACATATTCAATTGCTTCAGTATGCCAATCGTTATCAGATACATCATGATAATTAGATGCATGCACAACTGTTAGGCAGCAGCAAACTGCGATTGCAGTAACTATAAGTGACCCTAAAAGACGAATACCATGTTTTTTCAAAGAAACTTCCTCCCATCTATTACACCCAAATGTGATATAGGAACAGGATAGGTATTACCAATAGATATCGTCTATTACTTCATTAAGCATGGATTCAGGATACGTGTACAGCGTACCTGTATGTATCATGGAATCATTCTCTTCAACTCCATCACGCTCCATTAAAACTCCATTTTGATACACTTCCGTAAAGTTATGATTCATATATTTATGTGAAAATGTTCCCTCTCTCAAGTTATTTTTTAATGTGCCAGTATCTTCCCATGATAGCTGGAGTTCTCCGTTCGTACCAACAATATTATATACTGATTGGGTAACATCCCCGTTCCACTGCCAGTCTTCACAAACGCAACTCGATTGACAGAGGGACATATCGCTTATATTCGCATAGAATCCAGTTCCATTTTCTGGGCGAATCTCCACATCTATGCTCAAAGCAGTTTTTTGAATGGGATCTCCGTAACCAAAGGAAAGTTGGACCTTGTATCCTTCCCATATTGTGTATACCCTACCTAAAAAAGGAACCGTACTATTATATAAGCTAAACAGACCGGCTCTGTCATTACTGCGCACAGCATTTACAGCCAACTCAATATAATCTTTTTGTTCAAGTGACATATTGTCTAAATCGATGTAATCAGGACGAAGCTGGAATTCAGTTTGTCCATAAGTACCTTTAACATCTAGCTTTTCGATTGCGTCTAAAATAGCCTGATTTTCATTTACTTTTTCCAAAGCTTTCTGTAAGATCCTCAGAGCCATATCATGGTCTCCTTGTTGGATATACACATTAGCCAGACCCAGATAAGCATCTGTGTTGGTTTCATTCAGTTCAATGGCCATTTCATAATCAGCCCGTGCCATCGCAAGATTCTCCTCTGTCTCACCAGACGAAACATACGCATCGCCGCGACCTACATAAGCGGGAGCTTGCTTAGGATCAATCTCAATCGCAGCAGTAAACGCTATGATAGCTTCTTCATAGTTTCCCTTGGACAGGTAACGAACACCCAAATCGTACTGCTCCTGCCAAGTGGGAGTATTATTATCCTTCTCGACGATTGTATTGGGCTGTCCGCAAGAACACAACAATAATACCAGCGTCATCATGATATATGTCATTCGTTTCATTATCTATTTCTCCTTAGGATTGGCCCAAAATTTTTTCTGATGCAACATTATCTAAGCATCGTTTCACCCATATTTTACTTTATTAGATTCTGCCGCAATTCATTATAACTGCTGATGGGTCCATCAAAAATATCGCGTGCAGATGCTAAATCAAAGCTGGCTTCCAGTTCTTGTTGATACTCTGTTTCGGAAACGGATTGTCCGTTCCAGATATACTGATAAATCGGGCCGTTTTCATCAAACTGAACATTTGTATTGTCCTCTGCGCCGAAATCTCCATGAGCAATCTCTGTAAATTGGCCATCTTTCAGTTGGTATATTCCATCCCAGTAATTGTCCATGTGTCCACCTTCTGTATAGAAATATCCCCCCCGTTCAATATAAGAAAGCGTTCCGTATTCGGAGATATAAATATCCTGAACCGTCTTCCCGTTAAAGGTGCAAACCTGGCTCCCAGCCGCAATATTTGGATAGCATATCCACAGTTCCGGAATATCATTGTCATCAATATAGATCAGCTGGAAATCTGCTTCCGTTAATTCAAAACTTGTGTTGTCCTGGAGATAAGACAAATAGGCCCGTCTCCATGCCCGTTCATCCTGGGCAGAGACTTCACCAGTAGGAAGGGTTAATATCCTGCCATCCGTCAAGGAACAGTGGTAATAAAGGGACCAGTAATCTCTGTTGTCAATCGTTTTTCGTTCTACAACCGCAAAGTACGGTCCGCTAATCGTATTGTCCCACATATTTCCGTATTCATCTACCCAGGGTCGCATCTCATATGTAACAAAATAATAATTCACATACGGGACAAACTCTGTGATTACGGCCTCTTGAAAACCTCCGCCGACACCGTACAGTCCCCAATAATATCGTCCGTCCAAAATGTAGGGAGTCATTTCGTCATCCTTGCGTTCTATCAAAGTTTCCTTTAATTCAGCAATATCGGACGTAGAACAGTTCATTATATGTTCTAATACCCAATCCACATCCTCACAGCTTCTACTTGCATAGGCATACCATTTTCCTTGCGGATCTGAGTGATTCCAGTCCGACTCCGTATCCCAGGAATCTTTCCCATTCACAAGGCCAGCATAACATAATGGATCATATAGCATTGCCTCTAAAATATTGCGCTTATATCCATTTGTGTCGGTTATTTTTGTATTGACATTCCTAAAATCATATTCTCGTAACCCGCCATAGTAAAAATTGTTCAAGAAAAATTCCAGATCCTCATAGGCCTCTGAGTCCTCTTCTACTTCATTTCTTGTCCAGCGAAGGTTGCCACTAGAATCTGCGGCCGATCCGTTCTCAATCTCCTGAATCTTGTCTGCGATGCTTTGATTGTTTTCCGTCTTAGGAAGGGCGTCTTTCAATGTTTCCAGCGCTTTCACATAATTCCCCTGGCGGATATACACATCAGCCAGGCCGAGGTACGCGTCCACATTGGTTTCTTCCAATTCAATGGCCTGCTCATAGTCCGCCTGAGCAGCCGCCAGATTTTCTTCTGTCTCGCCTAACCCAATATAGGCATTGCCGCGGCCTACAAAGGCAGGAGCCTGTTTCGAGTCTATTTCAATGACCGCCGTAAAGGCGATAATGGCCTCCTCATAGTTACCTTCAGATAGGTAGCGGACGCCTAGCTCGTATTGCTCTTGCCAAGCGGGGGCTTTTGGGCCGCAGGAGGCAAGGAGCAGTATAAAGCAAAATATAAAGGGCAATAATCGTTTCATCATTCAACATCCTTTTATCTTTTTCGTTAGATTCAACACATATTCGCATCTTCAAAGTTCTACCAATAAAGATCATCCAATGTACTTTGAGAACTCAAAGGGCCTGAAGTTCCATGCGTTAGCCCCCAAAAATAATTGTCAGGTTCCACAGACGTACCATTAGCTTTTATCATAATACCATCTTGGAATTCATTGTAAATTTCAGTATATTCTGGAGAATGCGTAATTGAACTAGCTGGGTAAGTCGTCACCACAGCACCATCACGCAATCCCTCCTTCATTGGTATTGTCGCATAACAATATATATCACCTTGTTCCAAAACCAGTTCTGTTGCGACACCATTCCACTGCCAATTTGAGCATACACAAGATGTACAGGAACCACTAACGCCTCCATTGTCACTGACAATGTATAGTCCATAGCCCATTCCCTCTTTGGGGCGAATTTCTAACGATGTTCCCATGCCATTATGATCGGGAGAAACATTCATCTGGATTTTATAGCCGTCCAGAAGCGTCAAGACGGAAAAAACATCATGCCCAGAATTTTCCACATATGCTCTGCTTAACTGATCAAGTGAATTCATATCATTTTGAGTAACGGATTTCAAGGCTCCTCTCAAAAAAAATACTTCATCGGTGGTTAAATCTTCAATTGCCTGGTAGCTCTCTCTTTGCGTAAATTCAGTAGCACCGTAAATATTATAATCAGTATTTTTCTCTGTGCCGGTGCTGTCACTTGTACTTTCTCCGCCACTAATTTCTGTGAGTATATCTAGGATTTTCTGATTGTCCTCTGTCTTTTCTGCTCCTTTTTTCAATATATCCAGAGTACGCTCATAGTCTCCCTGCTGAATATATACATTTGCCAATCCCAGATAGGCGTCAATGTTGCTCTCATCCAATTCAATGGCTTTCTCATAATCCGCCTGGGCCGCCGCCAGATTTTCCTCCGTCTCTACGGATCCAACGTAGGCATCACCGCGACCCACATAGGCTTCCGCACGCTTGGGGTCGATTTCGATGGCCGCCGTAAAGGCAATAATGGCCTCTTCGTAGTTGCCCTCGGATAAGTAGCGGACACCCAGGTCGTATTGCTCTTGCCATGTAGTGGGACTATTCGATTTTCCGCACCCCGCTAAGAGTAATATAGATAAAAATATCAATAACCAGCTTCTTTTCATACCACTTTAATCCCACCACTCACCAAAATTTCTCGTCCAGTCCGTATTGTTCATCAGAATAGCTTATCCCTCCACCAGAGCCATCAATAAAGTGGTATCCTTTGCCTCCAGTCCATGTCTCTCCATTTTTAGACACCAACACTCCATTCTCATAAATATATGTGTCTGTCCAAGAATTTGTCTCGTCAAGATCCTGATGATTTGACCAATTAGACACTTCATGAACGGTTGCGGTTGCTTTACCATCCCGCAAACTCATAACCATTGTCCCATTCATTTCTGTTTCTTCAACGGTTTCGCATGTTACATAATCGGAATGATACCATCGTCTTTCGTTTTCATCACATGGACTACGCCAAAAATAATGCACCCACTCTTGCTCCAAGAAGTTTCCATTCCACTGCCAATCTATACAAGGACAACTAATGAGACGAACCGTTTGGTGGTAATCCAGCCATGACTCTTTTCCGGTTGTATTTTGTGTATAAGAATCATTTACATAGCCGACATAACCAATGCCATTCTCTGACCGCATTTCAATGGAAAACCATTTACTATGGTCAGTTGCATCATCCAGTGAATTAGTTACAGACCAATCATCTCTATCACTAATTTCCACCTTGTATCCATTCCACTCTGTTAAATATTGCCCGTTTATACCGTCTTCCGTGTGAATTAAAGACAGTAGTTCATCCTTGTTGCCTTGTACTATAGTTTCCGCAATAGTAGTGATCCGTCTTTGCTCAGAAGGCTCTAACGAAGTAAATTCTTGATAATTATTCCGAGCTGAAAACTCCGTCCCCCCGTAGTGATTTCTGTTTGCATAATAATCCGTAACTAATCCTTCATCTGTGATATAAATACGATCACTGCTAATTTCCATGCCTTCGTTTTCCGTACGCAGGCTTACATATAGCGCAAAAAATCTATTCTTCCAAAAAACAGGTGTTGCAGAAACAGGAACTTGAATAATCCCTGTCCCATGCACAGAATAGCCATCTCCAACAAACGAATAACGATCTTTCTCAGCGGTATCGGCCCCTGTATAAATTAGATATTCTTCAATTGGTGGGCAATTATAGAAAATTGTGAGTTTAAACTCAGTTTCTTGACCAGATACAAAGCTCTCTTTGTCATATGATAATCCAGTAATCCATAGGCCAGGGTCTCCATTCTCTAAAGCAACACGGACGGCTTCATGCTTTTGGGTTTGCACACTGATCATAGCTAACAGTTCATCGGACCATTCCTGCGCATCGACCATTTCCCACACTTCATTTACTTTATCATACTCGCCCATTGCCAAGTAGGCCTCGACCAATCCAGTATACGTTTCTGTCCGCTTTGGATCTATCTCTATTGCCGCCGTAAAAGCAATGATAGCTTCCTGGTAATTACCCTCAGACAAATACCGTACGCCCAGGTCATACTGCTCTTGCCATGTGAGGGGCTTCGGGCCACAAGCAGCTATACTAAGCATCATACAAAATATCATAAGAATGCTTTGAATACGTTTCATACCTTATGTCCTATCCTCTTTAGAAGAATTCAATCTCTCCGTTCCGCCTTTGGTAGCACCGCTCTGGCCATATAGTTGTGCAGTTTTCTCCGTCTGCTGGAGTTTCACAGTCCCATCCTCCAAAGGCATTGTTCCCTCTGACCGGCTTTCAGCCTTCCGTTCCGGAAGTCCTTCCGAACTCGCCAGCTTTTCTGTCTGCTCCCCTGACAATTCTGCTGTTCCTTCAGAAAGCACAGCGGTACCGTCCTGAGTATGGAACTGCGCAGTTTCTTCTGTCTGCTGAAGCTTTGCCGTTCCACCCAGCAAAGGAGCCGTTCCCTCCTGTAATTTTTCGGTCTCAGATCCGGGAAGTACCGCCGTACCCATCAATTTTTCCGTCTGCTCCGCCGCCAATTTTGAAGTTTCTCCAGAAAGTACAGCAGTATCCGGATTGATGGAGCGCGCCGACTCCCGGCGGACTGTCAGCCGATCTGTAGGATAACCGTTTCGTAGCTTTTGTGTGCTCTTGTCTATTTCACTATAGATTGCGTTCCCCGGTATGTATTTTGGTTTCCTTATAATGAAAATGATTGCCAGAATGATGGTCAGCACTAGCAAGGCTACGCCACTGAAAAAAATAAGTTGTCCTTTGGTCATAAAATTTTCCCCTTCTATAATGTTATTTCATATATGGCGCTTTTTTCGGAATATTCCAAATCACTAATAGATAATCAGTTTAATTCATACATCCCTTACTCAACCTTAACCAGGGACAGATATTGGTAAAATTAAGTAACCCACAACATTTCCGTCCTGATCTAAGGCGTATAACAAAACCTGTTGTGTTGTTCCAAGATCGTCCTCCCAAACTGGAAATGCATTCCTACTATATGGGTAATCCTTCCAAAGGCTTCCCCCGTTTTTCCAAATGTCCTCCCAGGTCGACGCACCACTCAAAATATCCTCATCTGTAAATCCATCTTGATTCCATCCCGCAATAAGGGCTGTATAAATTCTGCTACCTAATGACGCAGGAATTTGGGTGGTATCCCATGCGTAACTAAAATTCAACTGGCCAACAGAACCCTCATTATGTCCTTCTAGTGGATCCAATAATTCAATATCAGAAACAGTCGCATAAAATCTTGTCATTTTATTGTCCGAAGTAACATCAGAGCTTACGTCAGGACTCATATCGTTTAT
This sequence comes from uncultured Oscillospiraceae bacterium, assembly GCA_910588635.1. Classification (GTDB taxonomy): domain Bacteria; phylum Bacillota; class Clostridia; order Oscillospirales; family Oscillospiraceae; genus Lawsonibacter. Next base: position 37,680 of record CAJUPW010000002.1, on the reverse strand, counting down.
CATCTGTTGAATTGACTTGTCAGCTGTAAAATCAAATCCTTGTTGTAAAATCTCCAGTGCCTTGTCATACTCTCCTTTTTGAATATACACATCCGCCAAACCAAGGTAAGCATCAACATTGGTCTTATCCAACCCGATAGCCATCTCATAGTCCCCCTGGGCTGCTGCCAGATTCTCCTCTGTCTCTCCAGACTGAACGTAGGCATCACCACGGCCCACATAGGCAAGGGCCTGTTTGGGGTCGATCTCGATGGCGGCCGTAAAGGCAATGATGGCCTCCTCGTAGTTACCCTCAGATAGGTAGCGGACACCAAGATCGTACTGCTCCTGCCAAGTTGGAGCGTTCGGCTCATCCTGAGGGTCGGCATGGTTGCCGCAAGCGGAAAGCAACAAAGTCATTGACAATATACAAAGCAGAACTCGTTTCATCGACAGCACCTCTTATTCTGTAGGCTTCATCTGTTAATCTAACAATTTATAACTTACAAGGTAAAAAGCGTATTCACCATATGGATGATAAATATAATCTACCATCTCAGAATTGTCACCCTCTTCGATATGGGTTAATTCTCCCGCAGGATCTCGCTGATAAACGTACCCTGTTAATGACATTCTTCGTCCTATCATCATGCCGGCAGTTTGGGTTGAATAATTATATAATTGACTTTCTTCATCGAAGTGCTCAAATAAATTATCTGCCTCAGCCTCTTGTATCGTTATGGATTGACCGTCAATTTGGATATTGATTGGAGTTTCAAATTTAATACCATATGTTCTCATACCAACTCTAAAATCATACTCTTCACAATATTTTTGATACGTTTCATCAAACTCACCCATAAAAATACTACCTGCTACTGTTATCAAATCTTGTGTATTATTTTGATAACGTTCAGATAACTCATCAAAAAAGATTTGTAACCTTCCATCGCCTGTGCGGTCGATTCCTTGTTTTATGATTTCCAGCGCTCTTTCACTATCACCCAGTCGAATATACACATCCGCTAAGCCAAGATATGCGTCCACATTAGCCTCATCCAACTCAATGGCCTTTTCATAGTCCGCCTGTGCCGCTACCAGATTCTCCTCTGTTTCTCCGGACTGGACGTATGCATCACCACGGCCCACATAGGCCAGGGCCTGCTTCGGATCAATCTCAATGGCGGCCGTAAAGGCGATGATGGCTTCCTCGTAGTGCCCCTCGGATAGATAGCGCACACCCAGATCATACTGCTCCTGCCAAGTCGGAGTGTCAGATTCGTTCTGCGTGTCGGCGGATCCGCTACAGGCAGTTACGCCCGCCAATATCGCCAGTACCAGCAGGGAATTGACGATTCTCTTCATAAAAATCTCCCTTTTATCTCTCTTCCGGATTTTACAGCCACCCATTTCTTTTCAGGTTGTCAATTAAGCTTCCAAGCTGTTGATAATAGGTGGTCTCATCAGAACTTCGGATCATACTGCCGGCAGTCTCATACTCTGCCAGCGCTGGCTGGTAGTTCCGGCCAGACTGGGGTTTTTCATTTTCTATGGTAATCAACATCATTCCACGCAAGGCATGAGGCATATAGTCCTCCGGGAACATCTCCTGATAAGCGGTCAGAGCCTTTTCCGCCCTATCGTAATCTTCCATTTCATAGTAAATCGTGTAGAGATTAGAATAGAGATACTCCTTTGTTACGCCCAGTTCAATAACACGGTTGAAACACTCCGCCGCTTTCGTCAAATAGCTTTTGGGAGCAGAGGGATCCGTATGGTCAGCTTCAAAATAAGCCAGTGCCAGCATTTCCCACAGCACACTGTCGTAACGCAGCCCTTCCTGCACAACAGCCTCAGAAAGCAGCTCCGCAGATTTTGTGGCCGGATACTGGATAGGAGAGGCACTAATGCGGGCCAGGGCCGCACAGTCTCGGTACAAATCCCCCAGAGAAATATAACACCGCCGGGTCAAAGCTGGGCTCTCAGCCTGTTCCAAAGCATCTAGGAAGGCTGTTTCCGCCGCAAGATACTCCTCCATAGCAAAGTAGACCTCGCCTTGTACATACTGGGTCACATCCGGATGGGCTCCCTTGCCGATCAGCTTCTCCAGTGTCTGTTCCGCCTCTTCAATCTGGCCCAGTCGGCCTAGACAGACAGCGTAGTCTCTCAAATTATCCGCCGACAGATCGCCGCCTTGGGCGAAGCCTTCTGCCGCATCCTCGTATTCCCCCAGTTCAAACTGCGCTGAAGCCATAGAAAGCCTGGTTTGGACATCCTCCCCGTGGTTCTGGATGACCGTAGTCCCATAATCCACACACTCCTGCCACATCCCATTGAGGTATAAAGCATAAGTCTGCTGACGGTCGGCATCTACACGATCCGGATACAGCCCTCGCGCCTCGTCAAGAGCCGCCACCGCCCCATCATAATCCGTTTTGTACAGATTACTGGCCTGGGCCAGCAGAGCAGAATAAGCCTCTTCCTTCTCCTGCCCCATGATCGACCTGCCGCCGACCATTAACCCAACCGATGCCGCCAGCATGACCACAACGGTGGCGATGCGGATATAGTTGGCCCGCTTATATTTCCGCCAAGCGTCATCAAAACGATACATATGATCCAGGTCATGTAGCAGCTCGTCCACATTTTGATAGCGGTTGACAGGCTCAGACTGAATGCAGTGATTTAATATGTACTCAATACCCCGTGACAATTCCGGCGCCAGTTGTCGGGCCGGGACAAACTGATAGGGGGGCTCATAGGGACTCTTACCCGTCAACAGGTGATACATTGTTACTCCCAGGGAGTAGATATCTGTACGCCCATCTGTCTGGGCACGGCCAAACTGCTCCGGGGCGGCATATCCTTTCGTGCCAATGTAGGTAGTATCCGCGCTGGAGTCCTGCTTATACTCCCGGGCAATACCGAAGTCAATGAGCTTCAGGCTCCCGTCTGGCTGGAGCATAATGTTTGACGGCTTCATATCTCGATAGATAATTGGATTTGGTTTCTGGGTATGGAGGTAGTTCAGTACGCCACACAGGTCCCGGAACCACTGCAGCGCAACCGCTTCCTCTACCCGCTTTTGTTGCTTCAGAAGTTCGTCCAGGGTAACGCCCTCTACGAAGTCCTCCACAATATAGATGCAGTCCCGATCCTCAAAGATATCAATGATCCGGGGCAGCATGGGGTGCTGTAACCTTTTGAGGATGTTTGACTCCGCCAGAAAGTCAAAACGTGCAGCCTGCTGCTTGCGCACCTCTTTTACCGCCCAGCGGGTATGGAGGCGTTTGTGTTCAGCAAGATAGACGGTAGACATACCTCCTTTTCCAATAACGGATTTTATCTCGTATGTGTCGTTAAAAGTTAGTAGCACAAAATCTCCTCCTATGAATAGATATACTCCCACCAGTCAGAAGTTTTCTTTCCATTTTCGTATTCATATTTTTTTGTGGGGGCACCCGATGCATTGTATTCGTATTCATATGTGCGTTCCCACCCGTTGTGGGGTCTCCAGATTCCCTCTGAAATTTTAGGCCAAATCGTCTTTGTAATAAGGCCTTTCTCATTGTATTCGTGGTAATAGCGATTGATCAATAATCCTGCATAGTCCCGATCAATATCATCATTCCAAGACCACTCTTCAAATATTAGATTCCCATTTTCGTCATATTCATCTACTCCATGTGTAGAATCACTTTCATGTCGTACAGTTCGTCCATCATAATAATATGTTGTTATCACATCATTTTCACGTCTTATAAGTCGATCTTCTTCGTCATAAAAATTCTGATATTCTGTAATGTCATCATAAAGTAAGTGCCAAATTTCATTTCCGTGAATATCATATTTTATATGTTCTTGGACTTCACCGTTATACAGCGTTGTTTTTTCTTCAAGACAGACCCCTAATGCATTATAATAATATTCTGTATAATTCCACAAACCATTTTCATTGTACCAATTTTCTCGAATTAGTAAGCCTTCTTGCGCAGCAACAATCTCTTCGGGATTGAACGAGTCTTCCGAATTATCATCATTATCAGTTTTATTTGATATCCTTCCGATTTTATCAGAAATTCTCTTGTCATTTCCAATTTTCTCTAATGCTTCTTGCAGAATTTCCAAGGCCTTGTCATAGTCTTCTTGCCGGATATACACATCGGCCAGACCCAAATACGCCTCCGCATTAGTCTCGTTCAGTTCGATAGCCTTCTCGTAGTCGGCCTTCGCAGCGGTCAAATTTTCCTCCGTCTCACCCAGACCAATATAGGCATCGCCGCGGCCCACATAAGCCTCTGCCCGCTTGGGATCAATCTCAATGGCAGCGGTAAAGGCGATAATGGCTTCCTCATAATTACCCTCGGATAGGTAGCGGATACCCAAGTCGTACTGCTCCTGCCAAGTAGGAGCGTTTGGTTCGCTCTGAGTATCGGCGTTGTTTCCGCAAGCGGTTATACCTGCCAGTATCGCCAGTATAAATAGATAATTGGCGATTTTTTTCATAATAATCCCCTTTTCTCTTTCTTTCGTGTTTACAACTACCTATGGTGTGTAACAAATTAACCACCCAAAAGTGAAAGATCACTTGAATGATGAAAATCATTGATGGGTGTGTAATCATCTAGCATATCATACAATTCGTCGAAAGAAATATCCTCAGTACTCGCACTTAGTTCTCCATCGTTTAACCTATTATCTATAAGCTGCTGTACATACATATATTCGACTCTATCTGAGCCCATGCCACCTCCATGTATCAGGACTCCATTCCCCTCATATTCGTACAGTTCTGCATATGTCCCGAAGTATGAATCCCATAGCTCTCCGCATTGAACACTCTCGATCCCATCAAATGTATAGATTACGTAATTCCATATTTCTGGCTCTTTAATTATCAATTCCGGAATACCGTTTTCGTCAATATCATACAGGGTATATTCCGTGTATTCTGTTCCCCACCCTTTATCCACATATTCTGGATACTGACCCAAGGTTGCCTTGTAATTTTCAATATACAAATCATTTGACTTATTTTTTTCTAAATCCTCAATTGCATCCAAAATGACTTGTGTATCTCCGCTTATTTCCAAGGCTTCCTGTAAAACTTCCAGTGCTTTGTCATAGTCTCCCTGCCAAATAAATATATCCGCAAGACCCAAATATGCATCGGTGTTGGTAGCATCCAATTCAATGGCCTGTCCGTAATCAGCCTGGGCGGTAGCCATATTCTCCTCCGTCTCACCGGAGGCAACATAGGCATTGCCCCGTCCTACATAGGCAGGGGCTTGCTTAGAATCAATTTCAATGGCGGCCGTAAATGCGATAATGGCCTCCTCGTAGTTGCCCTCGGATAGGAAACGAGTACCCAGATCATACTGTTCCTGCCAGGAGGACTGGACCTTGGCGCAGGCAGAAAGCATAATCAGCAATAAGAAAACAGTAAAAATTCTTTTATGCATACAACCTTTACGTCCCTTCATCAAATCCTTGGACCGCATTCACCTCACCGCTATTCCATAAATCTGTTCTTTGGTTATCTTGATCTAATGCCACAATATACATACCAGAAGACACAGAATCCTGATAGTATTGTCTGTTTTTCACCTCATCTGGCACATTTTGCATAGGTTGATAAACGCCATTAACTGCTATAATCGGCGACCAAACAAGAATGCTACCATCGTTCATATTCCAAGTCTCGTATATGGTTCCGTGGTACAGGCCATTCGTAAACGCACCTGTCACTTCCGTCTTGACGCTGGTTGTGTGGTTCGGTTCCACTTGAATTTTTTCGGGGTACCGGTTCCAGACAATGTGCCCCTCTCCGTTCGGCCGGTCATCGGCCCACGCACCTTCATAAGTATAGCTCTCCACATCGCTGTCATCCTCAAAAGCTGCGCAAATCCACAGTCCTTGCCCGCTGCGCACACCGTTTTCCCATTGTCCGAAGTAGTAAAAATTATTGGGGTAAACAGCTATGCCTGAGCCGTCACCGTGGTCATAGTGGTAGGAATCCTCAGAAATCAATGTCGAAAGTTCCCGATAATCCGCTTGCCGCATCAAAGCCTTGGCGCCTTCTATATCGTCTTCCGCAAACCGTACATATAGTGTCTCCAGTAGGGGCTGGGCATCCGCCTCCGCCCGGAGTTGTTGGATCAATTTCCTACTTTCCTCCAGTTTTCTCTCTGCTTGGGTGCCGCCCAGTTCTAATGCGCGCTCATAATCTGCGATTGCCTTTTCCCGCAAATCCAGTGCGGCAGAACGGTCTGTCTCCTGTCCAGCCAGCGCCACATAGACGTCGCCACGTCCCACATAGGCCGCAGCCTGCTTTGGATCAATCTCAATGGCAGCAGTGAAAGCAATAATAGCCTCCTCGTAATTGCCCTCTGATAAGTAGCGGACGCCCAAATCGTACTGCTCCTGCCAGGTGGGGATAGTGTTCTCATCATCCCCGGTTGCGCTAGGCTGTCCACAGGAGCATAACAGTAATATCAACGCCAGCATGATATATGTCATTCGTTTCACTATCTATTTCTCCTTTTAGCTTGCTCCTAATTTCACACACAAAACTTTTATCCAGGAATGGTTTCCTTGACAATGGCATAGCCCACGGCATCCATATTCTCGTCCAACCCAATCATTATGACGTAGGCCGTGTGTCCGAGTTCTTCTGGCCTAACAGGATGGCCCTGACCACGCTGAAACGGTATCTGTTCATCCAGAGACCAAGGATTTGACTTTCGCTCCTCTTTCCAAATTGGAATCATAAAACTGACTGTGTCATTTATTTCATCCTGTGTGGGCGATACATCGAGGAACCAGTTTGCTATAAGTGCGTCCCTTACGTTTGAGGGACCGTAGACTGTAGAGTTGATTACCATAGCTCCCACCGCTCCCTCATTTCCCGCAAAAGCTTCAGGATCCGTTGTATATTCAATCGACACGTCACGTAAATCCAAGATTTCATCCACGGAGGCAGTTACACTCTCATTAGACTCATTATCTTCGGGTGAATCTGTATTACTGCCCGCCAAATCTTCCACCTCGGCCAATTTGTCCGTAATTACTTGATTTTCTCCTGCCTTTTCTATTCCATCACGTAGAATTTCCAGTGCTTTGTCATAATCACCTTGGCGGATATATATATCCGCCAATCCAAGATAAGCTTCAGCGTCGGTCTCATCCAACTCGATGGCTTTCTCAAAGTCAGCCTTCGCGGCGGTCAAATTCTCCTCTGTCTCTCCGGACAGCACATAGGCGTCGCCACGGCCTACATAGGCGGGCGCCCATTTGGGATCGATCTCAATGGCCGCCGTAAAGGCGATGATAGCATCTTCATAGTTGCCCTCGGACAAGTAGCGAACGCCAAGGTCATACTGCTCCTGCCAGGTGGGGGCTTTCTGACCACAGGCACATAAGCCGATTATCAAAGCAAGGCAAAGAAACGTTTTATGAATCTTCCGCATATTCTCACCCTTCTGATTGTTACATTATGGTTCCTACTCTCATAACGTGTACTCGTTCAAGCAGTGATTATCTCTATTCATAATCACGGGCAGAAGCCGCACAATATAGAGTCACCAACGCTGCATGTTTTTCATTATAGGATACAGAAGAATCCCATGGAATTGACTCGCTAATCCACCCATCCGCATTTTCTGTCGAGTCATCAAATTTGGCCTTAATACGTTCAAACTCTTCCTGAGTAATGGGTTCGGAACCAGACCCATAATAAGAATCAAGCGGCTCATCCCAGCCGTGTGAGAAAAGGCGTGTTCCCTCTAATTGCCCATCCCGCATTGCAAGTTTCGCCCATAAATCGAACCCCATGATTGCTCCATCCTGGAAATGATCAAAGCCGAGATAGAAGTATTCTCCAGTTTCACGGTCTCGCATCAGACTTATTTCGTCCCAGCCGCTTCCAAGGTCAAAGCTCTCGTTCACCCTCTCTATATTCTCGCTCTGACGTTGGAAAATATAGCGGTTAGTGAACGCCCCACTACCATTAGTGGGAGATTCAATTACAAGTTCTGGTGAACCATCGAAATCCAGATCCATAAAACGAAGTGTATTAGTTCCTGAGAACGCCACCTCTTCTGTTGCGTACTTTCCCCACATATCTTCGTGATTTAAAAATACGTCTACTGCGTTGCTTGCGACCTGATTTATTATAGCTTCTGTCCGTTCCACTATCTGTTGATTCTCTCCTGTATTACGTCTGCCTTGCTGTAAAATCTTCAGTGCTTTTTCATAGTCCCCTTGCCGGATATACACGTCAGCCAGGCCCAGATAAGCGTCAACATTGGTCTCGTCCAGTTCGATAGCGTGCTCATAATCCATTTGAGCAAGAGAAAGGTTCTCCTCTGTCTCGCCAGACTTGATGTAGGCATCGCCACGCCCCATATAGGCAGAAGCCTGCTTGGGATCAATCTCGATGGCGGCGGTAAAAGCAATAATGGCTTCCTCGTAGTTACCCTCTTCTAAGTAGCGGATACCTAGGTCATATTGCTCCTGCCACTGTTCCTCCGTGTTTTGCCCACAGGCCACCAGACACAGTACCATGGAAAGAGTTAAAAATACGACGCCAACCTGTTTCATGCTTCTCCTCCTATGTGTATGCTCTCTTTACCGTTCCAGCTTAGAATATACTTCGGCGCTCATTGGGCTACTTGAAAGAGATTGTATCCTCCGTAACTACCGTCTTCGTTCCAGATATACTCCACATAATAATCCAAGTAAAGCTCACCGGAATCGTCTGTCTCATAGTGATCTGCTCTATGCCGCACCCCATCGGCATCATACTCGATGACAAATTTTCCTTGCACAGTGCCGTCACTCTGGTAATCCGTACGAGTTTCTGTACGAGCTACATCGTCATATGTAATTAGTGTATAAGAGACATTCTGCTCACTTCCATCAAACAAATCTTTCGAATCAATTCGTACTCTCCGTCCAGCGGTGTCATAGGCAAAGCTCTCAACCGTGCGTAATTTGCTGTCGGTATACGTGGTGACTCTACGAATCTCATTCCCATTTTCGTCAAACTCTGATTCCTTCACATTTTTCATTACATTGGAGGCGTCGTAGCATGTAGTACGGATGTTGTTACCCATCTGGTCATATTCATACAACCAATATTCCACTAGTTCATTGTTTTCATAGTGATTGCTACGGCGAGCTTTACCGCTAGAGTCTTCAAAAACACCGCCCTCCATTTCAGCAATCTTCTCGGCAATAGCCTGATCATTTTCCGTTTTCTCCAAGGCGTTCCGAAGTACATTGATGGCCTTGTCATATTCCCCGCGGCGGATATAGACATCGGCCAAACCCAAGTAGGCCTCGACATTAGCTTCGTCCAGATCAATGGCCTTCTCGTAGTCGGCCTGGGCGGCGGTGAGATTGTCCTCTGTTTCACCGGACAGAACATAGGCATCACCGCGCCCTACATAGGCCTCCGCCCGTTTGGGGTCAATCTCAATGGCCGCTGTAAATGCAATAATGGCCTCTTCATAGTTGCCCTCGGATAAATAGCGAATACCTAAGTCATACTGCTCCTGCCAACTGGGCGTTTGCTCCACATCAGCCGCTGCGGTTTGTTTCCCACAGCCAGGCAGCAGCATTACGGCTACCAGAAGTAAAATACTGACTCGTCTCATAAAGTACTCCCTCCCATTTTGAAACGCCAAAGCAGACACGATGAAGGATCAGCGTGCCTGCTTTGTTTCTTATCCCAAATCTATTACTTCCTCTGTATGGGTGACCTGCGCTGTTTCCAGCAATGTCGCAAATGACTGCTCAGTCTCACCTGGCCCAATATGAAAAATTTTCTTGAGCCTATTCACTCTTGCTTGTTTAGAAACAATCAACTCGCTCTCCTTTGTTTTCAAAAGGATTGAAGTAATGTTATCCGTCTCTCCCCTGGCCATGCACAGCTCCGTTACCTCCCGTAAAGCAGAAGTCATGGTTTCCTTGGAGTTAAGGAAGACCGCCTGGAAGCGTTTCTCAAGTTCTTCAGGCGAAACTTCGTGACTCAACCCGTCTGTACAGAGAAGATACAACGCGTCTCCTTGTACCTTTCCCTCTGTAAACACGGGTGTCACCTGATCGCCAGCGCCCAAACATTGCAGCAAAATATTTCTCTGTGGATGATGGCGGCTTTCTTCCTCTGTGATTCGGCCGGCAGCAATTTCACGTGCCACCAGGGACTGATCTTCCGTTATTTGACGGAGAGACTTCCTCCGTTCATAGATACGAGAATCTCCGATATTCATGGTCAGATAGCGATCTCCATAGGCAAAGAACGCTGCTATGGTCGTACCAAGCTGGGTCATATTCGCTTTTGCATAACTCAGAAGGCTTTGATGGAGTTCATCCACAAGCCCCCCCCATTGACGGCGTACCTGCGCAAAATCACTGCCGCCAAAGGATGGCAGGCGGGAAAGGTTAGCATCAAACCACGTTCCGAAGGCGTTGACTGCTGTGGCGCTGGCTACTTCTCCCTTTTTCAGTCCGCCCATTCCGTCACACACAACAGCGAGGACCGCCTCACCTCTGCCAGATACAGCGGCACGACGGATGCAAATGCTATCCTGGTTGGTTTCCTTTCGTATACCAGTGTCCGTGTATGCCGCCACCAGGTATTCCATCAGGCCAGCTCCTCTCGAATAAAACGGAATTTTTCATTTCCCAACCGAATCACATCCCCATCCTTCAGCTGCTGGGGAATAAGCGGTGGGATTGCACAGTCATTGATATAAGTCTTATTGGTTGATTTCTGATCAACCACAAAACACTCTTCATCCTCGAATATAAATTCTGCATGGCGCCGGCTCACAGCTGCATTACCAGAAACACAATATGCTACGCTACCCAGTTCCGTCCCAACCAAGAACGGGAAACTGGTCAGTTCGACCCGCTCCTCGGGCTGGAGCCGCTGGATAAAGAAACGGACTTTTGGCAGTTGCGGCTCATTTTCGCAAAGAAGAACAGTACCGCCAGCAGTCGATTCGCCCAGTTGACTTGTACTACCTTGTACCCCTACGGGCGGCGGAAAAGAGGGTGCTACAGATTTTGGCTCTGGACGGACAAACTGGCTCGGCTTAGGCTCGATACGCTGCCGCAATACATCGTTTTGCTCCCTGGCAGGAGTTTTGTCAGCAACCACCGGATCCACAACACTGGTATGTTCTTTGATAAAGCGTTCAAACTCACTGGGGACAAACGGGGCTGGGCGGTCCATCCAGGCCAGGCACTCATCCAAAAAAGCAGACTGCTCGTAGGTACTCCGAACCGCCTTTGCAATCAAGAGTCGGAAGAAATCAATTTGAGTCGCCTCTCGCGTGCTGTTTGTCAAAGGGAGATAGATGAAATGAACTGTTCTGTCATTGAGTTGAATATATACTTTATCCAGATCAAGAACCAAATTCTTATAATTGAGATAAATTTGCTGCATACGCTGAAATACGTCAATGATACGAAGCAACAGCTCCGCAAACTGCTCCCGGCCAAGGACACAGGTCAAATAGAATTCCAGAGTTGAATATGTAGAAATATCAAACTTGAGGACATTATTTTTGCGCCCTTGTACAGCGGTAGGCGGAATCAACATCGGTATCGCACCCGCCGACAAAATTTCAATCTCTTTGTAGTCAAAATGCTCTCTCCAGCCCAGTTTGGCGGAAAAGTATCTGGTATTTCCGTTGCGATCTGCAGTCAATTTCAACTCATTCACCCCATTTCAGGCGCTCTGTTTTTTGAGCCGCCTGGTTCAATCTTCTTTCCGTTGTCCTATACTCCATCAATCCGGAATTTGTAGCCTCAAGAAGTTCTTTCATCGTCTGATGAATACTCTCCGCAGACCGATGGTAATTTTGAAGCCGCTCTGCAATCTGATAATACGAACTAACCTCCGAATCAATCTGGGTTTCAACTTTTAAGGAGGCTTCATCCACTTCCTCCATCTCTCGGATTGCTTTCTGAAGCAGTTGATTTGCCGCTGATACTCCGGTATAGGTAATACAAATGTAGGCCATACACCGCAACCTCCTTGGTCAGGTAGGGTCTGACGTCGCTGCAATGGCGGTTTCTTTCGTCAATATCTCCTCCATTGCTCGAACAATATCCTGGCACAGACGGTTTGATTCTTCCGCAAGATTTTCACACTCCCGAATCTGCGCCTCAATCACACCACAGAAGTAGTCCGTCTCCACGCCAGACCATGACTCAGTAAGCCTTGCCTTATATTCGGAAAGCAATTTGGCTATATGAGATGCTGTGGCGCTTTGCCGCTGAAGTTGTACAATCTGTGCATTAGTACTTGAAGTATTCAACGCCACAGGCATCTCACCTCCAGCCAATCAAATTCTAAATGCTGTATCCGCAGGCAGGAACTCCCAGTTATTCTCACCGATTTCTTCAACGTAGACGGCACATTTTACATACACACTGGGGTCGGCCTGCAAACTCACGGTAATCAGCGTATAACCAGTACTCACGGGGGACACAAGTCCGGTACTGTCAACACGGGCAACACTGGGATCCTCAGAGGTCCATGTGACCGCCGGCGCAGTTTCACCGTCTGCCAGTTCCAGTTCCAACTGCCTTGACTCTCCGTTCAGCGTCACAACGTAAGCCGTAAGATCCAGCCGATCTTCATCAGACGCGCCAACGCCATCTTCCTCTCCCGCAGTGGTAGATTCGCTGGCTGTAATATCCCCATCAGCGTCCGTCAAAACAGTCTCTTCCCAAAATACCCATTCATAGTCTGCCAAATTAACCTTCATTGCGCCCTTGTCTTTTGTCATAATATCCCACGAGCCGCTTAACCCAAGATCACCAATCAGGGTTCCAGAACCGCCCGCATAGATATTTACTGTCGGCACATACAAATCAGCTTGAATTTTCAGAGACTCCTGATAGGTCAATTTGGCTGCTCCATCCTCCTCACTGGCTTTGCAGGAACCAGCGATGCTGGCACTGGCCGTTACTGTTCCGCCTGCTTTAACACCAACATCGACTATTTTTATGATGCTTAACGCCTCAAGAGTGGCCGCAAGCTCTGCTCCAAAATTAATTTCGAGATTCGCATCCACATTCGCATTAGCCTCTGAGTTTGCAGTGTGTTTGAGCCTTCCACCAGAATACTCCGCCTTTGCCTCACTTCCTAAAGAAGCGCCCACCACTAAGGATCCATTGGCGTCTGCATATAGGTATAAATCGACTCCAACAGATAACCCCGTAGCCGCAATTGGGATGGGAACAGTAGCAATATGGAGACGCTCACTTAAATTTCCCTCTAGTGTTAGCGAGGATGAGATGTTGGAATCGAGCTTGACGCTGGCATACTCCACTCCGTAAGGTATATTAAACCACCGGGTTCTCTTGTACTCAATTTCAGTTGTTACTGTAAGCGCATTGATAGAAATATCTCCGCTGATTTTATAACCACCGGAAAATTGGTTGTCAATCTCCAGGTTTTTGCTCCAAGAATCCGTCGATCCGTTAAAATCATCAATGCTTGGGGGGCCTTCATATACAAAATTGCTTTTTTCCAGTGCCTGCGCCCCTTCTCCAGACCCGATAGCGCTGGAGTTATGATTGGAACTATTCTTTTGAAAACTACCGTTTCCAAATTCAAAATGTCTGTTGAAGCCTCCAAAATTGTAGGTATCTCCGTCTAAAGGCACTGCCTGATGATTTCCAAGCTGATTGGATAATAACTCAATATGGTATGTATCCCCACCCTCATTGGAAGTCCCCTGAGCAGTTACAGATGAGCCACCGCCTACCAGCCAAATAATATTACTGGCGTCGGCCTGGACTGTTGTATGAACATCAAGCTCCTCATAGAGATCATATAGAGTTGGCGTCTCTGTGGTAAAAACAATTTCTCCATCTACTTCTTCTATAGAAGATACTTTATAGGCAACGCCGGTTGGATGTTCCGCCGTAGGAGCCGTGATAAAGACCTCTCCAACCCCCACTTCCACAATACCGTTTCCTGTATCCACGGAGGCTTTCGGTTCGCCAGTCGCATCCTGTGTAACGCCGCCTGAAGCGCCTGTTGGAATCCTTACTTGGCCCATATCCTGTTGAAGCACATCAGGAGACAAATCGGTCAAATCAGCTACGTTCTCAATCTCTGTAACAGATATTTTTTCTGTCACTGGAGTGTTCAAATAAGCGTCCCGGGCGGCATCCAGAGCTGCCTGGCACTCTTCCTCTGTCATTTTCTTAGACAGTCTTTTGTTGTTCTCCAAAATACCGTGCTGAACGGCAAAATCAATAGAGGCATCGGAATTGAACTTTCCTTTGTCATCAAACTGGTCATCTGCCACATCACAGCCGGCGGCAATCGCGGCGGTACTGCCAACTTCTTCTCGGGTCACCGCTTTATCCGGTTCCAACTCGCCTCTGGGGAAAATGGAAAGTACCTCCCACTCCGCAGCAGACTGGACATACGGGAACAATGCTGTCTCCGCTGATACGTCGGTATAATACGGAGTATCTTCTACATAGGAGTCCATACCGAACATTTCTGAGAGCATGGCGACCCACTCTCCTCTTGTTACAGTTCCTCCCTCATCCTTACTACCGCAGGCACTGAGCGGAGTGATCCCCATTGTCAAAGCGAGTATCAGCAACAAAGAGATGATCCTTTTACGCATGATTTTTCTCTCCATTCTCCCTCATATAGATTCGGGCATCTTGCCCGTAGCTTTCATAATTTGAGTGTCTGCGGGACACAGATATTCTGCATCCCGCAGACATAATCGCTTAGATAAACTGGCTCGCAGCGTTGGACTGGAGAGTCCCTTCTGTTGTCTCGTACTGTTCCACAGTGTTGTCCAGGAACTTGGCGTAGCTCTCGATAACCTCGCGGTAAGAATCAAATTTCGGCTGCATCCCGGTAATCTTAGACCGAATGGTATCAGAGGTATCCGACGTCCAGTCGGCTTCCAGGCTGTTGATGATATTCTTGATCTGCTTCAGGGTATCGTCCAGGGTCTGATTGTGCTTGCGGATCTGCTGGTTCTTTGTTCTGACCTCAGAAAATGTAATTTTAATATCAGGCATTTTGTTCCCCTCCTGTTATTAGCTGCCCTGAGACAGCGTCTTTGCTTTCGCCGCCACATTGTCCTGCGTAGAACGATAGGACTCAGCTACCTTTCTCAGATAGTCCGCGTAGTCCCTCATCAGCCGGGTCATGCGCTGAAAGTCATCGCGGAACCCCTCGATTTGGCTGGTGAACGCCACATTATCCTCGCCGCTCCAGGCATTCTGAAGGTCCTTGACCGTCCCGAACAGCGCATTGTACTCACTCTCGTACTGGTCTGCCAGACGATCTACCTGAGAAGCGGTACTGTCCAGGCGGCTGGTTTCAACAATGATTTTTCCTTGTGCCATGTCTATGCTCCTTTCAAACTGTTTAAGAAATTATATCAGCATGAGTCTGGAACCATTTCGTAAGCCAAGATTCCAGGCGGTCATGTTAATATTGAGGATATTCCCGTCCTCCAAGTTGCAGAGGATCGGAGACGTATCCGATGAATAGAGTTCCCCCGACATCTGAGCCAGTGCGTCCGAGACCAGTGGGGTAATTTGCGACAGCTTCATATCAGCCGGAATTTGAACGTCAAAACTTTTCAGCATTGCAGGAAGGTATACTTCAATGTTCAGCCTATTCATTTGTCATCCTCCTCGCAATGCTCACCAATAATCAGTTTGACTAAGGTCGGTTTTCCACGTTTCACTAGATATCCAAAGTGTACGGGAATTTCAGAATACAGGTCATTGGTCAATTTCCCGATCTTCAAGATGTACTGATCTGTAATCCCATCCCCTACCCAAATTCCATCGGTGCCGGTAACGTGCTGTTTATACCAGCCATTTCCATTGAATGAAGAAAACGTCCTTGCATCATCACAGAGGATAAACCGGATGTTATAGTATGTTTCCGCTTTCTCCAGCAAGGTGTTCAGTTCATCCTTGCCCTGGTCGGACAGGCTGTTGATAATTGCCTGCAACCCAGTAACCACGTAATATTCCGGCGCATAATCTTCAATCGCCCGTTTTTCTGCAACCGATGTCTTATAGGTATTATTGCGGCGAACCATTTCCTGGAAGAGCAGCTTAATACGGCCCTCAAAATTGTTTTTCACATATTCATAGGAGAACGATTCCGGCTCAGATACCAGCCCGGCACCGTCCAGAACTGTAACTGTTCCCTCCAAACGAGACATTTGTTCGCTCACACCTTGAACCGTTGCCGCTAACTCGCTTGTGTCATGGGAAAGGATGACAGAAATTACAGACAAGCTCAAATCCAACGAACTGGTATGCAACGACGCTTTTCCAATACCGATTGGTACCTTAGATAGGTGGAAATCGTCCTGGAACATACTCGGAACAACTCGATTTGGCAGTGTCGGAACCGGTCTCGCCCGATTCCCCGGCTGCTTATTTAACTCGTCCACAAATTTCCGAAGGGCATCCTGGCCTGTCTCCTGGGCAAACTGCGCGCATTGGAATTCATACACACAATCTGTCTTGAAAATACCACGACCCTTGATTTTCGACGGATACACGCCTCCAGTACCGCTAAATATTCCAATGTAGTCGGACACATCGTTAAGTTGTAACGCATACACAGTGGCAAAATTTTGTGCAACCCGATATCGGATGGTATTTGCCGCGTTGGCGGTCACCAGGAAGTAGATTCCATATTTACTGCACTCTCGGGTCATTTGAATCAGGCGATCATCCAACCCCTCAAATTGCTCTGCAAACGCCGAATAATTACGCAGTACAACTAAGATTTGTGGAACGGTTTCTCCTGTGCTGCGGCAATATCCCGCATAACTCCCATCACCTGCTGTAAAACGCTTTTTCCGAGCAACAATCTCTTCCTGCAGCATTTTGAACAGGCCGATGACCTTTTCTCCATCCGAGGAGAGCAGGACATCACCCACTTGGGGCGCATCGGCAAAAACCTGTAATGTCTCTTCGCCCATGTCCACAATATAGATGTTCAGCTGCTCCGGATTATACGAACTGAGAAGGCACACAAGCATTGTGTTGAGCAAAGTATTTTTCCCACTGCCGGCTGCACCGTAAATCAGTGCATTTCCTGCCTGAGAGAAAGGAATTGTAAGTAATCCCTGTGTCTGATTAAACGGGTCATCATACTCGCCAACCACCGGCTCCAACTCCAGAGGTTCTGGCATCCACCGATATTTCTGAATCAGATCGGTCAGATAGATCAGTGCCGGGATCTGGGGCAGCCAAAGCCGTCTTGCTCCAATGTGTTCGGCATCCGCCAGAGAAGATAGATATTTTACGATGGCTACTACTTGGCTAGTGTCATTGACGGTACCTACAGTTTTGGGGCGAGTCTCTAATAACACCCGGCCCAGATGATCCATAATCTCCACCCGGTCATCCCGTTTGCGTTCCAAACGATCTGTAGGTACATAGGGTGCTCCGCACCATGCAGATTGGCCCAGTTCGAACAGCTCATTAAAACCAACCTGGAGATAGAATCTGCCCGTATCCTTTAGTTCCGCAGCATCCGGCCGCTTCAGCATTTCCATACTGTCCGCCCGCTCTTGTACCTTTAGGCAGACACGGAATCGGCTGTTGCTCCAAATTTGATCATCTACCACACCGGAGGGCTTCTGTGTTGCAAGAATCAGGTGAACACCTAGGCTCCGGCCAATGCGGGCCGCCGAAATGAGTTGCGCCATAAACTCCGGCTGCTGGGCCTTCAGTTCCGCAAACTCATCGGAAACCACAAGCAGATGCGGGATCGGCTCCGTCACCGTGCCGCTTCGGTACAACTTTTGATATTTATAGATATCCATTGTGCCTTCGCCTGTGGCCCGTTTTGCTTCATTGAAAACGGCCTGACGTCTACGCAGTTCACTTTGAATCGAAATAAGTGCCCGGTTGACAGCCGATCCATCCAAATTTGTAATTGTTCCGGCCAAATGCGGCAGGCGGATACCATGTTCCGGATCCTCAAATGCGCCAGCCAAGCCGCCGCCCTTATAGTCGATCAGAATAAAGGACACTTCGTCCGGGTGGTAATTAACTGCCATTGACAGCAGATAGGTAATGATAAACTCCGACTTACCAGACCCCGTCATACCGGCTACAAGCCCATGAGGACCGTGCGCCCTTTCGTGTAGATCCAGATAGAATACGGACCCGTCTTCTTCAACGCCAATAGGAGCTTGAAGTGTATTTACTGGACTGTTTTCCTTCCAACGTGTCAGCGCATTCAGATGCTCAGCTTTTCCCACTCCATACATTTCAAGGAACGTGATCAAATTTGGAAGCGTATGCTTTTGGGCCCGTGTGTGCATGACCAAATTCGCCAAGATGCCACACAGTTCATCAGTTTTAGCCGGGTCTGGCATATCAGGGACAAAGAATCGCTTTGCTCCTGTCAGGTCATCTTTACTATATATTGACGACTTCTCTTTGCTGAGTTCGAGCACCGAAGTACAGCCTTGGGAAAGCTCCGCTATTTCATTAGCGCTTATAATTCCAGAAAAACCGTGGTTATCCTGCAAAGAAGCAACTTCAGAGAATAGTCCGATTCTCCCTGTAACAGATGGATCAGTCGAAATTAAAACATAATACGGAGAAGGGATTCCAGGGTTGCTGATATGCGCCTCTTTTCGTTCTGACAAAATGCGCTCCAGGCACAGGGAAACTGCTTTTTCTTCTTCCTCACCGACTGCGAAATATCGCATATCAGTATTCTCATCCCATGTATGAAAGAGTTGCTTAAAGTTGTTCCAGGCAGGCACCTCCCCTTCTCTGAGGAAGAATACCAACTTTACTTGCTCGTAACTGTGCAGCGCTGTCAACTGAAGAATAAGTCCTTGCAAAAACTGCCGCGTTTCTGTAGGGTCACCCACTATGCCAACCATAGGATTGTGGAGCATGGAGCAAGTAATCGGTACCCCTTTGAGAATCTGCGGAGCATCCGCCATTCGGTTGACTTCATTCAAGAGAGGATCAGCTTCTATGGAAAACTTTTTATCCGGGAATTTCAGTTCTGCATCCATTGCCAGATCTCCGAGGCCCAATCTCAGGCTCAGGAAATCATCCTGACCGGCAGAACGCTCCCAAAGTCTCCTATCTCGATGAATAATCCAATCTTCACATTCTTCTATGTCAGGGTAATTTTCCAGCAGAATTGACTTTTGTTCTTCTCCCACTCTAAAAATCTCATCTCGAACTCGATCCAAATACTCGCGATACTTTTTCTGTCGCTCCACTTCCATTTGCGCCCGCCGCTTTTTCTCGCTTCGCTTTGTAAGCATTGGCCATAGAAGCGTACCACACAGCATGGAGAATGACATTACAATAGTTGGCACAGCAGACAACGGAGTAGATGTCCCATTCATCAGGCCAATTACCGCAACTGCAGCCATTACGACAGCGGTCAAGCCCATAGTCAAAGCTGGCCCCAAAAGCAGTGCCAGAGGAACCGGCTCAACCTTCTGTATAGCAGGAGGCGGATCTATGGTAATGGCCTGTTTCACAAAATTGTGCCGTACTCTGGGAGAGCTCTGAAAAATCTCTGGAATGGATTCTTCTTCATAATCGAACTCAGAATCCCTTACTTCCTGCGGTTTCAGTTCCGCGACCGCTGAAGAGGTTACGGTGACAGCATCATCTGGGTTATTCATCGCAAAGAAGCCATTCCCAACGATGATCCTTAGCCCCATAATATAGACCATATCTCCAGCAGCCAGTTGCTTTGTCGCAATACGTCTCTCATTCATAAAAGTACCGTTGCTGCTTTGAGTATCCGTAATGCTCCAAGTTTGGTTCTGCCAAACCAGACATGCATGATGTGAGGAGACATATTGATTATTAAATACGATCTGATTATCTGCCGCTCTTCCGATGTCTAGGCGACACTCTTCCCTAACACAGTATTTTCGATATGTTCGACGATTTTCAGTAGAAGGCTCAACATAAAACTGCACAGGTTGTCCGGTTTTTCTATCCTTTGCACCGAAAACGCGGTTATTTGTTGTCAGTGTTAAGTGATCTGTTTCATAGCCCTTTTCATCAAAAACAGCAAGAAATGAACTATTATGTAAGATCCAATTTTCCTGGATGCCTTCTACATCGGCCACATAAATAGAGGATCCGTCCAATTCTCGTAAAGGAATCCAATATCGGCCACTGACTCTTTCTGGCAAAGATATCGTAGAAATCTGATCTTGCGCAATCAACGTGACGATCATTGTAACCACCGACCACCTTCATTTTTATTTTGCAATCGCTGCACTTCCCATATACTCAAAAAATTGTTGTCTGACATCCTTTCTCTTGCTTTGACTGATTGGTACCATTGTTCCATCAGACATCAAAAAATGATCACCGCAATATTGTTTCACTCGCTCCATGTTCACCAGATAACTCTTGTGGCAGATGCAAAATCGCTTATCCAGTTGGAAAGAAAAATGTGCGATTTTATCATATGTCTCCAATGTTTCAGTATCTGTCACTAATCTTATTACACGACCATGACTTTCCCCACACAACAACGTGTTTGGGGAAAGAATATGCAATCCTCCACCTTGCTGAATAACGATACCATTATTCTTCTGAATCTCTTGCATTTGAATCGCCCGACGCACATCACGGAGCAACTTTTCTAATTCAACTGGTTTTAATAAAAAACCACAGTGCCGGGTATCATACACTTCGGTACAGTATTCGATTTTTGGCGTCATATATATGACTTGCAGAGGAGAACTTTCTTTCAAGTATTTTCTTATAATAGATATCGAATTATTATCCCGCAGTTCTATTTCAGTTAATAAAACGTCAGCTCCGCCAGAATTGGAACGGAGAGACACCTCCAAAGCAGAAGGTCCATACATATATTCAACTGAACATGGATCAAAATTACTATGGAGCGCAGCGGCCAACTTATTGAGAAATTCTGTATCCGTATCACAAATCATAAAACGTATCATTGGCCGTCTTACCCCCCACTGGTTCTTTTACTATGGCCTCAATATAAACCACGCGCTAAAAATCACCAATGGAAATGTAAAAAAACAAGGTAAAAATGTCAAAAACCAAAATTTTTGGTAAAACCTCGACGTATTTTGAAAGCAAATGACTTGTAACTTCTGTAATTATCTGCCTTTACACTGCAATCTATTGTACTACATCATTTACCAGGTGTCAATTTTAACTGTCTATATTTCCTAAAAATAACGAGTCATAACGTCGTCTTGTCTTGTAAAATATATATATACAGAAGGAAGGCGGATATGGCGATGGTATATGATTTCGGTCTGCGTCTAAAATCATTGAGAGAGAAACGTAATCTTTCACAGTCTGATGTAGCAGCCCGATTAGAAGTGACACGATCCACTATCAGCGGATATGAGTGCAATACGATTACGCCCAGTGTAGAGCAACTGGTAAAGTTGGCCTTGCTTTATAACACGTCCTTGGACTACATGATGGGATTAGAAAATCGCTATCATCTTTATTTAGATGATTTGAGTGAAAGCCAACAACAAGCGATTTTAGATATAGTTGAACGAATCAAACTGGAATTTCAGAAGTAAAACAAGCTTAGAGATAGTGCTATTCGACAAATTTTCCTAAATTACACCCGTTGACAGGTACGATATTCTATGCTATTATGTTTATGTAATTGATTGTTTGTGCGTTCTCCGCTGAAACGCGGAGCCGAGCCCACGGGCTTGGGACCGGGGAGGCACCCGCATTGCATACGTTGTTAAGGTTGTACGCAAGTACCGATTGACCGGACTGCGCTGTTCAAGGGAGCAGTCCGCCCAAATCGGTACTTTTTATATATAAACGAAGGCCCATTGGGCGGAGAGGATGATGCAAAGAGCGTGTTTGACAGAGTGAACCATGTCCCACCGAATCGGGACGCCGCCGGGGAAATGCTCCGGCAAATTGAAGAGGCATGATACCACATATTCCGGTAGCGGGAGTGGGTATCATGCCTCTTTTTTTGTTTTCAGCGAAAATAATGTAAAGGTGGCAAATGAAATGAAACAAAAGAAGACCATTGGCGGCAGTATCGGACTTCTGACCGGTGCAGTAATTGCCAATCTGGCCCTGGTGCGGGGAACTTGGCAGATTTCGCTGCTGATTGGCACCTTCGCGGTGTGGGGTCTGTGGCTCCTGTGTACCCAGGTATTCCCCCAGCGGATGGCCAAGCAGAAGCAGGCCAACGGCTATAACTGGCAACTGGCCCAGACCTTGCTGCACCACGTCAACTACCGGGTGTCCGATTGCCTGAAGGCCAGCTACCCCGATGTCCGGTGGGAGTGGATGATGCGTGACCCGGCTTTATTCGTTGCCCAGGGCGGTACCGGACGTATCCGCGTCTATGGCGTCATGGACTACGAATTTGCCGATGTGACGGTAAATCAGAACGGGAAGCTCTCCTGTGCGCTGATTAAGCTGGCTCCGGTACAGGGCACGGCGGAACAGCCAGTTCCGCCTAACCAGCAGCCGGCAGACCCTCAGCAGTGGTACGAGGCTCAGGGCCGTCAGGCGCTGGAAATCCTGTTGGCTGACTTGGACTCCCGCGGTCACAACGCCTTGACAGTCCAGGAGGACGGTTCCGTCTGCGTCTGCCCCAAGGCAGACGGGAAAGAGGTCAAGCAGGGAATGTTGGCTGACTTTCCGACCAAGGCTCTCTGGCCTAGGCTGGCGGAGATTTTGGAGCAGGACGGCCTGACAACTGCGGTGCAGGACAACTGCATTGCGGTCACATGGTAAAAGAAAGTGAGGGATCAAGAAAATGAAGCAAGGAATGACCATCCAGCAGGCGGCGGCGGAGATCATGCGTCAGAGCCAGGCCAAGGCGGATTATCTGGTAAATACGGAAAATCTGCACATGGAGACCTGCGACGGCGTACCCACTCTGCGCCTGCTGGATGGCGAGATTGACCGGATAGAGCCGCTGGACATCCTGCCCACCGCCCACCGGCAGATGGGCGATTACCTAGGTATCCCTCGGAAGTATTACGACCGGATGCTCCAGGAGAACATCGGTCTGCTGGCCCACAACGTCAACACCTGGCTGCATCGAGGGCCGGAACAGCGCATGATCCGCACCATCGACGGCCGGGCCAGGGCGTTCCTCAGCAACCGCTACCGCCGCATTGACAACATCGACATCGCGCAAATGACCCTGCCCATCATCCAGGAGATACCGGATGCCATCTACGAGAGCTGTAATTTGTCGGACGACTATATGTTCATCAAGGTGGTCAATCCCAAGCTCACCGCCGAGGTTGTCCCCGGGGACATCGTGCAGGCCGGTGTGGTCATCTCCAACAGCGAGACGGGCCAAGGCGCAGTATGTGTCCAGCCTCTGATTTACCGTCTGGTCTGTTCTAACGGCATGACTGTCAACGAGGCCCGCACCCGCCGCAATCACATCGGCAGGGTCAGCAGCGCGGATGAAAACCTGCTGATCTACTCCAAAGAAACGCTGGAGGCTGATGATAAGGCGTTCACTATGAAGGTGCAGGACACGGTTCGGGCGGCGGTAGACGAAGCCTGGTTTGCCAGGATCGTAGACACGCTGCGGGATAGCACAGACAAGAAGCTGAACACCGCCGATATCCCCAGCGTGGTCAAGCTGGCAAGCTCCAGCTTTGGCATCACCGAAGCGGAGAGCAACGGGGTATTCCAGCATTTGATCCAGGACGCCGACTACACCCTCTACGGTCTCGCCAACGCCGTCACCCGGTACAGCCAGGATGTGGAGAGCTACGACAGGGCCTCCAAATTAGAGGAGATTGGCTACCAGATCGTCACCATGTCGCCGGAGCTGTTTCGGCGGATCAACCAAGTCACCCGCATGGCCGCCTGACGGCTGTGTAGGAAATAATTTTATAGGAGGACAATTATATGAACACTCAGAACACTGCTTTGATGGAGCGCACCCCTTTCCTGCTGCCCGATATGGCGGCCGACGGCGGCGCCGGCTTTACCAAGGAAGAGCTGGCGGAGGACATCGACGGCCTCCAGCTGGGTTTCCAGCGCGTGAAGATCCCCAGCGGCGGGCAGGTCCAGTTTGAGCTGCCCAGCGACGATCCGGACAACCCGGACTACGCCAAGTATCTGGAGGGCGTCATTGTCTACAGCCACAACGCCAATACCTACTGGCCCACAGGCGAGGACTACGACGACAATACCCCGCCCGCCTGCCAGTCCATGGACGGCAAGCTGGGCTATGGCGATCCCGGCGGCATCTGCGCCGACTGCCCCTACAACCGCTATGGCAGCGATACCAAGGGCACCGGAAAAGGGAAAGCGTGCAAGAACCAGCGAATCATCTACCTGCTCCGCAGCGGAGAAGTCATGCCCATCCAGTTGTCCCTCTCCCCCACCAGCATCACGCCCTATTCGCAGTTCGTCAACACCGCCTTTGTTTCCCGGCGGCGCGGCGTCTGCGGCAGCGTGATTCGTATCGGGCTGAAAAAGAAGAACAACGGCAAGGATGATTACAGCGTGGCCACCTTCCAGAAGCTCTACGACTTCACCGGCGAGGAGCTGGCGCGGATTCGTGCCTATGCCGATGACTTCAAGGAGCAGATCAAGCTGATTCTGGAGCAGCGCACCGAAAACATTGAGGCGGAGGCCGGCAACGGCGTAGAAATGGTGCGTCCGGCCCGGACTATGCCCAGCAACGAGGGCCACTTCCAGGTTGGCACTGCCATCGACGGCGACCGGAACGGGCTGCCGCTGTAACATGGTCAGAACCGCTGACGGAGGAGCAGCGCCGGTTTGCGGCAAGTAATCACGGCCTGATTTTCTCGTTTCTGAATGAACAGGGCTGGGATGACCGTGAATACTACGACATCGCCGCTATGGGATACTTATCCGCCGTCAGGCGGTACCTGACACAGCCCCGGTTGCACCGGTATGCCTTTTCCACCATCGCATGGTGGGCCATGGGACAGAGCATCGCGTCTTTTCTCCGCACTGAGGAGCGGCGAAAAGAAACCGAACTGCGCTACTGGGATACTGTACCGAAAGCAGACCCTATGGAGGAACTGGAGGCCAGGTTGTTTCTACACGACCTGGCCTCCGTCGCCACTTGGCCGCAGTACGAGCTTGCAACTCTGCGCCTACGAGGATACTCCATTGCAGAGACGGCTCGGCAACATGGCATGACGCCCAAACAGGTGCGCAGGCTGCTGAAAGAGCTGTACCGGGCCTACTTTCAGCTATATCCAAACGATGCCCAAGACCATCAATTTACAGAAAGAGGGTAAGAACATGAAAATCAAGAAATCCGCTACCGTCAGCGGTGTATTGTTGTTCCCGCTGTGCGTCGGCAATCGTGCCATCATTCTCCACGAGGGTGGGTATACCCACACCTCCCGTGTGGTGGAGATCCATAGTATCCAGCCGGGCAACATCCGCTTTGAGACAGAGAACACCCTCTACCGGCTGTTGCCAGTTCCTGTGAGCCAGGCAGTTGACTGCCACCCGGCTATGGGGATGGCCGCCTGACAACAATGACTAGGAGCGCACCGGATTTTCGGTGCGCTCCTGCACTTTAGAGAGGAACCACTATATAAACAAAAATGTCAGAGCCGGTTCCTCTTATTTTAACGAAAGACGGTGACTTATGGAATACAAGCAACTAAAGGAACTGCTGTTTCAGCATGAGTGCAAACACCCCAATACCCACCTGAGCGCCTATATCACCTTTGCCTCCTTTGGCCCTGACAACAAAACGGAGTATCCCTGGAAAAGCCGCACTTATCTCGTTTCCAGCGACAACAAGGCATTCCAGCCCAATAAGGGCGGCTACTCCATCTTTGGGGACTGCCTGGACGGCACCGACCAGGGCGTTCGACTGGAGCAGTATATCAAAGAGGAGCACGGCGGCAATGATGGCTGGGTCGTGGAGGACTGTGGTATCGCTGGCTATGTGCTGATTGAGTGCTATGACTGTGGCATCTCAACTCCAAAGTTGTTCTATACTTACAGCGATGCACTGGAGTGTATGTTGTCGCTGATGGCGGAAGTGGGAGGCCTCGATGCCGGCCAGTTGAAAAAAGACTTTGCTGCCACGAAAGATCTGTTCGAGGAGGGCCGCTATGGGGCTGGTCATGATTCCGCTTGGCTATCTGATTCGAGCTTGGATTGGCATTGGAAGATCCAACCCGTTTACATCTATGGCCCGCTGAAGCTGGTGTTCCCAAACCCGGAGGACAAACCATACTCTATACAGGCGGAGCAACACGTAACCAGTAATATTCAATCATCTGAAGAAAGGACATACGCTGCTATGAAACTCGATCAGTTCAATCAAATGGCGCTGGGTGACCCTTTGACGCTCCTGGCTGCACTGGAGCTGTTGCTCCAAAATGGACGGAGCATGATCCAGTCCCAACAAGCCTCGGAACTGGTCTCCAGCTGTCAGTTGAGCCTTGGAGCTTTCTTTACTGAAAGCAAGCTTTGTGAAATCGTGGATGTATGCCAAAGGCTTGCCGGCCTGGAAACGAGAGCATTGGTGGATTACATCCATCGCGGCAGCTTGGAGATCAAAGACCCCGGTGCGGATGAGAAGGGAATCTGTCCCATCTGCGGCGGAGAGTTGGAATATGGAGACGATGAACCGCTGGACGACGGGGGCGTTTATGAGTGGACATGCCCTAGCTGCGGTGCCACCGGCAAAGAGGGCTACGACAAGGTGTTTGACAAGCACTACTCTGTGCATGACGGAGATGGCAAGCCCTATGAAAGAAATCAATGAACTTACCCGCCGGCTATTGGCAGAAGGCTGGAACCCGGAGGACCACCGCCGGGGACGCGCCCATATAATGACTTCTACGGCGGGTGGACCTATACCAGCGAGGCAATTCGCAATATGGTGTGGGAGACACCCTGCGGGCTGCTGGCTGGAGGTAAACACTTTCTGATCGGCCATATGTCCTACCGTGGTATTGATTGGACACCAGAAAACGGGAACCCGGTTCTCAGTTGTCCGGTATTTCCGTCTGCACCTTGTCCGCTTCAAGATCCGCTTCTG
This sequence comes from uncultured Oscillospiraceae bacterium, assembly GCA_910588635.1. Classification (GTDB taxonomy): domain Bacteria; phylum Bacillota; class Clostridia; order Oscillospirales; family Oscillospiraceae; genus Lawsonibacter. Next base: position 10,613 of record CAJUPW010000002.1, on the reverse strand, counting down.
AGTTCCTGCCGGCTGAATCTTCATCCAGATAATGTGGTCTATCACGAAATCAAAGAGCCTGTGGTGGAATTTCCCACCTGTGAAAAGGTAAAACAGATGAAAATGTTCAAAAACAATCGAGTTGACTTGAAATTCCGTACATCGGAGTATGCAGGGCAGTTTGCCGGCAAGTATCTGGGCACTGTTAGCTGAGATAATGGAAAATAGAGGAGAAATGACTATGGAGTTATTAGAAAAATTTGCGGCGGTGGAAGTTCAAGCCGACAACTGCATCACTGAGACGGATCGACAGTTTATGCAACGCCAGCAGACAGCCTACCAGGACGCCGTGACAGGTTTTTATCAGATTGGGGCCTTGTGGACAGATATGTGCGCCCAGCAAAAGGGCGCCCTGTTTGACCCAGAGGATCAGATGGAACATTGGAAAAGCAAATACCTTATTTCTGACTGGTGGCATGAGATTGATGTGAACTACCTGATGAAGCATATCTTTTTCCTGCATAAAACATTTCTCTGCGACATTGTGTTTTATTTGAACGAAACTTACCATCTTTCAATCGATATCTATGCCGTTATGCGCGGCCTTCTCCCGCAGGAACCGGCTTATGTCAGTTCGGAAGATAAAGCGGACTGGTCCCCTGTTGTCCTTTGTTACCAGGACGTTGTAAAACTGATTTTGTCTGGATTTGGCGGACGTACCTTTGAGGAGCAGGCCCCCTATGAATTAGTGGAAAACTGCCGCTGTGCGGTCTGGAACGAAGACCACACAGCAAATTACGAATGGAAAAAGGTAACTGTAAAGATTCTCAGCGGGGCCTGTAATTACGGCTATTACCGGGGACATGAGCAGTGGTACATTTACGACATCGGAAAAAATGTCCTGAAGGCAGCGGCCTATTTCGAGGCTGGGGGCTTTCAGCCATATCCCTATGAGATCAATGAGCTACTTTCGGACAGCGCAAATCTATGGTATGACCTCTGGGAACTGGACGGCTGTGACAAGCTGGACCGGATTAAGCTGTATAAAAACGGGCGTATGGATATCCGTTTCACCAGCGAGGGCCACGCCCGGAAGTTTGTGACCGATTATTTTGGCACGATGGGAGGATTGCTATGAAATATCAGGACCAACATACACCGGTTCCCCAGGAACATCGGGAGGGGCTAAACAAAAAAATCATATATCTCATTGACAGCGGTCGGGCGGAAGAGTTCGGCATCAGCCGGGAAGATATTTTCAATGCTTACACCGGAATCGGCGGCCTACATGGACTGAAGCAGGAAGACTTCGCCAACTATCACGAGTACAGCGAGGAAAAAAAGCAGTTTGAAAACGGCCAATTCTTCACTCCACCCGCTCTGTGTGAGTTGGTCATGACCTGCCTGCGGCCTTCAGAACACGACCTGGTAGCCGACCTGACCTGCGGCATGGGAAACTTTTTCAACTATGCGCCTACCATTTCCAATGTCTACGGTTGTGAGTTGGACGTAAACGCTTATAAGGTGGCCCGGTATCTCTACCCGGAGGCCAATCTGGTGCAGGGCGACATCCGTACCTACCAATCGGAGGTGCGCTTTGACTATGTGGTGGGAAATCCTCCCTTTCACCTGAAATGGTGGGTGGAAAACGGAACGGAGATGTCCTCTCAGTTGTATTACTGCGTCAAGGCGGCGGAACTGTTAAAGCCGTTGGGTATCATGGCACTGGTAGTCCCCCAGTCCTTTTTGGCGGACGATTTCTCTGATAAGGCAATGATTCGGGAGATGGAAAGCCGTTTCTGGTTCCTTGGCCAGTTGGCTCTGCCGGACAATGCGTTTTCTCGACTGGGCGTCAGCGGTATGCCAACCAAGCTGCAGTTCTGGCAGAAACGCAGCGACTTAGATAGCAAGGAGAAGCACCGCTATACTACCAACTATCTCGAACCCGTAGAAGCCGGTTTTGATGTAGGCAGTGAGTCACAGCGTATCTACAATACAGTTTTAGCAATGCCGAAGGCCGCTCTGGAGCAAAACAGATCCCAAATTCTGCTGGAGCTTGCCAGGGCGAGCAACACCCCAAGCGGTTTTGTCTATCAGACGCAGAAACTACTCTATCAGATCAAGGCCCATCCTGCTACCAAAGAGTTTTACGCCAAATGCTGCGAGTACCTGCACCGTTTTTATACGCAGAAGCAGCCAAAGGACATGGACTACAAAGAATGGCAGCGAGTCAGGTTGACTGAGGCTAAGGTGCTAGTCTATCTGCGCCGGGCGTTGCGCAAACAGAATCGCAAACCGGAACGGGATGTGGTGGCGCTGGTGAAGCAGAACGACCAATTCGTTTGATGCAGCAAATTACGCTGCTTCTTCGGGTGGCTGCCGCACCTAACACACTGAAGGAATATAAACGTTCCTTTAGGTCATGGATAGAAAAAGGCTTGACAATGTAATCCATCTTGAAACTTTCAGCTAAATCCACTTCGCTCTCATTAACGAATGTAAGCGGCGAGGTATCCAATCCGTCCTCTTGCATTTGAAAAAATATGTCAAAGCTGTCCGGCTCCATTCTTTCCGGTAGGTCTATCAGTACAACATCCGGCTTTCGTGTCCGGAGCAGACGCATCCCATCTTGCCCATTATGCGCACGGATGAGGTAGTGACCTTCCCGGCTCAACTCAAGCGCAATAAGATCAGCCGCCTGTATATTACTCTCCAAAATTAGTATGATTGATTTCATTTTTCCTCATAGTCCATTGTCTTTGACATATTTTTGCAGGATTTTCTCTAATTCAAATGCTTTATTCTCTGGAATCTTCTTTGTCAACAGTACCTTTGGAATTTTCACACCTGTTTTGCCATGCTCTACCCGTCTAAATACGACCCGTTCCTCTGAGCGGTGCAGGGCTTTGATCGCATAGCCCTGGCTGCACCAAGCGTCGGAAATACAGTAGTCAGGTTCATCAAGTGTAAGTATCTTTCTAGGATATTGTTCTTCTTCCCACATAGGTAACTGCATTCCGGGCTCAAACTCAAACCAGAAAGCATCGTACAAATACGCTTCTGGAGGTAACTTGTCTCCTAGAATATCCTCGATTTCATGAAAGGTCAGTGTAAAAGGGCTTTTTTCTATAACTCTGAAATACTCCCGTAATTCCAGATAGGGAGATTGGGATTCCGGTTTATCGACTGTGTAATTCTGCAGGAGGTCAAAAAGATCAATATGGCTTGCGTCCATATTATCGGCTTTGAAATATACATCAAAGGCACATTTTCTGTGGATATACATTAAATTCTTTATGGTCCAGCCTTTGCCCACGACCTTTTCCACCACATCAATCTCTTGGTCTCGGCGCATCGGATTATTACAATATGCGCATCTGCCATTCTGTCTTTGCCAAATACTTCGATATTTCCCATTTGCCTTTAGGACATTTCTTCTGTGTTTGAGCCATGCAATGTATTCCTCATCCAAATATGGATTCAGATCTGGTTTACATGCTTTATGTGTTTTCATTTCCAAACTGGCAAGTTGAGTTACTCTTACTGTCTGGTCGTTGGGCAAAGCAAACACTGGGTTACCGTTGACTATAATAACATGATGGTATAACATTGTAAAGACTGAGCCGCCGTCAGAATGAGCCAGAGAAATAACTGGAAAAAATGAGATCTGGCGGCGGTCAATCTGCAACAAACCAATTTTTGAAATAATTAAGCTACAGCCAGCATATATTGGCAAATGTAAGGACACGATGGGGAGGTGCATGGTATTTAGTGTTATTATCCATTATCCCAAAGGGGAAAAGGCTCAGCAGGAATTGGCAAAAAAAATTGCTGATGTTCATGCACAAACTGTTATTGAATTGGTAAAATCCATGTCCTCCTCTACTGAGCAAAAAGTACGGTTAATCAATGAAATAAAAAAATACATACCAAAATAGTACGGATGGAGACAGCATACTCCATCCGCATTTTTTATCCTCGTTCCATTAAATTTTTCCATGCGCTTTTGAACATTTGCACTCTATTCTGTTCCCATTGCTGCAAGGTTCCGTAAGGTACTCCTAAACGGCGGGCAAATTCTCTTTGCGTCATTCCCCTTTTTTCACGTATCTTCCTAATCTGCTCTCCTTGATTATGATAGATGAATAGATTATAGTCGTCGAGCAACTCAGTAACAGGGACGGAAAACAACTCAGATATTTTCAACATATTTTCAATAGGATAGTAGTCTCTCCCGATTTCTTCATAACTTGAATAGGTACTCCGTTCAATTCCAATAAAATCCGCAACATCCCGTTGAAGAAGTCCGCAGCTATACCGGTACCACCTAAGTTTATCTGGGGTATTGTCAATTTGAGACGGATCAGAGTACCTGATATTAAACTTTTCTGCCTCCACGATTGTATGGGGCTGGATAAGCCGGAAGCTGTGAATATAAAGAGGGGCATAGACGAGTGTTTCGTGAGTATACCGGGACATTACTATCATGTTGGAGCATATGCTGCCAAACACACACCATTTTTCGCCGGATGACGTTCGTTTGTCCACCTGGACCGGGTTTCGGGCCGCTATGATAGTATAGCATTTTCAATGCACCGGCTGGCGTAAGTAGCCAGCCGTACATTTTTGTCCGCTTTAAAGGTAGATATTCCTTTTATCAGGCCAATGGTCCCAATGGAAATCAAATCGTCCTGATCCCCGGTCTGGGCATAGTATTTTTTTAACGGATACAGCAAAAGGAACACACCTCTGGAAAGCCTACGGACAGAAGGCTTTCCAGAGGCGCGGGAGAGAAATGGTATGCCGCTATACGGTGATTTGGGACGGACAGTAAGCGCATATCTACCGATTCACTTGCTGCCGAATGTATGCCTGTTTGTCATGAAACAATTTTTTATTGCACTGAGAACTTCCAGCAAAAACTGCTGTTCAGAGGCAGTGCAGCCGGACAGCATCTCTGACAATTCCGGCTGCCAAATACTGCAACAGTCCGGCTGGTTTTCATAAAGAAGTTTATCTGCGGTACACTCCAGAGCCTCCGCGATATTGACAACCGCTTGCAGGCTGGCCTGCTTGATTCCATTCTCAATGTGGCTGACGTAAGGGACAGAGAGGTTTGCGCACTCTGCTAGCTCCGCTTGGGTCATTTTTCGTGCTCTGCGTATGACGCGTATCCTTTGTCCGATTCGTTTGCAATTCAGTACCATGTTTTTGCCTCGCCTTCGTTCAGATTCGGTCAAAATTTTACCAAACGTGGGAAGATAGCAAAGGCAAGTCAAAAAATATGTGAATTCTGTTGTTTCAATAACCACAGGGATACCAGTGTCCCCGTGGTTATTTCCATTTGTCTGGAAAATATTCTATACTGAGGAAAAAGTTCCGGGGGTAGTCAAACGTGAATGAAAGTGAACGCAGGCAAGAAAGCATCCAACAACAAAAGGACAAGATCCGCCGCCGGTATCAGGGAACCGTCTCAGAAAAAGTTCGCATCATTCCTGTGACAGCGGCGCAACCGGATTTTGATGATGACAGTACACCCAAGAGGGTGGCGGTTTATGCGCGCGTCTCCACGGGAGATCCCCGGCAGACCTCCTCTTATGAGTTACAAAAAAACTACTACGAAAGCCAGGTGCAGAAACATCCCAATTGGACGCTTGTTTCAATCTATGCGGATGAGGGGCTGAGCGGGACAAGCATACAGAAGCGGAAAGAATTTAACCGAATGATCCAAGACTGCAAAGCAGGAAAAATTGATCTGATCCTAACAAAAAGCATCTCCCGCTTCGCCCGCAACTATGTGGACTGCGGGCAGATTGTCCGAGAACTGATGGATTTGAACCCACCGGTAGGCGTACGCTTTGAAAGCGAAAATCTTTTTACATTGAAGATGCAGGGCGAGATGCAGTTGATGATGTTTTCCGGCATCGCTCAGGAGGAATCCCGGATCAAAAGCAACGCCATGAACGCCTCCATCGAAATGCGTTTCGGAAGCGGAATCTATCTTACGCCGCCGCTTCTTGGATACGACAGGGATGAAGAAGGAAATCTGGTCATAAACGAAAAAGAAGCCAAAATTGTCCGCCTCATTTTCTTCCTGTATCTCTATGGATATACCTGCCAGCAGATCGCGGACACGCTTACACAATTAGGCTGCCGGACGAAAAAGGGGAATACGGTGTGGTCTGCGGGCAGCGTCCTCCAGGTCTTGCGAAATGAGCGTCATTGCGGAGCTGTCCAGGCGAGAAAAACTTTCACTCCCAATTATCTGAATCATAAGTCCAGGAAGAATCGTGGAGATCGTCTCAGCTATTTTGCGGAAGACCATCACGAACCGATTATCACTCCAGAGGACTATTTTGCGGTACAGAAGCTGCTCAGCAACGCAAAATACGGTGGCAGAGGCATTCTGCCAGAGCTCCACACGGTAGTAGATGGTCCTATGTGCGGGTTTGTCGCTGTGAATCCGCGTTGGGCCGGATTTGACGCCGCAGACTATCAGGAGGCCTCCCTGCGCGTCTGCGAATCTTCCGCTGACTTGAAAACAATCCGCGTCGAAGCACAGCCCGGCGAGTTTGATTTGAGGGGCTTTGAGGTCGTCCGATCCCAATTCTTTCATACTGCCGGCGCACCGTGCGTTACGCTTTCCACGAAGGGAATCTGCTTCAACCGTATATGTATCCAAAAGCTCAGAGAGATCGCGTTTGTGGAATTGCTCGTTCACTCCGGTAAAAAGATGCTGGCTGTCCGGCCTGCGGAAAAAAAGGGGCGGCACAGTCTGCGCTGGGCGCGTTTGGCCGGAAACGGCGGATGGATACCCAGAACGATTTGCGGTGCGGCCTTTATCCCCACGCTATACCGGCTGTTTGGCTGGAACGCAGAGTATAAATACTGCATCAAGGGTATATGCCACAACAATTGTGAGGAGTCCGTCCTTCTGTTCTATTGGAAGGACGCTGAAATATTGATTCCTGACAAGATATTTGAAGGCATCGATCATAGATTCTTTCGCAGCGCCGCGCGTCGGGCTGTCGCCGCTTTCCCGCCGCCGTGGGCGGATTCAGCTGGAACCGTCTGGTACGCACATTGCCAGCTACAGGATTTGGCCGTCATAGACAATTGTGGAGACTGGCGGCTTATGGCCCCCGCAAAACCGCCCGCCGGAGGCGGTGAGCGGAATTTTATGGAAGCCGGTGCGGTTGCGGATGATATTCAGCGGCTTATTCCACAGATCCGGCGGGGGGATTCGACAGATGGAGGATGAGAGATACCTGCCTCCGGAGAAAGTTCCAAGCGGCATTTTTTCCGATGATGGTTTTGAGGTTATACGCAGTCAGTTTTTCTCCAGCAGTTCCGAGCCGGTTCTTTCCTTTGGACGAATGAAAATGTGGGTCAACAGTGTCTGTCTGAAGAGATTTCAGGAAACAGAGTATATACAAATTCTGGTGAACCGCGGTACCAGGACGCTTACACTGCGTCCCAGCCGAGAGGATGCCAGGGACGCTCTCCCGTGGTGTTCTGCTGGCAGCAAAAAACGAAAACCCCGTCAGCTGTCCTGTCCGATATTTTTTGCGAAAATCTATGCACTTATGGAGTGGAATCTTGATTGCCGCTACCGTTTAACCGGAAAGTATTTATGTGAGAATGGAGAGCAGCTGCTGGCATTTGATTTGCGGTCTGCGGAGGCGTTTTATTACAGCGGGGATGCGGCCCGGCGATATGCGCCGTACTTTCCTGCTGATTGGCGGGAGCGGTTTGGTATGCCCGCCGCAGAGCACCGCATGGAACCGCTGATCCATGTTTTTCAGGAATATGTCATTTTTGAACTAGAAACGCCCATAGCCAAGCTGGGCACTCCGGCACCACAAGAGGCGAAAGGAGATGAGGGAATTTGGCAGACTCTGACATCAACATCAGAAAACTATACACCCTGAAAATTTGGGAGGACTACCGGCGGCTGGTACAGCCGTCAGGAACAGACGGGTTGGCGCGCATGGAAGAGCAGATCCGCCGCTTCGGCTGCGGAGAACCTGTATATGTCTGGAGCAGGCGTTTGCTGGTGGACTTTGAACGGTACGCGACCTTCCACCGCCTGGGAATTCCTTTCCGTATCAAAAATTGCTCAGCCAGAAACGGTGAGGAGGTGATCGACTGGATCTGCCGCAATCAACTTCAGCGGACAGACCTCTCCGACGCCATGAGACGCTATCTTATCGGGAGGCAATATCTTTCTCTAAAGCTGCTTGGCGCTCACTACGCAGCCTCCGGGTCATTCCACACAGGAAACCGCCGAAATTCTTCCACTGGCACGTCCAAGTACGAACCTGTACCGATCCGGATACGGGAGATGCTTGGAAAGCTGTACCATATCCGGCAGGAGACCGTAGAGCGCTACGCCACATATGCAAAGGCAATTGATATTGTACGAGCCGCCGTGCCGGAGCTGGCAGAAGGATTGCTGTTTGGCCGGTTATGGCTGACTGTTGACCGCATCATGGAATTGCCCTATAAAACCCCGGAAGAGCTCCAAAAGCTGAACGTGCTTCTGCGCAGCGGAATCGATCCGCCGGGAGGCGGCAGCTGCCTGGATACGATACTCCCCGCAGGAATTCGGAAACCCGCGCTCTCTGATGTACCGAAAATTTCTGTCAAGGATATGCCCAGCTACGATCCGGATGCGGAGATTGCCAGTCTTACGCTGACAATCCCCGCCTGGATCAGCTCCATACGGCGGGCAAACCAGTCCGTGAATTTCAGTGCGATATCCTCTGGCGCAAGGCAGGCTGCGCGGAAAGAGCTTATCCTGCTGAAACATGAGGTGGAAGCGGTTCTCCATACGATCAAGAAGGAAGGGTAATCATGACCGACTACAGTGCGTTTGTTCCTGACGTACATTTTGAGAAAATTCCAATTAAGAATCTGGTTTCCAACCAGACATATCAGCGCAACCTGTCTATTGCCCACATCCAAAAGACCGCCGAACATTTTGATGTGCGCCAGATCAATCCGGTCAAGGTCAGCAGGCGGGATGGAATCAACTATGTATTCAACGGACAGCACACCATTGAAATCGTGGCTGCCGTGTCGGGCTCCCGGGACACGCCCGTCTGGTGTATGGTGTATGATGGGATGGATTATATGGAGGAGGCGGATACGTTTGCCAAGCAGCAGAAATTTGTAAAACCACTGATGCCGTACGAAATCTTTATGGCAAATATTGAGGCGGGTAATGACGATCAGATTTTGATCAAGAGCCTGGCTGAATCCTACCAGCTGAGGATTTCTTCCAAAAAGGGTCCGAATTGTGTGTGCGCGATTTCTGCAATAGAATCCATTTATCATCGGTATGGCCTCAACACGCTGGACCGTACGCTTCGCCTCTGTGTCGCTTCCTGGGAAGGAGAGCCAGAGTCGCTAACAGCCAATATTATCAAAGGGATTGCCCTGTTGGTTACCGCCTTCGGCGACAACCTTCGGGATGATCTGTTCCAGGAAAAAGTCGGTAAATTTTCGTCGCGGGAAATTACTCGCAGCGCGCGGGAACGTAAAATGGGATCTATGGGCTACGCGGAGGCTATGCTGGCTCTCTACAACAAAAAATCGCGATGTCCTCTGCGGTGGACGCAGCTGCATGAGCTGCAATCACAGCGCGCCGGCATTATGAGGAATACCGCAGTCGATGAAGCAGATGAATTGGAAAAAGGCATATCACCTGCGCAGATAAAGCCCAATAATTCATGAATGATCCCACTTACCAGCGGTCATCGGTTAGAGACAGCAAATCAGGAAATCCGTCGTGCTGTTTTTGAAATGGAGGGGGATGATAAACCGACGCATCATTTGTCCGCACTGGTCCAGATAGTATGTAATAACTTTTTGTGAAAAGAGCTTTTTCCCAATTGAAAGTAAACGATAGCCAAAACAAAGATTTCATGCTATAATATTAAAAAATCTATTGGGAGGATTGCAAAATGTTAACAGACAAAAGAGAAATCTTGCATATAAAGAGTTACTTCTCAAAGCATGCTAATGAAGAAATTATATTAGAAATCATTGAATACTGCATAGCAATCTTTAACTCCGCTGTAGGTAAAAATTTCTTAAACATGCAAAACCTTAAAATAGAATTTTTTAATTTGGAAAATGGTATCGCCGTATACGAGCGGTTTTGCAAACAATATTTTCCATCATATTTAGGAAAATATCATGACGATTATACACAAGACGGGTATATGAACTCATTCGCGGCACAAGCATTTATAAATCATGACACCTACGGAATACTGTGCTCTTTGGACACCGACGTAGACCCTAATTCCTGGTATGAAACTATTTTGCATGAAATGGTGCATATTTATTGTACAACACATGAGAGCAATGGGGATAACTTCTTTGACAAATACTGCGTAAATAAAAAGAATAATTTTAAAGATGGTACCATGGGCGCCGGGTATGAAGTATGGCGTGAATTTATTGCGTACTATTGGGGGGCTGAACTTACTCCATTTTCTACCCCACTCTCTTTAGCTCAAGTTAGAGCAGAAGTCCGTAACATAGACGAAGACGTGGATGCGAAAAATTCTGTAGCGAAAATGCTAACAACGCTTAACAAGGGCACACAGGCCATAGTATAAAAC
>CAJUPW010000001.1:102394-212835 GCA_910588635.1 uncultured Oscillospiraceae bacterium | reverse complement strand
AATCATGCAGGTGTTCTCCGGGGTCAGGTTACAGTGGAGGGTAATCACGTCGGACTTGGCGTAGAGGGTGTCCAGGTCCACATACTCGCCGATCTCCCGGCCGGAGTCGTTGGTGTACAGGTCGTAGGCCAGCACCTTCATGCCCAGGGCCTTGGCGATCCGCCCCTCGGCCTGGCCGATGCGTCCAAAGCCGATGATGCCGATGGTCTTGCCCTCCAGCTCGATGAGGGGGTAGTCCCAGTAGCACCAGTCGGCGCAGCTGACCCAGTTTCCCGCGTGGACGGAGGCGTCGTGGTGGCCGATATGGTGGCAGATTTCCAGCAGCAGCGCGATGGAGAACTGGCTGACGGAGGCGGTGCCGTAGGTGGGCACGTTGGTGACGGGAATGCCTTTTTGCCGGGCATAGACATAGTCGACTACGTTATAGCCGGTGGCCAGAAGACCGATAAACTTCATGCCGGGGCAGGCGTCGATCACTTTTTTGGTAATGGGCGTCTTGTTGGTAAATACAATCTCCGCCTCTCCGATGCGGGCAATTGCCTCCTCCTCGTCGGTGAGGCTGGTCCGGTCATAGACCGTCAGCTCCCCCAGCTTACCCAGCTCGTCCCAGCTCAGATCGCCTGGGTTTTCTACATAACCGTCTAATATCACAATTTTCATGAGGATTTTCTCTCCTTCCTGTTCGGGCTGTCCGCGCCCCGCTGTTGTCAGACGTTTTCTGTTTCGCTTAAATAGGCCAGCAGGCCGCCTTTATCTACCATTTCCTGAATGAAATCAGGAAACCCGCCGACCTGGTACGCGCGGTCCTGGCTGATGTTTTGAATGACGCCATGCTTCAGATCGACCTCCAGATGGTCTCCCGCCCGAATCTCTGATGCGCACGGGCTCTCAATAATAGGCAGGCCGATATTAATGGCATTCCGGTAAAAAATTCGGGCAAAGGAGCGGGCGATTACGCATTTAATACCGCTGGCCTTAATGGCGATAGGAGCGTGTTCCCGAGAGGAGCCGCAGCCGAAATTTTCTCCGGCCACAATATAATCCCCGGGCTCCACTTTTTTTACAAAATCCTCATCCAGATCCTCCATACAGTGGGCTGCCAGGTCCTCCGGTCTGTAGAGGGCCAGATAGCGGGCGGGGAGGATCACATCCGTATCTATATTGTCCTGATATTGAAAGACTTTTCCCGCCATTATCCCACCTCCTCGGGCATTGTGATGACCCCCGATACTGCGCAGGCCGCCGCAACAGAGGGACCCGCCAGATAAACTTCAGAGCTTTTGGCTCCCATTCGGCCCACGAAATTGCGATTGGTAGTGGATACGCACCGCTCATGGTCGGCCAGAACGCCTACGTGGCCGCCGTTGCACGGGCCGCAGGTGGGCATGGAAACAGTCGCTCCCGCGCGGACAAACACCTCCAGCAGGCCTTCCCGCATTGCCTGTAAGTAGACCTCCGGCGTGGCCGGGATTACGGTACAGCGCACGCCTTGCGCCACCTGCCGGCCCCGCATGATACAGGCGGCCTGCCGCAGGTCCGACAACCGTCCGTTGGTGCAGCAGCCGATAATCACCTGATCTACCTTCAGGCCGGAAAATTCTTCCGCGGGCTTTACGTTGGAGGGAAGATGGGGCGCGGCGATCATCGGTTCCAGCCGGGACAGGTCAATTTTCACCGTTTTTTCATATCGGGCGTCCGGGTCCGGCTCCGCCGCCTGAAATGGGCGGCGTACGCGCCCGGTCAGGTATGCAAGGGTCGTCTCGTCCACCGGGAAGATGGCGTTTTTTGCCCCCGCCTCAATGGCCATATTGCAGATGGCGAATCGGTCGTCCATAGGGATTGCTCCGATAGCCTCGCCTGTGAATTCGATGCTCATGTACCGGGCTCCGTCCACGCCGATCATCCCAATCAGGGCGAGAATGACATCCTTTCCACCGACAAACTCCGGAAATCTCCCGGTCAGCTCAACCTGCACGGCGCCGGGCACCTTAAACCAGTTTTTTCCCGCATACATTCCGGCCGCCATGTCAGTGGAGCCGATGCCGGTGGAGAAAGCGCCCAGAGCGCCATAGGTACAGGTATGGGAATCCGCGCCGATAATCAGCTCTCCGGGAGCGACGAAGCCCTGTTCCGGAAGCAGTACATGCTCAATACCCATGCGTCCGCCGTCATAAAAATTTCGGATGCCGTGTTTTTCCGCAAAACGGCGGCATGCGGCACAGTTTTGCGCCGCCTGGATATCCTTGTTGGGGGCGAAATGATCCATTACCAGAACAATTTTGTCCGGATCAAACACCTTGTTCAGCCTGTGCTGTTCCATCGCCTGAATGGCGATGGGCGTTGTCACATCGCTTCCCATCACCAGATCCAGCCTGGCGTTAATCAAATCGCCGGCCGCTGCCGACTGGGCCCCGCAGTGCCGGGCCAGGATTTTCTGCGTCATTGTCATACCCATCCCGGACGCCTCCTTTCCGCCGCCTTCAACCGGCGGTCACTTCTGTTCTTCACTGTGTTTTTTCTTAAACACATCCACCTGGAACCGGCGCTCCATATCGGTGAGGGTCTCCATACCGACGATGGAATTGAACTGCGCAAAGCTTGGAACCGTCCCGGAGGCAATAATCTCGGCGTTGGAGCGGTTTTTCTTCAAGCTCTGCAGATAGTTCTCAATCGCTCTGGCCGCGGCAAAGGCGGTGCCCACAGGGTAGATCACAATGTCGTATCCAATCTCCTGGAGCTGCTCAAAGGTCAGCGTGGGGGACTTTCCGCCCTCCACCTGATTTCCGAATTTATAAACGCCCTCAATCTGGCAGACGGCCCGCATGGCCTCCACGCTGGGCAGGCCGTCGGCGTAAATGATGTCGGCGCCGGCGTCCCGGTAGGCCTCCAGGCGGCGGAGGGTCTCGTCCAGACCGTGGGTGGCAAAGGCGTCGGTGCGGGCAATAATCATCATCTCGTCCCGGGCCTCCACCGCGGCCCGAATCTTTTCCACATGCTCCTCCATCGGGATAACCGCCTTTTTCTCCATGTGGCCGCAGCGCTTGGGAAACACCTGATCCTCCAGATGGACGGCCGCCATGCCGGCCCGTTCAAATTCCCGAACGGTACGGTAGACATTCAGCGGATTGCCGTATCCCGTATCAATATCGCCGATGAGGGGGATGTTCAGGAAATAGTTCATGTTGGCGCAGACTGCGGCCATCTCGTTCATGGTCATCAGGCCATAATCAGGCTGGCCCAAAATGGAGCCGGAGGCGCCGAAGCCGGTCATAAAGGCGGCTTCAAACCCCATCTGCTCAATCAGCCGGGCAGAGATGCAGTCGTAGGCGCCGGGGGCAATCAATATTTCGGGCTTTTTCAGGCGCTCACGCAGCGCCTTGGCTCCGGAATTGCCGGTGGTTGCTCTCATAGGTCATTTCTCCTTTTCAATTAATGAATCCAGAATGTCTCTGGGGACGTAGACGTATCCCTCCATGATCCGCCGCGCGGTACGGCCGTAGGCCGCTTTTACGATTACGCCGCCTTCAACGGCCATATCGCACTCGATCACGCCGCCCGGATGCCCGATTCTGACCGGACCGCAGGCGATGTCTTTCCCCATTGCCTCATGGACCACGGTGCCCGGCGTTACCGCCGCACAGCCGGTGCAGACCGTCGCCGTTCCGGAGTAGGTCTTGTGCATAATCTGCATAAACATATCCCGTGACAGAAAATCCACATCCCCGGCGGCCACCGCTGTTCCGTCAATATGGCTTTCATAGCTCTGGGGCGGGGAGATAAACGCCGCCATGGGAACCGCGCGTATTTTTTTGCGGGCGGTCTCCTGGTCGGGAGCGATCCCCATCATAACGGCGGCCGTGGTGCGGATTTCCTCCAGCAGTTCCAGCATACGAGGATTTCCGTCAATTTCAGCGGGAGACTCCGTCCCCTTCAGGCCCAAATCTCCGGCCCGGACAAACACCATGGGACTTCCCGCGTCCACCATGGATACGGTCAGCCTGCCAAGGCCTTTTACCTCTATTTCATCCCTCGGGCGTCCGGTGGGGAGCAGGCTGCCGGTCTTTGCTCCAATCGTTCCCGCCATGTTCAGACCGATCCGGGCGCCCGTCCCCGGCACGCCGTCCACCTTGTAGTCTCCCTTTGCGCAAGGGCGGCCATCCTTGACGGGCACCTCCGCCTCAAAGATTTTTCCAGTGTTCGTATTGTAGATACGGACCCTTGTGACGGGCTCCACCGCCCGGACCAGCCCTTGCTGAATGGCGAACGGGCCCACGGCCGAGGAAATATTCCCGCAGTTGCTGGAGTAATCCACATACGAAGTCTTGATATCCACCTGGCCGAAGGTATAGTCCACATCGGCGTCCCTGTTGTCGGACGGGGCGATTATGGCCACCTTGCTGGTCAGCGGGTCCGCTCCGCCCAGACCGTCGATCTGCCGGCTGTCCGGACTGCCGAAAATAGCGAGGATCACACGGTCACGCGCTTCGGGGTCCGCGGGCAGGTCGTTATTTAAAAGAAAGACCGCCTTGCTGGTCCCTCCGCGCATGATGACGCAGGGGATGCGTTCCAATTCAGGGGTATACATAGCTGCACTTCCTCTATCTGTTTGTCTTGCCGCCGGAGCAATCCGAGTCTTTCCCCTCGCTTTCCGGGGGATAGGCTGGGTGCTGGAACACTTTGTAGTCATGTCCGGGCAGGATTTTTCCTCCTATGGCCATTACTTTCTCCAGACTTTGGTAATACTCCCGCAGGTCAATGTGGATGCCGTTCACAAGCATAGGGTCATGCTCACAGCATTCGTACAGGCCAATCAGGTCCCCCGCCAGAATATAGGGCCCCTCCCGCGTATCTACTACCACCGACTGGGAGCCCAGGGAATGGCCCGGCGTGGTAATGACCCGGATTCCCTCCATAATCTGACTGTCTCCGTCCAATATGGTGTAATCCGTCTGCAAAATGACCTCTTTGTCATAGGAGCCTGCGAACAGTTTGACCGGAGGATTCCGGGCCTCCTCCAGTTCTGTGCGCTGAACATGGAAGCGGGCGTTGGGAAACAGATGGTTGTTTCCGGCGTGGTCCCAATGCAGGTGGGTCATAATCACGTCCGTGATTTCTTCGGGATGGACCCCCAGCCGTTCCAGAGCGCGTGACGGCTCCTGTTCCGGCGTACGGGTATGGGGCTGCCAGCGGTGGTCCGGCGGGGTCCCGCCGGTATCGACCATTACCTTGTGTGTTCCGTCCGTCAAATACCAGCAGATCAGCGGGAAATCAATTTTTACGCCCGGCTCCCTCATGTACGCCAGGTTTGACTTCTGCCGGTTCAGATCCCCTACATGGAGGGGATAAATCGTAAAATTACCCATGGTTTTCTTCCTTTCGGGCCGATTCTCCAAGAAACAGGTTCAGTATCTGCCCCGGCCCCTGCAGCTTCTCCATTGAGAACACGGCGTTTACAATTTCCGCAACCCTGCGGCCGCCCAGATCGCCCTGACAGTGGTCATAGAGCTTGGCAATATTGTCCTCCCGACACAGGTATACGGGCTCTTCCCTGTAAAACGTGCGGGTCTCTCCGTTTTTCAGACGTAATTCCACCCTGACCGGCTGCTTTTCGGGGAACTGTGCGGTATACGCGGCGTCCTCCGCCAGCGACAGCGCGCCCGCCAGCCGGACGACGGAGGGATTGGCGTAGTCGTAATAGTTGCTGTTTGAAATCGTTCCGTGGACCAGTGAAGCCGCAAAATTGAACTGGTTGCTCATTCTCGCCTGGAGCAGCTCGCTGAAGGGACCAGGATTGTCGCAGCCGGCGTAGGTCTTTCCCAGCAGGAAGGTGTAAATGGCCCCGCTTTCGATTTCCTCCGGCGCGATCCCGGCCCGGGCCGCGTCTAAAGCCGCCTGGGCGGTTGTCTGTACCAGAGCGCAGGCGGGCGCGGGCTTGAAGAGCACGTCCAGAACGGAGTAATGACCATCCTCACAGTCCAGCGCCTCCAGGTTCTCCCGGGAAAAGCCGAAGGCGGCGCACATGCCGGCCGCTCCCTCAAGAATTTCCTTTGGAGCCGTCACGCCTCGTTTGGCCAACTGAGCCGCAATCACACCGCCCCGGGCCGCGTTTCCATTCTGAATATACAGGTCGTCAGTGCCTTCAATGGCCCATTGGTTGATTCCGGCGGTCAGGCTGGCCGCGAGGGAAAAGGCGGTCAGCTGCTCCGCCAGCGTCAGCTCCAGCAGATGTCCCGCCGCCATACAGCTGCCAAAGGTTCCGATCACGGAGGTGGGACGGAATCCGCGCCGGCCAAATTCCGGACAGGCCGTGCCGTATCCGATCCGGGCCATCATCTCATATCCTGCCACAATGGCCGACAGAACCTCCTCCATAGAGGCTCCGGTCTCCTCGGCTGCGGCGATGGCCGCTGGAACGACAATGACGCCCGGATGGGCGTTGCTTTGGCGATGAATGTCCTCATAGAGGATGCTCTGGGCATAGACCGCATTTGTAAAAGCGGCCTCCGCCATATTGGATTTCTGCGTGGAAAACCAGACAGACGCCCGCCCGGAGGGATACAGCTCCCCCGTCATCTCCCGCGCTGCCCTGGACCACCGCTCGCCGATCCCGGCATATGCGCAGGCCAGCGAATGAAGCACGCACAGCTTTGCCTTCTCCACGACGGGTGCCGGCAAGGATGAATATTTGATGCTGTGGATAGGCCGAACCAATTTTTCTGCCAGTGTCATTGCGTTAAATCCTCCAAACCTGTGTGTTGCGTTGCGGGAACAGGCCGGGGATACGGCGGCCTTATTCCCGCCGTACCCCTTTGACCTGTCATGCGCTCAAATAAAACTCAATCCTGATCCGGCGTCTTCAGGGGCGCCAGGAAGGCCGCTCGGTGCTCCTCGGAAACCGGCTTTGTGACGGCGCTCACGGCGATGCAGATTACAATATTCGCCAGGAAGCCCCAGGCGCCGCCCATAAAGCCCAGAGGATTGTTCCAGGTAATGGTGCCCAGAGCAGACACGACCAGACCGGCCAGATAGCCGGCGCAGGCCCCCGCCTTGGTCATGCGCTTAAATACGAATATGCCGAGAACGGGAATGACCATCTGCGCAAAGCCGGCCAGCGTCAGGTTAATGAGAATCTCGATGGTCTGAATTGTCATAAAGGACATGACAACGCCGATCAGCAGGATAGCCAGAACCAGCATCCGGCCCCACTGCCGGACCTTGTCGTCGCCTGCGTCGGGCCTGATGGTCTCGCCAATATCCACCGCAAGAATGGAGGAGCAGGTCACCAGGATGGAGGAGATGGTGGACATGCCGGCGGCCAGAATACCGAGGGAGACAAAAATGGCCCAGCCGGGGGCGTACTCCGCCATAAAGGTGACCAGTCCGTTCTCCGGATTCTCCATCGCGGGCATTGCCACATGCATATTCAGTCCGCAGAAAACCACAGGCAGACACACTGCGAAGCAGAAGAAAGCGCCCATATAGCCGGCCAGCTTCCGGCAGTCCCGGCTGGATTTCGCGGCGTAGGTGCGCTGCCACACATAGGGGGCGAAAAAGCCGCCCAGGCCCTGGATGAAGAAGAAGGAGATATACCGTCTCCAGCTCCAATACTGCGACGTATCCTTGTAGAAGAGAACGTCCGGCGCGCTTTCCGCCAGACGGCGCCAGCTTTCGGTCCAGCCGCCGTTGACGCCGGCAACAATAAACAGGCAGCCCCACAAAACCACGATAAACAGCAGCCCCTGGGCGGTATCCACCCAGGCCTGGGAGTTAAATCCGCCGAAATAGACATAGATTCCCACGATAATGGCGACAATTACAATTGCCATATTGAAGGAGATCGCGTTGTCGGTAATTGCGTTGATGGCCCAGGACACACCGCGGATCTGCGCCATCATGGAGGGGATGCAGAAGGCCAGCATGCCGACGGCAATAATCAGCTTGAACCCCTTGGACTGGTAATAATCCGATACCAGCTGCGCCGGAGTTACAAAATTGTGGGATTTGGACAGTTTCCAGAACCGGGGGCCAAAAACGCCCATGCAGGACACCACCAGAAGCTGCCAGGTGCTGATACCGATCCAGCCGATGCCGTTTTTGTACAGAGAGCCTACCACGCCCTGGTAAAGGCCGGTAGAAAACCAGGTCGCCACCGTAGTGAAGAACAGAATAAAATTCTGCGTGCCGGTGCCGATAAAATAACCGCGGGAGGTGGAGACAACCTCTTTTTTATATCCAAGACCCAGGCCCACCGCCAGGCTGAACGCCATATAGATTACAATAGCGATAATGGCCGCAATTGCGTAAGCTCCCATTATTTCTTTACCTCCCCGTTTTCATCTGTGTCGTCAAAGCTCTGCCACAAGCTTTTGGAGCCGAAAAACACCAGGATACAACCCACCAGAATGACCACATGGATATACCACATCGTCAGCGGTGTGCCGAGTATGATCGGATTGATGGCATTCAGACCCGGAATGATAAACGGACTGAATACCAGCAACAGGTAAAACGCAAAGAGTATCCAATATAAGGTCTGCTTCTTCTTAACATCCATTTGTCGTTCCTCCCATATCCTTATCGTTTGTATTTTGTATTCCAACCGGGCCGGCTTGGCAAAGGCCCTCCCGGACCCCGCCGTGTGACCGGCGGGGTCCGGAGCTGTGGGGAAAATCAGTACAGCAGCTCCAGCAGCTCGTTCAGGTTCTCCAATTCGTCCAGACGGGAGCACAGATCAATGATCTTCTCCACCTTGTAGCTGCCCATCTCATGGCCGGCCATAAAGCGGAATTTCTCCACGGCCTCCTCCCAACTGACAGGATTCTCGGGGTCGCCCTTGGGATATTCCGTGTGAGAGGTGATAACGCTGCCATCCTTCATGGTGACCTCCACCGTGCAGGGATAGTATTTCGGATATACCTTTTCGATCTCGGGGTCCAGGACCCACTTGACCTTCTTGGCCAGGGCCAGAACCTCCGGGTCGCGGATGGCCTCATAGGTGTAGTCGTCGATGTTCTCGTGTCCCTTGACCATGCCGCAGGCAATGGCGTAGGGGAGGGAGAACTGGGCGTCCACCACGGTTCTGGGATCGGCCTTGGTCTCCTCGGGGATGGTCAGGACCTTGATGGAATATTTGTTGACCCGGGCCAGAATGGATTCCACCTGCTTATAATCCACTCCCCGCTTGAACAGGTCCACGCCGGCGTCGGCCAGAGGGGCGGAGAAGCGGCAGCAGGCGTGGACCTTGATGGAGGTATCGGCCATTTCCCAGCGCTTGCCGAATTCCTCGCTGACCTTGGCCTCGTTCCAAATATCCTGATAAGAGTATGCCCGAAGGAAGCCGTCCTGCCCATCCCAGACGGTGGTGGGGGCGGTGTAGCCGTTTTTGGCCATAATGGCGCTGATTACGCCGCACATGGCGGGATGCCCGGCCTGGTAGCGCTTGGACCAGGTGCCCTGCGCCTTCCACTCCAGCAGGCCGGCGGCCTGACTTCCGGCCAGACCAAGGGCATAAGTAATCCCCTTCGCGTCCAGGCCCAGCAGCTTGGCGGCTCCGCCGGTGGCGCCGAACACGCCGCAGGTGCCGGTGGGATGGAAGCCCTGATAATAGGTCTGGCCCTCAAAGGCCTCGCCCAGGCGGATGGTGATCTCCGAGCCGTAGGCGAACGCGGTAATCACGTCTTTGCCGCTCTTGCCGTATTTTTCGGCCAGGGCCAAAATGGCCGGAAATACGACAACGGAGGAGTGCTGGGTGCCGTAGCGGTGGTCGTCGTCCATGTCGAAGGCATGTCCGAAGGTGCCGTTAATCATGGCGGCCATCTGCGGAGTGGTCTTGTAGCTGCAGCCGATTGCTGTGGAGACAGGATCGCCGTCTCCCAGCTCGCGGGCCGCTTTCAGGCAGGTCAGGCTGGAATCGACATGGCGGGAGGCGATAATATTGCCCAGCAGATCCATGATAAACATTTTGGAGTTTTTCACCACGCGGTCAGGCAGGTCCTCAAACTTCAAACCGGCACCAATTTCTGCGACCTGCTGAGAAAGCGTCAATTTTGTGTCCATTGTTTTGTTCCTCTCTTTACATTCAGATTTAGTGCTGCCGCACCTTGTCTCTAATCATAGAGCAATATTTGTGCCATTTCTGCCGTCAGAAAAATTTTAGTCAGCATGCCAGTTCTGCCGCCAAGAAATTGTGCTTAGTACACAAAACAAAAAGGAGATTCTACAAATTTTTTCCATACTTTTTGATACAGCACATTTCCCACAAAACGCGCGTTGCATTTTGAAACGTATTGTGATACACTGTGTGAAACAAGGTGAACGGAGTGAAACACAGTGAGGAGAGGAGGGAAAGTCACAAACGGTCTGCTTCAGAATGAGTTTGTGGCGCGGGAAATATGCGTTGTAAAATTGGTATTGTGAGCATCGGAAGCCTGAGCCTTGCCCTGACACGGGAGGTCGAGTTTATGAAACTGGACGCCGACTTTATTTTTTCCGAGACGCTCATGTGCGAGGGCATGTCCCTTCCCGCCGAGGTGGAGGACGTGGATGTTCTGATCTCCAGCGGTTACAATACAAAGCTGCTGCGGAAGGCTACGAACAAACCAATTATTAATATTGAGCCGACGCTGTACGATATCCTCTCGGCATACAATGAGGCGGTATCCTATGACGACAAGCCGGTCATCATTTTTCCGCTCAAGCAGTACACGGCGCTGACCAGCCAAATCAACAACCTGCTGTCGGTTCCAATCCTGATTGATGTCTACGAGGACGTATCGGAGCTCAGCAGCATTATTGCCAAACACCAGGCGGAGGGCTGCGGCTGTATCGTGGGCAGCGGACTGGTCTGCGACAAGGCGCAGCAGTATGGCTTGCGCAGCGTGTTTATTTACCCGCGCGAGTCCCTGCAGGAATACCTTCAGATGGCCTATGACAGCGCGACTGCGCTCCGGGCAAAGGCGCAGGAGAATAAGCTCATGCTTCTGGCCATCAACAACGCCCGCGATATTATGCTGTTTACCGACGAATGCGGCGTGATTCTGATCTGTAATCAAAGCGCCCAATCCCTTTTCTGGAGCAAAATTCGCGGGAATCTGGTTGGACACAGTATTTATGAGCTGATTGACAACAATGCGGTACGGCGGCTGTTTTCCGACCACACTCCCGCAAAAAATGTGATTCTGGAGCTGAATGACAATCAGTATATTTTGTCCGGCTATCCAATCTATCTCCGCAAAAACGTTTCTCACGTGATGCTCACGCTCAACAGCATTCAGTGGATTCAGCGCAAAGAGCTGCATATCCGCCAGGCGCTGAGCGACAAAGGCTTTATGGCCAAACATCAGTTTTCTGACACGGTCTCCAGAAACGAAGGATTTAACGCGCTGCTGCAGGATGCAAAACAGTTTGCAAAAAACGAGGACAGCATTCTGATTATGGGCGCCACCGGCAGCGGCAAGGAGGTCCTTGCCCAGTCCATCCACAACTATTCCCTGCGGGCGGAATATCCGTTTGTCGCGGTAAACTGCTCCGCCATTACGGAATCCTTGCTGGAGAGCGAGCTGTTCGGCTATGACGAAGGGGCGTTTACCGGCGCGAAAAAGGGAGGAAAACTGGGCTATTTTGAGATGGCCCATAAGGGAACCATTTTTCTGGACGAAATCAGCGAGCTCAGCCTTCCCATGCAGTCCAAACTGCTGCGTGCGATTCAGGAAAAACAGGTGATTCATGTGGGAGGCAGCCGCGTCATCCACTACGACGCCCGCATCATTGCCGCCACCAACCGGGACCTGTGGGAGATGGTCCGCGAACATAAATTTCGAGAGGACCTGTATTACCGGCTTGCCGTTCTGGAACTGAACCTGCCCCCGCTGAAGGAGCGCAAAGAGGATGTCTGCCCCCTCTTTCTTGAATTCATGTCCCGCCTCAACCCGGAGCTGAACATCCGGCTGCACAGGCATGCCGCAGAGCTGGAACAGTGCCTGTGCGGATACTCCTGGCCCGGAAATATCCGGGAGCTTGAAAATTTTGCCCACATGATGTCCGCTGTTATCTGCCCTGCCGACGCCTTTCCGACCCAGTTTGCGGTGATTGACAAAGAAATCCGCCGGCGGACGCTGCGTACCGGGTGTGCCGGGCCAGCCGACTCCGGCCCCGACCTGCTGGTCTCCTCTGAGACGGAGCGCATCAAACACGCCCTCTCCAGCGCCAACGGGAACTATACGAAAGCAGCCGCGCTGCTGGGAATCAGCCGGACGACACTGTGGAGAAGGCTGAGAGCAATGGAGAAGGACGGCGAAATCATTGGAAAAGACCGTGGTTTAGGAACAGAGTGAATGAGCTTTTTTGAAAACGGAAGCTTCCCACGGAAAATGGCCGGATATCCGCAGTATGTACGGCGGCACATCCGGAAAAACCGGGAAAATCTGACAATTGAAGGCTTGACCATATGCCGGCGGAGGGGGTAAAATGGCAGATGTGCAATCTGGGCCGCGTGGCTCTGAACAGGACAAAGGAGGTCCGTCAAGATGGAATATTTAAAAAAAGCGGCTGTCCGGAGTGAGACGGAGGAATG
Source organism: uncultured Oscillospiraceae bacterium (assembly GCA_910588635.1). Taxonomy (GTDB): domain Bacteria; phylum Bacillota; class Clostridia; order Oscillospirales; family Oscillospiraceae; genus Lawsonibacter. Next base: position 200,264 of record CAJUPW010000001.1, on the reverse strand, counting down.
CAGCCGGAGCGTGGCGGAGATTATCCGCAATGTCCGCGGCTCCGGCGACCGGGCGCTGCTGGAGTATAACGCCCGCTTTGACGGCAGCGACAGGACAGAGCTTCGGGTGACCCGGGAGGAGATTGACTCCGCCTATGCGCAGATGACGGAGCGGGAGCTGTCCGATCTGCGGCAGGCCGCCGAGCATATTCGCGCCTTTGCCCGGGCGCAGCGGGACTGCATCAGGGAGCTGGACGGCTTTTCCACTGTGGAGAACTCCGTTCTGGGACACCGGATTATTCCCGTGTCCTCCTGCGGCTGCTATGTGCCCGGGGGCTCCTACCCCCTCTTCTCCACCGCGCTGATGCTCATTATTCCCGCGAAGGTGGCCGGAGTGGAAAGGGTGGCCGTCTGTTCCCCGGCGGTCAGGGGGAAGCGCTCCATCCACTACAAAACCCTTGTGGCGATGGACCTGGCCGGGGCGGATGAAATTTACGCCGTGGGCGGGGCGCAGAGCATTGCCGCGCTCGCCTACGGCACGGAGCAGATTCAGGCGGTGGATATGATCGTAGGTCCCGGCAACCAGTATGTGGCGGAGGCCAAGCGGCAGTGCTTCGGACAGGTGGGCATCGACTTCTTCGCCGGCCCCAGCGAGGTGATGGCTCTGGCGGACGGCTCCGCCAATCCGGAGGTGCTGGCCGCCGATATGCTGGCCCAGTCGGAGCACGACAGAATGGCCAAGGGCATCGTGGTTACCACCAGCCGGGAGCTGGGTATGGCGGTCATAGAAGCTGTCCGGCGGCAGCTGGGCACCTTGGAGACCGCCGGAATCGCCGCCAGCTCCTGGAACACCTACGGCGAGGTCATTTTGGCGGACAGCCTGGACGAGGCGGTAGAAATTGCCAACCGATACGCCCCGGAGCATCTGGAGGTGATCGTGGAGGATGAGCGCATCCTGCCCCGACTGGTCAATTTCGGCTCGCTGTTTATCGGGCAGGAGACGGGCGAGGTCTTTGGCGACTACGCCTCGGGCACCAACCACACCTTGCCCACTGTCCGGGCCGCCCGGTATACCGGCGGCGTCTGGGTGGGCACCTTCCTGAAAGTGTGCACCTTTCAGCGCTTCCAGCGGGGCGCTATGCGTGAGATTGCCCCCCTGGTTTCCCGTATGGCCCGGGGCGAGGGCCTGATCGCTCACGCCAGAGCGGCGGAACTGCGTATGGAGCTTCTGTAAGGCGGACGTACCCGTAAAGCGCTCCCTGTCAGGGGAATAAAACAGAGAGAAAGCAGGCGGGAAATATCCGACAGGAGTTTCTTACGTGTTTTTTCGATAAAAAGGGACACCCGTTGTCCCTTGCGGGACAACGGGTGTCAGAGGAGATGTCCGGACTTGAAAGAGGAGTGCCGGGGGCGGCAGGCCGCCCGATCAACTGAAAGAAGCTGCGGCAGAGCGCCTGGGCAACAAGGCCCACGGCGCCTGTCTGGCTTCGTATGAGAGGAGATTGTATCATGCTCTATCGCAATAAGCTCCGTATGCTGACGCTGAGCGCGTTGTTCGCGGCGGCAATTACCGTAACCACGGCCTATCTGCTCCATATCCCCATCCCTACCGGGGGATACGTCCATCTCGGGGATACGCTGATCTATCTGGGCGCCTGCCTGCTGCCTGTCCCCTGGGCCGCGGCCGCGGCCGCAGTCGGCGCGGGGCTTGCCGACCTGCTTACCGCCCCCGTGTGGGTCCTGCCCACGTTGGGTATCAAAGTGGTGATTGTCCTTTTCTTTACCGGCCGGAACGAGCGCATCCTGTGCCGGCGAAACGTGATCGCCGTATTTGCCGCAGGGCTGTTTTCTCCCGCCGCCTATGCTCTGGCCGGCTGCGCGCTGACGGGAACGCTGGCGTCTTTTGCCCCTCAGTTTTTGGGGACGCTGGTACAGGGGATTGGCAGCGGCGCCCTTTTCCTTGCCATTGCTCCGGCGTTGGATACGGTCAAGCTCAAATCGCGACTGCATACGGTATAGTTCGGAAGGCCGCGGCGGATACCGGCTCAAAAGATCAGGCCGTACTTTCTGATCCGGTACTGCAGGCTCTGACGGAGAATACCCAGGGTCTGGGCGGTCCGGGAGACATTATAGCCGCAGTGGTCCAGGGCCTGGGCGATGATCTGCTTCTCATACTCGTCCATCAGTCCCTGGAGGGTTTCCTGGGAAAAGTCAATCGCGGGGAGGGCGGCGGCCGGCTCGCTCCGGTGCTTGAGCAGGTAGGGGGGCAGATGCCGGACCTCCATCACCTGGGAGTCGGTGACGTTCTGAGCGTAGTCCAGCACATGGAACAGCTCCCGCACGTTGCCCGGCCAGCGGTAGGCGCGCAGAAGTGTGTAGACCTCCGGGGCAATTTGGGTGACGGCGTGGACAAACTGGTAGGCGGTGGCCTCCAGGTGGTAGCGGATCAGCTCCTCCAGGTCCTCCGGGTGCTCCCGGAGGGGAGGCAGCTCGATCATCACGGTGGACAGGCGGTAGAACAGGTCCCGGCGGAAGGTGTTTTCCGCCACGGCCTTGAAGGGGTCCTCGTTGCAGGAGGAGATCACCCGCACGTCCAGCTTCAATTCCTGACTGCCCCCTACCCGGCGGAAGGTCTTTTCCTGAAGCACCCGCAGAATTTTGGACTGCATGGCCAGACTCATGGAGTTCAGCTCGTCCAGAAACAGGGTGCCCCCGGCGGCCTCCTCCAGATAGCCCGCCTTGTCCTCGCTGCCGGTGAAGCTGCCCTTTTTGGTGCCGAAGAGGAGGCTCTCAATGAGGGTCTCCGGGACGGCGGCGCAGTTGATGGCCAGGAACTTTCCGCCCCGGCGGCGGCTGGAGCGGTGGATGCTCTGAGCGAAAATTTCCTTGCCCGTGCCCGTCTCCCCCACCAGCAGGATGGGGCTGTCCTGGGGGGCCACCCGCCGGGCCAGCTCCACCGCCTTGCGCAGCTTTGGACAGCCGCCGATCACATTGTCGAAGGTATAGCCCGAGAAGCTGATTTTGGGCGGCTTGTTTTGAAAGGAGCCGAGCGCCCGCCGGGTGGCCTCCAGTTTTTTGATGTTTCTGCCCACAATTTCCGCCGTCTGCTCAAATACCACCGCCCCCAGCAGCTCCCCCTCCCGAAAAATGGGGTAGGAGGTGTTGGCCGAGGCGATGGGGACCGCGCTGAAGTCGTTGGCGCGGAAGCTGTCCACCCGGTCGATCACCGGGGCCTGGGTCTGGAGGGCGGTCATGGTGGTGCTGACAGTCTCGTCCAGATTGTACAGGTCCAGCAGGTGCCGGCCCTCCACATTGACCCCGCTGGGGATGTGGGAGATGCCCCGGCTGGCCTTGTTGAAGTAAATTGCGCAGGCGTTTTTGTCATAAATCTGCACCCCGTCGGTGATCTGGTCCAGCGCCCGGGCCAGGAGATAGGGCCGGTTGTCCTCCCGCTTGAGCAGCAGCCAGCGCCCGCCCTCGGGGGCGGGGAGAAACTGAAAGTGAAAGGTGTTCTCCTCCCAGAGCAGTTCTCCGCTGTCCCCCTCCCGGGGCAGGTCAAAGGCGTCCCGGGCCGGCCTCCGGACGGCGGCCCAGCTCTCAAACAGGTCCCGGTACAGCTCCTCCGCCTCCTTACTGCCCCAGGCCACCTTGCGGAAGCAGTCCGATTGGTCCAGTGTGAACAGAATGTCGTAGAGCATGGCGGGCCCTCCTTGTGAAAGTTATAAAGCGGCGGGTAATGTCAGTTTAGCGGTGAAAGCGGAAGCTGTCAAGAAAAAGAGCAATTATATTTTGCGGTATGCAAAATATAATTGCTCTTTTGGGTAAGGCGCTGGAGCTGGGCGTCCTGAAGATTGGATTGGAGCGTGGAGGATCTGCACAAATTCAATGTGCTGTTTTGGTGCAGAAAACACAAAATTTCGGAGCGTTTCCCGATTTTCCTCTGGTTGGCCCGGCGATTGCTTTATATACAGGCAGACTGAAAAGAAAGGAGAGTATGCGGCCCCCTGCGCCGCATACGTAGAGAAACATGAAACAAGAAAACAAGCCCATCCGATGGAACGTATTCATCCCCTGCTTTGTGGTCATCGGCGGCGCGGCTCTGCTGGGCATTGTGAACAACGCCTGGCTGACCAGCGTGACCTACGCCATGTTCGACTGGTCGCTGAGCAACTTTGGCTGGCTGTATCAGATCGTGGCCATGGTCACTCTGCTGCTGGCCTGCCTGCTGATGTTCACCAAGGTGGGTAAGATTCGCTTCGGCGGCCCGGAGGCCAAGGCCAAGCATTCCTTCGGCTCCTGGTTTGCCATGACCCTCACCGGCGGCATCGCCACAGGCCTTATCACCTACGGCGTCAACGAGGTCCTTATCTACTACGGCAACATCTACGGCGAGCTGGACGGCTACGGCATCACCCCTCTGACCCAGGAGGCCGAGCTGTTTTCTATGGGCCGCTGCTTCTATAACTGGACCTTCATCCCCTACGCTATGTACGCGCTGTCCGGCGTGCTCATCGCCTATATGTACTTTAACCGCAAAAAAGAGCTGTCCGTGGCCGCCTCCCTCACCCCCATTTTCGGGGAGAAGGTGACCAAGGGCATCTGGGTGGTGCTGGTGGACGTGTTGTCCGTGCTGGCCATTGCCCTGGGACTGGCCTCCTCTCTGGGCGCCGGTCTGGCTCTCATCGGCTCCGGGCTCTACTCCGCCTACGGAATCGCCCAGGGCCCTGTTGTCTGGTTTGCCCTCACCGCCATCATCACCATCACCTTCACCATCGCCTCGGTCACCGGCATCGACAGGGGCATCAAGTGGCTGGCCGGCCTGACCTCCAAGATTTTCTACGTGCTGCTGATTCTGCTGTTCATCATCGGCCCCACCATTTACATCCTGAATATGGCCAACGTGGGCCTGGGCTACTGGCTGGACCGGTTCTGGATGTGGGGCTTTGACCCCTACACCGTGGGCGGCTCCGCCCTGGTCACCTGGTGGACCATGTATGACTGGGCCATCTGGATTGCCTACGCCCCCCTGATGGGCATTTTCTTCGCCATCATCGCCTACGGCCGCACCGTGCGCCAGTTCCTCATCGTCAACTGGATTCTGCCCGCCTCCTTCGGTTTTGTGTGGTTCTCCGTGTGGGGCTCCACCGCCCTGGAGTGGCAGAAGAGCGGCAGCGCCGACATCATCGCCGCCATCCGGGACGGCGGCGCCACCGCCGGACTGTGGGAGTTTTTAAAGAATGTGCCCCTGGGCATGATTATCATTCCGGTGATTATTCTGGCCCTGATCGCCGCCTTCTCCACCACGGCTGACACCATGTCCACCACCATCGCCGCCCTGTGCACCAAGGGGGCCCGCCACGACGAGGAGCCGGCCATCTGGCAGAAGATCGTCTGGGGCGTGTCCATCGGCGTAATCGCCTGCATTATGGTGGCCTTCGGCGGCGGCGCCCAGGGCGTGGACGGCGTGAAGTATCTGGCGGCCTGCGGCGGCTTTGTGGTGCTGGTCGTGTTCATCTTCCAGGTTGTGTCCGCGTTCAAGGTGTTTTTCTTCGACCCGGAGACCAAGAAGGACATTGTGGACAGCGTGGATCAGATTGAGGCATAATTGAGGTATTGTGATATGGAAGAGATGAAAGCTTTGATTTTGGGCGAGCCCATCACGTTGGAGGACTTCGTCTCTGTGGCCCGGTTTGGTCGGAAGGTGGAGTTTTCCCCCGAGTACGCCGCCCGGGTGGACCGCTCCCGGGCCCTGGTGGAGCGGTGGGTGGAGGAGGAGCGGGTGATGTACGGCGTCACCACCGGCTTTGGGGCGCTGTGCACCAAGGCCATCGACAAGGAGTCCACCGCCCAGCTCCAGGAGAATATCATCCTGTCCCACTCCGTGTCGGTGGGCGAGCCGCTGAGCATCGAGCGGGTGCGGGGCGTCATGCTCATGGTGCTGCAGAACATCGGCCAGGGGTACAGCGGCGTGCGCATGGCGGTGCTGGAGCGCTACCGGGACTTCCTCAACGCCGGCCTGACCCCCTGGGCCCCCGGGGACGGCAGCGTGGGCTATCTCTCCCCCGAGGCCCACATGGCCCTGGTGCTGCTGGGCAAGGGCAAGGCCTACTACAGGGGCGAGCTGCTGGAGGGGGCGGAGGCCCTGAAGCGGGCCGGGCTGGAGCCTATGGCCCTCAGCTCCAAGGAGGGCCTGGCCCTGGTGTCAGGCACCACCTCGGCCACCGCCATGGCCGCCCTGGCCCTGTACGACATGCTCAAGGCCGCCAAGTCCGCCGACATCGTGGGGGCCATGTCCCTGGAGGCCATGAAGGGGGTCATCAACGCCTTCGACCCCCGGGTGATGGCCGTCCGGCCCCACCCCGACCAGCTCAACGCCTCGGAGAACGTGCGGAAGATGCTGAAGGGGTCGGGCATTATGAAGAAGTACGAGGGCGGACGGGTGCAGGACGCTCTTTCCTTGCGGTGCATCCCCCAACTCCACGGCGCGGCCCGGAAGACTCTGGAGGACGCAAAAAAGACCATTGAGATCGAGATGAACTCCTGCTGCGACAACCCCATCATCTGGCCGGAGAAGGGCAACGAGGACGTGATCTCCGCCTGCAACGCCGACTCGGCCTATGTGGGCATGGAGATGGACAGCGCCTGCATCGCCGCGGTGGGGCTGGCCAAGATGTCCGAGCGGCGCAACAACCGCATTGTGGACGGCTCCCTGTCCGGCTACCCCTATTTCTGCATCAAGAACCCGGGACTCAACTCCGGGCTGATGATCCCCCAGTACGTCCAGGCCGGCCTTTTAAACGAGATGCGGATGCTGGCCACCCCCTCCACCATTGACAACACCCCCACCTGCGGCAACCAGGAGGACTATGTGGCCATGGGCTACAATGCCTGCAAGAAGTCAGGCCCTATGGCGGAGAAGCTGGAGTACATGCTGGCCATCGAGCTGCTCAGCGTCTATGAGGTGCAGCAGTTCGTGGACCCGGACGTGAGCCGGGCCCCCGCCACGGCGGCGGTGCTGGCCGAGATCGGCAAAACGGTTCCGGTGATGGAGAAGGATATGCTTCTCCACCCCTACATCGAGTACCTGAAGGACTTTATCCACTCGGGCGAGCTGATCCGGGTGGCCGAACAAGTGACAGGAGCGCTGAGCTGATATGAAAAAAGAGACTGTCAGAGTGGAAATGGACCTGAAAAAGATATTCCTTACGCCCCCCAACACCCGCCGGGAGAAGATCACCCTGTTGGTGATGATGGTGGTGCTGTTCGTCATGTTCTTCGGCCCCATCTGCTTTACCGATATCCACCCGGTAAAGGCGGTCCTGCTGTCCTGCCTGCCCGCTCTGTCGGTCTCCTGGGGCTGGATTGTCCTGCTCCGCTCCCTGTTCCGCAAGTCGGAATTCTGCCGCTGAGACAAAAAATGAATCCCGCCGGAATCCTTTGATTCCAGCGGGATTTTTCTATATTTTTTAACTCTTCCGGCTTTGGCCGGTCCGCGCCGCGGCCCGCGCGCTAAAGCGCCTGCAAATAGAGCTGCACCGCCGGATAGTCCCCTCTGAGCGGCGGCAAAGGCCAGCCGGCGCGCATCAGCACATCGCCGGGGTACGAGCCCTGGCCGTTGACCTGATAGCGAAGGGCCGGGTCCAGACCCTTGAGGCGCAGCGCGCGGAACGGGGCGGCGGCACGGGCGGCGCCGTACACCACGGATATCAGCGCCTCCCGGTGGTCCGGGGAAACCTGTTCCCAGGCGGTGAAGGGCCCGCCAAGGCCGGTGAGCCGGTAGTAATCCCCGTTTTGGATCAGCCCGGCGTGTTCCTTAAAAAACGCGGTCTGCTTCCGAATCAGCGCTCTGTCCTCCGGCGCGGCCAGACTCAGGTCCATCTCATAGCCAAAGGTGCCCGACATGGCCGCCACGCCCCGGGTCTCCAGCGGGACGGAGCGCCCGGTCTGGGCGTTGGGCACGGCGGAGACGTGGGAACCCATGGCGGACACGGGGTAGCAGAAGGAGGTGCCGTACTGAATGGCTAGGCGGTCGATGGCGTCGGTGTTGTCGCTGCACCAGATCTGCGGGGTGTAGTACAGCATTCCCAGGTCAAACCGCCCGCCGCCCCCGGCGCAGCTCTCAATCAGCATACGGGGATAGTCCCCGCGCAGGCGGTCCAGCATTTCATAGACGCCCAGGACGCAGCGGTGGAACACCTCTCCCTGGCGGTCGGAGGGCAGGGCGGCCGACCACACGTCGGTGAGGCTGCGGTTCATATCCCATTTCACATAGGAGATGTCCGCGCCGTCCAGCACCTTTTTGATGCTGGCATAGACGTGGTCCCGCACCTCCCGCCGGGAGAAGTCCAGCGCCAGCTGGCTCCGCCCCCGGGTCCGGGGGCGTCCGGGGACGCCCAGAGTCCAATCCGGGTGAGCGCGGTAGAGGTCGCTGTCCTCGTTGACCATCTCCGGCTCGATCCAGATGCCGAAGGACATCCCCAGCGCCCTGATCCGGGGCACCAGGGCCTCCAGCCCGCCGGGGAGCTTCTTCTCGTTGACGTACCAGTCCCCCAGGCTGCTGGCGTCGTTGTCCCGCCTGCCGAACCAGCCGTCGTCCATGACAAACAGGTCCATCCCCAGAGGGGCGGCGGCCCGGGCGATCTCCAGCAGCTTTTCTCCGTCGAAATCGGCCTCGGTGGCCTCCCAGTTATTGATGAGCACGGGGCGGTCCCGGCCCTGGAGCGGGTCGTGAATCAGATTTTCCCGGATGGCCCGATGGTATTGACGGCTCATTTCACCAAATCCGTTGGGGGAGCAGACCATAGCCGCCTCCGGCGCGGTGAAGCTGTCCCCCGGCTCCAGGGTCCAGCAGAAATGATAGGGGTTGATCCCCAGAAGCAGGCGGTTGTGCTCCAGCTGGGTGCGCTCCGCCGCCGCCAGAAAGTTCCCGCTGTACACCAGCGCCGCCCCGTAGCAGAGGCCATGGTCCTCGTCCGCGTTCTGCCCGCAGAGGATAACAAAGGGGTTGTGGTGGTGGCTGGACATTCCCCGGATGCTCTCCACGCTCTGCACGCCGGGGCGGAGCGGGGCGCGGTTGAGATTGCGCTCCAGGGTATGGCAGCCGTCGAAGGTGATGAAATCGAAGTCCCCGCCCTGGAAATCCAGGCACATGGAGGCGCACCGGCGCAAGCGGACGGCCGTTTCCCCCCGGTTCACCACCCGGACTGCCCGGGTGATGAGATCGTGCCGCTCCAATACGCCGTAATACAGCTCCACCCGCATCCGGGCGGCGGCGTCCTCCATAAAGACGACCAGCGTCTCCCACTCGTCCCCGCCCCAAAGGGCGGGCAGGCCGGGCAGGCCGTACTTGCCCTTCCGCAGCTCATGGCCGGCATAGCGCAGATCGGCGGTCAGACTGCCGTCCGGCCGCTCAAATTCAATGGAGGGCAGGCGGAAGTCCCCTCCGCCGCAGGTGGAATACTCCTGGGGCAGGGTGTCCAGGGAGTAGGTCCGGTCATCTCCGGCCTCCTGCGGGTTGGGCGAGAACCCTCTGTCGGCGTATTGGATCAGGTAGGACAGGTCCTCTCCGCTGACCCTGGGGCCGTAGTAGGTGTGAAGCAGCACATGATGTCCGTCCGCTTTCATCTGGTAGGTGGTGTTTCGGGTGTGCAGCGTAAACACCCGGCGGTCAATTTGGATCATAGGGATACCCCCAAGGAAATTTCTCAGGATGGGCGCTGTTTGAAAAATGGAAATATGCACAATGGCAAGGGATTTTTTCGCCGGACAAACCCGATTTTTCGCCGGAATACTGGATGTATTTCAAGAAAAATTGGGGCGGTATGGCGGAAAAAGACCCGCCATTTGGGCGTATTGACATTTTCCAAACAAGCCCTATTGTACGGGATTATCGTCCAAAAGGCAAGGGTATTTTTTAGGGGAACAGCCCTGGTATTTCGATCGTACCAGGGCTGTTCAGGGAGGAGAGAGGGCTTACTTGCCGCCGGTGGAGGCGATGCCCTCGATGAACTGGCGCTGGAAAATCAGGTAGAGAATTACCATGGGCAGCATAGCCAGCAGAGAGCCCGCCATCAGCACAGGGAAGTTGGTGGTAAACTGGCCGCGGAGAGTGGCCAGGCCGGAGGACAGGGTCATCATGTTCAGGTCGGAGTTGACCACCAGGGGCCACATCAGGTCGCTGTACGCGAAGACGGCGGTAAAGATGGTCAGGGCGGCTACAGAGGTGCCCGTCAGGGGGAACATGACCTTATAGAAGGTCTGCCACTGGTTGCAGCCGTCCAGGTAGGCGGCCTCGCCGATCTCCTTGGGGATGCCCATGTAGGTCTGCCGCAGGAAGAACACGCCGAAGGCGCTGACGATGCCGGGGAAGACCAGAGCGAAGATGGTGTTGGCCAGGCCCATCTTGGCCACCATCTGATACTGGGGGATGATGAAAATCTGGGAGGGCAGGGACATCTGCACCAGCACAATGCCGAACAGCAGCTTCTTGCCCCGGAAGTTCAGCATGGCGAAGGCGTAGCCCGCCATGGAGCTGAAGGCCACGGCGCAGATGACACGGAAGAAGATGAGCAGGCCGGTGTTTAAGTACAGCTTCAGGAAGGGCAGGCTCTTCATGGCGTCGCCGAAATTGCCGGTGACAAGCTCCTTGGGGAAGATGGTGGGGGGCACCTGCATGCTCTCGGGAACGGTTTTGAGGCTGGTGAGGATCATCCACACAAAGGGGAAGATCATGATCAGGGAGCCGATAATCAGCGCCGCGTAGGTGAGAATGGTCATCCGCTTCTGGGAGGCCTCTAAAGAACGGTTTTTCATAATTTCCTCCTTACACGTCGTAGTTGACCCACTTCTTCTGGCCGTAGAACTGAATTACGGTAATCATGCCAATGAGCAGGACGGTCCAGATGACGATGGCGGAGCCGGTGCCGCGGCTGCCGGCGATAAAGGACTCCCGATAGAACAGGTACATCAGGCTCTGTACGCTGGTGACGGCGGGGTTGGTCTCCTCCACCATCATGTAGATCAGGTCGTAGACCTTGACGGCGGACATCAGGCGCATAATCATGACCACGAACAGGGTGGGGGACACCATAGGCAGGGTGACGGTGAAGAACTGCTTCACCTTGCCGGCGCCGTCGATGCTGTTGGCCTCATAGAGGGTCTTGGGGATGTTCTGCAGGCCGGCCAGCAGGAGGACGGCATCGTAGCCGATGTTGCTCCAGATAGCCACGATGGCGCAGGAGATCATGACGAACTTGGGGTCGGTGATCCAGCCGATCTCGGCGCCGAAGAGCTGGTTGAGGATGCCGTACTGGCCGTTGAAGATCCAGCGCCACACCATGGTGACGGCGGCGGGGGCGCAGACCATGGGCAGGAAAAAGATGGTCCGGAAGCCGCCCTTGAACTTGATCTTGGCGTTGAGGAGCATGGCCACCAGCAGGGACAGGAACAGCCCCAGGGGAACGGTGAGAATACAGAACAGAATGGTATTCCAGGTGGCCTTCCAGAATTCGGGGGTCTGGAAGATCTCGGCGTAGTTGGCCAGGCCGATGAACTTATAGTGACCGAAGCCCAGGTGCTCGCAGAAGCTGGTGTAGATGGTCTGGACGAAGGGCCAGATATTCAGAGCCACCAGGCCGATGATGGTGGGGGCCACCATGATCCAGGCCCAGTTCTCTTCCCGCCGGGCGGCGGGGGACAATTTCTTGTTCACCAAAAGCCCTCCTCTCAGTCGCCCGCCAATTTCTTGGCGGTCTCGGTGTTCACGATCTCCTGCATCCGGACCAGGGCGTCGTCCAGGCTCTGCTGGCCGGCGTACACCTTGTTCAATTCGTCCAGCACCGGGCTCTTCCACTTGGGCTTGGCAGCGTTGTTCACGTTCTGCACGCCGTACTCAAACTGGTCCATGACCATTTCCACATTGATGTCGTAGCCGGCTTTGTCAAAGGCGTCAAAGTAGGGCTGCTCGGTGCCGTTGTAGGCGGAGATGGCCGCACCGTAGGAGCTGGCCAGCAGCTGGGCCTCCTCGGAGCCGAAAAACTTGATGACGTCCAGAGCGATGTCCCGGGTCTTGCCCCGGGCGGCGGTGGAGTAGCACAGACCGTTGGAGATGGTGGCCCGGCCGTCGCCGCTCACCGGGTCGGGGCACTTGGGCATGGGAGCGATGTCCCACTTGCCGTCCATGTTGGGGAAGTTGATGCACTTGTTCATCAGCTCCCAGTTGCCCTCAATGTACATGGAGCCCACCTCGGAGAAGAAAGCGGTGCCCGGGGCGGTCTCGGCGAAGTAGGTCTGCTTGGGACACCAGTCGTAGCTCTGAAGGCCCACATAGAACTCCATGCCCTTCTTGGTGCCCGGCTGGTCGAAGCCGGCCCTGGTGAAGTCCTCGTTGAGGATGTAGCCGCCGGCCTGATAGACGAAGCTCCAGTAGCCCATCTGGTCGTCGTTGTAGGCCATGTAGCCGTACTTGCCGGTCTTGTCATAGATGGCCTGGGAGGCGTTCACCAGGTCGTCCCAGGTCCAGTTCTCGTCGGGGTAGGCCACCCCGGCGGCATCGAACATTTCCTTGTTATAGATCAGGAAGATGTTGTCCTTGTCCTTGGGCACGCCGTACATCCGTCCGTCGCTGCCCTGGGCGTTGCCGATTGAGATTTCAGAAAAATGATTCTGGTAGTAGTTGGGGTCCTCGTCAGCATAGAGGTCGGTAACGTCGGCCAGCATACCAAAGTCGGAGTAGTACAGAATCTGGTTGGTGTGCATCCAGAAAATGTCCGGCATGGTGTTGGACTCGGCGGCGGCCTCCAGCTTGGTCCAGTACTCGTTCCAGCTGGTCACCTGTACCTCGATGGTCACGTCGGGGTGCTTTTCGGTATAGGCGTCGCAAATGGCCTGCATGCTGTCCCGCTGGGCCACGTCCCAAATTTGAAATTTGAGGCGGGTCTTGCCGTCTGACGCGCCGCAGCCAGCCAGTGACAGCAGCAGCGTCAGAACCAGGACCGCAGCTGTGATACGGGGTATTTTTTTCATAATGGCTCTCCTCTCTTGCGTTTTAGCGTTTGAAAACGCCAGTCGGTAACGAAAATATACCGCCGTCCCGCCGGAGCTGTAAATAGGCTATATTTGATAAAATATACCCAAATGTTGTGTACAAAATGTTTGGGGATATTTTGGAGCACATTCGGGCATATTTTTGAAATTTTCATTACAATGCACAGTTTTCACTATATTATTTTGTATAAAACATAAAAACGCAACTTTTTTGCGAATACCTTGGCGGCGCTTTTGAGAGTTAGATATAAATTACCCGTTCTCTTTGCTCCCGGAGGGGAAAAAGATGTCGTAATGCGAGATTTGCCTCCAGAGCGGCCGCTCAAATATAAAAAAGAGCGGCGGCCGACAGGTCACCGCTCCTTTTTTGTTTGGTTCTGTTTCCGCCACTCCCGGGGCGAGAGACCGTAGCGTTTATGAAACGCCCGGGTAAAGTGCAGCTGATTGGGGTAGCCGCATTGGGCCGCGATGGCGCCGATGGAAGTTTCCGTTCCCTTCAACTGGTCGGCGGCCTTGGCGAGGCGGAGGCGGATTAAAAATTCCTGGGGCGGACAGCCCATGGAATCCCGGAAAATTTTGCTGAAATAACTGCGGTTCAGCCCGCACACCTGGGCTATTTCCTCCACGGTGAGGTCGCGGTGGTAGTTGCGCTCCATAAAGTTGACGGCCTCCTGGATATAAAAGTCCTTTAACTGACCGCCGCGCAGCTCCCGGCGGCTGGACGAGGTCTGGATCAGCCCGTCCAAAAACAGGCACAGCTGCCCCACCAGGTGGAGCGCGGACTCGCAGGAGTGGTCGGCGATATAGAGCATGGTGTCTCCTACGCTCCGTCCCTGCTCCGGGGTCAGCGGGCAGTAGATGGGCTGATCCGGGGTCAGGCCAGCCTGGTCCACATACTCCGCCACCCGCAGGCCGTCAAATTCCAGCCAGACATACTTCCAGGGATCGTCCTCTCGAGCGGAATAGGTGGTAATCTGCCCGGGGAAGATGAGAAAGCCCTGGCCGGGATTCAGCGGATAATACCGGACTGTCCCGTGCTGGTCGGCGGCGTCAAGCTGTCCGTGGCCGGAGAGAACATAGTGGAACAAGTAATGATTGCGCACGAAAGGTCCGAAGGAGTGCAGCGGGGCGCACTGCTCCCAGCCGTACTGATACAACCGAACGTCCAGAAAGTTCTCGTTGGGAAAGATGGAGAAGGAGAGCTTGTCCATAAAACCGCATCCTTTCGACCGGCTTCCGAAAAAGCCGCCGCTTCAATGGGAATACCCTTTGATTATAGCACGGTTTCAAGAATATGCCCACCTTTTTTTGGCGCGATGCAGCCGTGTCCCCGGCCGCCCGTCACTTCGCCTCACAGCCGGCCGCCGGCGGTTTTTGACAGACAGCAAGCGCGGCGCCCGCCGAGGGCGCCGCGCTTATGCCTGAAGCGTGACCGGACGGACCGGCCTCCATATCGAAAGACCGGACCCCTCGGCCCTATATCCCGGAGCCGCTATTGCCGGGAGGGACGGAGCCGTCCTGGGAAAAATCCAGCGTCTCCCCGCAAGAAGGGCATTTTGTGATTGTTTTGCGGGAGTAGAAGTCGTGGGGCAGCGGTTTGCCGCAGCGGGGACATTTCCAGATCGACAGCTTCAAAACGGTATCAAGGCAAATAAAAAGCATGGCGGCGGAGGCGCATATGACCAACGGGACGGGGGTGTCGTCTCGCTGAAAAAAGATTGCGCATAAAATGGCGATATATTTCCCGGTGCTTGCGATGGGAAGCAGTTTTCTGCAAGCGCCCAGCGGCAGGATTGCTCTTTGTTTTTTCATTTGGCGTGGTCCTCCTGAGCGGCCGTCGTACTTTTTGACCGGCTGTTGGTTATTGAATGGCCTTGGCCTCCTCTTTTTTTCGGTACAGCTCCAGGGATTCCCTGTCAATCAGCGCAGGGACGACGCCCTGACGCGACACGCAGAAGCCTGCGGCGTAGATGGCGTATTGGATGGCCTGATGCAGCTCCACGTTTTCTGACAGGTAGGTGGCCAGCGCCGAGATGAACGCGTCGGATCCGCCGGTGGTATCCGCCGCAATGTGCCCGGAGGCCGGGAAGTATTGCGCGTCATCCTTCCGGTAAAGATAGCATCCCCGGTTTCCCATGGTCAGAATTACGGTTTTAACGCCCTTTTTCAAAAAATACTCACACTGCTGGCTGTGGTTTAAGGGGTAGGGACACAAAAGGTCGATCTCCTTTTCGTTGGGGACAAAGTAGTCTACAATGGAAAGCAGCTCGTCGCTGATCTCCGTAATGGCGGCGGGCTTCAGGATGATCTTCACCTTGTTCCGCTTGGCCAGCTTTGCGGCGTAAATCACCGTTTCCATGGGAATCTCCGTCTGAAGCAGACAGAAATCAGCCCGGCGGAACAGATGGCTGCTGCGGCTGATATCGGATATGGACAGGTTTTTGTTGGCGCCGTCATAGTTTGTGATGGCGCTTTCGCCGTTCCCCAGGATAAAAATAAAGGCGCGGCCTGTGTCGCTGCTGTCCTTGACGATTCCGTCGGAGTGGACATGGTATTTGCTGAGCGCGTCCTGTACCGTGATGCCGTCAAAATCGGAACCGATGCGCCCGATCAGGTGTACCTCCTTGTTGAGCTTGGCTACCCCGATGGCCTGATTGATCCCCTTGCCGCCCGGTATCATGCTCATGCCCCGGACGGAGGAGGTTCTGCCAAGCTGCGGGAGGTTGTCGGAATTGATATTTACGTCCATATGGATACTGCCTACTACAATGATATGTTTGGACGGATAGTCTTTTGGGGTGCTGATACTCGTCAAAGGAAGCGCGGCGGGGAGAGTCGGCGTGAAAGCGCAGAAGGGCTCTTCCCGGTCGATCTCCTGCACGAGCCGCCGGATTAAAAACCCCCCATATTCCGCAAAGGGCAGAATGAGCTTGGACAGCGGCAAGTCCAGCCCGTCCGAGCTGGAGGACAGCGCAACGATGGAAAAGTCCTGGGGAATCGAGGAGAGCAGTTTGGACATCTGTTGGGATAAGCAGGCGGAGACCTGGTTGCCGGAGCATATGGCTGCCGTATAGCCCTCCTTCAAAAGGTCGAAGCCGGCGTCGGAAGAGAAAATTCGAAAATCCTCCGGCATAATACCGATCAGCCTGGACCGCAGATATTGACAGATGCCCTCAAAAATCATCCGTTCCGGATACGTATCCTCCTCTGCCAGAAAAGCGATACGGCGGTGCCCCTGGTTGAACAGCGCTTCGGCGGCCGCGCGTCCATAGACCGCGTAGTCCATTTGAGTCTGCGGGGGAGCTTCGATATCGTTCAGCAAAAGGTAGGGAACCCCGCGCTCGCCCGTCAGTTGATTGGGAAGCGGCCCGCGGTTGGAGATGCGCTCCCATAATATCCCGTCGGCATGTTCTCCGGCCAAAAAGGAGAGAAATTTATCCTCCTCCTGCAAATCTCCATCGCTGCAGCAGATTAAAAGATAGTATCCCAGAGCCTTGGCGGCGCGGACAATGCTGTTGAGCAGGACGTGATTATGGAAGGAGCGGTTCAGCAAAAGCCCGATTTTATAGGTGCGGGAGACGCTGCTCTGCCGGATAAAGTTCCCCGGTGAGTAATGATACTGTCTGACGATATTCAACACATGTTCCCGTGTGGCGGGGCGGATATTATCCGCCTTGCCGTTGATGATTTTGGAGACGGTGCCGGGAGATACGTTTGCCAGCTTTGCGATATCCTTTATGGTCATATGCAATACCTCGATCAATTATTTGATGCTATTGTATCACGAAAGGGAAAATAATTACAGTAGGATATTGTGTAAAAAAATAAAAAAGATGAAAATTTGGAGTTGACAAATTGTGCATTACATCGTATAATTGGACTACACTAAAGAAACAAGTTTCAGAAAATAATTTCCTACATTGAGCTTATCCTACATGACGAGATTCAAAATGTCAAGGAGAAGGTGGACGTATGAAGTCAGTGCTTATTATTGGCAGCCTGAATATGGACGCGTCGGTATCGGCGGCCCGGCTTCCTGTCTCTGGAGAAACGGTTACCGGAAAATCCATTTCCTATACGCCGGGCGGAAAGGGGGCCAATCAGGCGGCCGCGGCCGGTAAGCTGGCGGGCAGCGGCCAGGTCCATATGATAGGCTGCGTCGGGAAGGACGTATTCGGCGGCAGACTGATTGACAGTTTGGCGGCCTCCAATGTGGGCACACGGGGTATTCGGACGTGCGATGACTGTTCTACCGGCTCCGCAATCGTCATGGTGGATGACACCGGCGCGAACCGCATCATCGTTGTTCCCGGCAGCAACAGCCGCTGTGACGCGGCGTACATCCGCTCCATGGACGCGATGCTTCAGGAGGCCGACTATGTGATGTTTCAGATGGAGATTCCCCTGGACGCGGTCTACTACGGAATCCGCAGGTCCAAGGAGCTGGGAAAAACGGTGATTCTGAATCCCGCCCCCGCCCCCGGGCCGATTCCGGCGGATATCCTGCGGCTGGTGGACTATCTCACCCCCAATGAGACAGAGCTCATGCAGATTGGCGGCTGCGGCGGAGAAAAGCTGGAATACTACACCAGGGCGGCGCGGGCCCTGATTGACTGCGGCGTTGGAAATGTGATCGTTACGCTGGGCAGTCAGGGGGCGCTTGTGGTCAACCGGGATTTGGAGGAGCTGGTCCCGGCGGTTCCCACCGAGGTGGTGGACACAACGGCGGCGGGCGACTGCTTCAACGCGGCCATGGTGGTCGCTCTGGCGGAAGGGAAGCCGCTGCTCCAGGCAGTTCGGTTCGCGAATGCGGCGGCGGCGATTTCCGTATCCCGAAAAGGAGCTCAGAGCTCGCTGCCCGCCCGTCAGGAGGTGCTCCAGTCTCTTTAAGACAAAAACGTTTTCTTAACCCGCCGCTGCGTACGGACAAAATGGGGGGTTTAATAAGGAAAGATCCTGCAAAACATAAGATTCATTAGGAGGGTATGAAAATGAAAAAAATGATCGCATTTGCACTGGTCCTGGCGTTGGCGGCCGGAAGTATGGCCGGCTGTTCCAAACCGAGCGGCAATACCTCCGGCAGCGGCGCCGCTCCCGGCGGCAGCGGCGCTGTTTCCGGCGGAGATGCCTCGGGGAGCAGCGCCCCCAAAGCAGACGGAAAGTACAAAGCGTGTTTTATCACCTCGGTAGCCCGCGGAAATGAATTTATTGATTTGATCTGGGAGGGCTTCCTGAGCCTGGAGAAGGAGGGCTGGGAGGTCAAGTGCATTGAGTGCTTTGAGACTGCCGAGCAGGCTGAGCAGGTCTACGCCATGTGCCAGGCCGGCTACAACCTGATCTACACCAACGGCGACGACACCAAGGCCACGGTGGAAGATATCGGAGAAGAGCTTCTGAGGGACTACCCGGACGTTCACTTCTTCTTCCTGGACACCTATGAGGAGCCTCAGATCGACAACGCCACCTCCGTCACCATCGATCCCTTTGAGTCTTGCTTTGTCGCCGGCTATGTAGCCGCGCTGACCACCGAAAAGGACCTGATCGGGATTATGGAGCCTTTGGACACCGCGATTATGCAGCGCTTTGAGTATGGCTACTATGCCGGCATCGAGTACGCGAATCGGACCGAGGGGCTGAACAAGACCTGGATTACCGCCTATACCAACAGCTGGAACGATACGACCAAGGGCTACGAGGCCGCCGTGGCCATGAACAGCAATTACGACATTGACACGCTGATTCACTGCGCCTATATCTCCGGCTACGGCGTCATCTCCGCCTGCGCCGACCTGGGCCTGAAGTGCGTTGGCGTGGACGGCTGGCAGGGCTATATTGATCCATGCGTATTCTGGTCCGCCTTGAAGTCCATGGATGTGGCCGTGTATAAGACCGCTCACAGCTGGATGAACGGCGAAGAGCTGGGCGCGGCCCTGGAGTATGGCGTGCGCAGCGGAGGCAATGCCTACTATGAGCCCGACCTGAAGAATCTCCCGGCCGATGTGGCTGAAAAAGTCGTCGCTCTGAAGGAGAGCATTATGAACGGAACGGTTGACGTATTCGAAAACGGATATGAAGATTGGCGCACATCCAGCGCGGCTTGATGGATAGCAACGGGGGAGCTGGGGTTTCCGGCTCCCCTTTTGCTATTAGGAATGAAAAGGGGGGCTTAATCCACGTGGAGCATAACTATCTTCTTCAGATGAAGGATATCCGTATTGCATTTGGCGCGCTGGTGGCCAATGACAATGTCAACTTTAACCTGAAAAAAGGAACCGTGCATGCGCTGATTGGCGAAAACGGCGCGGGAAAAAGCACGTTGATGAATATCCTCACCGGCATCTACCGCCCGGATCACGGCGATATCATCCTGAACGGGAAAAAGGTGGTCTTTAAGAACTCGCTTGACGCGGCAAAGTGCGGGATCGGCATGGTATACCAGGAGTTCATGCTCTTCCACGACCTGACGGTGTTTGAGAACATCATCCTCGGTTTTGAGGAGAAAATGTGCGGCGGACTGTTTATCGACCGCAAGGCGTCCCGCAGGAAGGTGGAGGAAATCTGCGAGCGCTACCATTTCAACATTCCCCTGGACGCGAAGATCAGCGATCTGGCGGTCGCGATGCTGCAGCAGGTGGAAATCGTGAAGGTGCTGTACAAGGGGGCGGAGATCATCATTCTGGATGAACCCACCTCAGTACTGACCCCCAAGGGGGTTGACGGTCTCTTTGCGGCCATTCGCAACCTGACGGAGCACGGGAAAACGATTATTTTCATTTCTCACAAGCTGAAGGAAGTATTTGCGATTGCCGACTACATCACCGTTTTGCGCAATGGCCGGGTAACGGGCAATGTTCTGCCCTCCGAGGTGAATGAGCAGACGCTGGCCAGTATGATGATCGGCCGGGAGGTCATGCTGCAGGCGAATAAGGAGATTCTGGAGCCCAAGGAGACCGTCCTGTCCATCAAAAATCTGCGCGTGAAGGATCGAGACGGCGTCGAGCGGGTCAAGGGCGTCAGCTTCGATATCAAGGCGGGGCAGATTGTCGGGATTGCCGGCGTCGCCGGGTCCGGGCAGCAGCAGCTTGTCTCAGCGCTGTTTGGCATGGCGAAGCCGGAGCCCGGCAGCGTGATCGAGTTCTGCGGAGAGGATATCACCTACGCGACGCCTCGAGAGCACAGGGTCAAGGGCATCGGCTATATCCCGCAGGACAGGCTGGGCGCGGGCGGCAGCGGAGTGGGGACGCTCTGGGAAAACGCCATCATGGGATACCACATTGCCCACGGCTTCAAGAGCCGTTATCTGTTGGACAGACCCGCCGTTGAGAAATTTACCTCTGACGTGATCGCGCTCTTCCGTGTGAAGGCCCAGGGCATCAACGACAAGCTGCGTACGCTGTCCGGCGGAAATATCCAAAAGCTCATCGTCGGCCGGGAGAGCATTCAGAACAATAAGCTGCTTCTGATTGAGGACCCGACCCGAGGCATCGACGTGGGCGCCATCGAGTTTGTGTGGGCCAAGCTGCTGGATATCGCAAAATCCGGAGTGGCGATTCTCCTGGTGAGCCATGAGCTGAACGAGGTCATGCAGCTATCGGACCAGATTAAGGTGATTTACAACGGCGAAATAGTGGACGGCGGCGGCTACAAGGAAAAGACGGCCGAAGAAATTGGACTTTTGATGCTGGGGGAGTGTTGAGATGATCGCAAAAAATATCAATTTGGACCCGTTCAAAAACACAAAGCTGTTTACTTTTGAACGTAAGGTCGGTGTCGTCCGGTATGTCGCCTCATTCCTCGGCGTGCTGCTTCTGGGCGCGGTCATTGTGGCCGCTCAGGGAGAGGACCCCTTAAACGCGGCGCTGCTGATTCTGGACGGCGCCTTTGGCGGGAAAATACAGTTTGGCAATACGCTGCGCTGGGCCACCCCCTGTCTGTTTAACGGGGTGGCGGCCATCATCGCCTTTAGGTCGGGCGTCAACAATCTGGGCATCGAAGGCCAGATGTATATCGGCGCCTTTACCGCTGGCGTAATCGGTTACTTCTGTAATCTCCCGCCCCTGGTCCATGTCATCGTCTGTCTGGTCTGCGCGGGCCTTGCCGGCGTGGTCTGGGTGGCGATTCCGGCGCTGATGCGGCTGTTTTTTCAGATCAACGAGTATGTCACCACCATGATGATGAACTTTATCGCCACGCTGCTGTGCGACTACTTTGTAATCTGGAAGATTATCCCCGCCCTGGGGCTGACGACTACGTCGGCCCGCACCCCCACGATCCAGAATACCGCGATGCTTTCCACCATTGTGCAAGGCACGACCGCCTCTACCGGTTTTTTTCTGGCGCTGGCCATCGTGCTGCTGGTATTTGCGCTCTACCGCTATACAATCGTGGGCTATGAGCTGAAACAGGTGGGTGAAAACCTGCGTTTTGCACAGGTGGGCGGCGTCAACGTGAAGCAGACCTTCTTGGCCATCTTTGCGCTGTCCGGCTTCTGCGCGGGACTGTGCGGCGGTGTGGAGGTCTGCGGCGGGTACCATAAATATGTGTCCAATTTCAGCACGCTGATGGGCTGGGAAGGGATTATGATCGCGAATATTTGTAATCTGAACCCCATCGCTCTTATTTTTGTGTCGCTGATTTGGGGCGCGCTGAAGACCGGCGCCATGGCCATGGAGCGGGCCACGTCGCTGAACCGGCTGACCGTCAATCTGCTGCAGATGATCTTTGTCCTCTGCGTTTCCATTGATTATGAGGGTATCTTCCGCTATTTTGAGGACCGGAAGCGCAAGCGCGCGGAGCTTGCGGCGCTGAACGGCAGAGGAGGAGAGGGATAATATGTTTTGGGACGTTTTAAAGACCTCGGTAAGCGCCATTACCTTTGCCTCGGCGCTCCGCCTGTCCTGCCCGCTGGTCATCGGCTCTATGGGCGGCTGCTTTAATGAAAAGACCAGCACCGGAAACCTGGCCTACGAATGTTTTATGCTGACCGGCTGCTTCTTCGCCGCCTTTGGGAGCTTTATTTCCGGCAGCCCTCTGGTCGGCTCCCTGATCGCAATTCTGTCCGGCCTTGCTCTGGGCGGAATTTACGGCCTTCTGGTCTATCATTTGAACTGCAACGCCATGATTGTCAGCGTGGCCTACAACAATGGCGCCTGGGCCATGACCACCTTGCTGATGGTGATTACCTGGGGCGTAAGAGGCAACTACACAGACCCCGCCATTGTCAGCTACAAGACCATCAATCTGGAGTTTTTGAAGCAGTTTCCCGTTCTGGACACCCTGTTCAACAACGCTATCGCTATGGTGTATTTGTCTTACGTGATTGCTGTGATTGCCATGATCGTTATGTACAAGACCCCCTTCGGGCTGCGCCTGCGCGGCGTGGGCATGAATCCTACGGCCGCTCAGTCCGCCGGAATCAACGTGCGGAAGTACCGCTGGCTGTGTCTGTTGATTATGGGCTCCATGATGGGCTTGGCCGGGTCCTACCTGCCCCTGAGCGGCTCGTCGATGTTCACCGAGAAAATGACCGACGGCCGGGGCTTCTTGTGCCTGACCGCCATTCTGGTGGGCAAGGCCGATCCCTTCCGCACCATGCTGCTGGCCATGCTGTTCGCCTACTCCACCGCGCTGACGCTGGTGCTGTCCTCCTACGGACTGCCCAGCCAGATCCTGACCATGCTGCCCTATCTTATGGTCCTGATTGTTCTGTTGGTGGTCGGGGTGAAAAAGTACAAGGGGATTGATATTTCGAACGAGGTGATTTGATTTGGACTTACAGAGGAGGCAGACGACTATGCTGGAACAAGAACAAGTGAGAGTGGAACGGGCGCAGTATATTTACCGCTGTGTCCATCGCGTGATGGAGGGCGACTGCCAGATGGAGCACGGTCCTGTCCATGTTACGGTCGGGCCGCTGCTGGCGGATAAATATACGGTAACCAACGGTATGTTTTACCGGTTTCTTCAGGAGTCTGGCTATGTGCCCGCGGACACCCGAAACTACCTGAAGCATTGGGAAAACGGGAAGTATCGGGAGGGGGAGGAGGACCTTCCGGTGGTCAACGTCAGTCAGGAGGACGCCATGGCCTATGCGGCCTTTTACGGGAAACGCCTGCCGACGGAAGCGGAGTGGCAATACCTGGCCGCCGGTCCGATGCACTACACATGGCCCTGGGGGGACGAAAAGGATTACAGCAAATGCAATGTATACTCCCATGGGCTGGAAGCGGTGAACAGCCGCCCGGAGGGGGTGTCTCCCTTCGGACTGTACCATATGTGCGGAAACGTATGGGAATTTACCAGCGAGACCCACTTCGACTCCGATCACGACCACTACTTTATAACCTTGCGCGGCAGCTGCTACTACACGGCGCCGGACTACTGGCACACGGAGGGAGGCGCAGTCCCCAACGACTGCCATTTGAAGGTCCATCTGCTGGGAAACGCCATGAACCGCTTTTCTACAGTAGGATTCCGCTGCGTAAAGGAGTGTGACTGATATGATAAAGGTTTTTCAGGACAGAAAGACGGTGGATATCCGGAATTGCGCGCTCCATGCGGTAGTTGATTATTCCTGCGGCCTGCGCTTTTCCGAATTTTCTAATACACGCGGAGCGCTGCCGGGGAGCGGAAGCGGCTCTCTCTTCACGCTGAACGTATTTGGCCGCGACTACAGCAGCGCGGACTTCGTCTGTGAGGATGTGATCTGCGCGAAGGACGAAAAGGTGGAGATGGCCACATTTCTGCTGTCCTGCGACGCGCTGAGGCTGAAACTGCGTCTGCATATTTTGGACGAGGGCGGAAACAGCCTGCGGATACTCTATCAGCTGTACGACGGTTATCGGGAGGGAGTTCCCTCTGTTATCTTCTTCCATATCCCCTTCCTGGCGGCGCTGGCTTCCGGCGGCCGGCAGGAGAAGTACTATCCCGCCTGCACCTTGCGGGACAAGTCGGGCGCCGACGTGCTCCACCGGATGCGTGAGTCTTTTTACAGCGCCGACATCATTATGCCTCTGGTGGTCTGCGACCTGGACAGCGGAAGCGGCTTCAGCGTCAGCTTCCCGGTCCGCAGCGACCTGACTGATCTGGGCTCCGTTCAGAATATAAACAGCCAATTTATCCAGATATCCTGCGAAGAGGAGCTCGCCTGCCACCGCGTCCGCGTCAATCCCGACGCGTCCTTTAACGACACCGCAGAGCTGGTAATCACAGGACTGGCGGAGGGATGGCCGGAAGCGTTTGACCTGTGCCGCAGACAATGGAGGGCTCAGTACGATTTTGCGGAGTATGACCGTGAGGACCTGCAATGGTTCCGCGGCTGCGCCGTACACCAGTTCACCTTTCTCTACGGCAAAGAGGGCTTTGACCATCAGCGCCAGCAGATCGACGTGGAACGGCTGGTGAGAGAGGGGCAGGAGTTTGGCGGTTTCGATACCGTAATTCTCTGGAACCAATATCCCCGGCTGGGAGTGGACGAGCGGACCCAGTGGAACTTTTACGATGACTTCCCCGGCGGCCGCGCCGCCCTCCGCAGGGCGGTGGATCAGTTTCATGCCCATGGCGCCCGGGTACTGCTTCCCTTTATCCCCTGGGACCGGAATGAGGCCGAGAGCACGGAGTCTATGGGCGATGAGCTGGCAAGAATCGCGCGGGACACCGATCTGGACGGCTTCCACCTGGATACCATGCAGACCTTGCCCTACTCCATGCGGGAAAAGCTGGATCAGGTCCGTCCCGGGATCGTACTGGAGACCCAGTCCCATCCGATGAAGAAGCGGACCATGGAGTATGTGACTGCCTCCTGGGATGAATTTTGGTCGGCAGACCCCATGCCCGAGGTGGACGTATTCCGGTTTATGCATCCCAGACACGCCGCGCCGGTCATCGGCCGCTGGCTGCGGATGCAGGATAAGGATACGCTGATAAAACGGGCGGAGTTTGGCGGCGCCTCCATTGTTGTCTGGCAGGACATTTTTGGCCGCTGGATGCCCTACAATCAGGCGCAGAAGCAGCGGATCGCCCGGTGGAAGCGCGTATTCCTCGACCATCTGGAGATATATATGGGTCTGAATCCGATTCCCCTATACCCCACCGGAGTACAGCCGGTGTACTGCAACGTATTTCAGGATGACGGCGGGCAGAAGCAGATTTACGCATTTTACAATGACAGCGATCAGGTCCGGCAGGTGAAGGACCTGAAGCTGTGGCGCTTCTCCGCCCGGCAGTCTGAAATTATCCTGGGTGAAGGAACCGCCCAGCTGTCCGGCGGCAGGCTGAATGCTTCGATCCAACCCGGTGAAGGGCTCCATGTTCTGGTATCGGCTGTATGAGAATCACCGCTCCGGGCTGCGGCAGATATCGCTGCGTTGTCCCAGTGACCGCCGCTTTCGGGTGCGGCCCATTGACCTAAAATCAAGTATAGGAGGACGATTTATGGCTGCACAAAAAGCGATGCGGATTGAGCGGGCCGGATATATCTATCGTATTATGGAGGATGGCTGCCAGATGGACCACGGGCTGAAATTTGTTGAGGTTGGCCCCATGGAGGCGGATGTATACTGTGATCTGTTTTTTCTTTAACGAAAACAAAAGCGGGCACGACACCGCGTCGGAGTTCTGGCATCCCGGCACAATGGCAAAAGAGGTATTCGGGAGCGGCTCCCCGGAGATCGGGGAAGGTCGTTTGCATCTCCGCATCCCCCCGCGTCAGGTCGTACAGGCGTTGGTGGAGGCCGCATGACAAGCAGTTTAATCAGCGGGAGCGAATTTCGCTCGATCTTCCGCTTCTCTCTTCCCCTGATTTTCGGAGCTGTGATCCAGCAGCTGTACAGCGTCACAGACAGCCTGATCGTGGGCAAGGTAATCGGCACCGACGCTCTGGCGGCGGTTGGCGCGACCGGGGCCTGCATCTTTTTTCTGATGTCTCTGAACAGCGGCCTGTCCAGCGCCTGCTCCGTAATTATCTCGCAGTATTACGGGGCCGGGACGCAAAAGATGGTCAGAGTCTCCTTTGTCAGCACGATCTACTATACATTGGCCTGTTCCCTGGCCCTGTCTCTGGGCGGGACCCTGTGCGTCGATCCGCTGCTGAAAATCCTGCTGACACCGGAGGATATTTTTGCTCAGGCGTCATTGTATCTCAAAATCTGCATGGGCGGCTGTTTGGGACTGGTCCTCTACAATAATATCGCGGCCGTTGTCCGGGCGCTTGGGGACAGCCGGACCCCGCTGCTGTTTTTGATTCTGTCCTCGCTGCTGAATATAGGTCTGGACATCCTGCTCGTGGCGGTGTTCCCGATGGGGATCGCCGGCGCCGCGATTGCGACCGTTCTCGCCCAAACGCTCTCCGGACTTCTGTGTCTGTGCTACGCGCTCAAAAAATTTCCTGTTTTTCGGGTCCGCTGGCCGGATATTCGGCCGTCTCTGAGGAATATCGCCGCAATCGCCTCGATTGGAATCCCGATGGGACTGCAGTCGTCGGTGTTGGCGGTTGGAGATATGATCGTGACAGGGATTATCAACTCTTACGGCACCGTAGTGGTCACGGCCTATACCGCCGCCAACCGGATTCATCAGTTCGTTGTCTTTCCCTTTCTCCAGTTTGCGGTTGCTTTCTGTACCTTCACCGCGCAAAACGCGGGGGCGGGCCAGCTCCAGCGAATACGGCGTGGTATGCGCAGGTCGGCTCTCTTTGCGGCGGCTGCGGCGCTGGCGTTCGGGCTGATGATTACAATGTTCCGAAACCCGCTGATTAAGCTGTTTTTGCCGGAGGATGACAGCAGGCTCGACGTGATCGTTGCGGCCGCAAGCGACTTCTTGGGATATGTGCCGCTGCTCTATCCATTTATTGCCTTGATTTGGCTGTATAACTATATGCTCCGAGGCGTGGGAGCGGTGGCGGTCCCGATTCTATCCGGCGCAATCGAATTGATCTCAAAGATTGTGCTGCCCTATTTCCTCGGGAAGATGTTTGGCTACGTCGGCGTCTGGTACGGCTATCCGCTGTGCTGGATTCTGGGGTGGATACCGTCGGCCGTTTATTATCACAGCGGCCATTGGACGGCCAAGTATACCGGCGTGGCGGAGCGCGCCCTGTTTCCCTGAAGCATCTGACGGATGTCTGTCAAAAAAGTCCCAGGGTCCTTGCATGGCAAGAACCCTGGGACTTTTGGCGGTCATTGCCGCCGGCGGAGACGGGGAGCGCTCTGCCGCTGAGTTGGTGGAGCGTATCTCGGCCGGCACGGCACGGATTTCTGTTCCGATTGCAATTATCCCGAAGATAACATATAATAAATGCCATAAGCGCGATATTCTCTCTGTGAAAGGATGTGTGATACGATGAACGCCCTGTATACCGTGGTGGTGGCCGATGATGAGGACGAGCTCCGGGAGGCGGTATGCACCATGATTCCCTGGCAGGAGCTGGGGTTCCGTCTGGCGGGAAGCGCCAGCAACGGCCTGGATGCCCTCCAATTGGTGGAGGAGCATCAGCCCGACCTGCTGCTCACAGATATCCGGATGCCCTTCATTTCCGGGATTGAGCTGGCCAGACAGGTGCGCCAGGTGCGTCCCATGACACACATCGCCTTTCTCAGCGGCTACGATGACTTTGAATACGCAAAGCAGGCGATTCAGTACAATATCATCAGCTACATGCTCAAACCGCTGACGGTAAAGGGCCTGGTGGAGGAGCTGAAAATCATCCGTCGGAAAATAGACGCGCAATTTGCCGACTTTCGTCAGGAAGCGCCCCAGGAGGCCGGGCTGGACGCCCGGACGGCTCTGCTGATGGCTCTTGCGCTGGACGGCTGCCCCGATCCGGAAGGGCTGAGTCAGGCGGAGGCCTGCGCCCGCCGGTGCGGCCTTCTCCGGGACGGGAACGACAAGCCATGCTGTACCGTGATTGTATCCACCCTGTTGAACGCGGACGGCGCCGCGGATACGCCCCCGTCCTTCGCCGCGTCGGTAGACCGGCTGGCCGCCAAGTATCTGCGCAGCGTCAGCTTTTTTGTGCCGGGCAAGGTGGTAACGGTCCTGCTGGGAGAGCCGGCGGATTTTGAGGCGTACCTGTACATTTTGGCGGACGAGATTCCTCAGATCGCCGACCGTGTGCTGGGCCGGCGCTGCCGCGTTGGTATCAGCCGGACGGCAAACTCCCTGAGCGCCCTCCACAACGCCTACTGCGAGGCGTCGGAGGCCCTCCGCCAGGGGGACAGGGGGCAGTCGGGGGCGCAGTTTTTTGGTGACCTGGGGCCTGCCGTCAAAGGGGGCGAGCTGCTGTGCAGGCGGGCGCTGGAGGCCCTGGATCAGCACTACATGGATACCGGGCTCTCCCTGGTCTCCCTGAGCGGGATGCTGGATGTGAGCCCTAACCACCTGAGCGCCTGCATCAAAAAATATGCCGGCGAGACCTTTATCAACACCCTGGTCCGCAGGAGGATGGAGACCGCCCGGGAGCTGCTGTCCACCTCCGGCCTGAAGGTCCGGGAGATTGCCGCCCGGTGCGGTTACACGGACCAGCATTATTTCAGCTACTGCTTTAAAAAATACTGCGGCGAATCCCCCAACGCCATGCGCCGCAGGCTGGACGGGGAAAGGACGGGTGAGGAGCCTTGAGGAGGGGCGCGGCCTGGAGAGGCCCCCGCACCACCACCATCCTGGTCGCTGTGGTGACGGGGGTGGTGAGCATCATTCTGTGCTTCTGTATCGTCCTGTTTTTACACCGCTACCGCAGCGCGATGGTGCACAGCGCCCGTACTGGCGGCGCCCAGGCGGTGTCCCAGGTGTCGAATACGGTGGGCAACTATCTCCGGGATATGGAGCAGGCGATGGGCCTGGTGGAGCAGTCCATGAGCTCCGACCCGGACAGCCGGGACGAGCTGCTGGCCACCTTGCTCAACTTCCGCCCCGATGTGGTGGCGGTCACCAGCTACTCGTCCGGAGGCGCGCTGCTGGACTGCTGGTCTCTGGGCCGGGAGCCGAAGGAGAACATCCTGCGCAACCTCTCCTTCGATCTGGAACGGGCCAGAACCTCCTCCGGCGCATACATGACAGCCCCCCACGTGGTGACTATATTTGAGAGCTGGTACCCCTGGGTGGTTACCATGACCGAGCCCCTGTCCGCTCAGGGCGGCGCGGCGGCCTGGGTGTCCCTGGACCTGAGCTTTTCCGGTATCTCGGGCTATATCAGCAGCGTCAGCATCGGGCAGCGGGGCTACTGCTTCCTGATGGACGAGGCCGGCAACATCGTTTACCACCCCCAGCAGCAGCTTCTGCACTCCGGGCTGAAATCGGAGGATACCGCGGCCCTGGCGGCGCTGGAGGACGGCTCCTACGCCGACGACACCGTAATCTACTCCCTGACCGGCGTGGAGGGCAGCGACTGGCGGGTGGTAGGGGTCAGCTATGTGGACGAGCTGGTGGACCGCGGCGTACAGGAGATGATCCGGCTGTCTCTCTGGCTGGCGGCCCTGGTACTGGCGGCGGCGCTGCTGACCAGCTGGCTGCTCTCCCAGCTGTTGAGCCGCCCCCTACGGGACCTGGCCTCCGCCATGGGGAGCTTTGAGGCCGACGCCGACCACTTCACCTACCGGCCGGTGGAGGGGACCAGGGAGGTGCGGGAGCTGTCCGGCTCCTTCGGGCACATGGTGATGCGCATCCAGCGGCTCATGTCTACCGTGCGTCAGGAGGAGGTCAACCTGCGCAAGACCGAGCTGAAAGCCCTCCAGGCCCAAATCAACCCCCATTTCCTTTACAATACCCTGGACTCCATCGCCTGGATGTGCGAGCAGGGCCGGAGCGGAGACGCGGTGAAGATGATCCACGCCCTGGCCCGGCTGTTCCGCATCAGCATCAGCAGGGGCCACGAGCTGATTCCCATCGCCAAGGAGATCGAGCATGCGGAAAACTATCTGGAAATTCAAAAATACCGCTACAAGAATCAGTTTACCTACTCCTTCGATGTGGACCCCGGCTGTCTGGATTACTGCTGCAATAAGATTACCCTCCAGCCCATCATTGAGAACGCCATCATGCACGGGCTGGACCTGATGGTGGACGAGGGCCGCATTCAGGTATGCGTGAGCCAGGACGGGGACGACATCGTATTCCGCGTCCGGGACAACGGCGTGGGCATGAGCGCGGAACAGGTCCGGGCCATTCTGGAGGAGGACGCCCAGGACCGCACCGGGATCGGCATCAAAAACGTGAACGACCGGCTTCGGATTTATTTCGGCGGGCAGTACGGCCTGCATATCACCAGCGAATTGGATGTCGGCACCACCGTGGAGCTTCGGATGCCGAAGATAAGGGAGGCGGGCGGCTATGAGACGAAGTAAATACCTGCTTCTGGCGCTGCTCGTCTCCTGCCTGTGCGGCTGCGGGGCAGACGCCGCTCTCCCCGTCCGGCACTCGGTGGCCCTCATCGTCAAGTCCACCGACAGCGAATTTTTCCTGTCCGTCTTTGCCGGGGCCAGGGCGGCCGCCACGGAGTACAACCTGGACCTGACCATTTCCGGCCCGGAGACGGAGGAGGACTACGAGACCCAGAACTGGATGATCGACCGGGCGGTGGAGGACGGAGCGGAGGCCATCGTTTTTTCCGCCGTCGGCTACGAGGAGAACGCCGCCGCCATCGACGCGGCCGCCGAGAGCGGTGTGCACATCGTGTCCATCGACAGCGGCGTGGGCTCCGGTCATGTGAGCGCCTATATCGGAACAGACAACTACGCCGCCGGTAAAATGGCGGCCCAGGCGGCGCTGGAGCGGGTGGAGGGTCCGCTGCTGGTAGGGATCGTCAACTACAACGAGGGCACCGCAAACGGCCAGGAGCGGGTCCGGGGGGCTGTGGACGCCCTGACGGAGAGCGGACGGGCCCGGATCACAGCTGTGACCACAACCCTGGTGGACGCTCCCCGCGCCCAGACCGATACCATCGCCCTGCTGCTGGACCATCCGGAAATCAATGTCCTGATCGCCTTTAACGAGCCCACCAGCGTGGGAGTTGCCCGGGCCATTCAGGTGCTGGAGCGGTCGGAGGATATCTTTTTTGTGGGTTTTGACTCCAACGTGGTGACCATCGACGGCCTGCAGGACGGCTGTGTGGACGCCCTTATCGTACAGAATCCCTACGCCATGGGATATCTGGGGGTGGAGAGCGCCTACAAGCTCCTGACCGGGCAGGGCGGCGGCCTGAAAGCGGTTGTGGATACCTCCACCCAGATCGTGGACCGGGAGAACATCTTCACCATGGACGGGCAGAAGGCGCTTTTTGCCTTTGACCAGCACCAGAAACCGGCAAAATAGCCAATTTCGTCCGTTTGTTTTTGGAAGGTCTTATAGATTGAGTAAAATTTTGTACGCGTTGCGGTGAATTTTTCCCTTGCTTTTCTGAAGGCTTTCCTTTATCCTATACAATAGAGTGAATAGGATACGGGGATTCTCCGTCATTTCTGTTCACCGATTCATAAAAAAGGAGAATTGCTATGAAAAAGACTCTTGCACTTGCCCTTGCGCTGGCAATGGCGCTTGGCCTGACCGCTTGCGGCGGCGGCGACAAGCCCCAGCAGCCCTCCACCGGCTCCAACCCCGGCACCTCCGCCAATCAGCCCAGCACCGGCGGCGACGCCGCCCCGGTAGCCAACAAGGATAAGCCCCTGGTCTGGTTTAACCGCCAGCCCTCCAACAGCTCCACCGGCGAGCTGGACATGGACGCTCTGAACTTCAACGGCGACACCTACTATGTGGGCTTCGACGCCAACCAGGGCGCTGAGCTCCAGGGCCAGATGATCCTGGACTACATCACCGCCAACATCGACACCATCGACCGCAACGGCGACGGCATCATCGGCTACGTGCTGGCCATCGGCGACATCGGCCACAACGACTCCATTGCCCGTACCCGGGGCGTCCGCAAGGCTCTGGACACCGCCGTGGAAGAGAACGGCGTCATCAAGAGCGACGCTGTGGGCGTCAACGCCGACGGCAAGGCCTCCGCGGTCAAGGACGGCAAGCTGACCATCGGCGGCAAGGAGTACACCGTGCGCGAGCTGGCCTCTCAGGAGATGAAGAACTCCGCCGGCGCCACCTGGGATGCCGGTACCGCCGGCAACACCATCAGCACCTGGGTGTCCACCTTCAGTGACCAGATCGACATCGTGGCCTCCAACAACGACGGCATGGGCATGGCCATGTTCAATGCCTGGTCCAAGGAGAACAAGGTGCCCACCTTCGGCTATGACGCCAACTCCGACGCTGTCGCCGCCATCGCCGACGGCTACGGCGGGACCATCAGCCAGCACGCCGACGTGCAGGCCTACCTGACCCTCCGCGTGCTGCGCAACGCCCTGGACGGCGTGGACATCGACACCGGCATCGGCACCGCCGACGACGCGGGCAACGTGCTCAGCAGCGATGTGTACAAGTACGTGGACGCCGAGCGCTCCTACTACGCCCTGAACGTGGCCGTGACCGCTGAGAACTACCAGAACTTCCTGGACGCCACCGTGCCCTACGCTCCTGTGGCCAACCAGCTCAGCCAGGACACCCACCCCACCAAGAACGTGTGGCTGAACATCTACAACGCCGCTGACAACTTCCTCAGCGCCACCTATCAGCCCCTGCTGCAGAACTACGACGACATTCTGAACCTGAACGTGGAGTACATCGGCGGCGACGGCCAGACTGAGGGCAATATCACCAACCGTCTGGGCAACCCCAGCCAGTACGACGCCTTCGCCATCAACATGGTAAAGACCGACAACTCCGCCGCCTATACCTCTCTGCTCAACCAGTAATCCGGCGCGGCAAGTCCGGAACACCGTTCTTGCTCTGACAAGTAAATGACTCGCTATCAGGGAGAGGAGCTTCTCCGTTCGGAGGAAAACCTCCGTTCGGCGGACAGCCCTCTCCCTGATTTGATATTTCGAAATCAACCGGCAGTCCTCGGCTCCCGGCCGAAGCTGCTAATCTGCATAACAGGAGAGACGAGAATGGCTGATGTAAAAAGCGAAGTCGTCCTGTCAATCCGGGGTATGAGCAAGTCCTTCGGCCGAAACCGGGTGCTTGACCATATTGATCTGGATCTGAAACGCGGAACCGTCATGGGGCTTATGGGCGAAAATGGAGCCGGCAAGTCCACCATGATGAAGTGTCTGTTCGGCACTTACCAAAAGGACGAGGGAAAAATCTATTTAAACGGAAAAGAAATCAGCTTTTCCGGCCCGAAGGACGCCCTGGAAAACGGGATCGCCATGGTCCACCAGGAGCTGAACCAGTGCCTGGAGCGGAATGTCACGGACAATCTGTTCCTGGGCCGCTACCCCACCAACGCCGCGGGCATTGTGGATGAGGGCAGCATGAAGAAGAAGGCCGCCGAATTGTTCCGCAAGCTGGGGATGACGGTAAACCTGAGTCAGCCCATGCGGAACATGTCCGTTTCCCAGCGGCAGATGTGTGAGATCGCCAAGGCAATCTCCTACAATTCCCAGGTAATCGTCCTGGACGAGCCCACCTCCTCCCTGACCGTTCAGGAGGTGGAGAAACTCTTTGAAATGATGCGGATGCTGAAGGAACAGGGCATCTCGCTGATTTATATTTCCCACAAGATGGACGAGATTTTTGAAATCTGTGACGAAATCTCGGTGCTGCGGGACGGCAAGCTGATTATGACCAAGGAGACCCGCGAGACCAACATGAACGAGCTGATCGCCGCCATGGTGGGCCGCTCCCTGGAGAGCCGTTTCCCGCCTGTGGACAACACGCCGGGAGAGCCCATCCTGTCCATTCAGCACCTGTCCACTAAGTTCGCCCCCTATCTTCAGGATATTTCCTTTGACGTGCGGGAGGGCGAAATCTTCGGCCTGTACGGCCTGGTGGGCGCTGGACGCACCGAGCTGCTGGAGACCATTTTCGGCGTGCGCACCCGGGCGTCCGGCCGGGTTTATTTTAAAAACCGGCTGATGAACTTCAGCAGCGCGAAGGAGGCCATTGAGCACGGCTTCGCCATGATTACCGAGGAGCGCAAGGCCAACGGCCTGTTCCTCAAGTGCGACCTGACCTTCAATACCACCATCGCCAGCCTGGAGCAGTATAAGTCCGGCCCGGTCCTGTCCGCCCCTAAGATGGTGAAGGCCACCAGCAAGGAGATCAAGACCATGCGTACCAAGTGCATGGGCCCGGACGACATGATTACCAGTCTGTCCGGCGGAAACCAGCAGAAGGTGATTTTCGGCAAGTGGCTGGAGCGGGAGCCCCAGATTTTTATGATGGATGAGCCCACCCGCGGCATCGACGTGGGCGCTAAATTCGAAATTTATGAGCTGATTATCAAGATGGCAAAGCAAGGTAAGACGATCATCGTCGTCTCCTCTGAGATGCCGGAGATCCTCGGCATTACCAACCGGATCGGCGTGATGTCCAACGGCTATCTGTCAGGCATCGTCAATACTGCGGAGACCGATCAGGAAGAGCTTTTGCGGCTCAGCGCGAAATATCTGTGAGGGGGGAAATACATATGGCAGAAAATATTCTGACTGCGGAGCAGGAGAGCAAGCTCCGCCAGCCCATTGACGACTATGTGGGCGCCATTCAGGAGCAGATCAACGCCTTGCGCAAGGACGGCACCGACCAGGTCATCGACATCCAGAGCGCCCTGGACAACCTGAAGCGGGATAAAATCTACACCGCTCAGGAGAAGGAGACCCGGCGGGCCCAGCTTCAGAAGGAGCTGGAGCAGGCCAAGCAGGTGGAGGCCAAGAACAAGGAGCAGATATCCAAGCTCATTGCCGACGCCGAGGGGTATCTCAAGGCCCACTTCGACAAGGACTATTTCCAGGCGGTAGCGGCCAGCTGCGTGCAGGAGAAGGCCCGGGCTCAGGCCAAGTACCAGGCCGCGGTGGAGCAGCTCAACAAGACCCACCAGGAGACGGTGGCCAAGCTCACCGATCCCCAGGAGATCAAGGACGAGAAATACGTCCATAAAAACCGGCTGTTCGACGCCAAGATGCAGCTGGCCAAGGACCTCCAGGACGTGAAGGACCACCGGCACGCCGCTTTCCAGCACCAGTACCACCTGATCGACCTGCTGCGTATGTCCAGGTTCACCTTTGCCGAGTCCGCCGCTCAGCGCTGGGAGAACTACAAATACACCTTCAACGCCCGCAGCTTCCTGCTGCGCAACGGCCTGTATCTGGCCATCGCCGTGGTCTTTATCGCCCTGTGCTTCATCACCCCGGCGGTCAAGGGCCCCAACGTTCAGCTGCTGACGGTGAACAACATCCTGAACATCCTCCAGCAGGCCTCCCCCAGAATGTTCCTGGCTCTGGGCGTGGCCGGCCTGATCCTGCTGGCCGGCACCGACCTGTCCATCGGACGTATGGTGGGCATGGGCATGACGGCCGGCACCATCGTGATGCACAAGGGCATCAATACCGGCGGCGTCTTTGGCCACATTTTCGATTTTACCGGCATGCCGGTAGTCGCCCGGGTGTTCCTGGCCCTGCTGGTGTGTATTGTGCTGTGCACCATCTTCACCACCATCGCCGGCTTCTTTACCGCTCAGTTCAAGATGCACCCCTTTATCTCCACCATGTCCACCATGCTGATGATCTTCGGTCTGGCCACCTACTCCACCAAGGGCGTGTCCTTCGGCGGAATTGAGTCCAACATCCCCGACATGATTATCCCCAAGCTGGGGGCGGAGGGCAGCACCAAGTTCCCCACCATCATCCTGTGGGCGGTGGCGGCTGTCATCATCGTGTGGTTCATCTGGAACAAGACCACCTTCGGCAAGAACCTGTACGCCGTGGGCGGCAACCCCGAGGCGGCCTCGGTCTCCGGTATCTCCGTGTTCAAGGTCACCATGGGCGCTTTCGTCCTGGCCGGCATCCTGTACGGCTTCGGCTCCTGGCTGGAGTGCATCCGCATGTCCGGCTCCGGCTCGGCCAGCTACGGCCAGGGCTGGGAGATGGACGCCATCGCGGCCTGCGTGGTGGGCGGCGTGTCCTTCACCGGCGGCATCGGCAAAATCTCCGGTGTGGTGACGGGCGTGTTCATTTTCACCGCTCTGACCTACGCCCTGACCACCCTGGGCATCGACGCCAACCTGCAGTTCATCATCTCCGGCATCATCATCCTGGTGGCCGTCATGCTGGACTGCCTGAAGTACGTGCAGAAGAAGTAATTCCCGGCGCCTGACGGCAATCAGGGCCGCCGCCCCTTTTATCCGGGAAAGCAAAGAACGCAGACAGGCAAAAAAATGAAACTCCCGTCCACCTGGGCGGGAGTTTTCACATAAATCATGCTTTCCGGCGGTCCGTTCCGCCGCGCTTTTGCAGCGCGGCAAACAGCTTGTTTTGAACGGGCAGACGGCGGAGGCGGGGATAGACGCTCCCGTAGGCGCGGCACAGCGGCGCGGCCTCGGCGGCGTCCAGCAACCCGATCAGCTCCAGGGTGAAGCCGTGGACCGCCAAGAGCATCCAGTCCACGGCGGGTCCGGCCTGAAATCGGGCGGGCGCGGTGAAATAGATGTAATTCAACGCCTGGCTTACCTCCTCTGAGGAGGGGGACCGGGCGGCGAGGTCCCGGAGCAGCCGCTCCAGGTCCTGGGCGAATTTGTCGTGACAGGGGTAGTTGCGGGGACCGCTCCCCAGGCCGAAAGCCCCTTCCAGGGGCTTCCGGCCCTGCTCCAGATGGCGAAATTCGCTCAGATATCCATCATAGAGCGCCTCAAGATTGTCAAGCACGGCTCAGGCGAAGGGATTCTCGGTGGGATAGGGCAGAGCCTTGGGCTGGTTGTAGGCGATATCCTGAATGCCCAGCATCTTGAATACCTCGAACAGGGCCTTGCCGTAGTGGCCGAAGGCCACCGCCCCGTGGTGGGGATACCGCTTCTGGATGAGCACATGGCGGTAGAACCGGCCCATCTCCGGAATGGCGAACACGCCGATGCCGCCGAAGGAGCGGGTTTTCACCGGCAGCACCTCGCCCTGGGCGATATAGGCCCGGAGAACGCCCTCGCTGTCGCACTGGAGCCGGTAGAAGGTGATGTCGCTGGGGGCGATGTCGCCCTCCAGGGTGCCCCGGGTGAAGTCGGGCTCGGAGTCCTTGGGCTCCAGAAGCCGGTGCTGGATGAGCTGGTACTTCACCGCCCGGTCGGCGCACAGCTTGCAGGACGGGGTGTTGCCGCAGTGGAAGCCCATGAAGGTGTCGGTGAGGGTGTAGTCATATTTGCCCTTGATGTCCTCCTCATAGAGGGAGGCGGGGACGGAGTTGTTGATATCCAGCAAGGTGACGGTGTCGCCCGAGACGCACATGCCGATGTACTCGGACAGAGCGCCGTAGATGTCCACCTCACAGGATACGGGGATGCCGCGGCTCACCAGGCGGGAGTTGACGTAGCAAGGCTCAAAGCCGAAGGCCTCGGGGAAAGCGGGCCAGCACTTGTCGGCGAAGGCCACGTACTGCCGGGCGCCCTTGTGCTCCTCGGCCCAGTCCAGAAGGGTGAGCTCCAGCTGAGCCATGCGCTCGTTCATCTCGGGGTAGTAGCAGCCTTCGCCCATCTCCCTGGCCATATCGGCGCACACCTCGGGGATGCGGGGGTCGCCCGAGTGGGCTTTGTAGGCCACCAGCAGGTCCAGCTCGGAGTTCTCCTCGATCTCCACGCCGATTTCGTACAGACCCTTGATGGGGGCGTTGCAGGCGAAGAAGTCCTGGGGCCTGGGGCCGAAGGTGATGATCTTCAGCTGGCTCAGGCCGATGAGGGCGCAGGCGATGGGCTTAAACTCGCCGATCATTTTGGCGATGTCCTGGGCGGTGCCTACGGGGTACTCGGGGATGAAGGCCTTGAGGTGGCGCATCCCCAGGTTGTAGGAGCAGTTGAGCATGCCGCAGTAGGCGTCGCCCCGGCCGTTGATGAGGTCGCCGTCCCCCTCGGCGGCGGCCACATACATGCAGGGACCGTCGAAATTTTTGGCGATGAGGGTCTCGGGGGTCTCGGGGCCGAAATTGCCCAGGAAGACCACCAGAGCGTTGCAGCCGGCGGCCTTGACCTCGTCCACGGCCTTGAGCATGTCTTTCTCATTCTCCACGGTGGTCTTGCATTCATGGAGCTCCAGGCCGTTTTTGGCGCAGGCGTCTACGATGGCGGAGCGGCGGCGCTCAGACAGATCAATGATGAAGCAGTCCCGTGAGACGGCGATGATGCCCAGCTTCACCTGGGGGATATTAGTCAGCATAAAGATTCCTCCTTGTTTTGTTCATTTTATTTTCTCAAATTTCGCCGGAAATGTCAAGATTCACGCCCTTCAGGCCGATGTGGGCTCCCTGGGCCGCTTCGGAGCTTTCCGGGTGGGCCAGCAGCCACTTGTTCCGGGCGGTGAGCCACTTGTCCTCCTCATTCAGGGGCGCGGCGCCGGGGATGCCGGTATTGGTGCCCCGGGGCAGGACCACCGCCACCCGGAAGCCCTCTTTCTCGTTCACATGACAGGGGGCGTAGTGCAGCGTGGTGGCGTAGACCTCCACCGGAACCCTGGCGGGGACCCGAAAGGCCTTCACCCTGGCGGTGTCCAGCACGCCGTCCGCAATCTCGTCCTGTCTGGCCAGCAGGAGGATAAAGTCGCCGGACCCCACGTTCACCTCGCTGTCCCGGTGGTACTCCAGACAGTTGAGCCTGGTGTTCCGGCCCCAGCACATGCCCACCTGGACAGGCATCCCGCCGTAGGCGTTGTTCTGGAGCTGGCCGTAGAGGCAGGTGGCCTCCAGTACGGGGATGCCAGGCTCGTAGGCCACTCCCGTCTCGGGCAGCGGGATGGTGTTCATGGCGTTCACCAGACAGGTCACGTCGTAGCCGGTGAGGACCTTGCCGTAGGGGATGAACTCGGGGTCATGGATGGAATGGATTTTCATGGCATGTCACCTCTTATTTTGTTCAGGCAGAAATCGCACAGCCTTCCGCTGAGAGGGAGAAAAACCTGGGCGCAAGGACCCACCAGGGCGGCGCACACCAGGGTGCCCAGTCCCGCCACGCCCCCCAGCAGCCAGCCGGACAGGGCAAAGAGAACGTCCACCGCCACCCGGACAGGGCCAAAGGGCTTTCCTGTCCTGTCGCTGAGTACCACCGCCACCAAATCGTTGGGGCCGGTGCCCGCCTCAGAGCGAATGACCACCGTCATGCCGAAGGCCAGGATGACGCACCCGGTCACCAGGGTCAGCAGCCGCCAGGGCAAGGCCAGCGCGTCGGGGAACAGGGGGGCCAGAGGGACGGTCCACAGGTCGATGATGGGACCGCCCAGGGCCATGCACAGCAAGGTCCCGATGCGGACGTAGTTCCGGGCGGCGGCCAGCAGCACCAGCACGATGAGCAGGCAGACCAGCAGGTGGACCCGGCCGTGGGTCATCCACCCGGGCCAGGGCAGCGCCCGGTACAGCCCCTGGACCAGCACGTTGAAGGGGTCGGAGCCCAGATCGGACTCCAAAAACAGGGTGACCCCCAGGTGGGCGACGGCCAGCCCGGCCAGCAGCAGGGCTACCCGGACGGCCTGCTCGGGCCAGCGTGTCTGTCTCATGGCGCCTCCTGTTCCCGGCGCAGCTCGGCCTCCTCCTCGGGGGTGAGCCGCGCCGCTTTCCGGTCGGACAGGTACTGCCTCCAGGCATAGAACCCGAAAGCCAGGGCGGCCGCGGCGAAGAGTCCGCCGGCCAGGCAGCCCAGAGCGGGGGGGAAGGCGGGGTCGCGGCCGGCGCCGGAGATCAGCTTCCAGCCCAAATAGAGCAGGTAGGCCGACACAAGGCCGCGCAGCAGTCCTCTTGTGTCCGCCCGGTTCTTTCGGACCACATGATAGCGCTTTTTCTCCATAGGGCTCATCGGTTCAGTTGGGCGAACAGCTCCCGCATGGCGGGGTATATCTTCCGGAACTGCTGGTAGCGGGCCTCATACCGGGCGGCCAGCTCCGGGTCAGGGGAGATGGTCTCGGCGGTGCGCGTCAGCTTGGCGCAGGCGTTGGCCACGGTGGGGTACAGGCCGCAGGCCACCATGGCCAGCATGGCGCCCCCCATGCCCGGACCCTGTTCCGACTCGGGAACCTCCAGCTGGATGTTCAGCACGTTTGCCATGATGGTTTTCCAAAGGGGGCTCCTGGCGCCGCCGCCGCAGATTTTGCTGCGCTGGATGGGAATGCCCAGGGCCTTGGCCACCTCGAAGCTGTCCCGGATGGCGAAAGCTACCCCCTCCAGCACCGCCTGGGTCAGGTCGGACCGGCTGGTGTCCATGGTCAGGCCAGTGAAGGTGCCCCGGGCGTCGGTGTCGTTGATGGGGGAGCGCTCCCCCATGAGGTAAGGCAGGAAGTATACGTGGTTGCTGCCCAGCTTATCGGGGGTGATGTCCGTCTGCTCCCCGGCGTAGTCAGAGGTTTGGAAGATATCCTCCATCAGCCACCGGTTGCAGCTGGCGGCGGAGAGCATACAGCCCATGAGGTGGTAGTGCCCGTCGGCGTGGGCGAAGGCGTGGAGGGCGTTGTTCGGGTCCACCCCGAATTTCTCGCTGGAGATGAATACGGTGCCCGAGGTGCCCAGAGAGATGTTGCAGGCCCCCTCTCCTACCGTTCCGGTGCCCACGGCGGCCGCGGCGTTGTCTCCCGCCCCGGCGCAGACGATCACGTTCTCCGACAGGCCCAGCTCCTTGGCGATCTCGGGCCTGAGCGTGCCCACCTTCTCATAGCTCTCAAGCAGCTTGGGCATCTGAGCCTCGGTAATGCCGCAGATGTCCAGCATCTCTTTTGACCAGCGCTTGTGCTCCACGTCCAGCAGCAGCATGCCGCTGGCGTCGGAGAAGTCGGTGCAGTGGACGCCGGTGAGGATGTAATTGATGTAGTCCTTGGGGAGCATGATCCTGGCAATCCTGGCGAAGAGATCGGGCTCGTTCTCCCGCATCCACAAAATTTTGGGGGCGGTGAAACCGGCAAAGGCGATGTTGGCGGTGAGGCCGGACAGCTTCTCTTTGCCCACCGCGTTGTTGAGGTAGTCCACCTGCTTGGCGGTGCGGCCGTCGTTCCACAGGATGGCGGGGCGGATGACGTTGTCGTCCTTGTCCAGCACCACCAGCCCATGCATCTGACCGCCGCCCCCGATGCCCGCCACCTGGGAGGCGTCGAAACCGCGAAGCAGCTCCGGAACGCCCTCCAGTACGGCCTTTTTCCAGTCCTCGGGATTCTGCTGGCTCCAGCCGGGCTGGGGGAACTCCAGAGGGTAGTCCCTGGATACGATGTTTTGAATGGTTCCTTCGCCGTCCATCAGCAGCAGCTTGACAGCGGAGGTGCCCAGGTCGATTCCAATATATAACATGGCCCTACCTCTTATTTGGCTCCGGACTTGCGGCTGGTGACCACGTCGAAAATGACGGCCAGCAGCAGCACGCCGCCCTTGATGACGTACTGGTAAGCGTCGCCCAGGCCCATGATGGACATGCCCATGTTGATGACGCCCAGCAGCAGAGCGCCGATGACCACGCCGCCCACGGTGCCGCTGCCGCCGTAGGCGGAGGCGCCGCCGATGAAGCAGGAGCCGATGGCGTCCATCTCGAAGGAGGTGCCGGTGGAGCCGTTGACGCTGCCCACGCGGGCGGCGCACAGCAGGCCGCACAGGCCGGCCAGCAGGCCCATGTTGGCGTAGGCGATGAAGTAGATCTTGTCGGTGTTGATGCCGGAGAGCTTGGTGGCCTTCTCGTTGCCGCCCACGGCGTAGAAGTAGCGGCCGAAAGCGGTCTTAGAGGTGATGAAGTTATAGATCAGGCAGATGGCCAGCACCCACACCAGCATGACGGAAATGCCCCGGTACTGGCTGAGCTGCCAGCAGTACCAGAGGACCAGGGCGGCGATAAGGCCGGCCTTGACGAAGTCGCCCAAGGCGCTGTTCTGGCGGTAGCCCTTCTTGGCCCGGTCGGCGCGGTTCTTCACGGTGCTGAGGATGATCCAGGCCGCGGCGGCCACGCCCACGATGATGGGGGAGAGCTTCACTTTCCCGTCGTCCAGGCCGGGAATTTTAATATAGGCGGTAAAGATGTTCAGGAAGGTGGGGTCCTGGATGGCCACGGTCTTGCTGTCCAGAACCAGGCGGCCGATGCCGCGGAAGATGAACATGCCGCCCAGGGTGGTGATGAAGGGAGGGATGCGGACATAGCCGATCCAGTAGCCCTGCCATACGCCCACCAGCAGGCCCACCACCAGGCACAGCAGGATGACGGGGATGGCGGACATGTGCATATTGGTTACCAGGACGGCGGCGATGCCGCCCACCACGCAGACCACGGAGCCCACAGACAGGTCGATGTTGCCGCCGGTGAGGATACACAGCAGCATGCCGCAGGCCATGACCAGCACGTAGCCGTTTTGCAGCATCAGGTTGGTCATGTTCTGGGGCTGGAGCAGGCGCCCGTCAGTCAGCACGGAAAACAGGATAAAGACCACCACCAGAGCAATTACCATGGCGTATTTGGTCAAAAATTTTACCAGGTTAAACGCTTGTTTTGTTTCAGTCATTGTCGTACCCTCCCTATTACGCCTTGGCGGTGTCGCGGATGATGTAGCCCATGATGCTCTCCTGGGTGGCGTCCGCCGCGTCCACCTCGGCCAGCAGGCGGCCCTCGTTCATCACGTAGATACGGTCGCACATGCCCAGCAGCTCGGGCAGCTCGGAGGAGATCATCATGACCGACTTGCCCTGGGCCACCATTTGGTTGATGAGGCAGTAAATTTCATATTTCGCGCCCACGTCGATGCCCCGGGTGGGCTCATCCATGATGAGGATGTCCGGCTCGGTGAACATCCACTTGCCCAGTAGGGCCTTCTGCTGGTTGCCGCCGGACAGGTTGCCTATGTTCTGCTCGATGGTGGGGGTCTTGGTGCCCATGTCCTTTGTCATCTGTTCGGCCGCCTGGGTCTCCTTGTCCCGGTCGATGACGCTGCCTCTGCACACCTTGTCCAGCCGGGCCAGGGTGGTGTTGAAGCGGATGGACTCGCCCAGGATCAGACCGTTGGTCTTTCGGTCCTCGGTGACGTAGGCCAGCTTATGGCGGATGGCGTCCTGAGGGGAGCGCAGATTCACCTTCTGCCCGCCGATGTACAGCTTGCCGGAGATGCCGGTGCCGTAGCTGCGGCCGAAGATAGACATGGCCAGCTCGGTGCGCCCGGCGCCCTGCAGGCCGGAGAAGCCTACCACCTCTCCCCTCTTGATGTGGAAGGAAATGTTGTCGTCCACCACCCGTTCGGGGTACAGGGGGTGGTGCACCGTCCAGTTTTTCACCTCCAGGTTGACCTCGTCCTGCACGTTGTGCTCCCGGACAGGGTAGCGGTCCTCCATGGACCGGCCCACCATGCCCTTGATAATCCGGTCCTCGCTGAACTCGTCCACACCCTTGACCAGGGTCTCGATACAGGTGCCGTCCCGGATGATGGTGGCCTTGTCGGCGCAGTAGATGATCTCGTTGAGCTTGTGGGTGATGATGATGGAGGTGAGCCCCTCCTTCTTGAATTCGATCAGCAGGTCCAGCAGCATCTTGGCGTCCTCGTCGTTGAGGGAGGAGGTGGGCTCGTCCAAAATGAGCAGCTTCACCTTTTTGGAAAAGGCCTTGGCGATCTCCACCAGCTGCTGCTTGCCGGTGCCGATATCCTTAACAAGGGTCTGGGCCGACTCGTTCAGCCCCACCTGGCGCATGTGGCGCTCGGCCTCGCTGAAGGTCTTGTCCCAGTCGATGTACCCCATGGAATTTTTGATTTCATTGCCCAGGAACATATTCTCCCCGATGGACAGCAGGGGGATCAGGGCCAGCTCCTGGTGGATGATGACGATGCCCTGGGCCTCGCTGTCCTTCTGGGTCTTGAATTGGCACAGCCTGCCCTCGTAGTAAATTTCGCCGGTGTAGCTGCCGATGGGGTAGGTGCCCGACAGCACGTTCATCAGTGTGGATTTTCCGGCGCCGTTTTCGCCGATCAAAGCGTGGATTTCCCCGGCTTCCACCCTCAGATTTACATTATCCAGGGCCTTGACGCCGGGA
Organism: uncultured Oscillospiraceae bacterium; assembly: GCA_910588635.1. GTDB lineage: Bacteria > Bacillota > Clostridia > Oscillospirales > Oscillospiraceae > Lawsonibacter. Next base: position 156,202 of record CAJUPW010000001.1, on the reverse strand, counting down.
AATTCCTTGGTGATGGACTTCATTTCCAAAATAACATCAGCCAAGCGGGGTTCCTCCTCTCTGCGGTTCTCCTAAAAATAAGGCGGGCGGGGCGTCTGCCCCGCCCGCGGTTATCGTTTCATTGGGGGGTTATGGAATCAGCCGTTGGTGGCCTCCAGGTAGCCGTCGGCGCCCACCTTGTAGTAGCCGGGGGTGACCAGCTTCTCTTCCATGTTGTCGGCGGTGACCACGTCGGGCACCAGCAGGAAGGAGGGGCACTTGTGGCCGGGGGTGGTCTCGTAGGACTCGGTGTCATAGGCGCACTCGAAGTCCCAGCCGGAGGCGGAGATCAGGGAGGCGTCGGCGGTCTTGCCGTCCAGAATGGCCTTGGCCAGGTCCAGGGTGACAACGGCCTCGTTGGCCACGGCCTTGTACACGGTCATGGACTGCTTGCCGTCCTTGATGTTGCGCAGGTTGGCCACGTCGCCGTCCTGGCCGGTGATGACCACGGTGTTGCCGCCGGCGTAGTCCTGGGTGACGGCCTGGGTCACGCCCATGGAGGTGGAGTCGTTGGAGCACAGCCAGGCGTCCAGCTTGGTGCCGTCGGAGTAGAAGGAGGCCAGCACGTTCTGGGCGCGGTCCAGAGCCACGTCGGTCTGCCACTGGTCGGTGGCCACGGCGTCAAAGGCGGTCTGGCCGGAGGGGACGATCACCTTGCCGCTGTCGATGTAGGGCTTCAGCACGTCGAAAGCGCCATTGTAGAAGAAGGGGGCGTTGTTGTCGGCGGGGTCACCGGCGGTGAACTCCATGTTGAAGGGGCCGGCGGCGTTATCCAGGTCCAGAGCGTCCCGGACAAACTCGCCCTGGAGCTTGCCCACGGTGTAGTTGTCGAAGGAGACATAGTAGCTGCTGTTGTCGTTCATGATCAGACGGTCATAGGCGATGACGGGCACGCCCGCGGCGCCGGCGTCGTTCATGACGGTGTTCAGGCCGTTGCCGTCGATGGCGGCGATAATCAGCAGGTCCACGCCCTGAGACAGCATGTTCTGAATGTCGTTGACCTGCTGCTCGTTCTTGTTGTCGGAGTAGGTGACGATGGTCTTATAGCCGGCGGCCTTGAACTGCTCGTCCAGGTAGGCGCCGTCGCGGTTCCACCGCTCCAGGGACTGGGTGGGCATGGCGATGCCGACGGTCTTGGCCTCGCTGCCGCCGGTGCTGGGCTGATTGGCGGACTGACTGGTGCCGGCGTTGCTGCCGCCGGCGGGAGGGGTATTGCTCTTGTCGCCGCCGCCGCAGGCGACAAGGGACAGAGACATGCAGGCCGCAAGGATCAGCGCAAGTGTCTTTTTCATGTTCATTTCCTCCTGATTTATTCTGATGATTCGCCTTCCCCGATGTTCGGGGAAGGTACAGAAGCGGCCGCTTCTGTGACTCTAATTCTATAAAGTTAGTTTACAGATGTCAACTATTTTTTGGGTATTAAAGGCAATTTTGTTTATAATATATGAAAGCAGAAGAGGCAAACTGGCAATATTGACGGATGCAGCTCACACCATTCATAAAACTAGTTTTTCTAACTTGGAAGATTTTTCGAAAATCGACCATTTTTGAATTGACTGTTTTCAAGTTCGTGTTAAAATAAAATCATGATTTAATAAAAGGAGCATATGCAAGTATGGACTTCGATGCCGCGACCGACCGCCGCCGCCAGACCCGCAGCAATATCTACCGCTACATATACGACGCCAAGGGCTTCTGCTCCCGGCAGAGCCTGGCCCGGGAGCTGAACCTCAGCCTGCCCACCGTGTATCAGAATTTGTCCCAGCTGATGGAGGCGGGGCTGATCCGGGACTCCGGCGAGCAGCAGTCCACCGGCGGGCGGAAAGCGAGCGGGCTGTCCATTGTGCCCGATGCCCGGGTGGCGGTGGGGGTCTCCGTGACGGAGCACCACCTGCGCCTGACAGCTGTGGACCTGCTTCTCAATGAGCTGGCCTATCAGGAGGCGGACAACGCCCCCATTGTCAGCTTCGCCGACATGGGCGGGCTGCTCTCCCGGACGCTGGAGCGCTTCCTGGACGAGTTTTCCATTGACCGGGAGCGGCTTCTGGGGGTGGGGATCGCCCTGCCCGCCGTCATGGCCCCGGACAGCCGCCACATCACCGCCGCCCCCACCCTGCGGCTGAAGGACACCTCCCTGGAGGGGCTTACCGAGTCCATACCCTACCCCACCTATGTGGAGAACGACGCCACCAGCGGCGGCCACGCCGAGCTCTTCGTCCGGAAGAGCGTTCGGAACATGGCTTATCTCTCCCTGGAGAACGGCGTGGGCGGGGCTATTCTCTTCGGCGGGGCCCCCTATGTGGGGGACAACCGGCGCAGCGGCGAGTTCGGCCACATGTGCGTGGAGCCGGGCGGACTGCCCTGCACCTGCGGAGCCCAGGGCTGTCTGGAGGCCTACTGCTCCCCACGCCGCATCCTCAACGCCTTCGGCGTGTCGCTGGAGGAGTTTTTCTCCGTCCTGGAGCGCCGCGGCCCCCGGTATGAGGAGTACGAGGCCCTGTGGGACAACATGCTGCGTCACCTGGCCATCGGGATCAACAACATCCACATGGCGCTGGACTGCGACGTGGTGCTGGGCGGCACGCTGAGCGAGTTTCTGGGTCCCTACCTGCCCCGCCTGCGGGAGTACGCGGCCGGGATCAACTATGTGGTGCCCGACGCCGGCTACCTCCAGCTCAGCACCTTGCGCCGGCATACCGTTCCCCTGGGCGTCGCACTCCACTTTATCGTGGATTTTCTGGAACATATTTAACTATATTGAATGAAAGGAACTGTCCCCCGGCCCAAAGGCTGGGGGACAGTTCAATTTGTCCATCATCTGCCGTCCGGACCGGGGACTCAATGGGAACGGGCCCGTCCGGCCTGATCGGGAATGTTCATCTCCCCGCGGTACTTTGCCACCGTGCGGCGGGATACGGGACAGCCGGCCTGCGCCAGAAGATCGGCCAGCTTCTGGTCGGACAGGGGCTTGTCCTCCTGGTCGATGAGCTGCTTGAGAAGCAGCCTGGCGGCCGCTCCGCCCACCCCCGGCTTCCCGGCGGCGGCGCTGCGGGAGAAGAAGTAGCTCATGGGGTACACGCCCTGGGTGCACTGGATGTACTTTTCCCGCACCGCCCGGCTGACGGTGGATTCGTGGAGGCCCAGCGTTTCCGCCACATCGGCCAGGCGCATGGGCAGCAGAGCCTGAGGACCCAGGCGGAAGAATCCGGCCTGACCGTCCACAATGGCCTGGGCGCACCGCAGGAGGGTGCTCTCCCGCTGGTCCACCGCCCGCAGAACTCCCTCGGCCTGCTGGAGCTTCTCTTTCAGGTAATCTTTGACCTGCGGGTCCTGAGACTGAGACAGCAGCCTGCGGTAGTAGGCGTTGATCCGGAAGGGGGGACGGCCCGGCTTTCTGGCCCGGGCGGTGTACCGCCCGTCCTCCTCGTCCACAAAGATGTCCGGCAGGATATAGGGAATCTGATCGGCGCGTTCAAAGATCGCGCCAGGCCGGGGGTCCAGCTCCCGGATGATATCCCCGGCCTGCTTCACCTGATCCACGGAGAGATTCATTTTTGACGCGATGGAGGGATAGTGCCGCTTGGCCAGCAGGTCCAGATAGCTGCGCACAATGGTCAGGGCGGGGCCGTTCTCCCGGATACGGAGCAGCTGCAGCTCCAGGCACTGGGACAGGTTTTCCGCCCCCACTCCGGCGGGCTCCAGCTCCCGAAGAATCTCCAGCGCCCGCTCCAGCAAGGGGAAGGGAAACCGGCTGTCCTGGGCCAGCTCGGGCAGCGGGGCGGCGAGATAGCCCCGGTCGTCCAGGCTGGAGGCCAGGTAGCGCACCGCGTCGGCCAGGTCCTCATCCAGGTCCATGGTGTAGAGCTGGCGGGACAGGAAGCGGAACAGGGTCTCCTCCAGGCCGCCCTCCGTTCCCACCCGGGACAGGGGGTCCATCTCCTCCTCGCTCATCTGGGAGTAGTAGAGGTTCTGATGGTCGTTGTCCTCCAGCCACCGCAGGTAGCTGAGCAGCCCGTCGTCCTCCTCCCGGGCGGAGGATTCAGGCTCCAAATCGACCATGGGATTTTCCTGGGCCAGCTCCCGCAGGTACTGCTCCAGCTCCAGGGAGCCCATCTGCAGCAGCCTGAGCCCCTGAATCTGCTGATGATTAAGCTGTTGAGACTGTGTTTGCAGCAATTCCATGGCGTTCATCTCCTGATTCCCTATTTTAATACATTTTTCCCGCCTCCGCAAGCGGTGAATCAAGGAAATGCTCTGCGGGACCGCAAAAATAAGGCCCGGAGCGGGACAGTCCCGCTCCGGGCAGGAGAGCCTTGCCCCGTCTGCGGAGGGGGATTTCCTCCGGAAGCTACAGGGCGGCCCTGATTTGACCGATCATTTCTTGGTATTTCTCCTGGGACAGGACGGCCTTTTTGGGGTCCATCTGGAACACGCCGCCCCACTCGAACTGGTCCTTATACTTGGGGACCAGATGGAAGTGAAGATGCCGGCCCGTGTCGCCGTAGGCGCCGTAATTCACCTTGTCCGGATGGAAGGCGGTATGGAGGGCCCTGGCGGCCCGGGCCACGTCGGCGAAGAAGGCGTTCCGCTCCCCGTCGGACAGCTCGGTCAGCTCACTGACGTGGTCCCGATAGGCCACGATGCACCGGCCGGGGTGGCTTTGCTCCTTGAAGAGGATCAGGTCGCTGACGCTCAGCCGGCAGATAAAGATGCCGAAGGCGTCCAGCAAGGCGGGATTTTCCTCCCGCATACAGTAGGCGCAGTTCTGGTCCTTCATGTCGATACACTCCTTTTAAAGCACAACGCCGTCCTTGAAAATAGAAATCTCCCGTGCGCCCCGGCGCTCGGCGTTGGTCTGCTCCCCGGAGGCCACGGACAGCACATAGTCCAGCAGCCGCTCCCCGGCGCTGTCCAGGCTCTCGCCCTGGGCCACGGTCCCGGCGTTAAAGTCGATCCAGCCCCTCTTTTTCTCAAAGAGGGCGGTGTTGGTGGAGATCTTCACCGTGGGGGCGGGGGCGCCGAAGGGGGTGCCCCGGCCGGTGGTGAACAGAATCAGGTGGGCCCCGGCGGCGGTGAGGGCGGTGGCGGACACCAGGTCGTTGCCCGGGCCGGACAGCAGGTTCAGCCCCTTCCGCGTGACCGCCTCGCCGTAGCCCAGCACGTCGGCGATCTGGGCAGAGCCCCCCTTCTGGACGCAGCCGCAGGACTTGTCCTCCAGAGTGGTGATGCCCCCCGCCTTGTTGCCGGGGCTGGGGTTCTCATAGACCACCTGACCGTGGGAGGTGAAGTAGCGCTTGAAGAGCTCAATCATCTCCACCGCCTTGTCAAAGACGGCCTCGTCGGCGCACCGCTCGAAGAGGATGCTCTCGGCCCCGAACATCTCGGGCACCTCGGTGAGGACGGTGGAGCCTCCCAGGGCGATGAGCCGGTCGGAGAAGCGGCCCACGGTGGGGTTGGCGGTGATGCCGGACAGGCCGTCGGAGCCGCCGCACTTCATGCCCACCACCAGCTCAGAGGCGGGGATGTCCTCCCTCCGGAAGGAGGCGGCGTACCCGGCCAGTTGTTTGAGCAGGGCGGAGCCGGCGGCGATCTCGTCCGTTTCGTCCTGACAGACCAGGAATTTCACCCGATTGCCGTCCCACTCCCCCAGCTCCGCCTTGAACTGGTCCATGGTCAGGTTCTCGCAGCCCAGGCCCAGCACCAGCACGCCTCCGGCGTTGGGGTGGCGGACCAGGGCGGAGAGCAGCTTCCGGGTCTGGGCGTGGTCGTCCCCCATCTGGGAACAGCCGAAGGGGTGGGGGAAGGCGTACAGGCCCTCCACGCTCCCCGAGACCAGATGCCAGTTCTCCCGGACCAGCTGCTGGGCGATGTTGTTGACGCAGCCCACCGTGGGGATGATCCACAGCTCGTTGCGGATGCCCGCCTTGCCCCCGGGGCGGCGGAAGCCCCGGAAGGTCCGGGGAGCCACCTGGGGCAGGTCGTAGGTCTTGTGGCGGTAGACGTATTCCCCGTTCTCGGACAGGCCGGTGCGCACGTTGTGGACGTGGACCCACTGTCCCGGGGCGATGTCCTCTCTGGCCAGGCCGATGGCGCAGCCGTATTTGACAATGGGCGTCCCGGCGGGGATGGGGGCCAGGGCGATTTTGTGGCCCCGCTGGACGGCCTGGGCGGCGGTGAGCTGCCGCCCGTCCACAGCCAGCGCCTCCCCCTGGAGCAGGTCCTCCAGGGCCACGGCCACATTGTCGGCGGGGTGGATTCGGATCAGCTTCATGCCAGACACTCCTTCATGGCCTCATAGGCGCCCAGACGGCCGATGCGCTCCAGAGCGTCGGTCACCGCCTCCTCAAAGCCCTCAAGGGCGGCCAGCTCCCCGCCCCACATCCGTTCGCTGCGGATGACGGCGCGGGCAAGCTGGGCGGGGGAGTCCCCCTGATGCGCCTGATAGAACTCCAGCACCCAGGGGTCGTCCTGAGCGGGGCAGTCCCGGTAAAAGGCGATATAGGCTGCGAAGGAGAAGGTGATACAGGGGGGCAGCTTGCCGGTATTGGCCACGCTGTCCAGCAGGCTGGGCATGACCCGGGCCTTCCACTTGGAGGTGGAGTTCAGGGCGATGGAGAGCAAGGCGTGGTCGATATAGGGGTTGTTGAACCGGTCGGCCACGGAGGCGGCAAAGTCCTCCAGGTCCTTCCGGTCCAGGGGCAGAGTGGGGATGACCTCGTCGTAGAGCAGCCGGTTCATAAAACCCCGGACGACCGGGTCCTCCATGCAGTCCCGGACGATCTTGAAGCCGGCCAGATGAGCGGCCGGCACAAAGCCGGTGTGGGCGCCGTTGAGGATGCGTACCTTGCGCTGCTTGTAGGGCACATGGTCGTCCACCACCCGGATGGGAAGGCCGGCCTTCTCAAAGGGCAGCTCCGCCTTGATGGACTGGGGCCCCTCGATGATCCAGGAGGCGAACACCTCGCCGGTGTCCGGCAGGTCGTCCTGATAGCCCAGCTCCCGGCAGAGGGCGCTTGCGTCCTCCTTGGGGCGGCCGGTGACGATCCGGTCCACCACCGTGGAGCAGAAGAGGTTTTCCCCCTCCGCCCAGGCCAGGAATTCCGGTTCCAGGCCCCAAAGGCCGATATACTCCTTCACGCAGCGCAGCAGCTCCTCGCCGTTGTGCTCGCTGAGCTCGCAGGCCAGGATGATAAAGCCGGGCAGGCCCAGCCTCCAGCGCTCGTGGAGGAGGAGGGTCAGCTTGCCGGGGAAGCTGGCGGGCGGGGCGTCGTCCGCCTTGCAGGCGGGGTCAAAGACGATGCCCGCCTCGGTGGTGTTGGAGATAATGAAGCGCAGGTCGGGGTTTTTGGCGCAGTCCAGCACGGACTGCCAGTCCCCTTTGGGGTCCAGACAGCGGGAGACGCAGGAGATAATCCGCTTTCTGGATACCGCCTCCCCCTTTTCCCGGCCCCGGAGGAGGAGGGTGTACAGGCCGTCCTGCTCCGTAAACCGGGCGCAGGTGTCCGGGTGGCCCCCCCGGGGCTGGACCAGAACCACCTTGGCGTTGAAGCCGGCTTTCTCGTTCATCTGGTCGATAAAGTCCTCCGCGAAGGCCCGCAGGAAGGCCCCTTCGCCAAACTGGAGGACCCGCTCCGGGGCGTCTTTCAGCAGGTAGCCCTGATAGCCCTGGCGCTCCAGGAGGGAATAACTGAGCTTTTCCATCAATTTACGCTCCTTCTTTTCTGGTTTTTACGCTGATGACGCTGAGCACGATGCAGAGCAGAAGCAGAGCCGTAAACACCGCCACCAGGCCCATGCCGGCCCGGATGCCGGCCCGCTCGGCCACCAGGCCCACCAGGGCGGGAGTGACGATGCCGCCGGCGCTGCCGGTGAAAATCATGATGCTGCACCCCAGATCGTTGCCCCGGATGCAGTCGCTGCCGAAGGCGAAGGCGGTGGGGTAGATGGTGGCCATGAACAGCCCCACCCCCATCAGGCCCAGTACGATGAGAATGGGATTCCGGCTGAAGAACATGACCAGGAAAAAGGCGAAGAAGCCCGCGCCGTCCATGAGCAGCAGCCTGCTCCGGGAAATCTTGCCCGTGATGGCCGCGCCGATCATGCGGCCGCAGAAAATGACCAGCCACAGCAGACTGTTCATCATCTGGGACCAGCTTGCGCTGAGCACCCCGGTGTCCTGAAAGTAGGATACCAGCCAGCCCACGATGGCGTACTCCACCGAGATGTAGAAAAACAGCATGGCGCTGCCCAGCCAGAACTGCTTCACCTTCAAGAAGCCGCGGTCCACGGTCTTTACGCTCTTGCCCCCGGGCTCTTGGGGCAGGGGCATTTTGGCGTAGACGGCGATCTGGCTCAGGCACAGCAGGGCCAGCAGCGCCGCCACCAGCCGCCAGCCCATGCTGGGAAAGCGGTTGGTGCAGAACACCAGCACCAGGGGGGAGAGCAGCGCCCCCACGGCGAAGCAGCCGTGGAGCAGGTTGTAGCCCCGGGTGGCCTTGTCGCCGGGCAAGGTGGAGATCATGGTGTTGGAGAAATTGGAGTTACCGCCGCGGGCAATGCCCGTCATGGTGAAGGCGGCCACGAAGAGGGCCGGGGAGCCAAAGCCGCTGGCAAAAATCAGGTAGGCGGCCGCCATCCACACCGAGGTGGCCAGGATGGCCCGCCGCCGGCCCAGGTAGATGGGCAGAAAGCCGGCCAGCAGCACGGAGATCAGGTTGCCCGTGGACTGGCAGGACAGCAGCACGCCGGACAGATCGTAGCTGAAGCCAAACTGCTCCCGGAGGAAGGGGATGAAGGAGCCCAGGGGCTGGGAGGCCGCGCCGCTGACAAAGAAGGTGAAGAGAACGTTGCGCAGCAGGCGGCTTTGCTCCTCCGTGGTGATTTCGTTGTTCATACTGAAATGATGCTCCTTACGGTAGTTAATAGTGTTCTGATCGTTCGGGCATTCTCCCCGCCTCCGGCGGGGAGAATGCAATCAGAAACACTTTTATACGCCGAAGTACCGGGCGGCGTTGCGATAGGAGACGCCCTCCACAATCCTCTTCAGGGAGGCCTCATGGCTGGGATACTCCCCGTTCTCCACCCAATTGCCCATCAGATTGCACAGGATGCGGCGGAAGTAGTCGTGCCGGGCGTAGCTGAGGAAGGAGCGGGAGTCGGTGAGCATCCCCACGAAGTTGCCCAGCAGGCCCAGATTGGCCAGGGACTTCATCTGCTCCTCCATGCCGGACTTGGTGTCGTTGAACCACCAGGCGGAGCCGTGCTGGATTTTGCCGGGGATCTCGTCGGACTGGAAGCAGCCCAGAATGGTGCCCAGCTGCTGGTTGTCGGCGGGGTTCAGGGAGTAGAGGATGGTCTTGGGGCACTTGCCCTCCCTGTCCAGGGCGGACAGCAGGCGGGCGATATCCTGGCCGCAGGTATTCTGGGAGATGGCGTCGAAGCCGGTGTCGGGGCCCAGCTTGGCGTACATCCGTTCGTTCATGTTGCGCATGCAGGAGTAGTGCAGCTGCATGGCGATGTTCAGCCGGTGGTACTCCCGGCCCAGGTGGAGCAGGATAGCGGTCTGATAGCGCTCAGCCTCCTTGGCGCCGATCTCCTTGCCCGTCATAGCGTCCCGGAAAGCCTCGTTGGCCTTCTCCATGGAGCTGGGCCGGAAGGGGATATAGTCCAGGCCGTGGTCGCTGGCCCGGCAGCCCAGCCTGGCAAAGAACTCCAGCCGCTGGGTGAGGGCGGCGCATACGTCCTCCACGGTGTCCAGGCTGTCCTTGCCCACGCTGGCGGCCAGCATGCCGATGTACTCGGCGAAGCCGGGCTTGGAGATGTTGATGGCCTTGTCCGGACGGAAGGAGGGGCACACCTTCACGGTGATGGTGGGGTCGGCGGCGATCTTCTCGTGCCACTCCAGGGAATCGACGGGATCGTCGGTGGTGCCGATCATGGCCACGTTGGCCTTCTTGATGATGCCCCGAACGGTGAGGCCGGGGTCATGGCGCAGCTTCTCGTTGCAGAAGTCCCAGCACTCCTTCGCGGTCTCGGGGGTGAGGGGCTTGTCGTAGCCGAAGAACTGGCGCAGCTCCAGGTTGCACCAGTGGTACATGGGGTTGCCCATAGCCATTTCCAGGGTTTCGGCAAACTTCAAAAAGCGCTCAAAGGCGGGCTTGGAGCCGGTGACGTAGTCCTCAGGGACGCCGTTGGAGCGCATGAGGCGCCACTTGTAGTGGTCGCCGAAGTAGGTGCCGTCGGGGTTCTCGCCCCCCAGCCAGACCTCCACCAGATTGTCAAACCGGCGGTCCTCAAAAATCTCCCGGGGGGAGATGTGGCAGTGGTAGTCCACCAGCGGCATGGAGGCGGCGTAGTCGTGATAGAGATGCCGGGCCGTGGCGGTCTCCAGCAAAAAGTCCTTGTCCATAAATTCTCTCATATTGAAACCTCCTTGATACTTTCACAGGGCCGCCCGAGTGGGCGGCCCTGAACCTGTTACCGCTGAATGCGTCCGGAGCCGTCGCCGCCGGCCAGCTTCTCCACCTCGGCCACAGTGACCATGTTGTAATCCCCCTCGATGGAGTGCTTCAGGGCGGAGGCCGCCACGGCGAACTCCACCGCCGCCTGGGTGCTCTTGCCGGTGAGCAGCGAGTAGATCAGCCCCCCGCCGAAGCTGTCGCCGCCGCCCACCCGGTCGATGATGTGCAGCTCGTACTTCTTGGAGAAGCAGTATTCGCCGCTGGCCGCGTCGTAGAGCATGGCGGACCAGCCGTTGTCAAAGGCGGAGTGGCTCTCACGGAGGGTGATGGCTACCTTCTCAAAGCCGAACCTGTCGGCCAGCTGCTTGGCCACGCTCTTGTAGCCCTCCCGGTTGATCTCGCCGGCGGTGATGTCGGTGGCCTCGGCCTCAATGCCGAACACGTCCTTGGCGTCCTCCTCGTTGGAGATGCACACGTCCACGTACTGGCACAGGTCGGTCATAGCCTCCCTGGCCTGCTCCCGGGTCCACAGCTTGCCCCGGTAGTTCAGGTCGCAGGAAATCTTGATCCCCCGGGCCTGCGCGGCCTTGCAGGCCTCCCGGCAGATGTCAACCACATTGGGACCCAGAGCCGGGGTGATGCCGGTGAAGTGGAACCAGTCCACCCCCTCGAAGATGGCGTTCCAGTCGAAGTCGGCGGCGCCGGCCTCCTGGATGGCGGAGTGAGCCCGGTCGTAGATGCACACGCTCCCGCGCTGGGAGGCGCCCTTCTCGTTGAAGTAGATGCCCACCCGGTCGCCTCCCCGGACAATCTTGGAGGTGTCCACGCCGTACCGGCGCAGGGAGTTGACCGCCGCCTGACCGATGGCGTGGGCGGGCAGCTTGGTGACGTAGGCGGCGTCCAGGCCGTAGTTGGCCAGGGAGACGGCTACGTTGGCCTCGCCGCCGCCGAAGGTAAATTCAACGTGGTCACACTGGACAAAGCGCTCGTAGTTATAGGGCTGGAGGCGGAGCATCAGCTCGCCGAAGGTGACAACCTTTGCCATAATTTTTCCTCCCGAATTTATTTTGTAGGGGCCGCCGCCTTCGGCGGCCCGTTCCTGTGGAATAAACCTGTTCGGCGGGCCGCCCAGGGGGGCGTTCCCTACAGGGGTCACCGCTGTACCAGATGAATCGCGAAGCCGCCCACCTCGCCTTTGAGGTAGATGGCCTTGGGCTTGCGGGTGGACTCGTCGAACTCCACGCCCCGGCGGCCCAGGTGGTAGACGGCCCGGTCCAGGCTGTTGACGGCAATGGCGATGTGGCCGTTTTTGCCCAGGTAGGGGGCCTTCATGCATTCCACGGCGCTCCCGGCGAAGATGGAGCTGCTGCCCGGCTTGTACTCGAAGCCGAAGAGGGCGCAGAGGGTCTTGGCGGCCTGCTCCGCCTCCCCCTCGCTGGCGCAGTTGACGCCCACGTGGGCCAGAGAGAAGCCCAGCATGGTCTTGACGGCCTCCTGGCAGATGGCGGTGATCTGGTCCCAGGCCTCGGCCTCGATCAGGTCCTTTTTGCACATCCAGGTGCCGCCTACGGCCACGATCTGGCCGTAGCCCAGATAGTCGTTGACGTTCTTGGAGTTGACGCCGCCGGTGCACATCCACTTGCAGCTCTTCAGGGCGGCGCCGATATTTTTCAGCATGGCCACGCCGCCGTTGGCCTCGGCGGGGAAGTATTTGACCACCTCGCAGCCCTGGTTCATGGCTTGCTGCATCTCGCCGGCGGTGGCGGTGCCGGGCACCATGACGCCGCCCTTGCCGATGACATGCCGGGTGATGTTGGGATCGTAGCCGGGGGCCACGATGAAGCGGGCTCCGGCGGCCATGGCCCGGTCGGCCTGGTCGGCGGTGAGGACGGTGCCCGCCCCCAGCAGCATCTCGGGGACTTCCTTGGCGATAGCCTTGATGGCGTCCTCGGCGGCGGCGGTGCGGAAGGTGACCTCTGCGGCGGGCAGGCCGCCGTCGGCCAGGGCCCGTGCCAGAGGGACGGCCTTGGCGGCGTCGTCAATGGCGATGACGGGAATAATACCGATATTTGATATGGTTTGCAGAATTTTGTTCATAACTGCATTCCTCCAGGCAGATGAAATAGACTGTCGCTTGCAAATAACCCGCGTTAAGAGCTTTGCAGTTTCATTATATACCTAGTATACTAGAATACAATTGGAGAAAGCGCAAAAATTCAAAGTAATTTTTTGTGCAAATTATAAAAAGCGTTGGATCAGCGGCTGTAATCCCGCACCTTTTCTCCAGGCGCCTGCTTACAGATTGCCTGCCAGAGGCGGTCCGTCTCCTCTCCGCTCCCGGCGGGGAGGAGGAAGGCCTTGCGGGGGGCGGTGTACAGACAGACGCACCGGTGCAGCCGGCAGACCTGGTGGAGCTGGGACCAGGGGAAGTCGGCCTGCTCGGTTCCGTTGGACACCCCCAGGCCCCGATCGGTGAGGCGGAGGGTATAGGCCGCCGGAGCCTGGGCCAGCTTGCGCTTCTTTACCTCCGCGCGGAGAGAGAGATAGAAGGAGAGCAGCCACCCCAGAGGAAGGACGATCCCCACCCCCAGCAGCACGCCGCCCAGCAAAGCGGCGCCCCGGACCCGGGGGGCCGCCAGGAAGCAGATACAGGCAAAGACGGCCATGATACCGGCAAACAGGAGAGGCGCGCGCCAGCGCCTCTGCTGCCGGAGCAGGTCGAACCAGGCGAATTCCTGAAAAATCTCCGGTGTGATCCGGGCCTGAACGGTGTAATTCATAAAGGAAGCCTCCTTTTTATTTTCAAGCCGGCAAAATATCTTTATACCTTTTTAACAGATGCGGCGGCTTTTGACAAGCCTGTCGGGCCATTTTTGCTATATTACACAAAAACGGGCGCTCATTTTTTACTAGTATACTAGTAGACAAATCGAACCTGCTGTGGTAAAGTATTTTTGCGTTAAGAGCAAGTCCCATCCCCGCGTTCAGCAAGCATATCTTTAAAGAAACATGAGGAGGATTTTATCAATGAAGAAACTTGTATCTGCTCTGCTCGCTTCGGCGATGCTTCTCAGCCTGGCCGCATGCGGCGGCGGCGAGAAGCCCAGCAACAACGGCTCCGCCAACAACCCCGGCTCCAACGCCGGCCAGTCCACCCCCGTCGCCGGCGGCGACGTTGGCGATGTCGCCAACGACCCCAAGGTAACCTTGGTGTATGCCGAGGTCAACCCCCTGGACACCATCGTGGGCAAGACCGCTTCCGAGTTCAAGCGCCTGGTGGAGGAGAAGTCCGGCGGCTCCATCACCATCGACGTGCGCGACAGCGGCGTGCTGGGCTCTGAGAACGACGTTCTGGACGCCATCATCGGCGGCGACGACTCCATCGACATGAGCCGTATCTCCGCCTTCGCTCTGACCAGCTACGGCGCTGAGAAGTCCGTGCTGCTCTCTCTGCCCTTCACCTTTGAGAGCCGCGACCACTGGTGGAACTTCGCCAACAGCGATCTGGCCGCCGAGTTCCTCAACGAGCCCCAGGAGATCGGCCTGCCTCTGCGGGGCATCTTCTACGGCGAGGAGGGCTTCCGCCACTTCTTTGCCAACGTGCCCCTCACCGACATCAACAGCATGAAGGGCCTGAAGGTCCGCGTGTCCAACGACCCCATCATGAACGGCATGGTGGAGAGCCTGGGCGGCTCCCCCACGGTGGTCTCCTTCGGTGAGCTGTACTCCGCTCTGAACACCGGCGTGTGCGCCGCCGCCGAGCAGCCCATCGCCAACTACAAGTCCAACGCCTTCCCCGAGGTTGCCAACAACCTGATTCTGGACGGCCACACCCTGGGCGCCATCCAGTGCGTCATCACCGACACCGCCTGGGCCAAGCTGACCCCCGCCCAGCAGGCCGTCATCATGGAGGCCGGCAAGGAGGTCCAGCAGTTCAACCAGAACCTGTCCCAGTCCGCCGAGGACGAGGTCCTTCAGCAGCTGAAGGACGAGGGCTGCAATGTGGTGGACGTGCCCGACAAGGGCCCCTGGCAGGAGGCCTGCTCCAGCGCCCCCGCCATCAAGGAGGCCATTGACAAGCAGGCCGACCTGTATCAGCAGATTCTGGGCATGAAGTAAACCATCGTCCAATTCATCCGTCATGCGGGGGACGCGGGATCAGTCCCGTGTCCCCCGCAATTTTTTGTGTTAAAATTTTGTGAAAGCGAGGGAATCCAATGCCGAAGATCTTTACAACTTTGGATAAGGTCCGGCCGGCTTACGACGTGACGTATAAGATCGTCCTGATTTTGTGCAAGCTGCTGTTGATTGCCGACATCGCCATCACCAGCTACGCCGTGCTGGGCCGCTACTGCCAGGAGTGGGGACACAAGTATGATTTTCTCCAGTTCCTGCTGATTATCAAGGACCCGCCCTGGACCGAGCAGATCGTGCTGACGTGCATGAGCTATATGGCGGTGCTGTCCGCCGCCCTGGCCATCCGCACCGCCGCCCACATCCGCATGACCGCCTTCGACGTCTACCTGCCCAAAAAGGCAATCAAAGTGCTGGACGTGATAGCCGACGTGGCCGTGATGGTGCTGGGCTTCATTATGGTGACAGAGGGCTGGAAGTATACCACCACCCTGGGCAGCAAGGGCTTTTATGAGTCCATTCCCTGGCTGAGCCGGTTCTGGATGTATTTCCCGGTGCCCCTGGCGGGCGTGGCCATGATTGTCTTTGAGCTGGAGGCGGTCTACAGCCATATCAAGGCTTTTTTCATTGAGGACGAGGAGGTGCGGAAGTAATGGATGTAAACGCTGTCGCAATCGCTGTTCTGCTGGGTTCCTTCGCGGTGATGATCTTCCTGCGGTTTCCCATTGCCTACGCGGTGGGTCTGAGCTCTGTGTTCTGCCTGCTGACCATGGGCAACAGCCTCAACGCCGTCTGCCGCCTGATGGTGAAGGGCATCTCCTCCTTCTCCCTGATGGCGGTCCCCTTCTTTATCACCATGGGCGTGCTCATGGGCAAGGGCGGCATTTCGGATAAGCTGATTGCCCTGGCCAACGCCTGCGTAGGCTGGATGCGGGGCGGTCTGGCCATGGTGAACATTGTGGCCTCCTACTTCTTCGGCGGCATCTCCGGCTCGGCCTCGGCCGACACCGCCTCCATCGGTTCCATCATGATCCCCATGATGGTGGACCAGGGCTACGACGCCGACTTCTCCACCGCCGTCACCATCACCTCCTCCTGCGAGGGCCTGCTGGTGCCCCCCAGCCATAACATGGTCATCTTCGCCACCACCGCCGGCGGCATCTCAGTGGGCTCCCTGTTCCTGGCGGGCTACCTGCCCGGCGCCATTCTGGCCATCGCCCTGATGGTTGGCTCCTATATCATCTCGGTTAAGCGCAACTACCCCAAGGGAGAAAAATTCCGCTTCGGCACCTTCCTCAAGCAGCTCAGCGTGTCCATCTGGGCCCTGCTGGCCATCGTGGTCGTGGTGGTGGGCGTCGTGGGCGGCGCTTTCACCGCCACCGAATCCGCCGCCATCGCCGTGCTCTATTCCCTGGTGGTCTCCGTCTTTGTCTATAAGGGCGTGGACTGGAAGGGCGTGTGGAGGGCGCTGGACGAGTGCGTCAACACCCTGGCCATCGTGATGATCCTCATCGCCACCTCTGCCGTGTTCGGCGACTGCCTGACCAAGCTGCACGTGCCCGACCTGGCCGCCAAGGCCATTGTGGGCCTCACCGACAACCGGATCATTCTGATCCTCCTGCTGAATGTGATCCTGCTGCTGCTGGGCATGATTATGGATATGGCCCCCATCATCCTCATCGCCACTCCCATCCTGCTGCCTGTGGCCACCCAGTACTGCGGACTGGACCCCATCCAGTTCGGCATCATGGTGGTCCTCAACTGCGGCATCGGCCTGCTCACTCCCCCCGTGGGCGCGGTGCTGTTCATCGGCTCCGCTGTGGCCAAGCGGCCTATGGAGAAGGTGGTCAAAGCGACGCTGCCCTTCTACGCCTGCATGATTATCGCGCTGCTGCTGATCTCCTTTATCCCGGACATCAGCCTGGCGATTCCCAAGCTGTGCGGGTATGATCCCACTATTCCGCTGCTGTTCTTGAAATAGGAGGAATTGACATGATGCAGATGACATTCCGCTGGTACGGCGAGGGCAACGACCAGATCAAGCTGTCCGACATCAAGCAGATTCCCGGCGTGACGGGCATCGTCTGGGCGCTCCACGACAAGATGCCCGGCGAGGTCTGGCAGCCCGAGGAGATCGCGAAGGTTAAGGCACAGCTGGACGAGTACGGCTTTAACATGGACGTGGTGGAGAGCGTCAACGTCCACGATGACATCAAGATCGGCCTGCCCACCCGGGATCAGTATATCGAAAACTACAAGCAGACTCTGCGCAATCTGGCCCCCTTCGGGGTGAAGGTGGTCACCTACAACTTCATGCCCATCTTCGACTGGACCCGCACCGACCTGTTCCACCCCGTGGGGGACGGCTCCACCGCCCTGTACTACGAGAAGGACAAGATTCAGCAGGACTACAAGGCCATGGCCGACTATGTCATGTCCTTCACCGAGAAGTACCACATGACCTTCCCAGGCTGGGAGCCGGAGCGGATGGCCAAGCTGGACGAGCTGTTTGAGAAGTACGCCCCCGTCACCAAGGAGAAGCTGTGGGAGAATCTGAAATATTTCCTGGAGGCCCTCATGCCCACCTGCCGGGAGACAGGCATCAAAATGGCTATCCACATGGACGACCCCCCCTGGGACATCTTCGGCATTCCCCGCCTGCTGGTGGACAAGGAGTCCATCCACCGCTTCCTGAAGATGGTGGACGACCCGCACAACTGCCTGTGCCTGTGCTCCGGGTCCCTGGGGGCCAACAAGGCCAACGACGTGCCCGATATCATCCGCTCCTGCTGCGGCCGCATCGCCTTCGCCCACATCCGCAACGTGAAGCACATGCCAAACGGCGACTTCTCTGAGGCCAGCCACCGGGACTGCGACGGCGACACCGGCATTCTGGAGATCATGCGGGCCTACCACGACTGCGGCTTCGACGGCTATATCCGCCCCGACCACGGCCGGCACCTGTGGGGTGAGGAGCCCGGCACGGTGCGCCCCGGCTACGGCCTGTACGACCGGGCCCTGGGTATCATGTATATGTGGGGCTGCTGGGATATGCTGGAGCGGGAAAGCAGAAAGGGTTGAAAACCATGAAATTATCGTATCAAGGCATTCAGGACGTTGCCGCCTGGGAACAGGCGGGGGCCGCTCTGCCCAAGTTCGACTGGAAGGCCATGCGGGCCGAGACGGAGCGGAATCCCATCTGGGTCCACTTCGGCGCGGGCAACATCTTCCGGGGCTTCATCGCCCGGCTCCAGCACCGGCTGCTGGACCAGGGGCTGGTCAAGAGCGGCATCATCGCCGCCGACACCTTTGACTATGACATCATCGACAAAATCTACACCCCCTTCGACAACATGACCCTGATGGTCTCTCTGCTGCCCGACGGCTCGCTGGAGAAGGACGTGGTGGCCTCCATCGCCTGCGGGCTCCGGGCGGGGAACGCCTTCCCCGAGGACATGGAGAAGCTAAAGGCCGTATTCCGCAGCCCCTCCCTCCAGATGGTGAGCTACACCATCACCGAGAAGGGCTACGCCCTGAAGAACATCCAGGGGGAGTTCTTCCCCTTTGTCCAGGCCGATTTCGACAACGGCCCGGCCAGGTGCTCCCACGCCATGAGCATGACCGCCGCCCTGCTGCTGGAGCGGTTCAACGCCGGCGGGACCCCCATCGCCATCGTCAGCATGGACAACTGCTCCCACAACGGGGAGAAGCTGCGCGGAAGCGTGATGACCGTGGTGGACAAGTGGCTGGAGAAGGGCCATGTCTCCGCCGAGTTTGCCGCCTGGGTGCGGGATGAGGAGAAGGTGTCCTTCCCCTGGTCCATGATCGACAAGATCACCCCCCGCCCCGCCAAGGTGGTGGAGGAGGCGCTGGCCGCCGCCGGTGTGGAGGATATGGCCCCCATCATCACCTCCAAGAACACCTTTATCGCCCCCTTCGTCAACGCCGAGCAGCCCCAGTATCTGGTGGTGGAGGACCGCTTCCCCAACGGCCGGCCTCCGCTGGAGAAGGCCGGGGTGTATATGACCGACCGGGATACGGTGAACAACACCGAGAAGATGAAGGTGACCACCTGCCTCAATCCGCTGCACACCGCTCTGGCGGTCTATGGCTGCCTGCTGGGCTACGACTCCATTGCCGCCGAGATGAAGGACCCCCAGCTCAAGGCTCTGGTGGAGAAGATCGGCTATGTGGAGGGCATCCCTGTGGTGGTGGACCCCAAGATTCTAAGCCCCATGGATTTTATCCACGAGGTCATCGACAAGCGCCTGCCCAACCCCTTCATGCCCGACACCCCCCAGCGCATCGCCACAGACACCAGCCAGAAGGTGGCCATCCGCTTCGGCGAGACCGTCAAGAGCTATATCGCCCGTGAGGACCTGGACCCCGCTTCCCTGACCTATATCCCTCTGGCCATCGCCGGGTGGCTTCGCTACCTGCTGGCGGTGGACGACAAGGGCCAGGCCATGGAGTGCAGCGCCGACCCCATGCTGTCCACCCTTCAGGAGCAGCTGGCCGGGGTGAAGCTGGGACAGCCGGAATCCGCCTCCGACGCGCTTCTGGCCCCCATCCTGTCCAACACCGCCCTCTTCGGCGTGGACCTGTGCCAGGCCGGCGTGGCGGCCAAGGTGGGCGGGATGCTCCGGGAGGAGCTGGCCGGACCGGGCGCGGTTCGACAGACTTTGACAAAATATCTGAAAAACTAGTATACAACTTCTTGACGGGTGAGGGATATTCCTGTATGCTGGTACTGTATATGGAGGCGACGCTATGAAACTGTTGGAACGTCTTCCCCGTGAGACCGGCCGGGACTACGCCCTGCGGAATATCAAGGAGAATATCGTCAATCTGGAGCTGGCTCCAGGCAGCCAGATCAGCGAAAACGAGCTGGCCGCTGAGATGGGCCTGTCCCGCACGCCGGTGCGGGAGGCGCTCATCGAGCTGTCCAGGGTGCGGATCATCGAGATTCACCCCCAGAAAAAGAGCACGGTCCCGCTGATTGACTACGAGCTGGTGGAGGAATCCCGCTTCATGCGCAGCCTGCTGGAGTGCGCGGTGGTGGAGCTGGACTGCGAGATGGCCCAGCCGGTGGACCTGGAGCGGCTGAGCGCCAATGTCCGGCTGCAGAATTTCTATCTGGACAACTACTACACCAACGAGCTGATGACTCTGGACAACCAGTTCCACGGCATCCTGTTTGAAATCGCCAGAAAGTCCCAGATATTTGCCCTGATGCAGAACATCTCCATCCACTTCGACCGGGTGCGCAGCATGGCGCTGTCCACGGTGAAGAACACCAAGATTGTGCAGGACCACGAGGACATCCTCCAGGCCATCGGCCGGAAGGACCCGAGGGCGGCACGGGAGCTGATGGAGATTCATCTCAGCCGCTATAAGATCGACGCGGCCGACATTCGGGCGGCCTATCCTCAGTATTTTAAATGAAAAAAGGCAGGGGCGCGGAGGCATCGGATGTCTGCGTCCCCGCCCCTTTGTAGGAGGCAATCGCTATGTTTACCGAAAAAGACGCCCGCTGGGTGCCCCACGGGGATACCCTCCCCCAGAGCGGGGGCGAGGGGGTCACCCGCCGGGTGTTGGCCTACACCGACGCGCTGATGTGCGTGGAGAACACCTTCGAGACGGGCGCGGTGGGCGCCCTCCACAGCCACCCCCACACCCAGATTACCTATGTGGTCAGCGGCCGGTTTTCCTTCACCATCGACGGGGAGGAGCGCCAGGTGGCGGTGGGAGACACCCTTCTGAAAAAGAACGGCGTGCCCCACGGCTGCACCTGCCTGGAGGCGGGTGTGCTGCTGGACATTTTCAACCCCATGCGGGAGGATTTCCTCCCGGAACATCAATAGGAGGTTAAGCTATGGATATCCGCTATTCCGCCCATCCCAGGGACGTAAAGCGTTACACCACCCAGGAGCTGCGGGAGGAATTTTTGATTGAGGACCTGTACCGGCCCGACCAGGTGGTCGCCGTCTACAGCCACGTGGACCGGATGGTCACCCTGGGCTGTATGCCCGTAAAGGAGTCTGTCTCCATCGACAAGGGCATCGACGTGTGGGCCAACTTCGGCACCCGGTACTTCCTGGAGCGCCGGGAGATCGGCATGTTCAACATCGGCGGCGAGGGTACTGCCACCGTGGACGGGACCGTCTACGAGCTGGGCTATAAGGACTGCCTCTACATCACCATGGGGGTGAAGGAGGTCCTGTTCGCCAGCAAGGATGGGAGCAAGCCCGCCAAGTTCTACATGGTGTCCGCCCCCGCCCACCGCAGCTATGAGACCAAGCTGCTGAAGATCGCCGACGCCGCCAAAAAGCCCCTGGGAGACGCCGCCACCTCCAACAAGCGGGTCATCAACCAGTTCATCCACCCCGACGTGCTGAAAACCTGCCAGCTGTCCATGGGCATGACCGTGCTGGAGGAGGGCAGCGTGTGGAACACCATGCCCGCCCACACCCACGAGCGGCGGATGGAGGTCTATATGTACTTCGAGGTGCCGGAGGACCAGGTGGTGTTCCACATGATGGGCCAGGGCCAGGAGACAAGGCACATCGTCATGCGCAGCGAGCAGGCCGTGATCTCCCCCTCCTGGTCCATCCACGCCGGGGCGGGCACCGCCAGCTACGCCTTTATCTGGGCCATGGGCGGGGAGAACCAGGCCTTTGACGACATGGACATCATCCCCACCACCGAGCTGAAATAAACGCCGGAGGGCCGCCCAGAGCGGCCCTTTTTTGAAAGGAGTCAATCAAATGGATATGCGGAAGCTGTTCTCCCTGGAGGGAAAGACCGCCCTGGTCACCGGCGGCGCCTACGGCATCGGATTCGCCATTGCCCAGGCCCTGGCCGGGGCGGGTGCGAAGATCGCCTTTAACTGCCGCTCCCAGTCCAACCTGGACAAGGCCCTGGCCGACTATAAAGCCCAGGGCATCGACGCCCGGGGCTACATCGCCGACGTCACCGACGAGGCCCAGGTGAAGGAGCTGATCTCCAAAATTGAGGCCGACCTGGGGGGCGTGGATATCCTGGTGAACAACGCCGGCGTCATCAAGCGCATCCCCATGACGGAGATGAGCGCGGAGGACTTCCGGCAGGTGGTGGACATCGACCTGGTGGGCCCCTTCATCTGCGCCAAGGCGGTAATCCCCGGTATGATCCAGAAGGGCCAAGGCAAGATCATCAACATCTGCTCCATGATGAGCGAGCTGGGCCGGGAGACCGTCTCCGCCTACGCCGCCGCCAAGGGCGGGCTGAAGATGCTTACCCGGAATATCTGCTCTGAGTATGGCGGGGCCAACATCCAGTGCAACGGCATCGGCCCGGGCTACATCGCCACGCCCCAGACCGCCCCTCTCCGGGAGCGTCAGGCCGACGGCAGCCGCCACCCCTTCGACCAGTTTATCGTCTCCAAGACCCCGGCGGGCCGCTGGGGGGACCCGGAGGACCTGATGGGCCCGGCGGTGTTTCTGGCCTCCGGCGCCTCCGACTTTGTCAACGGACACATTTTATATGTGGACGGCGGCATTCTGGCCTACATCGGCAAGCAGCCCTGAGAAAAGACCGCGTCCCGGAGGGAATACCCCGGGACGCGGCTGTTTTATTTCAGATAGTCCCTGGGGTCCACCGGACGGCCGTCCAGGGTGGTCTCCAGGTGGACATGGGACTCCACGCCCACCTCGGCGATGGCGGAGGAGCCCACGGCGCCCAGCTCACTGCCAATGTCCACTTTGTCCCCGGCCTGAACGGTTACGTCCTCGGCCAGGTTGCAGTACCAGGATTTCAGTCCGCCGCCGTGGTCCACCACCACGGTGGCGCCCATCATGGCGTCGGTGTAGACCTGCTCCACGGTGCCCGCGCTGATGGACAGCACCTTCACCCCCTGGGCGGCGGCGATATCCAGTCCGCCGTGGGTGCGCCAGTCCCCCATGGTGGGGTCTAGGGACAGGACCTCCACGCTGTAATCTCGGAGTACCGTCCCCTGAACCGGCCAGGTAAAGACCTTGGAGACGGTCTTGCCGCTCTCCCGGGTGTCCGGCTCGGGGGCGGTGTCCTTCACCGGCTCCGGGTCGTCCGGCTGGGCGGCGGGCGCGGGGTTCGGCTCAGCCTGAGGGCGGGGGGAGACGGCGGGCGGGTCCTCGTCCGGCCCCGGGACGGGGATGGAGGGCCGGCCGGCGCTCTGGTCGGGGATGGTGACGGAGGCTCCGCCGCCCGCCGGCTCGGCGGGGCGGGTGCCCTTCACAACAGTCTGAAGCAGATAATAGCCCGAAATTCCTATGGTGGCGACACACAGGAACAGGACTATGTAAAAGCCCTTTCCCATGGCGAAGTCGCCCAGTTTTCTCCAAAAGCTCTGGTTTTTCAAAAAACCACCTCCGAAGCCTATTTTGGACAGCCACGGGGATGGTTATACATGGAGATCAAAAATTTTCCCACCCCTTGCAATCTGACGAAAAAAAAGCTACAATAGGGGAGAAAAAACGCCCCCTGGGGCGCGTATTGGGAGGAATTGCTTATGATTGCCATTGCGTCTGACCACGGAGGCTATGGGCTGAAGGAGCATATCAAGGCGTATCTGGCCGCCAAGGGCATTACCTGTGAGGACTTCGGCACCGACAGCGCCGAGAGCTGCGACTATCCCGTATTCGGAGCGGCGGCGGCCCGGGCGGTGGCGGAGGGCCGGTGTGAGCGGGGCATCGTCATCTGCACCACCGGCATCGGTATTTCCATCACGGCCAATAAGGTGCGCGGCGTCCGCTGCGCCCTGTGCGGCGACGTGCTGTCCGCCGAGCTCACCCGCCGCCACAACGACGCCAACATGCTGGCGCTGGGTGCGGGGGTCACCGGCGTGATGACCGCCGAGCGCATTGTGGACGCCTTCCTCAATACCGGGTTCGAGGGGGGGCGGCACGAGCGCCGGGTGAAGCTGATGATGGATATTGAAAAAGAGTGAAATTCGCTCTTGCATATTCCGGAGCGCTTGTGGTATAATTTTTTTGGCAAAAGCCAAATTTAGCCCGCACATGAGATATCACAAAAGAAACCCCGGAGAGGTGTCAGCTCTCCGGGGTTTCAATTGTGCTTACCGTCCTCTGCCATGGCCGTCAAGCCACTTGCAAATGTAATACGCGATCACATTCGCTGCAACGGCCATCAAAAGATCATATGGCCCGCACATGAGAATTC
Source organism: uncultured Oscillospiraceae bacterium (assembly GCA_910588635.1). GTDB lineage: Bacteria > Bacillota > Clostridia > Oscillospirales > Oscillospiraceae > Lawsonibacter. The sequence continues at coordinate 132,371 of CAJUPW010000001.1, read as the reverse complement.
ACCCCCTTTCCCTTACGTTAGGGCGGGGAGAGAACGGCGTAATTATTTTACCATACCCGACAATCTTTGCAAGTATATAATTGGGCCGCCTTGCTTTTTGCGGACGCAAGGCGGCTTTTTGTGTTAAATTCTGCCTGAAAATTTCCTTGTATCTTTCGTCGAACTGTGCTATAGTAGGGCTACGAGGCAAATAAAGGCAGGACGTGGGGTGGTCGCAACACCCCGCGCCCCTATGCGGGAGCGTGTCCTCCCACACAACAGCATTGCTGCGCCGGCCCTCATTATATCGGAAAAGCCGCCCTTTTACAAGAGGCGGTTTGAGGGTTTGTGTCTGGATAGATGCGGTGTGGGATAGAGATATCTTGCGCCGCTTTTGTTTGTCTCGGCGGAAAACGCCCCGGAGGGCTGTGATACTTGCCCTCCAGGGGTGTACACCGCTGAGAGATTTCCCAACAATAAAAGGAAAGGAAGGATTTGCGTGAGAGCAAAAAATATGTGGGTATGTTCCGTCCTGCTGAGTTTTTTGATGTTCTCTGTGCTGGCTGCCGGTTCGGTAAAATCTGTCAGCGCCGCGCGCTCAGTGCTGACTGTGAAGGTAGGCGAAACGATTACTCTGAGCTGTAGAGAAGGACGAGCAGAGACCCATAGGTGGGGCGGCGGGAGTCGGGATATTCTCAGCATTTCTCCGCGCAGCGTCTCATCCCAGTGCGATGTTACCGGCGTGAGGCCCGGCACTACCACCGTTACAGTGAGTTACAAATATATGATTGCCCCGGCGGATCCAAAGGCGGATGCGTGGGATTTGACGCCTGATTCCATGAGCTGGACGATCCGTGTGGTTCCGGAGGATTATGCGGTGGATGGAGCGCTTCCCTTTGCCGAACCTGCCGTTAAGCGAGGCGTAGTAGGGGAGGATGTATCCGGCAGCATTGACCTGATCGGCTCCTACAACAAGTATTCGGGACTTGTTCCGGTCCGGAGGGAAAACCTGTGGGGCTTTGCGGACTGCAACATGAAACTGGTGATCCCATTCCAGTTCGACAGCGTAACAAGTAATGATTACCATCCATATCTGGAAGTGGCCATTGGTAAGGACACTTCTGATTGGTGCTGGTATCTGATCGACAAAAAGGGTAATTATATCATAAAAGAGGGACACAGCGGTTACAGTGTCGCGGGTGATTATATTCGCGCTGTCCGTGTCAGTAACCGGACGGAGGAGTTTTTCTATAAGACAGATGGCACAAAGGTAAGCAAAGCTGAGTTTGAAAAAGCAACAGACGGCTGGTATCGCCCTTGTGAGGATAAATTTACAATTGGCGTGTCTCCGGGAAACAGCGCTGGGGTGTGGGCGTTTTATCGCCAGCTTGTGGATGTGTACGTGGGCTGTACGGTTGAAGAACCGTATGTGTTTTCGGTGATTCCGCCGGAGGGACTGGATCACCCCGGGAGCAAGGACAGAAACCGCTTTTTCTGTGAAGATGTGATGGTCGTTTCGAGAAACGGGCGGTGCGGCGCAATTGATAAGAATGGAAAAATTGTGATTCCTATTAAGTACGACCTGTTAAGCAATTCTTCCGGAGGCTATATGGCTTACGGAAAGGGAGATGAGTTTGGCCTGCTGAAGAATCCGGTCAGTCCGCCGGTATCTGCGAAGCCGAGTACAGCAACCATACCCGGCACTGCCACAAAGCCCAGTACGGCAACGAAGCCGAGCACGGTGACTAAACCTAGCACTACTGAGAAGCCAAGCACAACGCCGTCCAAGCCCGCCGCTTTGCCCAAGGTAGGAGAGACTGTTACCAAACGTATTACCATGCGGGACGAGGATATGGTCTGCGGTCTGCGTGCAGTGCAGCTTGACGGGTATATCTGGGGTTATGTGGATGAAAAGGATAAGCTGATGATTCCTTGTCAGTATAAGCGCGCGGAGACCTTTGAAGAAAGGACGGGACTGGCCGTAGTCAAGTTTAATGATGGCAAGGAAAATTTTATCGACACCTACGGAAAGACACGTCTGCCCCAAAGCTACGATTCTGTCAGTTCTGTGTATTGGAATCCGCAGGCGTTGTATGGCGTTAACTACAATGATAAGCATGAGGCAGTATTTGAACGCTTTGATTTAAAGGGAAACCCCATTACTGAGGAGCAGTACTATGATCTAATTTTCCTGCCGGAGGTTGGGACCTGTGTGACCCGATATATCGACTATCGGAGTGATTGGGACGAGACGCTGGGGCTTTCTTCGGTAAATATTGATGGTTATATGGGGTATGTGGGAAAGGGAGATATTCTTGTGATTCCCTGTATGTATAAGTTTGCCGGAGACTTCAGAGAGGACCTTAAAGTGGCACGTGTGACCCTAGTGAACGGGAAGCAAAACCTGATTGATCTGAAGGGAAACCATCTGTTGAAGCAGAATTACGATAGTGTCAGTGAGACCCTGGATGGAGAAATACTGGCGTATGATTTCCCCCCGGGAGCAACGAAAACTGATTATCTGTTTTTCGATATGGAGGGCAATTTCCTCCGCGATGTGAAAAATGTAGCAATTCCAAAGTGGGCGCAGAAGCCATAAATAAAAATATACGCGTCCGGCCCGCCTTAAGCGGGCCGGATATTATATTTATAGGTATACTGCCCAAAGAACCTGGAGGAAAGGGAAGGAAATCCGCCGAAAATTTTTCAAAAAAAGGCTTGACACACACGGCTGAGTGTTGTATGATAACGGGGCGTCTGAAGAGACGCAGTCTGCGATGATGCGGGAGATTGCGGCGAAAGCCGGTAACTTCCGCGGAGTATGTCCGACGATCGGGCGGCTGAGCGAGTGCTGTACACGGCGTATATCGCTGGGTGCGGTAAAAACCGGCCTGTCACTGTGCCGGTTTTTTCGTGGCCTGGAGTGATACGCACGAAAGCGTGGAAAGCAGAACTCTCACCGACGAAGCGAGGGACAAAAGCAACTCAATTCGTATTAAGGAGGAAACACCCAAATGGCTCAGAAAGAAATGATCCGCATCCGCCTCAAGGCCTATGACCACCAGCTCATCGACCAGAGCGCCGAGAAGATTGTGGAGACCGCCAAGCGCACCGGCTCCAACGTCTCCGGTCCCATCCCTCTGCCCACCAAGAAAGAGGTGGTCACCATCCTGCGGGCCGTCCACAAGTATAAGGACAGCCGCGAGCAGTTCGAGCGCCGCATCCACAAGCGCCTGATCGACGTCATCAAGCCCTCCCCCAAGACCGTAGAGGCCCTGATGAGTCTGGAGCTTCCTGCCGGCGTGGAGATCGAGATCAAGCTGTAATCATCCGTCTTTTTCCGCCATACTGCGTTGGGCCGCCTTGCCGTACACCCGGTACTGTCTGCGGCGTCCCGCCTTGCCTGGCGAAAAAAATTCGAATGATTCCCCAGCGCCTGATCCTGTTGTACCCGCAGTCCGCCGCGTTTTGAGGCGGACGGGTCAAGTTGACGAGAAGCGTCCGAGCCGTCGCGGACAGGCGAGGCGTGACAAGGCCAGCCCAATGGGCCCCGTCAACCAATAACCTTTAAATAGGAGGAAAAAACCCAATGGAGAAAGCGATCATCGGCAAAAAGATCGGCATGACCCAGATCTTCGATGAAGCCGGCCGGGTGGTGCCCGTCACCCTGATCCAGGCCGGCCCCTGCACCGTGGTGCAGAAGAAGACCGCCGAAAAGGATGGCTACGAGGCCATTCAGCTGGGCTACCAGGAGACTCCTGAGCGCAAGCTCACCAGGCCTGAGATCGGCCACCAGAAGAAGGCCGGCCTCACCGAGTACAAGAAGGTCCTCAAGGAGTTCGCCCTGAAGGACTGCTCCAAGTACGAGGTGGGCGACGTGCTCACCGCCAACGTGTTTGCCGCCGGCGACTACGTGGACGTGACCGGCACCAGCAAGGGCCACGGCTTCCAGGGCGTTGTCAAGCGCCACGGCGCGGCCGTTAAGCGCAACACCCACGGCGGCGGCCCTGTCCACCGTCATCAGGGGTCTCTGGGCCCCGGCACCACCCCCGGCCACATCGCCAAGGGGCGTGACGGCGCCGGCCAGATGGGCAATGTTCAGGTCACCGTCCAGAAGCTGGACGTGGTCCAGGTGGACGAGGAGCTGGGCCTGATCGCGGTCCGGGGCGCCGTTCCCGGCCCCAAGGGCGGCATCGTCTATCTGAAGAACACCGTCAAGACCATCGTCGAGAAGCACGCTGCCGAAGGCGGCCGTGTCAACCCGCAGAAGGCTTCCGCCCGCGTCAACCCGCAGAAGGCTTCCGCCCGCAACAAGTAAGGAAAGGAGAGATTGAGTCATGCCTAAAGCGAACCTTTATGATATGGCCGGCAAGCAGATCGGCGAGATCGAGCTCTCCGAGGCCATCTTCGGCGTCGAGCCCAACCAGGCCGTGGTCCATGAGGCGGTCAAGAACCACCTGGGCAACTGCCGTCAGGGCACCCAGAGCGCTCTGACCCGGGCCGAGGTCTCCGGCGGCGGCAAGAAGCCCTGGCGTCAGAAGGGCACCGGCCACGCCCGTCAGGGCAGCACCCGGGCTCCCCAGTGGACCCACGGCGGCATCGTGTTCGCCCCCAAGCCCCGCAGCTACCGCACCAGCCTGAACAAGAAGGCCCGCCGGCTTGCCCTGAAGTCGGCCCTGTCCGCCAAGGCCGCCGCCGGGAACATTCTGGTGGTGGACGGCCTGAAGCTGGACGAGGTCAAGACCAAGGCCATGCAGACCTTCCTCAACAGCCTGGAGGCCGGCAAGCCCATGGTGATTACCCCTGACGTGGACAAGAACGTGGTGCTCTCCGCCCGGAACATCCCCGGCGTGGTGACCACCACCGCCAAGGTCCTCAGCGTCTACGACATCGTCAACGCCAAGCAGCTGGTCATCGACAAGGCCGCCCTGGCTATCATCGAGGAGGTGTACGCGTAATGGCTACCACTGCCTATGATATCATTAAGCGCCCCATCATCACCGAGCAGTCCATGGAGCAGACCGAGAGCAAGCGCTACACCTTTGAGGTCGCCAAGACCGCCAACAAGATTGAGATCGCCAAGGCGGTGGAGGAGATCTTCGGCGTGAAGGTGGCCAAGGTGAACACCCTGAACATGCAGGGGAAGGAGAAGCGGATGGGCGCCCGTCCCGCCGGCCGCCGGCCCAGCTGGAAGAAGGCCATGGTCACCCTGACCGCTGACTCCAAGTCCATCGAGTTCTTCGAGGGTATGGTGTAAGGAGGAATTGAGAAATGGCGATCAAGACTTATAAGCCCACAACCCCCTCCCGCCGTCACATGACTGTGTCCGCCTTCGAGGGGATCGACAAGAAGGCCAAGCCCGAGCGCGCCCTCACCGAGGTGCTGAAGAAGCACGCGGGCCGCAACAGCTACGGCCGCATTACCGTCCGCCACCACGGCGGCGGCAACAAGCAGAAGTACCGCGTGATCGACTTCAAGCGGGATAAAGAGGGCAAGGCCACCGTGCTGAATCTCCAGTACGACCCCAACCGCTCCGCCAACATCGCCCTCATCGAGTATGAGGACGGCGAGCGCCGCTATATTCTGGCCCCCAACGGCCTCAAGGCCGGCCACGTCATCATGACCGGCGCCGGAGCCGACATCCTGCCCGGCAACTGCCTGCCCATCGCCAACATCCCCGTGGGCGAGACCATCCACTGCATCGAGCTCTACCCCGGCAAGGGAGCCCAGCTGGTCCGCGCCGCCGGCGTGGCCGCCCAGCTGATGGCCAAGGAGAACGGCATGGCTCAGGTCCGCCTGCCCTCCGGCGAGGTCCGGCTGGTCCGTGAGAGCTGCAAGGCCACCATCGGCCAGGTAGGCAACACCGACTGGGCCAACATCCAGATCGGTAAAGCCGGCCGCAAGCGCCACATGGGCTGGCGGCCCACCGTCCGCGGCTCCGTGATGAACCCCTGCGACCACCCCCACGGCGGCGGCGAGGGCAAGAGCCCCGTGGGCCGTCCCGGCCCTGTCACCCCCTGGGGCAAGCCGGCCCTGGGCTACAAGACCCGCAAGACCAAGAACCGCACCGACAAGTTCATTGTCAAGCGCCGTGGCAGCAAGTAAGGAGGGAGTGTAGAAGATGAGCAGAAGTATCAAGAAAGGCCCCTTTTGCGCCCCTGAGCTGCTGAAGCGGGTCGATGAGCTGAATAAAAAGAACGAGAAGAAGGTTTTGAAGACCTGGAGCCGCGCCTCCACCATCTTCCCCTCCTTCGTGGGACACACCTTTGCCGTGCACGATGGCCGCAAGCACGTGCCCGTCTATGTCACCGAGGACATGGTGGGCCACAAGCTGGGCGAGTTCGTGCCCACCCGCACCTTCCGGGGTCACGCGGGCAGCAAGACCGGTAAATAAGGAGGAGAGACGAGATGGAAGCAAAAGCCAACCTGAAATATCTGCGGATCTCTCCCCGTAAGGTGAAGATCGTCCTGGACCTGATCCGGGGCAAGGACGTGGCCACCGCCGCCGCCATCCTGATGCAGACCCCCAAGGCCGCCTCTGAGCCTGTGCTCAAGCTGCTGAAGAGCGCCGCCGCCAACGCGGAGAACAACCACCAGATGGACCCCGAGAAGCTGTACGTGTCCGCCTGCTACGCCAACCCCGGCCCCATCATCAAGCGCATCATGCCCCGGGCCCAGGGCCGGGCGTACCGGATCAACAAGCGTACCTCTCACGTCACCATCGCCGTGAGCGAGCGCTAAGGGAGGAGGAACGATATGGGACAGAAAGTTAATCCCCACGGCCTGCGCGTGGGCGTCATCAAGGATTGGGACTCCCGCTGGTATGCCCGCAACGAGAAGGTGGGCGACCTGCTGGTGGAGGACAAGAAGATCCGCGATTACCTGAAGAAGAGCCTCTACGGCGCCGGCATCCCCAAGATCGAGATCGAGCGGGACAACGCCAAGGTCCGCATCTACCTGCACTGCGCCCGTCCCGGCATGGTCATCGGCAAGGGCGGAGAGGACATCAAGAAGATCGAAGCCCAGCTGGTGAAGCTGGTGAAGAAGCCTGTGGACCTGAAGATTGTTGAGGTCCGGGACGTGGACACCAACGCCCAGCTGGTGGCGGAGAACATCGCCCAGCAGCTGGAGAAGCGCATCGGCTTCCGCCGCGCCATGAAGAACGCCATGGGCCGCGCCATGCGTATGGGCGCCAAGGGCATCAAGACCTCCTGCTCCGGCCGTCTGGGCGGCGCTGAGATCGCCCGCACCGAGCACTATCACGACGGCACCATTCCCTTGCAGACCCTCCGGGCCGACATTGATTACGGCTTCGCCGAGGCTGCCACCACCTACGGCCGCATCGGCGTGAAGGTGTGGATCTATAAGGGCGAGGTGCTCACGCAGGCTCTGCGCACCACCCCCCGCACCCTGGATACCAGCAAGCCCTATCAGGAGCGCCGCGACCGTCCCCGCCGGGACCGTCGGGACGGCGACCGCCGGGGCGGCGGCTTCAACCGGGGTCCCCGTCCCGCCGGACAGGGCCAGGGCGGCGGTTTCAACCGCGGCCCCCGTCCCGCCGGACAGTTCAACAACAACCGTGGCCCCCGTCCCGCCGGGGACAACACTCCGAAGGAAGGAGGCGCTCAGTAATGCTGCTCCCTAAGCGCGTAAAATACCGCCGCGTTCACCGCGGACGGATGAAGGGCAAGGCCAGCCGCGGCAACTTTGTCAGCTACGGCGAATACGGCCTCCAGGCCACTGAGCCCGCCTGGATCACCAGCAACCAGATCGAGGCGGCCCGTATCGCCATGACCCGCTACACCAAGCGCGGCGGCAAGGTCTGGATCAAGATTTTCCCCGACAAGCCCGTTACCGAGAAGCCCGCCGAGACCCGTATGGGTTCCGGTAAGGGTTCCCCTGAGTACTGGGTGGCCGTGGTCAAGCCCGGCCGGGTCATGTTTGAGATCGCCGGCGTCTCCGACGAGACCGCCAAGGAGGCTCTGCGCCTGGCCAGCCATAAGCTGCCCGTCAAGTGCAAGATCGTCAAGCGCGAGGAGACTGAGAAGGGTGGTGAGGCGTAATGAAGGCCAATGAAGTTCGCAAGCTGTCCGCCGAGGAGCTCCAGACCAAGCTGATGGACCTGAAGAAGGACCTGTTTAACCTCCGGCTTCAGCACGCCACCAACCAGCTGGACAATCCCCTGCGCATCGCCGAAGTGAAGAAGGATATCGCCCGGGTTAAGACCATCATCCGCGAGCAGCAGCTCGCCGGCCGCTAAGAGGAGGAATAGAAGATGGAAAACAGAACTTCTTCCCGCAAGACCAGAGTCGGCCTGGTGGTTTCGGACAAGATGGACAAGACCGTTGTGGTCGCCATCGCCGACCGCGTGGCCCATCCTCTGTACAAGAAGATTGTAAAGAGAACCTATAAGCTGAAGGCTCATGATGAGAACAACCAGTGCGGCGTGGGCGACCGCGTCAAGGTCATGGAGACCCGCCCCCTGTCCAAGGACAAGCGGTGGCGCGTGGTTGAGATCATCGAGAAGGCGAAATAAGGAGGTGTCGGCAGCATGATTCAGCAGGAAACTTATTTGAAGGTGGCCGACAACACCGGCGCCAAGGAGATCAAGACCATCCTGGTGCTGGGTGGCTCCAAGCGGAAGTTCGGCAACATCGGCGACGTCGTGGTTGCCTCCGTCCGCAAGGCCCAGCCCGGCGGCACCGTAAAGAAGGGCGAGGTGGTCAAGGCCGTCATCGTCCGCTCCTCCAAGGGTGTGCGCCGCGCCGACGGCTCCTATGTCCGGTTTGACGACAACGCCGCTGTCCTCATCCGTGACGACAAGAACCCCCGCGGCACCCGTATCTTTGGCCCAGTGGCCCGCGAGCTGCGCGACAAGGACTATATGAAGATCCTGTCCCTGGCTCCCGAAGTGCTGTAAGGGAGGGCGTCTGAGATGAACAAATTGAGTATCAAGAGCGGCGACACCGTCGTCGTCCTGTCCGGCAAGGACAAGGGCAAACAGGGCAAGGTCATGTCCGTGGACCCCAAGGCCGGCAAGGTGATCGTGGAGAAGGTCAACATGGTCTCCCGCCACACCAAGCCCCGCCAGCAGGGCGAGCAGGGCGGCATCCTCCAGAAGGAGGCCCCCATCTACGCCTGCAAGGTCCAGCGTGTGTGCCCCAAGTGCAATAAGCCCACCCGGCCCGCCCACAAGCTGCTGGCCGGCGGCAAGAAGGTCCGCGTCTGCAAGAAGTGCGGCGCTGAAATCTGAGAGAGGAGGAGTGAATCGAAATGGCAGAGGAAAAGAAAGTGCCTAACCTGAAGAAGCTGTATCAGGACGAGGTCGCTCCTGCTCTGATGCAGAAGTTCGGCTACAAGTCCACCATGCAGATCCCCCGCCTGGAGAAGATTGTGGTCAACGTGGGCTGCAGCGAGGCCCGCGAGAACGCCAAGGTGCTGGACGCCGTGGTCAACGACCTGACCACCATCACCGGCCAGAAGGCCGTCATCACCAAGGCCAAGAAGTCCGTGGCCAACTTCAAGCTGCGTGAGGGCATGCCCATCGGCGCCAAAGTGACCTTGCGGGGCAACAAGATGTGGGAGTTCCTGGACCGCCTGTTCAACGTGGCCCTCCCCCGCGTCCGTGACTTCCGGGGCATCTCCGCCGACGCTTTCGACGGCCGGGGCAACTACGCCCTGGGCGTGAAGGAGCAGCTGATCTTCCCCGAGATCGAGTATGACAAGATCGACAAGATCCGCGGCATGGACATCGTGGTGTGCACCACCGCCCAGACCGATGAGGAGGCCCGTGAGCTGCTGAAGCTGGTGGGCGCTCCCTTCGCCGGCCGCTAAGGAGGAGGAAGAGTTATGGCGAAAAAGTCTATGATCCTGAAGCAGCAGCGGGAGCCCAAGTTCTCCAGCCGCCGCTATAACCGCTGCAAGATCTGCGGCCGTCCCCACGCCTACCTCCGGGACTACGGCATCTGCCGTATCTGCTTCCGGGAGCTGGCCTACAAGGGACAGATTCCTGGTGTGAAGAAGGCTTCCTGGTAAGTCTCGCTGCGCCATGCTGCGTTGGGGCGGCTTACCGTAACCTGGTACTGTTCTTTGCCGCCCCGCCTTGCATGGCGAAACGATCCTCACTAATCTGACCTTTGATACTGTCCGGAACGGAGCTTTTGCTCCGTTCCGGCATATCTATACCCACACATTCGTGTGTTCGGAGCAAAAAATCCTTGCAATTTTGAAAGATTCAGAGTATAATCAATCGTTGTGTCCAGGTAGCACGGCCAAATAGATTCACACGCAGCCGTGCGTTTCCACCCGCGCCCCATGAAAACTCCGAGCCTTTTCGGAAAGTGTCATAGCCGCGGGGTTTTGGTCTGTTTGGACCGCGAGACCCTCCCGGAGAGGGACAAACCCTTTGGTCAAACCTGCTTATGCGGTTTTGATAGGGAGCGCCGGAAAGGCCCAACGTGTACAGGCCCTGACGGACTTCCGAAAATGCGCCCGCCCCAACCGGGCGCGAGGCGGTCAACAGGTCGCAGGAACGACCTAACCTGCGATACCTTGCCGTCTATACCGAGAAGCGCTAGACCGCGCCGCTTTTAACCAAAATGGAGCCCAGCGAAGCGGGTCCGTTTTGGAGAGGAGGAGCAAGGAAGCGAATGTAGTTTTCGCCGCAGGCGGAAACGAAATAGAGCGAACTTTGCGACGACGTGGCGAGGCGTGACAATATCGGTAAACTAAAATAGGAGGTAAACACGCATGCAAATCACCGACCCTATCGCGGATATGCTGACCCGTATCCGCAACGCGAACAACGCCAAGCATGACACCGTGGATGTGCCCGCGTCCAACATGAAGAAGTCTATCGCGCAGATCCTTCTGGACGAGGGGTATATCAAGAACTTCCAGCTCATCGACGACGGCACTCAGGGGGTCATCCGCATCGCCCTGAAGTACAACGCCGGCAAGGAGCAGGTCATCTCCGGCCTGAAGCGGGTATCCAAGCCCGGTCTTCGGGTGTACGCCGGTGCCGACGAGCTGCCCAAGGTCCTGCGCGGCCTGGGAATCGCCATTGTCTCCACGTCCAAGGGCGTCATGACCGACAAGAAGGCCCGCGAGGCCCATGTCGGCGGCGAAGTCCTGGCATTTGTCTGGTAAGGAGGGTATAGGAATGTCTAGAATTGGTAGAGCTCCTATCGCCATTCCCGCCGGAGTGGAGATCAAGGTAGAGGACAACAACGTTGTCACCGTCAAGGGCCCCAAGGGCGCCCTGACACAGCAGTTCAATCCCAACATGGCCATCGCCGTGGAGGGCGCTGAGCTGAAGGTCACCCGTCCCAACGACGCCAAAGAGAACCGGGCGCTTCACGGCCTGACCCGCACGCTGATCCACAACATGGTGGTGGGTGTGACCGAGGGCTTCAAGAAGGAGCTGGATGTCAACGGCGTGGGCTACCGTGTGGCCAAGGAGGGCAGCAAGCTGGTGATGAACCTGGGCTATTCTCACCAGGTCACCGTTGACGAGGTCCCCGGGATTACCATTGAGGTCCCCGGCCCCAACAAAATCATCATCCATGGCTGCGACAAGCAGCAGGTGGGCCAGTTCGCGGCCGAAGTGAGAGAGAAGCGTCCCCCCGAGCCTTACAAGGGCAAGGGCATCAAGTATAGCGACGAGGTCATCCGCCGCAAGGCTGGTAAGACCGGCGCCAAGAAGTAAAAGGAGGTGTGCCACTTATGATCAACAGACCCGATACCCGCTCCCAGCGCATCAAGCGCCACAAGCGCGTGCGTGCTAAGATTTCCGGCACGCCCGAGCGTCCCCGTCTGTGCGTGTTCCGCAGCGAGACCAACATCTACGCCCAGGTCATCGACGACGTGAACGGCGTCACCCTGGTTTCCGCTTCTTCCCTGGAGAAGGACTTTAAGGTGGAAGGCACCAAGTCCGACGCCGCCAAGCAGGTGGGCGTGAACGTGGCTGAGCGCGCCCGCGCCAAGGGCATCGACACTGTGGTCTTTGACCGCGGCGGCTATGTCTACCACGGCCGCGTGAAGGCTCTGGCCGAGGGCGCCCGCGAGGGCGGCCTGCAGTTCTGAGGGAGGAGGAAAAAACTATGGCTAGATTTGAGAGAGAGCCCAGCGAGTTCGTTGAGAAGCTGGTCTATCTGAACCGCGTATCCAAGACCGTCAAGGGCGGCCGCGTGGCCAAGTTCTCCGCCCTGATGGTAGTGGGCGACGAGAAGGGCCGCGTGGGCTTCGGCCTTGGCAAGGCCGCCGAGGTGCCCGAGGCCATCCGCAAGGGCATCGAGGACGCCAAGAAGAATATGATTCACGTGTCCCTGTCCGGCACCACCATTCCCCACGAGGTGATCGGCGAGTTTGGCGCCGGCCGCGTGCTGATGAAGCCCGCCGCTCCCGGTACCGGCGTCATCGCCGGCGGCCCGGTGCGTGCCGTGATGGAAGCCATCGGCATCAAGGACATCCGTACCAAGTGCCTGCGCTCCAACAATCCGCAGAACGTGGTCTCCGCCACCTTCGAGGGGCTGAAGTCCCTGCGCACCCCCGAGGAAGTGGCCCGCGTCCGCGGCAAGAGCGTGGCAGAGATCTTGGGTTAAGGAGGGTCAAAAATGGCTAATCTGAACATTAAGCTGGTCAAGAGCCTGAACGGCCGCATCGCCAAGCACAAGGCGACCGCCGAGGCCCTGGGCCTCCGCAAGATCGGCGACAGCACCGTGCAGCCCGACAACGAGGCCACCCGGGGCAAGATCGCCCACATCGGCTACCTGCTCCAGGTGACCGAGGAAAACTAACGAGGAGGCGCACGAGATGAATCTGCATGAACTTTCCCCCGCCCCCGGCTCCAATGCCAAGGCCTACCGCAAGGGCCGGGGCGCCGGTTCCGGCAACGGCAAGACCGCGGGCCGGGGCCACAAGGGCCAGTGGGCCCGTTCCGGCGGCGGCGTCCGCGTGGGCTTTGAGGGCGGCCAGATGCCTCTGGCCCGCCGCCTGCCCAAGCGGGGCTTCCACAATATCTTCGCCAAGCCCCTGGAGGCTGTCAACGTCTCCGCTCTGGAGAAGTTTGAGGACGGCGCCGTGGTAGACGCCCAGGCCATGCTGGACGCCGGTGTGCTGTCCAAGTGCCAGTACGGCGTGAAGATTCTGGGCAGCGGCGAGATCACCAAGAAACTGATTGTAAAGGCCTCCGCTTTCTCCGCCTCCGCCAAGGAAAAAATCGTGGCTGCCGGCGGTAAGTGGGAGGTGGTCTGATTATGATTCAGACCGTCCGCAATGCCTGGAAGGTGCCTGAGCTGAAGAAGAAGATGCTCTTTACCATCATGGCTCTTCTGATTTTCCGCCTGGGCTCCGCTATCCCCGTGCCCTATATCGACGGCGCCGCCCTGGACCAGTATCTCCAGAGCCAGAGCGGCACCATTCTGGGCCTGATGAACGCCATGAGCGGCTCCGCCTTCTCCATGGCAACGGTGTTCGCCCTGTCCATCCAGCCCTATATCAACAGCTCCATCATCATCCAGCTGCTCACCGTGGCCATCCCCGCTCTGGAGCGGCTGGCCAAGGAGGGCGGCGAGGAGGGGCGGAAGAAGATCGCCTCCATTACCCGGTACACCACCGTGGCCATCGCCTTGCTCCAGGGCTTCGGCTACTACTCCCTGGTCAAGAGCTACGGCCTGGTCAACGGCGGCTCTCTGCCCGGCTTCTGGGTGGGCCTGGTGATTGTGATTTCCTTCACCGCCGGCTCCGCTTTCCTGATGTGGCTGGGTGAGCAGATCACCGAGTTCGGCATCGGCAACGGCATCTCCATTATCCTGTTTGCCGGCATCGTGTCCCGGTTCCCCCAGATGGTCATTGACGGCGTCAACGGCTTCCGGACCTGGCTCACCGTCAACGGCGGCGCCGCCGGCCTGATGAAGAACAACCCCGACATGACCGAGGAGGTTGCCCAGCAGTATATCGACGCTCTGAAGCCCGGAGCCCTGGCTCCCTGGACCCTGGCCCTCATCGTCATCGGCATGCTGGCCCTGGTGGTGTTCATCGTCTATATCAACAACGCCGAGCGCCGCATCCCGGTGCAGTACGCCAAGCGCGTTGTGGGCCGGAAGATGTACGGCGGCCAGTCCACCCACATCCCCATGAAGGTGAGCATGTCCGGCGTTATGCCCATCATCTTCGCCCAGTCCATCGCCTCTCTGCCCGCCACCGTTTGCGCTTTCATGGGCATCACCAAGGAGAGCGAGGGCTTCGGCGGCGGCCTGATGAAGGTGTTTGACACGGGCAAGCCCTTCTACAGCATCATTTATTTCCTGCTCATCGTGGGCTTCAGCTATTTCTACTCCACTATGGCTTTCAACCCCATTGAGGTGGCCAACAACCTGAAGAAGAACGGCGGCTTCATTCCTGGCATGCGTCCCGGCAAGCCCACCGCCGACTTCCTCACCAAGGTGCTGAGCAAAATCACCATGTTCGGGGCCCTGTATCTGTCCGTGATCGCCATCGCCCCCATCATCACCGGCAATCTGGTGGGCTATCAGTCCCTGGCCATCGGCGGCACCTCGGTCATCATCGTGGTGGGCGTCGCTCTGGAGACGGTCAAGCAGATGGAGGCCCAGATGCTCATGCGGCACTACAAGGGCTTCCTGGAGTAAGGAGAGACGGCTATGAAATTGATCCTTTTGGGCGCCCCCGGCGCTGGAAAAGGCACTCAGGCCGAAATCCTCAGTGCCAGGCTGAGTATTCCCACCATTTCCACCGGCAACATCCTCCGCGCGGCCATCAAGGAGGGGACTCCCACCGGCCTGGAGGCCAAGTCCTATATGGACGCGGGCAGGCTGGTGCCTGATTCCGTCATCATCGGGATCGTGGCCGAGCGGCTTGGGCAGCCTGACTGCGCCGGGGGCTTCATCCTGGACGGGGTGCCCCGCACCATCGGCCAGGCCGAGGCGCTGGACGCCGCCGGCGTCGCTTTCGACAAGGTGCTGTCCATCGAGATTTCCGACGGGGAGATCGAGGAGCGCATGTCGGGCCGCCGGGTGTGCCAGGGCTGCGGCGCCCCCTACCACGTGAAGGCCAAGCCCCCCAAGCAGGAGGGCGTGTGCGACTCCTGCGGCGGGCAGCTTGTTCAGCGGGAGGACGACAAAGCCGAGACCGTCCGGAAGCGTCTGGAGATATACCACGCCGATACCGAGCCCCTGAAGGGCTTCTATGAGGGCAAGGGAATTCTGGTTCCGGTGGCCAATCAGGACACCATCGAGGGGACCAGCAAGGCGATTATGGAGGCGCTGGGACTCTGATGGCGCTGGAAATGATTTCGCTGAAATCCCAACGGGAGATTGAGGCCATGCGCCGGGCCGGGCGGCTCACCGCTCAGGCCCGGGCTCTGGCCGGCTCCATGGTCCGCCCAGGGATTACCACCCACGAGATCGACAAGGCGGTGCGCCGCTTCATTGAGAGCCACGGGGCCAAACCCTCTTTCCTGGGCTATGGAGGCTATCCCGCCTCCGCCTGCATCTCAGTGAACGAGGTGGTCATCCACGGCATCCCCGGCCCCTACAAGCTGAAGGAGGGCGACATTGTCAGCATCGACGTGGGCGCCTTCATTGGCGGCTTCCACGGAGACTGCGCCGCCACCTACCCCTGCGGTGAGGTGAGCGAGGAGGCGTCCAAGCTGATCCAGGTCACCCAGCAGAGCTTCTGGGAGGGTATCAAAAACGCCCGAAAGGGCTGCCGGGTGAGCGACATCGGCCACGCGGTCCAGGAGTATGTGGAGTCCTTCGGCTACTCCGTGGTCCGGGACTTTGTGGGCCACGGCGTGGGCGCCAGGATGCACGAGCCTCCCGAGGTGCGTAACTTCGGCCCCGCGGGCCACGGACCCCGGCTTCAGCCGGGCATGACCATCGCTGTGGAGCCCATGGTGTGCGCCGGAGACTGGCATGTGCGGGTGCTGCCCGACAAGTGGACCACCGTGTCCCAGGATGGCTCCCTCACCGCCCACTACGAGAACACCATCCTCATCACCGAGGATGGGCCTGAAATCCTCACCGTCACCGAGGACGGGGCCTATGTTTGATTACACAGGCCAGATTGTCCGGGCGACTGCCGGGCGGGACAAGGGCGGTATCTTCTGCGTAGTGGGCATGGATCAGGAGCGGACCATGCTTTTGCTGGCCGACGGGAAGCGGCGGAAAATTTCCCATCCCAAGGCCAAAAAGCCGGGCCATGTCATACACCTGACCGACAGCCGGCACAGCTTCGACCACCCGGTGGTCCGCGGTGTGCAGCAGGGAGAGCCGGTCTCCGACCGGGCATTGAGACGGGCGCTGGCCGCCTTCAAGGAGGGATATTCGCTTGGCTAAAGACGATATGATCGAATTGGAGGGCGTCGTCACCGAGGCCCTGCCCAATACCACGTTCCATGTGGACATCGGAAACGGCCATATCATTCTGGCACATATTTCCGGAAAGCTGCGGATGAATTTCATCCGCATCCTGCCCGGCGACAAGGTGACCATTCAGATGTCACCCTACGACCTGACCAGGGGAAGAATCACCTGGCGGTCAAAATAAACCATAAACGACCGGATAAGGGAGAGCCTTGCCTGTCCCTTACCGGGGCCATCAAGGCATTCATCAGGAGGTTTTAACAATGAAAGTCAGACCGTCCGTGAAGCCCATGTGCGAGAAGTGCAAAGTCATCAAGCGCAAGGGCAAAGTCATGGTAATTTGCGAAAACCCCAAGCATAAGCAGAGACAAGGTTAATTGGAGGTGCTGTAAAAAATGGCTCGTATTGCCGGTATTGACCTGCCGAGAGAGAAGAGAATCGAGATCGGCCTCACTTATATCTACGGCATTGGGCGCACCAGCGCCAACAAGATCCTGGCCAAGGCCGGGGTGAACCCTGACACCCGCGTGAAGGACCTCACCGAGGAGGACGAGGCCAAGCTGCGTGAGGTCATCCACGACTACACCGTGGAGGGCGACCTGCGCCGGAACGTGGCGATGGACATCAAGCGGCTGACCGAGATCGGCTGCTACCGGGGCATCCGCCACCGCAAGGGGCTGCCCGTCCGGGGCCAGCGGTCCAAGACCAACGCGCGCACCCGCAAGGGTCCCAAGCGCACTGTCGCCAATAAGAAGAAGTAAGGAGGGATACACATGGCTGCGAATACCAAAGGTAAAAAAGTGGTGCGCAAGCGCCGCGAGCGTAAGAACGTAGAGAGGGGCCAGGTGCATATCCGCTCCTCCTTCAACAACACCATGGTCACTGTGACCGACGCGCAGGGCAACGCCCTGTCCTGGGCCTCCTCCGGCGGCCTGGGCTTCCGCGGTTCCCGTAAGTCCACCCCTTACGCCGCTCAGACCGCCGCCGAGACGGCCGCCAAGGCCGCGATGGAGTATGGGCTCAAGACCGTGGAGGTCTATGTCAAGGGCCCCGGCCAGGGCCGTGAGGCCGCCATCCGGGCGCTGCAGGCCGTGGGCCTGGAGGTCACCCTTATTAAGGACGTGACCCCTGTTCCCCACAACGGCTGCCGGCCCCCGAAGCGCCGCCGTGTCTGATTGAAGGAGGTTTTGACAGATGGCTAGAAATATGCAGCCCATCGCCAAGCGGTGCAAGGCGCTGAACCTGTCCCCCGCCGCCATGGGCTATGCCAAAAAGACGACTAACCGCAACCCCAAGGGCCAGATGCGCAAGAAGCAGTCTGAGTACGCCATGCAGCTGACCGAGAAGCAGAAGGTCAAGTTTGTCTACGGCATCATGGAGAAGCAGTTCCATATGTACTATGAGAAGGCCAGCCGCATGCAGGGCAAGACGGGCGAGAACCTGCTGGTGCTGTGCGAGCGCCGGCTGGACAACGTGGTGTACCGCCTGGGCTTCGCCATGACTCGCCGGGAGGCCCGCCAGCTCACCACTCACGGCCACTTCACCGTCAACGGCCAGCGGGTGGACGTGCCGTCCTACATGGTCAAGACGGGCGACGTGATCGAGGTGCGGGAGAAGAGCCGCGCTTCCGTCAAGTTCAAGCGCCTGACCGGCGAGGACGCCCCTGTGGTCAACGTGCCCAAGTGGCTGGACCGCAGCAAGAATACCCTCCAGGGCACCATCGTTGCCATGCCCACCCGGGACGACATTGATTTCCCCGTGGAAGAGCACCTCATCGTCGAGCTGTATTCTAAGTAATTTCTTTCTGCGGGAAGAGAGACAGGCCGCCGAGGGCGGCGGCCCCTACAGAAGCATTGGTAGGGGCCGGCCCCCTGGCCGGCCCGCCCAAAGTTTCGCTTCCGGCAGTCCATTAGAGACTTAGACAACCCTCAGATATTGGTGAGCTGAATGAAGCGGCGCAAGGGCGCCGCCGAGAAAAGGAGGGTATCCCAGCATATGATAGAAATTGAAAAGCCCCGCATCGAATGCGTGGAAAATCCCGGCGACGCCTCCTACGGCAAGTATGTGGTGGAGCCTCTGGAGCGGGGTTACGGCACTACCTTGGGCAACTCCCTGCGGCGGATTCTGCTGTCCTCTCTGCCGGGCACGGCAGTGACCTCCATCAAGATATCCGGGGTCCAGCATGAGTTTACCACCATCCCCGGCATCAAGGAGGACGTGACCGAGATTGTCCTGAATGTGAAGGGCATTATCGCCAAGCTGTACAGCGAGGGCGCCAAGACCGTCCACATCGAGGCCGCCGGGGAGTGCAGGGTCACCGCCGGCGACATCAAGGCGGACGCCGATGTGGAGATTCTCAATCCGGACCTGCACATCGCCACCCTGGGACCGGAGGCCAGCCTGTCCATGGAGCTGACCCTGTCCCACGGCCGGGGCTACGTTCCCGCCGACAAGAACAAGCCCGCCCAGTCCATTATCGGGGTGATCCCCATGGACTCCATCTATACCCCGGTGCGCAAGGTCAACTATACGGTGGAAAACACCCGCGTAGGGGACGCCACCGACTATGACAAGCTGACCCTGGAGGTGTGGACTAACGGCACCATCGACGCCCGGGACGCCGTCTCCCTTGGGGCACGCATCCTGTGCGACCACTTCACCCTGTTCACCGACCTGTCCGAGACCATGGGCAGCCGCTCCACTGTGGTGGAGAAGGCGGAGACCCAGCGGGATAAGGTAATGGAGATGACCATTGACGATATGGACCTGTCCGTCCGCTCCTACAACTGCCTGAAGCGGGCCAACATCAACACGGTGGAGGACCTGATCTCCAAGACCGAGGAAGAGATGATGAAGGTCCGGAACCTGGGCCGCAAGTCCCTGGAGGAGGTCATCAACAAGCTGTCTATGATGGGGCTGTCCCTGGCCAGCGAAGAGAACAACTAAGCGCCGAATTTCCGCACAGGGGAGCTTGGACCGGAGCGAGGAGGAGAAACCAAGACGCCGAGAGGCGGCTGTTTCGAGTCCGAGACGGAGGGAAAGCGACCCGGCCGTGCGGAAACTGAGGCGTGATAATTAAGGTCCAGACGTATGTAACGTTCCGTCTGACCTGCGGCTCCGGCCGTCAGAACTGAACGAATTTAAACGGATCTCGCCACGCGAGGTCAAAGGAGTGTTTACCATGTCTCAGAAGAACCGTAAACTGGGCCGCACCAGCGACCAGCGCCGGGCCATGCTCCGCGCCATGGTCACCTATCTGCTGGAGAACGGCCAGATCAAGACCACCGTTACCCGCGCCAAGGAAGTGGCTCCCGTGGCTGAGAAGATGATTACCCTGGCCAAGACCAACACCCTGGCCTCTTACCGCCAGGCCCTGTCCTACATCACCAAGGAGGATGTGGCCAACAAGCTGTTCAAGGAGATTGGCCCCAAGTACGCCGACCGCAACGGCGGCTACACCCGTGTGGTGCGCATCGGCCCCCGCCGCGGCGACGCCGCCGAGATGGCCATTATTCAGCTGGTGTAATCAGACGCGAAAACCCGCCCCTCGGGGCGGGTTTTTTTGATTCCATTTTTCCTTTTCTTCCGCTATAATAGCAAGGAAGTCATAAAGGAGCGAGCGATATGAAGATTATTGACGCGCATCTGCATCTGTTCCCCTCCTCCCCGGATACCGACGCTATGGCCCGGGCGGTGGGACATGAGAACTCCACGGACCATCTGCGCCGGGTCTATGGGGAGCTGGGCATAGTCCACGGAGTGGTGATGGGAAACAGGAGCCTGGACCCTGGCTATCACAACTACCCGGCGGACCTGTTCCACTACTGCGTCGGCCTGGACAGCGCGCTCATGGGCCGGGGGGAAAAGCCCGTCCCTGATCTGGTGGAGCGGGTGGAGGAGAACCTCAGGCGGGAGAGCTGCTGCGGGGTGAAGCTGTACCCTGGCTACAACCGTCTGTGGCTGTCCGACCCGGTGTATGAGCCGGTGTATGAGCTGGCCGCCCGGTACGACAAGCCGGTGGCCGTCCACATGGGCCTCACCGCCTTTCCCCGGGCTCACCTGAAATACGCCCACCCCCTCACCCTGGACGAGGTGGCCGCCGACCACAAGCGCACCCGGTTTGTCATGTGCCACTTCGGCAACCCCTTCCTGGAGAGCGCCGCCGCGGTGGTGGAGAAGAACCCCAACGTGGCCGCCGACCTGTCCGGTCTGCTGGAGGGACGGGTGGACCTGGAGCGGTACTTTGAGGAGCAGGCGGGCTACGCTGGGCTGCTGACCACCTGGCTCACCGCCATCGGCCGATGGGACGATATCCTCTACGGTACTGACTGGCCCATCGTCAATCTGGGGGAGTACATCCGCTTTGTTCAGCGCCTGGTGCCGGAGCGGCACTGGGAGAAGGTGTTCTTCCGGAACGCCAACCGTATCTACGGATTGGGGCTGTAAAGCAAAACGGGTCCCCGAAGAAATTTTTCTTCGGGGACCCGATGATTTTTATGGACGGCCGGGAGGAGGCCCGGCCGCCATTGCGAGGACAAATATGCACAGGCGGTCTTTCGACCAAAGACAGCATACCACAATATCCAGGTATTGGCAAGAGGAAAAATGTAGTATTTCCACGAAAACTTCGAGCAAAAAGGCGAATATGTTAAATAAAGAACATAATTCTAACATCAAATTTAGCATAGCCGTGGTGTCCCGATTGTTGTAAAATTTAGGCGAATTGAGGTGATACTGTGGCAAGAGACGCGCTGATCGTTACAATGAAGCACCCAAGGGGAGAGGACGGATACCGAACCTTTTCCGTCCGCCTGCGGGAGTCGATGGTCAACCAGATGGATGATATATCCAAGGAGACGGGGCGGAGCCGGAACGAGCTGATCGGGCTGTTTCTGGCCTATGCCCTGGAGAACTACAGGCTGGAAGGAGGTGACGGCAATGCGCAGCCCAAGCGAGCGTGACACCCCGACGGCGCTTTACCACGCGGTTGTGGGCAGGATGGTGCTGGAGCACATGGAGCGGGTCCACCCCACGGTAATCTCCCAGGCGGTGGAGAACCGGGCGGTCCAGACCCTGGAGGCCATCCGCTGCATTCTGGAAAACAACAGATTGAGCGACCCGGAGTGCGTTCAGCGGGTGGACGGCCTGATCCGGCTGTTCTATCAGGAGCTGGATATCAAAATCGAGCGGCAAAGCGGGTCGGATTGATCTTCGGGCACTTTCTCCAAAAGAAAAGACAGAAAAAAGACAGCCTTTTGCAAAAAAACGCTGTCTTTTTTTTTATATATGTGGTATGATGGTCAGCACTGACAATTACCGCAGAAAAAGGAGAAACAGTATGATTACCGTCACCGACCTGAGCCTGAACTACAGCGGCGCCCCGCTGTTTTCCCATGTGGACCTGCAGTTTCTGCGGGGCAACTGCTACGGCGTCATCGGCGCCAACGGCGCCGGCAAGTCCACCTTCCTGAAAATTCTCTCCGGCGAGCTGGACTCCACCTCCGGGCAGGTGTCCATTCTGCCCAATGTCCGCATGTCGGTTTTGAAGCAGAACCAGAACGCCTACGATGCCTACAGCGTGATGGATACGGTTATTATGGGCAATCAGCGGCTGTATGACATTGGGAAACAGAAGGAGGCCCTCTACGCCAAGGAGGAGATGACCGATGAGGACGGGCTGCTGGCCTGCCAGCTGGAGGAGGAGTACGCCGAGCTGGGGGGCTGGGAGGCGGAATCGGACGCCAGCCGCATCCTCCAGGGCCTTGGCGTGGGCACCGAGTACCACTGCAGCGATATGGCCACCCTGGACCCCCGCCTGAAGGTGAAGGTCCTTCTAGCCCAGGCGCTGTTCGGAAATCCCGACCTGCTGATGATGGACGAGCCCACCAACAACCTGGACATCGACGCCGTGAACTGGCTGGAGGACTTTCTGCTGGACTTTGAGGGCACGGTGATTGTGGTGTCCCACGACCGCCACTTCCTGAACACCGTGTGTACCCATATCGTGGACATCGACTACGGAAAGATCAAGATGTACGTGGGCAACTACGACTTCTGGTACGAGTCCTCCCAGCTGGTGCAGCAGCTCATCAAGAGCCAGAACAAGCGCAACGAGGAGAAGATCAAGGAATTGCAGGACTTCATCTCCCGCTTCTCCGCCAACAAATCCAAGTCCAAGCAGGCCACCGCCCGGCGCAAGCTGCTGGATAAGCTCACCGTGGAGGAGATGCCCGCCTCCTCCCGCCGCTACCCCTGGGTGGGCTTCTCCCCCGACCGGGAGGTGGGCAAGGACATCCTCTTTGTCACCGATGTTTCCAAGACCATCGATGGGGTGAAGGTGCTGGACAAGGTGTCCTTCATCGTGGGCCACGACGAGAAGATCGCCTTTGTGGGGGACAACGAGAACGCCCACACCGCCCTGTTCAGGATTCTGGCCGGGGAGCTGGAGCCCGACGAGGGCAGCGTGAAGTGGGGCCAGACGGCCACATTCTCCTACTTCCCCAAGGACAACACCCCCTACTTTGAGGACTGTGACGACGACCTGGTCCAGTGGCTGCGCCAGTTCTCCCCCGACCCCCAGGAGCAGTACCTCCGGGGCTTTCTGGGCCGGATGCTCTTCTCCGGGGACGAGGTCCACAAGCCGGTGAAGGTGCTCTCCGGCGGGGAGAAGGTGCGGTGCATGCTGTCCCGGATGATGCTGTCCGGGGCTAACGTCCTTATGCTGGACCAGCCCACCAACCACCTGGACCTGGAGTCCATCGCCGCGCTGAACAAGGGGCTGGAGGCCGTCAAGTGCAACGTGCTGGTGGCCTCTCACGACCACCAGCTCATCCAGACGGTGTGCAACCGGATCTTTGACTTTACCGCCGGAGGGAAGCTCATCGACCGGAAGATGACGTATGACGAGTATCTGGAAAGCCAGAAGGAGTGACGGGCGGGAATCTCTTTACTTTTCCGTACCGCTCATATATAATAAGATGAATCCAGATCAGTGAGAAAGTGTGGGAAGCGCATGCTCCAATTTGACGAATACAAGGTAAAGCTGAATAACCTCTCCCCGGCCCTGAAGGAGCTGGCTCAGGCCCTGGACCTGGAGGGGGCGGAGCGGGAGCTGGACATGCTCCAGGCCGAGTCCGCCGCCGACGGCTTCTGGGACAACCTGGCCAAGGCCCAGAAGGTGCAGCAGCGCATCAAGAACCTCCAGGACAAGGTGGACAGCCAGAACAGGCGCCGGCAGCAGTGGGACGACCTGATGGCCCTGTGCGAGATGGGCAACGAGTTTGAGGACGAGAGCCTGATCCCCGAGCTGGAGGAGGGCTTCGCCGCTCTGGAGACCGGCATGGAGACCGCCCGGCTGGAGACCCTGCTCACCGGGGAGTACGACCGCTCCAACGTTATCCTCACCATCCACCCGGGGGCCGGGGGCACCGAGGCCCAGGACTGGGCCCAGATGCTCTACCGGATGTACACCCGCTGGACGGAGCGCCGCGGCTTTACCTATCAGATCATGGATTACCAGGAGGGGGACGAGGCGGGCATCAAATCGGCCACCATCATGATCGAGGGCGCGAACGCCTACGGCTACCTCCGGGGGGAGCACGGCGTCCACCGGCTGGTGCGGGTGTCCCCCTTTGACGCCAACGCCCGGCGGCAGACCTCCTTTGCCTCGGTGGAGGTCATGCCCGACCTGCCCGAGGACGTGGAGGTGGAGATTCGCCCCGAGGATATCGAGATGCAGGTCTACCGGGCCTCGGGCGCCGGCGGCCAGCACGTGAACAAGACCTCCTCCGCCGTCCGGCTGATCCACAAGCCCACCGGGGTGGTGGTGGCCTCCCAGCAGGAGCGATCCCAGTTCCAGAATAAGGACAACTGTATGAAGATGCTGCGGGCCAAGCTGGTGGAGCTGCAAATGCAGGAGAAGGCGGAGAAAATCTCCGACCTGAAGGGCGTCCAGCTGAAGATCGAGTGGGGCAGCCAGATCAGGTCCTACGTATTCATGCCCTACCAGCTGGTGAAGGACAACCGCACCGCCTTTGAGACCAGCAACATCAATGGGGTGATGGACGGCGACCTGGACGGCTTTGTCAACGCCTACCTCACCGCCGAGGCCACCGGAAACTGGGCGGCAAAATAACAAATCAACACTCCGCAAAAACAAACGGCGCGGCGTTGACAACTTGAGGCAATCAGCTATAATCAATCATAGAAAGGGCGCTGCCGGTAAGCGGTTGGCCCCCTGTTAGTTGCAAGAAGTAACCGTGGCTTGGGGAAGCGATGCGGTTACTTCTTTTTTTGCAAGCCCCCTTGACTTTTTGCCCAAGCACTATTATACTTGTTGCAAGAGCAAAAAGTGAGGTGAGCAAATGTCTCCTCGTACAGGCCGGCCCCGTAAGGAAATTACCAAGAGCGTAAATCTAGGACTGCGTTTGACTGAGGAAACGGCAGAGAAGCTTCAGCGCTGCGCGGACACGCTGGGAATATCTCGGACAGAGGTAATCGAAAAGGGAATTGATCTTGTGGAAGAAGGCATAAAAAAATAGAGTGCTGGCCAGCACTAGCAAGCAACACCAACACTCTATAAACCAAACCCGGAGGGGTGGCAAATCTGATTATGCCACATCGCCGGGAAAAAATCAAGGAGGAACCAATGAATATACGGGAAGAATTGATTGATTTGGACACGGCGGTCAATCAGGTTTCCGGCGGGATCAACGCGATTGCCGCCATGTCCAGGGGGCTGGACCGGGCGGATGATCCCTATGCGGACGGCTTTTATTTTCTCACCGACCGTCTGATACAGGCCGCCCAAAGCTTGCGGAAACAGACGGACCGCTGTCTCCGGGCGATGTGACAGGTAAAAGGAGCGGATACATATGCAGTACAAAATCCAAGGCGAGCCCACCCCTGTGGTCATCTGTGACCTGAACGCCAACGAGACCATGGTTACGGAGAAAGGCTCCATGGTGTGGATGAGCCCCAACATGAAGATGGAGACCTCCGCCGGCGGCTTCGGCAAGGCCTTCGGCCGGATGTTCTCCGGGGAATCCATGTTCCAGAACTTTTACACCGCCCAGGGCGGGCCGGGGATGATCGCCTTTGCCTCCAGCTTCCCTGGGGCCATCCTGCCCATAGAGATCACCCCGGACAAGCCCGTTGTAGCCCAGAAGTCCGCCTTTCTGGCCTCTGAGCAGGGAGTGGAGCTGTCGGTGTTTTTCCAGAAGAAGATAGGGGCCGGCTTCTTCGGCGGCGAGGGCTTCATCATGCAGAAGCTGTCCGGCCGGGGCATGGCCTTCCTGGAGATCGACGGCTACGGGGTGGAGTACACCCTGGGCGCCGGGGAACAGATGATCGTGGACACCGGCAACCTGGCCATGATGGACGCCACCTGTTCCATCGACATCCAGAGCGTCAAGGGGGTCAAAAACGTCCTCTTCGGCGGCGAGGGCCTGTTCAACACCGTGGTCACCGGCCCGGGCCGTATCCTCCTCCAGACCATGCCCATCAGCGCCTTTGCCGGGGCGATCTCCTCGGTGCTGCCCTCCAAGGGATAAGGCCGTCACAAGCTCCATATGCCTCGCCCCGCCGTATTCGGCGGGGCTCGCTTATTTCGCCGCTCCTCCTTTTCCCGGCAGACCCGCCGCGCCGGGCCTGGGCGGGAGCGCCGCCCTCGGCGGCGTTGTTACTCCTCGTCCAGCTTAAGTACCGCCATAAACGCCTCGGTGGGCAGCTGAACGGTGCCCAGAGTGCGCATTTTCTTCTTGCCCTCCTTCTGCTTCTCCAGGAGTTTCTTTTTCCGGGTGATGTCGCCGCCGTAGCACTTGGCCAGCACGTCCTTGCGCATGGCCTTGACGGTCTCACGGGCGATGATCTTGCCGCCGATGGCAGCCTGGACGGGCACCTCGAAGAGCTGGCGGGGGATGTTCTCCTTCAGCTTCTCGCAGATGCGCCTGGCCCGGCCGTAGGCCTTTTCCCGGTGGACGATGAAGCTCAGCGCGTCCACCTGGTCGCCGTTGAGCAGCAGGTCCACCTTGACCAGGTCGCTCTTTTCATAGCGCTCCAGCTCGTAGTCCAGGGAGGCGTAGCCCTTGGTGCGGGCCTTGAGGGCGTCGAAGAAGTCGTAGATAATCTCGCCGATGGGCATGGAGTAGTGCAGCTCCACCAGGTTGGTGTCCAGATACTGCATATCCCTGAAGACGCCCCGGCGGTCCTGGCACATGGGCATGATGTTGCCCACGTAGTCGGGCGGGGAGATGATGGACACCTTGGCGTAGGGCTCCCTGGCCTCGGCGATGGAGCCGGGGTCGGGGTAGTTGTGGGGGTTGTCCACCCGGACAACGCTGCCGTCGGTTTTTGTCACCTCGTAGATGACTGAGGGCAATGTGGTCACCAGATCCAGATCGAACTCCCGCTCCAGCCGCTCCTGGATGATCTCCATGTGGAGCATGCCCAGAAAGCCGCAGCGGAACCCGAAGCCCAGGGCCACCGAGGACTCGGGCTCGAAGGACAATGAGGCATCGTTGAGCTGGAGCTTCTCCAGAGCGTCCCGCAGGTCGGGGTACTTGCTCCCGTCCTCGGTGTAGATGCCGCAGTAGACCATGGCCTGGACGGGGCGGTAGCCGGGCAGAGCGTCACTGGCGGGGTTTTCCGCGCCGGTAATGGTGTCGCCCACGCTGGTGTCCTTCACGTTCTTGATGGAGGCGGTGAACCAGCCCACCTCCCCGGCGGACAGCGCCGCCGCGCTCTCCATGCCCAGGGGCTCCAGATAGCCGCAGTCCAGCACCTGATACTGGCTTCCCGAGGCCATCATCTTCACAGTCATCCCCTTTTTCAGGGTGCCCTCCATCACGCGGAAGTAGACGATGACGCCCACATAGGGGTCGTACTGGCTGTCAAAAATAAGGGCCTTCAGAGGGGCGTTGGGGTCCCCCTCCGGGGCTGGAATGTTGCGGACGATGTCCTCCAGCACGGCGGGGATGTTGACGCCTTGTTTGGCGGAAATCTCCGGGGCGTCCATGGCGGGTAAGGCCAGGATGTTCTCAATCTCCTCCTTCACCCGCGCCGGGTCGGCGGCGGGCAGGTCGATCTTGTTCACCACGGGGAGAATCTCCAGGTCGTGTTCCATGGCCAGGTAGGTGTTGGCCAGGGTCTGGGCCTCGATGCCCTGGGAGGCGTCCACAATGAGCACAGCTCCCTCGCAGGCCGCCAGGGAGCGGGACACCTCATAGTTGAAGTCCACGTGTCCCGGGGTGTCGATCAGGTTCAGGGCGTAGGTCTCCCCGTCCTCCGCCTTGTAGTTGAGGCGCACCGCCCGGGCCTTGATGGTGATGCCCCGCTCGCGCTCCAGGTCCATGTTGTCCAGCAGCTGGCTCTCCATCTGCCGCTGCTCCACCGCCCCGCAGATTTCAATGAGCCGGTCGGACAGGGTGGACTTGCCATGGTCTATATGCGCGATGATGGAAAAATTTCTGATTTTATCTTGGCTTGTCATAACTGAGAACCTCCATTGAATATGGAAACCAAATCAAAGCCCGGCGAAGCGGGTTTGATTATACTAAAACCTTATTTCCGCTCCTGCTTCACCTTCCGTCCTCCGCTGATGGCGTTGACCCGCTCCCCGGTGTTGTGGACCACCTGGAGAACGGACTGGTAGAGCACGGGGTAGTCCCTGGCCAGGGCGTCGTTGGTCATTTCGGGCATAGGTCCCTTGTCCTTGACGTGGGCGGCCAGGGCGTCGGCCAGCTCCGCCTCGCAGCACTTCATGTCGGCCTCGTAAAGGCCGGCCTGGAAGTGCCGGGGAGAGACGGAGAAGAAATCCGGGTTGTTGTCCGGGTTGGCGTCGTAGAGCCGGCGGAACACGGTATACACGGCGGTAGACAGGTAGCCGGCGGCGGCCTGTATGGCCTCCCGGCTGCCCGTCCTGCCCAGCAGGCCGAAGAGGACGCCGACGGAGTTGACCAGCAGCTTTTTGCTCAGCAGGGCCAGCACGCCCCCCTTGAGGGAGTTGTTCTTCTCGTCGCTGATGTCGTACAGCTCCTCGGCGGCGATGACTGCCCCGTCCCGGGTGAGAGTCCGGCCCAGGAGGAAGTCGGCGGACACGCCGTAGTAGTCGCAGGCCCTGACCACAAAGGCCAGACCGGGCTCCCGGACGCCGTTCTCATAGTGGCTGAGCAGAGCCTGGGAGATTCCAAGGGCTTCGGCGGCGGTGCGCTGGCTCACCTTTTTCTCCTGCCGCAGCAGGGACAGGGTGCGGGGAAATTCCGAGTTATCCAGTTTCATATCTCTCTACACCTCAACACATGTTACCGGGGCGCCCAGGCGTCCCGGGGCACTTGAAATACACTTCGTATAGTATACCTGAACCATTACGGCAGGTAAAGAGAAAATTGCAAAAATCCTTTGGAATTTTTCATGGGTCGGCGGCGGAAAACTATAGTGCGGCCCTTGCATTTCCGCTCGGAAAATGATACCATAATATCCAAGCGCCCGGTGGGAACCACCGATTTTGATTTGGAGGCATGATAAAATATGTTTGGAAAACTCATTGACATCCTGAAGAAGAGCCCCAAGAAGATCGTATTCACTGAGGGTACCGACCCCCGTATCCTGGAGGCGTCCGCCCGTCTGCTGTCCGGAACCTTCCTGACCCCCATCCTCGTCGGCCGGGAGGAGGAAATCCGCGCCGCCGCCGAGGAGGCCGGCTTCAACATCCGGGGCGCGGAGATCTACGACCCGGAGAACTACGAGAAGATGGATGCCATGGTGGAGAAGATGGTGGAGCTGCGCAAGGGCAAGATGACCGCCGACGAGTGCCGCGCCATGCTGAAGAAGGGCAACTACTTCGGCACCATGCTGGTGGCCATGGGCATCGCCGACGCCCTGCTGGGCGGCGCCACCTACTCCACCGCCGACACCGTCCGTCCCGCCCTCCAGCTGGTCAAAACCAAGCCGGGCAACAAGATTGTCTCCTCCTGCTTTATTCTGGTGCGGCCCTACGCCACCGGCGGCAACATGGTGCTGGCCATGGCCGACTGCGCCATCAACATCGACCCCTCTGAGGACGAGCTGGTAGAGATCGCCTCCGAGACCGTCAAGTGCGCCCAGATCTTCGGCGTGGACCCCAAGGTGGCTTTCCTGAGCTACTCCACCTTCGGCTCCGGCAAGGGCCCCGTGGTGGACAAGATGCGCAACGCCGCCGAGAAGGCCAAGGCCGCCATGCCCGACGTGCCCATCGAGGGCGAGCTTCAGTTCGACGCCGCCGTCTCCCCCCGTGTGGCCCAGACCAAGTGCCCCGAATCCGACGTGGCCGGCTACGCCAACACCTTTATCTTCCCCGACATCAGCGCGGGCAACATCGGCTACAAGATCGCCCAGCGCCTGGGCTCCTTCGAGGCCTACGGCCCCATCCTGCTGGGACTGAACGCCCCCATCAACGACCTGAGCCGGGGCTGCAACGCCCAGGAGGTCTACTCCATGGCCATCATCACCGCCGCCCTGGCCTGATCCAAATGACAGCGCCAATTCAGGAGCGCCCTTCGGGGCGCTCCTTTCGTTTATGACCGATTATCCCCCAAAAGCGACCGATTGTCCAAACCGATAGACAGGCCGGGGCGGGGCGG
>CAJUPW010000001.1:0-102384 GCA_910588635.1 uncultured Oscillospiraceae bacterium | reverse complement strand
CCCCGAAGGGCGCTCCTGAATTGGCGCTGTCATTTGGATCAGGCCGGGGCGGGGCGGTTATACTGAAGAAAAAAGGGGGGGAGCGGCCGTGAAGCTTTCATCTTTTGTCCATTTGGCCTGCTTCGGCGTAAAAACCATCCTGTTCCGGAGGGCGGACCCCATTCTGGGCACGATCATCCTGACGGACAAGTGCAATCTGAACTGCAAGCACTGTTCGGTGAACAACATCACCGCCGTGATCCACCCCTACCGGCAGATCAGGGAGGAGATGTCCCGCCTGTATGAGATGGGGGTGCGCATCCTGTTTTTCTGCGGCGGCGAGACCTTCCTCTGGCGGGACGGAGAGAAGGGACTGCGGGAGCTGGTTGTCGAAGCCAGGGCGCTGGGCTTTCTCATTGTGAACGTGGTGACCAACGGCACCTTTCCCCTGGACCTGCCTGAGGCCGACCTGATTCTCCTCAGCCTGGACGGGGACCGGGAGCGGCACAACGCCATTCGGGGGGACACCTACGACCTGATCCTGGAGAACATCCGCAATGCCTCCTCCGGCAATATCTGCCTCTATATGGCCATCAACCGGATTAACAAGAACGCCGTCCGGGATGTGTGTCTGACGGCGAAGGAGGAGCCAAACGTCCGGGCAGTCTCCTTCAACTTCCATACCCCCTATCCGGACACGGAGGAGCTGGCCCTGAGCCGGGAGGAGAAGGCCCGGTGCTGCGCCGTCATTACCCAAATGATGGAGGAGGGGGCGCCCGTGTTCAACCTGAAGAGCGCCTTCCCCTACCTCATTGACAACCGATTTCCCACCCCGTGCCGCCAGTGCGTGGTGATGGAGGACGGCCGGCTCAGCGTATGCGGGCGGTGCGTCCATGTGCCAGGCCTGTGTGAGCGGTGCGGCTATTTCTTTGTAGCCGAGTACACTCTGCTGTTCCGCGGGAATGTGAGAATCATCCGGGAGATGCTGCGGACCTATTTAAACTATATCTGAGGAGCGGACCTATGGGAATCATCACCAATTTGACACGGATGTGGCTCACCCGGTCGGTAAAGCCCTTTGTATTGACCGGCGAGTTTGACCGGACCCTCCCCTATGAGGACTGCCAGGGCCTGGGGCTGTACATCCACATCCCCTTCTGCCGGAGCCTGTGCAATTTCTGCCCCTACTGCAAGACGGTCTATGACGCCGGGCTGTGCGGCCGGTACATCGACGCCCTGATCCGGGAAATTCACATGGTCGGCGCCCAGGTGAAAGCCAAAAGGGAGGTCACCAGCCTGTACTTCGGCGGCGGGACCCCGGCGCTGGCCGCCGGGCGGCTGGGGGAGATCATCGGGGCGGTGGAGGAGCATTTCACCGTCACCCAGGGGATCGGTGTGGAGCTCCACCCGGACGACGTGGCCGTCCCCCTTCTGCGGACCCTGAAGGAGGCCGGCGTCACGAAGATCAGCATAGGGGCGCAGTCCTTTCAGGAGAAGTATCAGACCCTTCTGGGGCGGGGGGCGGTGGACCTGCCCACCCTGTCGGCCGCTCTGGAGCGGGTCCCCTTTGAGACGGTGTCTATGGACCTGATCTTCGCGCTCCCGGGGCAGACCTTCCGGGACCTGCGGACGGACATTGATCTGGCCTTCTCCCATGGGGCAAACCATGTGGCTGTCTACCCCTTTATCGACTTCACCTTTACCGCCAGCCCCCTCCCGGCTATGGCGAAGGGGGAGAAACGGAAGCTGCTGGATCAAATCACCAGCTACTGCCTGGAGCGGGGGTATGCCCGCACCTCTATCTGGACCTTCTCCAGCCGGGCGGAGGCCCGGTACTCCTCCATGACCCGGGACAACTTCCTGGGGTTTGGCTGCTCCGCCGCCACCCTGCTGCGGGAGCAGTTTAAAATCAACACCTTTTCCGTCGAGGAGTATTGCGGGCGGGTGGAGAGCGGGACCCTCCCCACCTCCCTGACCCTACGGTTTTCTCTCCGACAGCGGATGGTGTATTATCTGTTTTGGACCGCCTACAGCACCCGGGTGGACGAGAGGGACTTTCAGCGGTTCTTCGGCGTCCCGCTGAGGCGGATGTACGGTTTGGAGCTGGGGGGCGCCAGGCTGCTGGGT
This sequence comes from uncultured Oscillospiraceae bacterium, assembly GCA_910588635.1. GTDB lineage: Bacteria > Bacillota > Clostridia > Oscillospirales > Oscillospiraceae > Lawsonibacter. The sequence goes on along the minus strand of CAJUPW010000001.1, from coordinate 100,278 downwards.
CTTGTGACGGAGGAGGACGGAGTCTGGCAGATGACCCTGAGGGGGGCGTTTTTCTACCACTACTACGAGAATTTCTATACCCTGTCCTATATTGACAAAATGTGGGGCGTCCTGCGCCGGGAGGCCTTCCCGGAGCGCGTCACCCTATAAGGCGCTTTGCCCTTACAGAGCGAGCCAGATGGACGGAAAAGCGGGAAAAGGCGGTGAAATTTACATATTGTTTACGATTTTCTTCTTGACGGGCCTCCACAGAAAGGGTATCATGTAAATTGTATTTTTGGCAGGCGCTCACGCCTGCCGCCTTTTGTCAGCCAAGGGGGCGCTCTGATGATTCGAAATGCGATCCAGCGATTTATGTACGGCAGGTACGGGAACGATCCGCTGAATCTGTTCCTGATGGGTCTGTATTTGCTGCTCTATCTGGCATTTGTCTTTATCCGGGCGGAACTTCTGTACTGGATCAGCTTCGCTCTGCTGCTGGTCACGCTGTTCCGGCTGTTCTCCCGGAACATAGAGCGGCGGCGGATGGAAAACGCGAAATTTATGAAGGCCGCCGGCCCGCTGATCAGTTGGGTCCATATGCGCCGGAACATCCACAGGGACAAGGAGCACGTCTATTTCAAGTGCCCCAGCTGCGGCCAGCGGCTGCGGGTCCCCCGGGGCAAGGGGCAGATCACGGTCACCTGCCGCGCCTGCGGCGCCAGCTTCCAGGAAAAGAGCTGAATATTTCAAAATACGGCCCGCCGGATTGACGGGCCGTTGAGTTTTGCCCGGAGCTGTGTTATACTCAGGATACACGAACAAAAGGAGGAGACCTCATGAACGCCAGATACGACGTGATTATTCTGGGCTGCGGCGAGGCGGGCATCTTCGCCGCTTACGAGCTGGCCCATCTCCATCCCGGGCTGAAGGTGCTGGCCCTGGACCAGGGGGCGGACATCTACCACCGCAGCTGCCCCATTGTGGCGGGCAAGGTGAAAGAGTGTATCCACTGTCCCGTGTGCCATACCATGTGCGGCTTCGGCGGAGCCGGGGCCTTCTCCGACGGGAAGTTCAACTTCACCACCCAGTTCGGCGGCTGGCTTACCGACTTTATAGAGCCTGCCCAAGTCATGGGTCTCATCGACTACGTGGACTCCATCAACGTGGCGCACGGGGCCACCACCGAGGTCTACTCCACCGAGAGCGAGGCCGCCCGGAAGCTGGCCCGCCGGGCTCTGGCCTATGACCTCCACCTGCTCCAGGCCCGGTGCAAGCACCTGGGCACCGAGAACAACCTGCGTATCCTCACCAACATCTACGAGGGATTGGCGGACAAGCTGGAGTTTGCGTTCCATACCGAGGTGGCCTCCATCGCCAAAGCCGACGGCGGCTACCGCCTGGTTCTGGCCAAGGGGGGCGAGGTGCAGTGCCGGTATCTGATCGCCGCGCCGGGCCGGTCGGGAGCGGAGTGGTTCTCCAACCAGTGCAAGGACCTGGGGCTGGAGCTGCTGAACAACCAGGTGGATGTGGGCGTGCGGGTGGAGCTGCCCGCCGTCATCTTCGAGCACATCACCGACGTAGTCTACGAGTCCAAGCTGGTCTACCGCACCAAGCAGTACGGCGACAGCGTGCGCACCTTCTGCATGAACCCCTACGGCCACGTGGTGGCGGAGAACGTGGAGGGCATCAACACGGTAAACGGCCACTCCTACGCTGACCCCGCCCTCCGCTCCGAGAACACCAACTTCGCGCTGCTGGTCTCCAACCGCTTCACCAAGCCCTTCAACGAGCCTTACCGCTACGGCAAGCATGTGGCCTCCCTGTCCAACATGCTGGCCGGCGGGGTGCTGGTCCAGCGCTTCGGCGATCTGGTGGGGGGCCGGCGCACCAACGAGCACCGGATGAGCAAGTCCACTGTCCGGCCCACCCTTACCGCGGCCGTCCCGGGGGACCTGTCCCTCACCTTGCCCAAGCGGCAGCTGGACGACCTCATTGAGATGATCTATCAGCTTGACAAGATTGCCCCCGGCACCGCCAACTACGACACGCTGCTCTACGGCGCCGAGGTGAAGTTCTACTCCGCCCGCCTCCAGCTCACCCAGGAGCTGGAGACCGCCCTACCCAACTTTTTCGCCGCCGGCGACGGCGCGGGAGTGACCCGAGGGCTGGCCCAGGCGGGGGCCTCCGGCGTCCAGGCGGCGCGGGCTGTCTGCAAACGGCTGTAATGATGTACCTTAAGCCCCCTGTAGCAAGGGGGCTTTTTGCTATAAAAGCTATAGAAATTGTTATATGCAACTATTGGTTTCGCAAAAGTAAACCGAAGATGGTTTACTTTACTTGATTTTTTGCTATGCTATAAGACGATAGAAGGGGACATCAAGATGAAGTTAAGTAAGAAACTCGTATCTCTGCGCAAGAAAAAACGGTTATCCCAGATGGAATTGGCCGAGATGTTACAAGTGTCTCGCCAAGCGATATCAAAATGGGAAACAGGAAAGGCGGTGCCCTCAATTGAAAATTTGAAATGCTTGAGCGAATTATATCAAATATCAATGGATGATTTGATTAGTTCAGAGGAGACTATTCAAATGACGGATTGTATCTCAACGATTAATGAGGAGAGTATGAAATCAAAGGAAAACAAGAAGAAAGAAGATTGGAATACAAAGAAACTGAGCATTATTTTTGTGAGCATTATCATTGGCATTTTTCTTTTGGGAAGATGGGCAAATGCCACTATGGTGGCAATGATTGTTATTTACTTATTTTTGTTTACAGCAATTATTTTTATTTTGATCGCTATAATTAAAAAGGGACGAACAGGAAATAATCGAACATAAGTTCATTCTCAATTTATACTGAATAAAGAAAGGAATTGACAAATTGAAAAAATTTAGTAGTATTATTCTTGCGGTTATACTATGTGTTTCAACGCAGCTTAGTGTATTTGCAGCGACACCTGAAACGAAAGCTATCATGCATGAGAAGGGTGTAACGTTTTGCAATGTAGGAGAACTGGATGTGGGCAAGAGTTTTTCTGTAGAAATTGTTGACTGTGATGGAAATCCTGCTCAAGTTGGTATTGAATTGGTATCTATATCGAATAGAGCATCCGTAACAACATGGAGGGTGTGGTTTGTAGGCGTAATTCTTAACGCTGAATTCTACATGGATATTTCTAATAACAAGGTTATTTCGGTAAGAGATTACCAGATTACAACTATTGCGGCAACTTATGAGAATCCAATCTTAACCCATACAACTACATATGGTAGATTATCGTTTGATGTAACTGGATTCGATATAATATCTAAAACATGTTGGCTTAAAGGCACAGTTACAGGAAGTAACGATGATATAGATGTAACATGGAGTATGTAATATGGCAATATTTCTTCAATATCAATAATGAAATTAAATCAGAAATAAGCAAGGGCGGCCTTTGGCCGCCCATGTTTTACAGGCCCTCTTGCAAAAAATGGGGGAGGTCCGCCCAGAATATCCCAGAAGCCTCCCGGCCGCAGAAATTATTTTGTCACCCTCTATGCAGTTTTTTATCCACTTTTTACACCGTTATTTCAACAGCGGTTTTCCCTGGGACAGAGGGGTTTTCCACATTGTCCACAGGGTTTTCCACATCGGTTATGTCAACTGTTCAAACCGTGAGTATTCATTCACGGGTTTCCATAATGTTTGTCAAGGGTCAATTTTACACAAACTTTTCCCGGCGGTATTTTTGCAGGAGAACGTGAATTTCCCGCCGCGTCGCGAAAGGAGCGCACCCCATGTCCATCCATCCCCACACCATCGCGGCTATCTCCACGCCCCCGGGGCCGGGGGCCATCGGCATTCTGCGCCTGTCCGGCCCCGAGGCTGTACCCATTGCGGAAAAATGCTTCAAACCGTTGGGGCGCAAGGGATTGCGGGACCACACCCCCCGGGAGCTGGTCTACGGCGACCTGCTGGACAGCGGGGGCCAGCCCATCGACCGGGTGCTGTGTACCTACAGTCTGGGCCCCAACAGCTATACCGGGGAGGACACAGCGGAGTTCCAGTGCCACGGCTCCCCCATGGTGCTGACCCTGGGGCTGGAGGCCCTCTTCGCCGCCGGGGCGCGGCAGGCGAAGGCCGGGGAATTTACCCGCCGGGCCTTTCTCAACGGCCGGCTGGACCTGGCCCAGGCGGAGGCGGTGGGAGACCTGCTGGAGGCCCGGAGCCGTGAGGGGGCCCGCCACGCGGCGGGCCAGCTGGCCGGGGCGCTGTCGAAAAAAATCGGGGACATCTACTCCGCCCTGGTGGATGTGATGGCCCACTTCCACGCAGTGCTGGACTACCCGGACGAGGACATCGACCCCTTCCGTATGGAGGAGCTGTCCGCCGCGCTGGAGGTCCAGGAGAGAGAGCTGGACGCCTTGCTGGCCGCCTGCGGCCGCGGAAAGCTGCTGCGGGACGGGGTGCCCTGCGCCATTGTGGGCCGGCCCAACGCGGGCAAATCCTCCTTGCTCAACGCCATGCTGGGCTGGGACCGGGCCATCGTCACCGACGTCCCCGGCACCACCCGGGACACGGTGGAGGAGCGGTGCGAGCTGGGGGGCGTCCCCCTGCGGCTCATCGACACCGCCGGCCTGCGGGACACCAGCGACCCGGTGGAAAAGCTGGGAGTGGAGCGCTCCCGAAAGGCCATGGAGGAGGCGGGGCTGATTCTGGTGCTGTGGGACCAGAGCCAGCCCACCACGGAGGAGGACGCCGCCTTGCTTGTGGAAGCGATGGCCCTGGCCCCCACCATCTTGGTCATCAGCAAATGCGATTTGCCCTCCGCCCCTGTTCCGGTGGTGAAGTTTGAGCTGCCCCCCCAGGTGTGTGTCAGCGTGAAGCAGGACCCGCAGAGGGCCGTTATTGAGCTGGGAGAGGAAATTGCCGCTCTTTTTCCCAAGGACAACGCCGTCCCCTACGGTCGGCTCCTCACCAACGCCCGCCAGGAGGAGGCCGCGTCCCGGGCCAAAGAAGCGGTCCGCCGGGCCCGAGAGGCGCTGGAAGCCGGCGTCACCCCCGATGCCCTCCTTACCGATGTGGAGGAGGCCCTGTCCGCCCTGGGGGAGCTCACCGGCCAAAGTGTCCGGGAGGATGTCACCGACCGGATATTCTCCAAATTCTGTGTGGGAAAATAGGAAAAACGCCCCGCCGGAGCTTTCGCTCCGGCGGGGTAAAAATTTTTTGCGCAGAGGGGTTGACAAAGGGAAAAGGATGTATTATTGTATTAAGTGCATAATACAAACGAGGTGGGAGGTGGCTGCCATGGATTGGAAGCTGGACGATGGACGGCCCATCTGGCCCCAGCTCAGCCAGCAGCTGGCCCGGCGGATCATCGCCGGGGTCTACCCTCCGGGGAGCCGGCTGCCCTCTGTCCGGGAGCTGGCGGCGGAGGCGGGGGTCAACCCCAACACCATGCAGCGGGCGCTGGCCCAGCTGGAGCAGGAGGGGCTGGCCAGGGCCGACCGGACGGCGGGCCGTCTGGTTACCCGGGACGCCGCCGTTTTGGAGGCCTCCCGCCTGCGGGAGGCCCGCGAGGTGGTCCGGGACTATTTCGAGGCTATGTCCGCCCTGGGATACAGCCGGGAGTGGGCAGTGGAGCTGTTGAAGGAGGAGATACCATGAGCGATTTTTTAATTGAGTGCCGGGGGCTGTACAAATCCTACGGCCTGCGCCCCGCCCTGAGCGGGGTGGACCTGGAGGTGGGGCCGGGGCGGATCGTGGGCCTGCTGGGGCCCAACGGCAGCGGCAAGACTACCCTCATCAAGCTGCTGTGCGGCCTGCTCCGGCCCACCACGGGCTGGCTGGCCATCGACGGCGAGGAGATCGGCCCCTACACCAAGTCGGTGGTGAGCTATCTGCCCGACCGGATGTACTTTGCCGACTGGATGAAGGCGGTAGACCTCTTCGACCTGTTTCAGGACTTCTACGCCGACTTTGACGGCCAAAAGGCGCTGGCCATGTGCCGTTCTCTGGGGGTGGAGCCGAAGGACCGGCTGAAATCCATGTCCAAGGGCACCAAGGAGAAGGTGCAGCTGGTGCTGGCCATGTCCCGGGCGGCAAAGCTCTATCTGCTGGACGAGCCCATCGCCGGGGTGGACCCGGCGGCACGGGACTTCATTCTGCGCACCATTCTGACCAACTACAACCCGGAGGGCACCGTTCTGCTGTCCACCCACCTGATCTCCGACATCGAGAAGGTGCTGGACGAGGCCATTTTCCTGAAGGAGGGAAAAATCATGCTCCACACTACGGTGGACGATATCCGGGAGAAGGAGGGCAAGAGCGTGGACGCCCTCTTCCGGGAGATTTTCCGGGCCCAGCCCATGTGGGAAGGAGGAGAAGACGATGCTGTTTAAGCTGCTGAAATACGACTTCCGTGCCATGTGGAAGCAGTTTTCCCTGGTCTGGGGGGCGGCGCTGGCCCTGGCTCTGGTGAACAGATTCACCTTGTTTCAGGACACAGACAACGCCATCCTGAGCGAAGACGGTCTGTTCATGTTCGCCTTTATATGTGTCATTGTGGCCATGTTCGTCATCGCCGTCATCTTTGTGGTCAACCGCTTTTCCAAGGGGCTGCTGGGGGACGAGGGTTATCTCATGCACACGCTCCCTGTCCGGCCCTGGCAGCTGGTTCTGTCCAAGCTGATCTGCGGCGTGGTCACCTGGGTGGGCTGCGGGGTTGTGGCGTTCTTCTCTCCCGCGCTCATGCTCCCCCTGAATCTGCCTGACCTGATTCAATTTCCGCTCTGGAGGGATATCTTCCGGGGGATCATGAAGCACCCGGATATGCTGGTCCTGGCGGCGGAGTTCTTTCTGGTGATCCTCTCCTTTGTCGTGCTCCTCATCGCGTCCATGTATCTGGCTATGGCCATGGGGCACCTGTTCTCCCGGCACCGGAGGCTCATCAGCGTCGCGTCCTTTATCGGGCTGTATATTTTGATCTCGAACGTGTATGGACGGGTGTTTTCTGTCCGCGTTGTCCGGTCCCTGATGAATATGGCCACAGTCAACGCTTACGGCTCCATGCTCACCGCCGTCGCCATTATGCTCATCCCCGCCGCTGTTTTTCTGGCCGCCGTGTGCTGGATTCTGGAGTACAAGCTGAATCTGGAGTAAGAAAAACCGCCGCAGGTTCCAACCTGCGGCGGTTTCTATCATGACAGGCACAGCGTGTCCAGGATATTTTGCGCGAAGCCCTCCAGCCGCTCCCCGATCCCCGGAAGGGCCAGGGCTTGGCCGGGATCGTTGGCGGTCTCGATAAGGGCGAAGCGGCTGGGGAGGTAGAAGGACTTGTTCATATTCATGGCGGAGATTACCTGCCGGGCCACCGTATCCCCTCCGGAGTAGCCGGAGACTACCACGGCAAAGACGGCCTTGTCGTAGAACCGGGTCTGGCGGAACAGGGCGGTGAGCCGGTTGATGCAGGCGGTGAGGTTGGCGGACAGGGCATCGTTGTAGTTGGGACACAGCAGCACCAGGGCGTCGGCGGCCCGGACGGCGGGGTAGACCTCATCCTGCATCACGCCGCCGTAGAAGCAGCCCCCCTGCTCGCCGAAGTGGAGGCACATGGTGTAGGGACAGCCGGAGCAGTCAGACAGAGTGCCGTTGCGCAGGCCGATCTCCCGGAGGTCACACCGCCCTTCCACCCGTTCCCGCACCTTGGACCACAGGTCCATGGTGTTGGAGGTGTGGTGGCTGGAGGCGTGGAGGACCAGCACCTCCGGCCGCTCCTTTTTGGGAAAGCCGAAGCTCTCCACCTGCCCGGCCAGCTCGGCGGCGGCGTGGCGGTAGGCCCCCATCAGGCCGGCGCCCAGATTTTTGGCCTGGACGGCGAAGTTGGCCAGGGAGCCGGTGCCCTCCACCAGGGGCCGGCCCACCAGGGCGCAGCCCGCCCGGTTCATGGCCAGAACGGCCTCGGCGGCGGCGGACTTGGTGTATAGCTCGCCGGCCCCGTCCACGATGAGCCCGCCGGTGCAGCCCTCCAGCAGTTTTGGCTCCCTCCGCAGCCGGGAGAGCATCCGCGTGTACTCCAGATTGACCCCCGTGTCCCCCAGGGGCAGAGCCAGCAGCAGCCGCCGGCCCTCCAGGCCGGACAGCTCCTCCGCCGTCCTCACTGTGCGGACCTCCCGCCCGGCCAGGGCCTGCTTCAAAATGCCGTTCAGCCGCTGGCCGGCCCAGCCGGAGTCGGGAGCGGGATGGATCAGGGTAATGGACATGATTCCACCTTCTTAAAGAATGCTTTTCAGGTGCTCCGCCGCCTCCTGAATGTGGGCGAAGAGGGGATCGGGGATGCGGGGCAGCAGCTCGGTCTCCACCCCGGCGGGGGTGTAGCGGTTTTTCACGCCCATATACACCCCGTCCAGGAACACCGACCCGCAGTGCCACTCCCCCCGGAGGGTGAGCAGCAGCGACAGTGCCCCGGAGGACAGGGCGGGGGCCACATAGGGCTTGAAGCCCATCTCACGCATTTTCAGGTTGGCGGTGACGGTGAGGCGGGTCAGCTCCTGAGACAGCTCCTCGTCGTAATGGTCGATGGAGTTGGCGATAAACAGCCCTGTGCCGTGGGGGCCGAAGGACCGGCCCTCGCTGAGGAAGGAGGCCAATTTCGGGTCCCGCTTGGCGAAGTAGGCCGCCCGGGCGTTCATCACCCCCAGGCCGAAGCCCTGGACCTGCTCGGGCCGCAGTCCCCTGCCGTCCCAGTTTCCGTTCCCGTCCTTGTTGCTCTCCAGATAGGCAGTCTTGGCCAGGGGGTCCACCGGGTCGGACACGGCGCACCAAAGTCCCCGGAACTCCTTCTCCCGGGCCATTCTGGCGTAGTGCTTTACGATGCCCGCATTGGCCTCGAACTGGGCCATGCGCACGTCCTTCACCTGGGAGCCCACCGGGGGGATGCCCTTGGAGGCCACAAAGACGAACATGTCGCAGTCGAAGAGCTGGTCCGGAGAGATGACCTCCACCTCGGGAAACAGCTCGTAATTCCAGGGCAAATTGATCTGACCCATCTCAAACTCCCACCGGGCGGTGATCTGGTCGGAGAGGTCGCAGATGCCGATGGAGGAGATGGCGTCTCCCCCCAGCAGCTTCAGCCCGGTGAGAAGGGTGGAGCCCACGTCGCCGATGGCCAGGATATTCACCCGCTTTTTGTCGGAGTGGTAGGACCAGTGCAGAAGCTCTTCCCAGCCGGGGCGGGCGGTATTGAGGGCGGTGAGCCGGCCGTCGGCGATGGCCTGCCGGACGGTCTCGTCCAGCTCCATGGAAACCGCCTCCCCGTTGACCAGGGCGCTGGTGGGGCCGTCGTCAAAGCCGGGCAGGCGGGAGGCGTCCAGCGCCTCCAGGCCGTGTCCGGCCAGCAGCTGGCCGGGGTGGTTCACCTTGAAGGACCCTCGGCCCAGCACCGGGTCGCCGGGGACGGCGGCGAACATCCGCCAGCTGTTGGCGGGCTCGGTCTGGGGTCCGAAGCCCTCCAAGGGGACGAGTGAGGCTAGGGCGGCGCCCTTTACGTTGTAATAATACATGATAATATCACTTCCGGTATTTGATTTATCTGTTGGTAGGGGCGGCCTCTGTGCCGCCCCGGTTGCCTCGGTTTTTGACGGTGGGGCGGGTCATTGGTTCTGCCGCAGCAGCTGTTCCAGGTCGTTCTCCAGGTAGACGGAGGCGGACAGGGTGGGGTCGTAGTGCAGGCAGGTGCCCTTGTCGGGGCACAGGGGGAGGATGACCGCCTCGGGCAGCCGGGCCAGGGTCAGGTTGCGGCCGTAGAGGATGCGGTACTCCTGTTCCAGGGTGCGGATCACGTCCAGCGCCCCCTCCAGGCATGTACGGGAGAGCTGGAACACCGCCTCCCGCCCGCACTCCTCCTGGTAGAGGGGCTTGGCGTAGGGCAGGATGTGGTTGATGCCGGGCAGCAGGCCAGGCACCGGCGAGCCGGGCCGGCGGACGGTGTTGCCGCCGATGAAGGGGTACAGGGTGGCCTCGATGAACCACTGGCGCAGGGTGGGCAGGTAATAGACCGAGTCCACCGGCCGCTCCCAGTGGTCCATCAGGTCCTTGCCGTAGCCGGACAGCACCCCCACCAGCACCATGCGGATGGGCACTCCCTCCTGGCGCAGGATGGGGTCCAGGGCCTTGAAGCGGAAGCCGGGGTGCATCAGGTCGTCCACCAGAATCACCGGCCGGTCGAAGGACTTGATGGTCCTGATCTGGCTGGGAATGGGGGCGTAGTAGGGGAAGGGCTCCATCACGCTCTCCGACAGGTCGGGGGAGTAGACCCGGTCGGTGTGGATGGTCTTGGTCACCGTGTTGGGCACCGTCTTGCCCCGGAGCAGCTTGCCGTAGGGGACGCACATGTTCTCCCCCAGTACCCGGGGGGTGGTGGGGACGGCGGGCACGCTGTTGTAAGCGGTGATCTTCTCCAGCAGCCGCTGGTGAATGATGTCGGCGGACAGGGTGAGCATCAGCGAGCCGGGGTAGAGCCTGGCCAGGGCCCGCTGGAGGCCCTGGTGGCTGCGTCGGATGGCGGAGAGCACCCGGTGGTTCTGGGCCAGGGGCTCCTGAATGGTGGTCTCCAGATTTTGAATCAGAGTGGTGGGGGCGTGCATGTCGGTCTCCCAGAGGGGCCGGCCCGCCTCCCGGGCCAAAAAGCCGGTGCGGAGGAGCACGTCCTCCAGCCGGTCGTCGATGCGGCCGTCGTGGGGGCGGAACACCCCATAGACGCAGCCCTCCTCCAGGGACCGGGCCAGCAGCTCGCACAGCAGCAGCTGGTGGTAATCCTTGAAGCGGTGGCTGCCGTCGGCGGCCAGAGCGGTGATGAGAATGGTCTTGCCCGCCGCCCGCAGGCGGACCCGGTTGGCAAGCCCTGTGTCCCCCAGGGCGGTAAACAGCTGGGAGGTGGTGAGGGTGCGGTAGGCGATGTAGCCCAAAATGTCCCCGCTCCCCGCCCGGCGCAGCAGCAGCACCCAGTCGCCCCGGTCGGAGATGGCGGTGCGCAGCGTCTCCCGGTCGGGCAGGCCGGCGGTGAGGCTGTTGAGCAGGATGGGGTCGGGCTGGCCCACCCACTGGAAATCCAGGTCGCCGGCCCCCAGCATGGGCTTGTCCTGGCTGTCCCGGAGGTACAGGCCGTTCTGGTAGATAAAGTCCTGAATCACGGGGTCAATAAAGTTGGAAATATCCCGGTTCAGGTCCACGTTCTCCCGGATGCGGGTGGAGCTGATGTCCTCCAGGTGGGGGGGAAGCTGGAGCTGGATGACCTTCCCCGTGATGGGCAGAGGGGCGGGCAGCTCGGCCTCTCCGGCCCGGCGGAAGATGACGTGGTTCATCCGGCGGACGGAGAAGGGCGCCGGCTCGGCCTTGTAGGCGGAGGCGTTGGCCACCACGTCGCTGCCCGCCACGATGTACACCTGCTGTTCGGGGAACAGCTCCGTCAGCCGCCGCAGGTCGGCGGGATTGGCGATGTTAACCGGGATATCGTCGGGGAACAGGTGGATATGGAAATCGCCGGCGATGGACAGATTGACGATCTGACGGCGGATCAGGTGGGGCTGGGCCTTCTTGGACCAGGAGAACTCGTCCACCGCCAGATAGACCTCGAAGCCCAGGTCACGGATGGCGTGGGCAATGCCCTTGTGGGACAAGGTGAAGGGGTCGAAGGTGCCGGGGAAGAAGGCGATCTTCCGGGGCTTCTCAAAGGTGAAGGGGCCGTGGTCCAGCCGCCGCAAGGCGATAAAGCGGTTGATGTGGGCCAGGGCGGCCGCCCGATAGAAGAAGGTGAGGCCGTCCTGCCGGGAGGAGGACTCCTGGGTGAGAAAGAGCAGCTTGCGGTAGCTGAGGGAGAACAGCCGGGCTTTCTCCTCCATGGTCAGTGAAGGGCTGTCGAAGAGCAGCTTGCCGGTGACCAGCAGAGACTCCTGCCGCACCGTCTCCCGGTAGTGGGCCAGCCCTTGAAGGAGCAGGCCCAGCAGCTCCTGCCGCCGCGCCTCGCAGACCTCCCGCTTCTCAGGGAAGCGCTGCTGGTAGGCGGGGTAGTGCTGGAGCAGCACGGCGATGGTGTTCAGAGCCCCGGCCACGGCGGAGTCGTTGGGGGAGCCGAGAAGGGTTTTGAGCCACAGCACCTGCTCGTCCAGCTCGCTGGGGTGGAGGTAGAGGGCGGCCTCCCCCAGGTACTGGGGGATGTACTTGGAAATTTCATACTGGCCCATCTCCAGCCCCTTGCCCAGCTCCACCACCACCTCGTTGCGCTGCTCCCGGCGGAGCAGGGACAGGGTGTGCACCAGGGCGGAGCCGGCGGTGTGCCGCACCACCACCCGCTCGGACACCTTCACCAGATTGGAGAAGTGGGTGGCGATGTGGAGGACGTGGGACTCCACCCCGTGCTCCACCTGATCCCGGAGCAGCTCCACGCCGGCCACCTTGACGATCCAGGGGGTGGCGATTTTCAGGTTGTCCAGAAAGACCTCGCTGGTGATATCGGTACGGTACAGGGTATTCTCCAGGGCGGACACGTCCCGCCCCGCCCGGCGGAGGATGCGGCACTTCAAAAACACGGTGGTGAGCTGGCCGGAGGGAATGGACTCCACCAGGTCGGCGATGCGGGCCATCTGGGGGTGGCTGCGGGGGATGTTGCGCACGGTCTCCCGGAGGAACTGGAGGGCGGCGGTGACCACCCGCGGGTCCCCGGAGGCGGCGAAGTGGGCGGCGAAATCCACCATTTTCTCCCTTGTCTCCTCCCCGTAGTGCTTGGGGGGCAGGTAGCGGGCGGCGTCCAGCAGAGTGAAGGCGGTATCGTCGTCTGTGTGCTCTGGGTCGTTGAAATAGCGCAGAAGGGAGTCCAGGAAGCGGGGGATGTCCCCAGGCCGGGCGTGATTCAGCATGGACTCCACCACCAGCTTCAAGGTGTAGCTGATGTGGGAGCGCTGCTGGGGGGTGGTCTTGTGGTCGGGGAAGATAATCATGTCCAGGTATTGGCTCCACAGGGTGAAGGGGACCTCCTCCGCCGGGTCGTTCTGGGCGTCGGCGGGCACTTCCTTGCGGTAGACCAGGTGGAACCGGGCCACGATCTGACCGATGAGGGCGCCGGCCTGACGGCGGATATCGCCCTCACGGTGCATCAGCAGCTCGTAGAGGAAGGACAGCGCCTGGGTTTTCTGCCGCACCGACAGGTAGGTGAAGTACTCCTCGAACACGTTGAGGTAGGCCCGGAGCTGCTGCCAGCTCTTGGTGGAGCGGGCGGCCTCGATGATATTGCCGAACTTCTGCTCGTTGGACAGCATGTGCATCAGCTGCAGATTGTGCTCCACCGAGAGGAGGATTAGGCTGTCCAGGGTCTCCTCCGGGCCCATGAGGGCGGGGTCCTTTGCCGGGGCGGGCTCCTGCCGCCGGCCGGTCAGGTCCACGTCCACCCCCAGGCGGCGCATATAGTCTTCAAAGTCGTGGAGCTTGCCGTAGACGAACTCGTACCGCCGCCGTTTTTTCCGGTCCACGTTGTCCAGCTTGGACAGGATCACCTGGAAGGACTGGTCCAGGGGGTAGAGGACCACAATCTCGTTGCCCTCCCTGTCCCGCTCCGACTTGGAGCGGAAGTCGGCGTAGATGAGCAGCAGAGACTCCACTGACAGGGACTCCAGCTCCAGATCCCAGGTGGAGTGGTTGGAGGCGATGTGGCTGATGTCCTCCATCTTCCGCTCCAGCAGCCACTGGTCGGTGTAGTAGTAGTGGAGGTAGGGCACCCGCTCCCCGGGGCGGCAGCCGAACTTGCCCACGTCGTGGGCGGCGGCGGCTCCGGAGATGAGGGCCAGGTCCACATCCACCCCGGCCTGTGCCAGCCCCCGGGCGGCGGTCATGGCGATGTGGTGGACCCCGGCGATGTGGCTCAGGGTTTTGAAGGGGGTGAACTCCATCCCCAGGCGCATCAGCTCGTAGAGAAACTCCCCCCGCCACGCGGCCAGAAAGCGGCGGTACTCCCTGGCCTTATCGCAGGCCTCGTACTCCTCCTCGGCGAGAAACTGAAAGTCCAGCATGGGGTCGAAGGGCAGGACGGAGCGCTCGTGGTCCAGCAGAACCTGGAGGACTGCCAGGTAGAACTCCGCCCCTCCGCCGCACCGCTCCGCCTCGGGGGCAAAGCCGCCCTCGGGGAACATGAGGCGGCAGACGTACTGGTAGGTGAACTTCCCCCAGCCCTCCTTGGGCGGAACGGGACACAGCGCGCTCAGGACAGGGGCGCACAGCTCCAGAATGCGGGCGCAGCTCAGCCGCTCCCGGATGGGAAACAGGGCGGACAGCCCCTCGTCCCAGGCGGGGGCGTTCATCAGCCGCTGGAGAACCTTGCGGCTGGTCAAAACGCCCCCCGGCCGCCGGGCGGCCAGGGCCTCTAAAATATCGCGGTTCAGCTGGCGGATCATTTTGTTCATACCGTCACCCCATCGACCGCCCCGGCGGCGGAGCGGCAAAATTTTCTTATGATAATTGTAGCATGATTGCTGGGATTTGAAAAGAAATAAGGCATTCAATTAATAATTCAAAATGTTGTTTATATTTATTGTACACTTTTGTATTGTTATTCTGAATATGTTATGATATAATAAAAACAGTTGTAATAGTTCATATTTATAATTTTGAAGGAGGATGTTCTAATGAAGCGTAGAATTACTATTCTTGGCTTGTTTTGTTTTATTGTGTTGTCTGTTTCAATCACCTCCTTTGCCTCTGTTTCAATAGTTGTAAAGGAAGAACAATCTAAACTTTCCCTCCCCAAACAAATTGATGAAATCAATACTGCTTTTTCTGCATTGTCTAGCGACCCTGCCTATGGGGGAATTTATTATGAAGAAGATACTCTCATTGTCAACATGGTTAATGACCAACCTGCCGCTTACCAACAGATTCCATCTTTTTTTTCAGCATACCCGGACGTAGAAATCAAGTATCAGTATGTTAAATATTCTCTTGGTTTTTTGGAATCTGTCAAGGACGCGCTTGCTCCCCAAATGGGTGTTTGGAGCATATCTGTTTTGGATGCAAATGAAATAACAAATCAACTAGATATTTACTTGAGCGATTATAGCAATCAAGTTCAATCTGCTATCATTCAATTTGTTGATGATTCTTTTGGGACTTCAGATTTTCTTAACTTCATTGATTATAGCAATGTTTCTATTATCTATTAAAAGTACAGTAGCATATGGTCCCGAAATTGATTC
The DNA here is from genome assembly GCA_910588635.1 of uncultured Oscillospiraceae bacterium. GTDB lineage: Bacteria > Bacillota > Clostridia > Oscillospirales > Oscillospiraceae > Lawsonibacter. Next base: position 85,072 of record CAJUPW010000001.1, on the reverse strand, counting down.
TGCAATTGCAAGAGCTATGCCCGCTTATTCCGGAGCCTTAATTGTAATCCGGTCAGGGTCCTTGGAGGGGCTCTATACGCTTGGCCCTATTAAATCGTCATCAATTGCGTATACGGCAGGGCATGGATACGGCACTGGTGTTGTTTATAATGACAATACTAGTATACTTTAGGTTTCGCAACCGGTCATTTTGGCGGTGCTAATGGAGATTGGGGAGAAATAAAAGCGGCAAGCGGTTTTTCGTTTGTACCAGATCAAGTTTTTGCTACCCCAGTGGCTGGTATTGCCATTTACATGCATGGTGGAATTTCAGGTGATACCTATGGAAATGTTTCTCAAACAAATGCAACAGTTTTTTTAAATCCTCCATATGCTCCGCTTACTGGTATGTGTTCTGCGACATATGAGTGCGCAGTAGGAGACAGTGGTGCAGGAATATTTGCTGCAAATACTGCTAAGCTCCATTATGCATATGGCGTTCAAAGTTCAGGTTTATTTAATAAGGACACTGGTGATTGGGCCGGAACAAGCTACTTTACGCCATCTAATCTGTTTTCCTGATAGTCTAATAGTTTTTTCAATTTGGGCCGAACGAAATGTTTCGTTTGGCCTATTTTAATATTTCATCCGATCTTCGATAACCTTTCCCACCACCGCCCCCAGCAGCAGGATACAGCCGCACAGGTAGAGCCACACCAGCAGGATAATGAGGGAGGCCAGCGAGCCGTAGATCAGGGCGTAGCGGGAGGACATGCCGATGAACCAGGAGAACACCGCCGACGCCGCCGCGATGGCCAGGGCGGCCAGAAGAGAGGACAGCACCACCATCCTGGTCCGCATGGCCTTTCGGGGAGTGCCCGCCCGGTAGACCACCAGCACCAGCAGCAGCACAAAGCAGAACAGCAGCAGGTAGCGCATCCACCGCCACAGCCCGGACAGCGGAGGGATCAGCTGGGCGATGCTTTGGGGCAGGCGCTCCTCCAGCAGACAGAAAAACCACTCGCCGGTGAAGATGACCACCACCGACAGGTAGATGGTGAGCAGAAACAGGGCGGACAGCAGCACGCTGAGCAGCACCCGGCGGACGATGGGGACGTTTTTCGTCCCGTGGAGGCTGTCCAGGGTGGCCAGCAGAGTGCGCAGCCCCGCCGAGGCGGAAATCAGAATGGTGATGATGCTGGCCAGCAGCAGGGCGCCGGACTGACTGCCCGCCACATAGCCCAGGTAGTCCTCCATCACGGCCAGTGCTTCGGCGGGCAGAAACTGGTCCAGAGAGCGGAGCAGGTTTTCCAGGTCCAGGTGGAACAGGCCGATGAAGTAGTTGACGCACACCAGAAGAGGGAAGAGGGTGAGGATCAAAAAGTAGGACAGGGCGGCCGCCGCTCGGGGGGCCCCAATGGACATATAGAGGTCCGCCGTCTCCATCACAAAGGAGACCGGGGGAAGAGAGAAAAATTTTTTCATCCAGCGCCCACCTCCACGGTTCTGATTCTACCACATGTCCCCGTCGAAACAAATACGAAAAAAGCCGTCTGTATTCAGACGGCTTTCCACGTGTACTGCGGTCAAGCCAGCTTGCTCAGCTTGACGGTCATCTTGCTCTTCTTGTTGGCGGCATTGTTGCGGTGCAGCAGACCCTTGGCAGCGGCCTTGTCCACCGCCTTGACGGCCACCTTGTAAGCGGCATCGGCCTCGCTGCGGTTGCCTTCCGCCACCGCGGCCTCAAACTTCTTGATGTCGGTCTTGAGCGCGGACTTCGCGGCCTTGTTCTGCGCGGTCTTGGCCTGAGACACCAGAACGCGCTTCTTGGCAGACTTGATATTCGGCAAACCAAACACCTCCTCCGATTTTATTTTGATTTTGGACGGCAATGCGCCCACGCAGATTTGTATTGTACCATCGCTCACGGAAAAAATCAACTGTTTTTTTCGATTTTTTTATTTTTTCCGGATAGTTTTTCAAAAGCGGCAAAAGCTAGGGCGGACAAGAAAATTATTCCACAACATATTGCGTAAGGGGGAGGACAGCAATGCGCATGAGGCGGACAGACCTGGCCCTGGAGGCCAGGGAGCTGTGGCAGGAGGGGGCGGGGGGCCTGACCGCTCTGCCGGGGGTGGAGGCCCGGGACGCCCTCCGGGAGGGCATCCCGGTGACCACCGTCAAAATTCTGGACGGCCGGGGGGAGGAGGCCCTGGGCAAGCCCCGGGGCACCTACGTCACCCTCACCCTGGAGGGGCTGGCCGGCCGGGAGGAGGGCGTGTTCCAGCGGTCGGTCCGGGCGGTGGCGGGGGAGCTGTCCGGTCTGCTGGAGGAGGTGCCCGAGAAGGGTCTGGTGCTGGTGGCGGGACTGGGCAACCGGGCCATCACCCCCGACGCCATTGGCCCGAAGGTCCACGAAAACGTGCTGGTTACCCGCCATCTGGTGCGGAAAATGCCGGAGCACTTCGGAAGTCTGCGGCCGGTGGCCTCCCTGGCCGCCGAGGTGATGGGCACCACTGGAGTGGAGAGCGGGGAGCTGGTGCGGGCGGTGTGCGAGAAGATAAGGCCCGACTGCGTGGTGGCGGTGGACGCCCTGGCCTCCCGGTCGCTGGAGCGGCTGTGCAGGACGGTGCAGATCGCCGACACGGGCATCACGCCCGGCTCCGGGGTGGGCAACCACCGCATGGGCCTCACCCGGGATACCCTGGGCGTACCCGTTGTGGCCGTAGGCGTTCCCACGGTGGTGGACGGGGCCACCCTGGCCGCCGACCTGCTGGGCACCGACAGCCTGCCCGACCTGGGGGAGGGGAAGGACCTCCTCGTCACCCCCAAGGATATCGACAGCCAGGTGAACGACCTGGCCAAGGTGATCGGCTTTGGGCTCAGCATGGCTCTCCAGCCGGGCATCTCTCTGGAGGAGCTGGAGCTGCTGCTGTCCTGACTGTCCGCCAGCGGCGGACAAGAATACGAATTGTAATATTTAAGTAAAATTATACGGCGCAAAAGAGCCAAAAAGGGATTTTAAAGGCCGAAAACGGGTCAAAAAGCGGCGTTTTTAGCGCTGTCCGCCGGGCATGGACATTTTTGGGATATTCCGGACCGGACCGGGGCAGACTAAAGGAAAACACTGGAAAAGGATGTGGTTATCATGGTGAAGGGTATCACCCGGCAGGTGATCCTGGTGAAATCTCCCGACCCCCGCCTCTTTGAGGAGGCTATCTTCATCGTCAAGGAGGAGGCCCTGGCCCGGGAGGGGGTGAGCGCCGACAAGGTGCTGCGGGAGGCCCGGCAGGCCGCCGACGGCTATATCAGGCAGGGCAAGGTGTGGAACCGGCGGCTGGAGCGCGTCCCCGCCCCGGCCTGGGGGGCGCTGGGGGCGGCGCTGGCATCCCTGGGCTGGGCGGTGTGGCTGTTTCTGCTGTGACCGTTTGCCGCAAAGCGCATAGTATGGGATGAGGGGACGGCTGACGGCCCCCAGTCAAGCGCCTGACCGGCGCCTCCACCAAGGATAGAGGTTTTCTTCTTTTTCCTCCTTACCATATTGGCAGCCCGGCGGGGAGTCCGCCGGGCCGCTTTGTTATGCTCTTTTGCGCTCCAGAAGGGGCGGCAGGACCAGGAGGACTGCGCCTGCCGCCGCCAGCAGCAGAGCGTCAGGCCAGCTGCCCCCGCAGGCGCGGAGATAGAGGGTAACGGGGTTCCAGCGGACTGCCGGCACAAGGGTAGGGAAAAGCAGCGACAGGTCCAGCAGCATCGGGGACAGGATTACCCCCAGCACCGGGACGAAGGGGATCACCGCAGGCAGGGCGCTCCACACCGGGCGCAGGCGGGCCAGGGCCAGGGCGGCCGCCCCCCAGAACAGCAGGTAGGGGACCAGAGACAGGATACAGGGGAGGGGGCGGTCCACCGCCAGCAGCGCCAGCGCGCCGGCGCACAGTGCGGGAACCAGCGCCGCCCCCAGCCGTGGCAGGAGAAGGGCGGACGCGCCCCGGAGAGGGCGCAGCCGCCGGGCGAAGGGGGCGTCCAGCCACCGGCCCAGGTCCATGGCGGCGAGCAAGGCCCAGATAAGCAGCAGAATGGCGGTCAGCCCGGACAGCAGTCCGGATATCCCGCTGTCCGCCAGAACGAGGGGGTCCAGGGGACGGCCGTCCCGCGTCTCCATGGAGACCAGCACCCGGTCCCGGTCCAGCAGCACCTCCCGGAGCCGGGGACGGACGGCCTCAAGCCGGTCCGCCTCCACAATGCCGCTGTCCAGCAAGTACTGCTCCGTCATGCCGGGGGAAATCAGCTCCGCCACGCAGGCGGACGCCGTCTCCCGCACCATGGGATAGACGGCGGAGCCAGGGCCTGTGACCAAGGTGAACAGGCCGTCCACCTCCAGCCGGGTCAGACGGTCCTCAAAGTCCTCGGGCAGGACCAGGGCGCAGTCCCACCGGCCCGCTGCCACCTCCCGCTCCGCCCGGGACAGGCCGGAGCGGCGGAAGGCGGCCACCAGACCGGAGCGCTTCTCCAGCCGCTCCCAGAAGGCCTCCCCGCCCTCCTCCGGGAGCACCACCCCGACCTGGACGGGGGCGGACGCCTCCTCCGGGGGGAGGAGGGCCCTGGCCCCGAATACGGTCAGGGGCAGGAGCAGAAGCAGAAGCCCGGTCCGCCAGCGGGACAGGAGGGCCGTTTTGAACAGGGTGAGGGAGAAATTCATAGTCCCACCTCCCCGCTGTCCGTCCGGCGGCGGTACAGGGCCATGGCTGAAACCGCCATGGCCGCCCCAGAGACGGCCAGAAGAATCAGGACGGAGGGGGAGGCCTCATAGCCCATGGGGCAGGCGGCCAGCTCCATCAGCCAGGCCACCGGCGACAGCCAGCTCAGCTTCCGCATTGGCCCAGGCAGCAGCACCGGGGGGACGATCCCGCCGGCCAGGGTCAGCCAGGCCAGGGAAATTGTGAAGGCCGCCGCCCCGCACCCGGCGGCGCTCCGGGAGGCCAGACAGCACACCGAGCAGAACAGGGAGCAGTACAATGCCATGCCCAGAGCGGACGCCGTCAGAGACAGGGGCGCTCCGCCCCCGGCCAGCGCCAGGGAGGGGAGCAGGAGAGGGAGCAGGAAAACCGCTCCGGCCATCACCCCGGACCAGTATCCGAAGGCCGTCCCCCGGCCCGCCGCCCGCAGCCGCCGCTGGGGGCGCAGCCAGTCCCCGCTGTAGATGGGGACGAACAGGGGGGCGGCGGACAGGGCGAAGTAGGAGATGAGGGCCAGGGCGTAGTGAAGAGGGATGGGCAAGGTCCGGACGGCGGAAATCTCCCTGGTCCGGAACATGCCCGTCCGGTCCAGGGCCAGGGTGATATAGCGCAGGTTGATATCAAAAACCACGTCCTCCCGGTCAAGGCCGGGGGGCGGAGATTCCTCATAGAGGTCCAGCACCGCGTACACCCCGCTCTGAAAGGCGGAGAGGATGTCGCAGGCGCTCCGGCCCACCCATAGCAGCAGCAGGGACTCCAGAGGCCGGTCCCCGGCCACGATGAGCCGCAGGTCCGGATTCTCTCCCCACATCACTCCCCGGATGAAGTTCTCCGGCAGGGCCAGCACGGCGGTGACCTCCCCCCGCTCCAGGGCGGCCAGGGCCGCCTCCTCGTCCATGGAGACAATTTTGCAATACTGGGCGATATCCTCCATGCCCCCCATGAACTGTTCCAGCTTTTGGGGGACGCCGTCCCCCTCCGGGGCGGTAACGGCCAGGGTGACAGCCTGAAAGTCCACCCCCCGGGACAGCAGAACCTCCGCCGCCCGGCCCGCCCCAAAGGGGAGCAGGAAGCATAAAAGGGCCAGCCCTGCCAGCAGCCAGCGCTGTTGGCAGAGCCTGCCCAGGGTCAGTTTAAAGCAATGCGCAAAATACCCCATCGTTTTTTAGTAAAGGACGCCGCCCATCTGGCCGTAAAGCAGCTCATCGGGCAGGCGGGAGGTGAACAGCTCCTCCATCTCAACAGCCCAGGCCTCGGCCCTGCTCTGGATATCCAGCGCCGCCGTCAGCAGCTCCATCTGGTCCATCTGGGTAATCAGCTTGGGGTCCTCGACAATCGCCGCGCCGGGATGGCAGTCCACATAGTACTCGAAGGCCAGGGAGCACACCTCCATCCCCACCACCTTGAGGGTGACGCTGTCCAGGTCCAGCAGGAGATAATCGGTTTCCATGGCCAGCGTGCCTGACATGTCCAGGGAGCCCGCGCCGGGGATGGCCAGCTTCCAGCTGAAATTGCCGCTGGATTTTTTGGGCTCGTAGCGCAGCTCGGAGGTGATAGAGGTCAGGGAGGCCGCCCTCAGAGGGTCGCCCTTGATGGTGGTCTTGTCGGTAAAGACGCCGCTCTTTCCGCCGTGGTCGCCGGTGGACTTCACTGTTATCGCTTCGCCGTCCACCTCCAGCTCCAGGCTCAGGTCGTCCACATAGGCCTCGCCGCCGCCCAGGTACAGGGCCAGGGACAGGTCTGTGCCGTCAATCTCGCCCTCGTACAGTAGGGCGGACACATGCCCGCCGCTGAGGCAGACCTCCAGCTCAAGGTCGCCGGTCTCGTCGATGGCGTCCTTGAGGTCGTCGGCCAGCGCGCCGTAGGGGTCCAGCTCCTCCAGCGCGTCCATGATCTCATCGATCTGATCCTGGGGCATGCCCATGGAGCGGTAGATATCCTCGTAAAGGTCATAATAGCTTATGGCGGACATGACTTCCACCAGGGCGTCCGCGTAGTCCTCCAAGGCCTTCTGGGGGAAGGTCACCCGGTAGGCGGCGGTCTTGGTCTCCGTCCCGTTCAGGTCCAGAGTCCTGGTACCGGACTTTTTGACCTTCGCCTCCTCCCACAGGGCCTTGTTGGCCGCCTTCAGGTCCTGCTCCAGCTTCTCCTGATCCACCCTCTCCAGCACCATGTCCACCAAATCAAAGAGGTTGAAGCTCAGGTCCTTTACAGAGTCGTCCCCGGTCATAGCCGCCAGGTCGGCCCCCAGGGTCTCGGTGTTCACGCCGTAGTGGACATCGCCGGTGAGCTGGGGGGAGTTGAAGTACAGCGCATCATCCTCCGCCTTGATCCAGAAGCCGAGGAGCTCCTCCTCACCCCACCTGGCCGCCAGCTCCAGGGACATCAGGCGGTCCGCGCCGCTGTAGGAGGTGTCAAAGCCCAGCGCCAGACCGCTGAGGGCGGACATGTCATAGCCCACCAGGCTGCTGTTGATGCTTTTCAGTTCCAGCTCCAGGCGCTGGGTAATTTCTTGGTCCCTCTGCCACTGGTTGATGTCGGGCAGGTTCAGGGCCTTCTCCGCCTGGGCGTAGGCGGCGGCGCTCTTGACAAAGGCGGCCTCCACCTGCTTCTTGGGGTTGGAAAACAGGCCGCCGGCGAATACCGCCGCAAGGACGATCACCGCCGCGACGGCCGCGCCGATCCCGATGAAAAGGCCGGTCTTTTTCTTCCTTCCACCGCCTTCGGGGCCCTCCCAGGCCGGGGCGGAGCCGGACGGGGTGTTCCAGGGACTTTCAGGGGAGGGCGCTTGGGCCGCCCCGCAGTGGGGGCAGAATACCGACCCCTCGTGGATCTCTTGTCCGCAGTTTCTGCAAGTCATAATGCAATCCTCCATTTCCTCCGTTTGGTTCACACAGGGGCGGCGGGGAAGCCGTCCCCCTACATCGGGGCCATACGCCCGTTTTCCAAAGTCAGCACCGCCCCGCACAGCCGCTCCAGCTCCCCAGGGTGGTGGCTGCACCAGATCAGGCTGCCGCCGCCGGGCAGATAGACCTTTTCCAGCCAGTCCAGCAGCCTGGGGACATAGCCGCCGTCCAGGCCGGAGGCGGCCTCGTCCATCAGAAGTACCCGGGGCCGGGTTGACAGGGCCATAGCGATGCTCACCCGCTGGGCCGTTCCCCCCGACAGAGTGCGGATGGGAGCCTTTAACAGGGGAGCCAGCCCCAGCAGGTCCAGCAGGTCCTCCGGGAGGGGGCCGGACAGCCCGCAGGCCGCCTGCCACAGCTTGAGCTGCCGGCGCACGGTCAGCTCCCGGGCCAGCTCCGGGCTCTGGGGGACGTAGCCCAGCATTTTGCGCAGAAACTGCCGGTCTCCCAGAACGGAGCGGCCCTCGTAGAGTACGCCGCCGCTGTCCGGCTTCTCAATCTGGGCGATGAGCCGAAGCAGGGTGGACTTGCCCGAGCCGTTGTGTCCGGCCAGCCCCAGGCACTGCCCCGGGGGCAGGACGAAGCTTACCGGACAGAGCGCCTGCCGTCCCCTGTAGCTTTTGCAGATCTGCCGCACCTCCAGCACGGTCCCACCCCCTCTCTTTTTATATAGTATTGCATATTTACAGGAGAAAATCAAGAGCGGGCCGGTTTACGAGGCACCGGCAAAAAACGCGGTGAAAACCTCTGCGTCCGGGATATTTTTCTTTTTTTAAAGAAACCTTAATGAAATCCTCATATTTCCTTTCTGGCATTTTCAAAACTGTATGATATGATCTAGTACAGTTCGAGGAAAGGAGCAGCTTTATTATGGCTGAGATTTTAACGGTTACCGACCTGAAAAAGGTCTATGGAAAGGGCGGGTCGCTGACCCGGGCGCTGGACGGGGTGTCCCTGTCCCTGGAGGCTGGGGAGTTTGTGGGGGTGATGGGACCCTCCGGTTCGGGCAAGACCACCCTGTTAAACTGCGTGTCTACCATCGACCGGCCCTCCGCCGGGTCCATTGTCATCGACGGGAGGGAGCTGACAAAGCTCAAGGGCAGAGAGCTGGCCAAATTCCGCCGGGAGCGGCTGGGGTTCATCTTCCAGGACTGCAACCTGCTGGATACCCTCACCGCCTACGAAAATATCGCCCTGTCCCTGTCCATCATCCGCGCCCCCGCCCAGAAGATTGACAGGCGGGTGCGGGAGATGGCCGGACTGCTGGGCATCTCCGACTGTCTGGACAAGTACCCCTACCAGATGTCGGGGGGGCAGCAGCAGCGGTGCGCCGCCGCACGGGCCATGGTGACCCGCCCGGCCCTGGTGCTGGCCGACGAGCCCACCGGGGCCCTGGATTCCAAGTCCTCCCAGCTGCTGCTGGACCGGCTGGACGAGCTGAACCGGGAGCTGGGGGCCACCATCCTTATGGTCACGCACGACGCCTTTACCGCCAGCTGCTGCCGCAAGGTGGTCTTTCTCCGGGATGGGCAGATTTTCCTGGAGCTCCACCGGGAAAACGACAGCCGGAAGGCCTTTTTCAAAAAGATTATCCAGGTGGTCACTGCGATGGGAGGAGGAATGGCCGATGTTCTCTAAGCTGGCCCTGCGCAACGTGCGCCGGTCCTTCCGGGACTACGGGGTGTACCTGCTCACCCTCACCTTCGGCGTGTGCCTGTTCTACACCTTCAACTCCATCGACGGCCAGGGGGCCATGGCCTACCTGTCCCGGAATAAAAACCCCATGGTGGAGCCCATCATGATGCTCGTCGATATCTTTTCCGTCTTTGTGGCGGTGGTGCTGGCCTGCCTGATTTTATACGCCAACCGCTTTCTCCTCCGCCGCCGCAAGCGGGAGCTGGGCACCTATCTGCTGCTGGGCCTGAGCCAGGGGCAGGTGTCAAGGCTGCTCTTTCTGGAGACGGGCCTCATCGGGATTGTCTCCCTGGCTGCCGGGCTGGCCCTGGGAGTGGCGGCCAGCTTTGGCATGTCCGCCCTCACCCTGTCCATGTTTGAGATAAACGTGTCCGGGATGCTGGCTTTGACCTTCTCCCCCAAGGCGGCGGGCAAGACGGCGCTCTACTTCGGCGTCATCTTTCTGCTGGTGATGGCCCTGTCCGGGGTGCAGGTGTCCAAATCCAAGCTCATCGACCTGATTCACGGGGAGCGGAAAAACGAGGTGCTCAAGCCCCGGCCTCTGGGGGTGGCGGTATTTCAGTTCGTCCTGGGGGTGATCTGCCTGCTGGCCGCCTACGCCATTCTGCTCATCTTCGGTATGGCCCTGGCCGTGGCGATTCCCTTCCTATGCTTCCCCATGCTGGGGCTGGGTACGCTGGGCACGCTGCTCATCTTCCGGTCCCTGTCCGGCTTTGTGATGAAGTTCGTCCAGAGCCGCCCGGGGCTGTACTTCCGGGACCTGCATGTGTTCACCCTACGGCAGTGGATCAGCAAGGTCCACACCACCTATCTGGCCCAGACGGTGGTGTGCATCCTGCTGCTGCTGGCCATCGGCATCACCGCAAGCTCGCTGGGCCTCAACTCCACCCTGTCCGCCATGACCGACGGGGAGGCCCCCTTCGATATCACCGTGCAGAATCAGTCGGGGGATACCGAGCTGATCGACTTTGACGCCCTCTTTCGGGCGGGGGGCTTTGACCCGGAGGAAAAACTGGCCTGGAGCTACGATACCGTGTTTTACTACAACGAAAAAGAGGTCACCGGCATTGAGGATGCCAGCGGCGCCATTCGGGTATCCGACTACGATGCCCTGATGGTCCGTCAGGGCCAGAGCGCCTACGCCGGCCCTCTCCCCGCCCTGCTGGAGTGGCAGGAGGAGGATAAGCTGGCCACCGGAAACCTGGGCCTGGCCTGCGTCGTCATTCCCGACGATATGGCCGGACAGCTGGAGCCCCGCCGTCAGGTGTGGTCCGCCGACTACAGCCCGGAGGACAAGGAGGGGACGGAGCGGCAGCTTCTGGAGCTGGTGCTCCCTCTGCGGGAGCGGCTGTCCGTCCGGCCGGAGACCCGGCTGTCCATCTACGCCGATATGGTGGGCAATAAGATTCTGGCCCTGTTTCTGGGGCTGTATCTGGGCTTCACCTTCCTGCTGGCCGCCGCCGCCGTGCTGGCCCTCCAGCAGCTCAGCCAGGGGGCGGACAACACCGGCCGGTACGCCGTTCTCCGCCGCCTGGGGGCCGAGGAGAAGCAGATGAAGCGCTCCGCCGTCCAGCAGGTGGCCCTGGCCTTCCTGCTGCCCCTGGCTCTGGCCCTGGTCCACTCCGCTGTGGGCATGAAGGCCGCCAACGACATCATCGCCACCGCCGGCCGGATTGACAGCGCGGCCAGCTCTCTGGTCACCGCCGGGGTGCTCCTGGCGGTCTACGGGGGCTACTTCCTGGCCACCGCCCTGGCCTGCGGCCGGATGGCGAAGAACGCGTAGACAGAATATTGATGAAAAAATCCTGAAAGGCGGGGCGTAAAACCGTCAAAAAGCCGCTAGCCAGACGGGGGTCGGATGGCTATAATAGGTCGGAGATTTTCAAAAGGAAGGTACGCCTGTTATGACCAAGGACCTGACCAATGGCAGCCCCATGCGGCTGATTCTGGGCTTTGCCCTGCCCACCCTGTTCGGGATGCTGTTTCAGCAGCTGTACAATATGGTGGACGCCATGATCGTGGGCAAGCTGCTGGGCTCCGCCGCCCTGGCGGCCGTGGGCTCCACCGGCTCCGTCAACTTCTTCGTGATCGGCTTTTGTATGGGGGTGTGCAACGGCTTTGCCATCCCCGTGGCCCAGCGGATGGGGGCCAATGAGCCCTCCAAAATGCGCCGCTATGCGGCCAACGCCGCCTGGCTGTCGGTTCTCTTCGCGGTGGCGCTCACCGCCGCCACCGGCCTGCTGTGCCGGCGGATACTGACCGCCATGCGCACTCCGGCGGACATCTTTGACAACGCCTACGCCTATATCTTTGTCATCTTTATGGGCATACCCGCCACCTTCCTCTACAACCTGCTGGCCGGAATCATCCGCTCCCTGGGGGACAGTAAAACGCCGGTGTACTTCCTGGCCCTGTCCTCCGTGCTGAACATCGCGCTGGACTTCGCCCTCATTCTGGGCTTTCAGGCCGGAGTGGCCGGGGCGGCAGCGGCCACGGTGGCCTCCCAGGCGGTATCCGGCATCGCCTGTCTGGTCTACATGATGAAAAAGTACCCCATCCTCCGGATGACGAGAGAGGAGCGGCGGCTTGACCTCCACTCCTGCGGAGTGCTGTGCGTTATGGGCATTCCCATGGGGCTGCAGTACTCCATCACCGCCATCGGCTCCATCGTGCTTCAGTCCTCGGTGAACGCCCTGGGCAGCCTCTATGTGGCCGCCGTGGCGGCGGGCACCAAGGTGTTTCAGCTGCTGGCCTGCCCCTTCGACGCCATGGGAGCGACCATGGCCACCTACTGCGGACAGAATGTGGGCGCTTGCAGGCTGGACCGATTGTCCAAGGGCATCCGCTCCTGCGCCCTGCTGGGGCTGGGCTACTCGGCCGCCGCTATGTGCGCCATGCTCCGCTTCGCCCCCCAGTGCGCCATGCTCTTTCTGGACCCCAGGGAGGCAGACGCGGCGGTCCTGGTGGAGCTGACCACGCGGTACATCGTGATCGGCACCGCTTTCTTCTTCCCTCTGGCCCTGGTGAACATTGTCCGCTTCTCCATCCAGGGCATGGGCTTCAGCCCCTTCGCCATCCTGGCCGGAGTGCTGGAAATGGCCGCCCGAACCGGGGTGGGCATGGTGCTGGTGCCCATGTTTGGCTACACCGCCGCCTGCTTCGCCTCCCCCGCCGCCTGGGTGTGCGCCGACCTGTTTCTGGTGCCTGCCAGCGCCGCCTGCATCGCCAGGCTGCGCCGGCTCTACCCCAACCAGCCGGAGGAGCTTCCCGAGACCCGGCCTGTTCCCCTGAGGGCGGGGGCCCAGCGATAAAGTATCCTGTCCGTTTGAAATTTCCGCGCTGTATTTGGTATGTGTTTCTGCATTCTGAAAAGGAAGGGCCGCAGTTGCAAAACTGCGGCCCTGTATCTTTTGTGATATTTTCCAAATAATTTCAATTTCTCAGGAGCTCTGGAAGGACTGAATGGCCGTGACGGTCTGCTCGTAGTCCTGGCTGACCGTGGGGAGGAGCCGGGTGGCCAGGGCGCAGTCCTTGGTGCGCAGCGCTTCGGTAATCTCGTGGCTGGAGCGGTACAGCTTGGTAAAGCTCAGATTCTGCGCCACCCCCTTCAGGGTATGGGCGGCGCGGAAAGCCTCGTCGTAGTCCTCCGCGTTCAGGCTGCTTTCCAGAAGCTGGAAGGATTGATCGGCCAGAAATTTACCCACGAACTTCTTGACCAGCGCCTCGCTGTACAGCCGGCCCAGTACCTCCTCGTAGTCGCCCTCCAGGGCGGCGTAGCACTCTTGAATGGTCATTGGCTGACCTCCTTTTCCAGTTCTACTTTGCCGATGGCCCCGGTGTACTGGGGTGATTCGTCCGCGGACCACATGGACCGGCTGATGATATGTACCGGAACAGTCCGGCCGTTCAGCAGGATAGCGCAGTGAAATTCCACCACCGGCGATTCCGGGGTGGTATTCCGAAGAAGCTGCGACAGCTCCGTCAGCAGGTCAAGGCCCACCAGCTCCTGCACCCGTTTGTCGTGGTAGGGGTCCAGGGTGGTGGCCTCCAGGCCCAGCTGCTGTACCCCGGAGGGGGAGAGGGTGAGCACAGGGGGGGCTGAGGCGTACTCGAAGAGAATATCCGATGAGAGCTCGGTGAAAAAGCGGTGGAGCGTCCGTTCCTGCTCCAGCACGCGCAAGGTGCGGTCGGTGGTGGACAGCTCTTCGTACTGGGACAGCTCCATCATTGCGTTCTCGGCGGCCCGCTGGTCGCTGCGGGCTGTTGTGTCCTCCGCCATCTCCCGCTGGATAATATCGCTGCTCTCCACCAGACATTCCAGAAGCAAGGGCTGGAAGGCGCCGCACTCGCCGTTGAGAATCATGGACAGGGCCTTCTCATGGGGATGGGCCGGCTTGTAGACCCGTGGGCTGGTCAGGGCGTCGTACACGTCGGCCAGCGCCACCACCTGGGCGGAAATGGGGATATCCTCCCCCTTCAGGCCGTCGGGATAGCCCCGGCCGTCGTAGCGCTCGTGGTGCCAGCGGCAGATCTCGTAGGCGTATTTTACCAGAGGCTCCTCCTGGTCGGGCACGCTCTTCATCATGTCGGCCCCCATCTGGGAGTGCTGCTTCATAATGGCGAATTCCTCGGGGGTAAACCGGCCCGGCTTATTCAGGATTTCGGTGGGGATGCCGATCTTGCCCACGTCATGGAGAGTGGAGGCGTTGCCAATGAGATTGATGGTCTCCCGGTCCAGATTGTACCTGTCCGTCTTGCGCATCAGGCTCTTCAGCAGAATCTCCGTCATGGTCTGGATGTGCATTACATGCAGGCCGCTCTCCTCATTGCGGAACTCCACAATGTGGCTGAGAATGGAGATCATCAGGTTGTTGACCTTCTCCCGCTGATAAATCTGATCGTTCACCATTCCGGCCAGACGGCGCTGCTTGGCGTACAGCATGATGGTGTTAATGACCCGGCGCCGCACCACCATCATATCGAAGGGGCGGCTGATGTAGTCGGTGACTCCCATGTTGTAGGCCCGCTCTATAAAGTCGTGGGTGCTCTCCGCGGAGATCATGATAACGGGCACGCTGTCGATCCAGTTGTACTTGTTCATGGCGGACAGCACGTCGAAGCCGTCCATATTGGGCATGACCAGGTCCAACAGGACCAGGGCAATCTCCTGTTCCATCTGCTGGAGGATGGCCACTGCCTGAAGGCCGTCCTCCGCCTCGACGATGTCATAGGATTCCTCCAGCATGGAGCGCAGGATGGAACGGTTCATCTCCGAGTCGTCAGCGACCAGAATGGTGTATCGCTGCTCTCTGATTGGAACCATAAGTCAGTCACTCACCTTCCGTTGGGGTTATGTTGGGGTTGGGGCCGCGATGGGCCATCAGCTTGGTCAGCGTGGCGCACAGCAGCTCGATGTTGATGGGCTTGGCCAGGTGGGCGTCCATCCCCGCCTGGGCAGTGCGGCTGATATCCTCCGCAAAGGCGTTGGCCGTCAGCGCCACAATGGGGGTGGTCCCGGCGTCCGGCCGGTCCAGGGCGCGGATGGCCTCAGTGGCCTGGCAGCCGTCCATCTCCGGCATCTGCATATCCATCAGGATGGCGTCGAAGAAATAGGGCTCCTCCTTTTGGAAGGCGTCCACCGCCTCCCGGCCGTTCTCCGCCTGGGTCACCTGGGCTCCCCGCATCTGGAGCAGCTCGGTGGCAATCTCCATGTTCAGGAAATTGTCCTCAGCCAACAGGATGTGCCGGCCCTCCAGCTGGGCGGCGGGAGGGGCCTCCACCGCCGGAGCGGTCTGGGGGGCGTCCCCCACGTCGAAAGGCAAGGTGACAGAGAACACGGTCCCCTTGCCCAGGGTGCTGCTGGCGGTGATCTGGCCTCCCATACGGGTGACCAGATTCTTTACGATGGGCATGCCCAGGCCGGTCCCCATGACATCCTTGGCGCCGAAGCGAATTTCCCGCTCGTAGGGGTCGAAGAGCTTGGGCAAAAATTCCTCCGACATGCCCGCGCCGGTGTCCTCCACGGTGAAAAGATAGTTGTTGCGCCTGCCCTCGTCCATCTGCCGCAGAGTGACGGAAACCCGGTCCCCCGCCTTGGTGAACTTCATGGCGTTGGACACCAGATTGTTGATGATCTGTCCCAGCCGGGCCGGGTCCCCCTTAATCATGACGTTTTTGACATCTATGGACAGCCGGAAGTCCTTCCCGCCGGCCTGGGCCTGGGCCTGGAAGGGGGCGCTCCAGGTCTGCATGGCGTCCACCAGATCAAAGGACTTGACCTCCATAGAGATGTTGCCCTGCTCCAGACGGGAAATCTCCAGAATGTCGTTGATAAGGGCCAGCAGCTGCTGGCTGGCGCCGCCGATCTTGTTCAGGTAGTCCTGAGTCTTTTGCGGGTCGTTTTCGGACTGGAGGGCCAGATTGGTCATACCAATAATAATATTCAGCGGGGTGCGCATGTCGTGACTCATGACGGAGAAGAACTGCTTCTGGGACCGCTCGCTCTGCTCGGCTGCGGCAAGCGCCCCCTTGAGCAGGCGGACCTGCTGCTGCTGTTCCTCCTTCTCCTTCTCCACGTCGCGGAAGCAGAGGACGGCCTCGTTGGGAATTTCCTGAGCGTCGGTGAGCAGGCGGACGCTGATCCAGCGCTGTTCGCCGTTGATTTTACGGAGAAACTCGCCGCCGTAGTCGCCCACCTGCTGTTCCACCAGCTGACGGATACGCTCCAGGGAGAAGCTTTCGGAAAAGTCGGCTCCGGTCCACTCGTCCAGACTGGAGATAATGGCCTGCATCAGGTCACTGTAGTCTCCCGTCGGGCTGGCCAGCTCCTGTTGGACCAGGTCGGAGCCTGTGGCCATCTCATAGGTTCCGTTCACCACATTGATCCGGTACAGGGCATAGTACATATTGCCCAGCACCTGGACCGTCTCGGCGGCCCGCTGAGCCTTGTGGCTGAGCCTGCGGTCCCGCAGCCACATACCGAAGGCCACGGCCAGAAACAGGCCCAGACCCAGGACGTACCAGATCAAAATGTCCTGTACGCCCTGTAAAAGGGTCTGATAGGGGACGGTGAGGATACACAGCCAGCCGTTGGCGGCGTGCTGATAATACAGTCCCCGCTTGAGCTTCTGCATTCCGACGATCTCGTTGTCCTCGCCGTCCAGCTCGCCCCGGTTGATCCGGTTGAACAGGTCCTCGGTATAGACCTGAAGCTCCTCCTCGGTGGCGGTGAAGGGAATGTTATAGTAGAGCAGGAAGCCCTGGGTATCCAGAACATAATAGGCGCCCCCCTCGGGCAGGTCCTGGACGGTGTGGCCCGCCCGGAAGCTGCTTACCGGCACGTCAAAGGCGACGGCATTGGGGCTTCCGGCGGCGGAGACCGCAACCGTGACCACCGGCTGTCCGCCGTAAAGGTCGCTGGTATAGGCGTCGGTAAAGATCACCTTTCCCTGAGCCGCAATAGCCTTTTGGTACCAGGGCTGGCTCTCATAGTCATAGTCCGCGTCCCGGAGCCCGCCGGCGGAGATGACCTGTCCGTCCAGCACGGCGTAGACATCCTGGAGCAGGGAGGCGCTCTTGCTGAAATAGTCCGTCAGCCACTCCCGGAGCCGCGTGTTGTCCACACCCTCGCTGCCCATGTCCTCAAGGTAGTACATCGCCATGGTGAGAATGCGGTCATATTCGTGGAGCTGGCTGTCCTCGTCGTTGGAATAGCTGGAGACCAGGTTGGAGCCCAGCGTACGGGCGTTGTTCAGAAGCAGATTCCGGCTGTTCATAAGTCCAAAGCTGGCCAGTCCAACCAGCAGCAGGAGCAGCCAGAGAATCTGCCAGCTGCCGCGGGCGCTGTTTTTGATGTGGCGCATAGATATATTCACCTCTGTATCCCGACCCGGTCCGCTTTACCAGGCCAGCCCGTTCAACTGAACGGCTCTGAAGAATAACTGTCAATACTTATACCAGTGTACATTATAACATACCGGATTACGGCTGTAAAGGGAAACCCTTGCTTTCTTTTGGCAAATTCCTGTGAAGAGGGCTTGCCAAGCGGCGGGAAAGACATTATAATAGAAAACTGAATTCATAACCGGAAGGTTTGGAAAATACGCGAAATATGGAGAGGATCAATGTGAAACGCACAACTATTGCCGCCATCTTTGCCGATCAGGAGCGCCTGGGCGGGCAGAATGTCACCGTAATGGGCTGGGCCCGCACCATCCGGGATATGAAAACCTTCGGCTTTATTGAGCTCAACGACGGCTCCTGCTTTAAAAACCTCCAGGTGGTCATGGACGCCAACATCCTGGACAACTACAAGGAAATCGCCGGGCAGAACGTGGGCGCCGCCCTCATCGTCAAGGGAGAGGTGGCGCTTACCCCGGAGGCCAAGCAGCCCCTGGAGGTGAAGGCGGCCTCCATCGAGGTGGAGGGGACCTCCACCCCCGACTACCCCCTGCAGAAAAAGCGGCACAGCATCGAGTTTCTGCGCACCATCCAGCACCTGCGGCCCCGGACCAACCTGTTCTCCGCCGCCTTCCGGGTGCGCTCCACCGCCGCCCACGCCATCCACTGCTTCTTCCAGGACCGGGGCTTCGTCTATGTCCATACCCCCATCATCACAGGGTCCGACTGCGAGGGCGCCGGCGAGATGTTCCAGGTGACTACCCTGGACCTGAACGACCCGCCCCGGATGGAGGATGGGAAAGTCGACTACTCCAAGGATTTCTTCGGCAAGCAGACCAGCCTCACCGTCTCCGGCCAGCTCAACGCCGAGAACTTCGCCATGGCCTTCGGCAACGTGTACACCTTCGGGCCTACCTTCCGGGCGGAGAACTCCAACACCCAGCGCCACGCCGCCGAGTTCTGGATGATCGAGCCTGAGATGGCTTTCGCCGACCTGGGCGACTATATGGACACCGCCGAGGCCATGATTAAATATATCATCAAAACCGTGCTGGAGAAGTGTCCCGATGAGATCGCCTTCTTCAACTCCTTTGTGGACAAGGGCCTCAAGGAGCGGCTGGAGCACGTGGCCTCCTCCGATTTCGGCCGGGTGAGCTACACCGAGGCGGTGGAGATTCTCAAGAAGAACAACGACAAATTTGACTTCAAGGTGGAGTGGGGCTGCGACCTCCAGACCGAGCACGAGCGCTACCTCACCGAGCAGGTGTTCAAGCGCCCCGTCTTTGTCACCGACTACCCCAAGGAGATCAAGGCTTTCTATATGCGCCTCAACGACGACGGCAGAACTGTGGCCGCCGCCGACTGCCTGGTGCCCGGTATCGGGGAGATCATCGGCGGAAGCCAGCGCGAGGAGCGGCTGGAGCTGCTGGAGGGCCGCATTAAGGAGCTGGGCATGAACCCGGAGGACTACTGGTGGTACTGCGACCTGCGGCGGTATGGCTCCTGCCGCCACGCCGGATACGGCCTGGGCTTTGAGCGGATGGTGATGTACCTCACCGGCATCAACAACATCCGGGACGTGGAGCTCCACCCCCGCACCGTGGGCAACGCGGAGTTTTGATGAAGTCGGAGCTGCAGAAGATTCCCGGCGTAGGTCCCAATATGGCCAGACACCTGGAGCGTATTGGCTGTCCCACTCTGGAGTCCCTGCGGGGCCAGGACCCGGAGGAGCTGTATCAAAAGGAATGTCTGATGGAGGGCTGTCAGGTGGACCGGTGCGTGCTGTACGTCTACCGGCTGGCCGTCCACTACGCCGAGCACGGCGAATGTCCCCCGGACAAGCTCAACTGGTGGGACTGGAAGGACTAACGAAGGCCCCGGCGCAGCGCCATCTGCGCCGGGGCCTTTCCTGTGAACCCGGCGGACGCGCCCCACTCGGCGGCCCGGCGGGTGAAGGTCTTGCGGGAGATGCCCAGCTGACGGCCCGCCTGGGAGGCGTTGACCCGGCCCATCCACCAGTCCCTCGCGAGACGGGCGAAGTCCTCCGGCATGACCATGC
The DNA here is from genome assembly GCA_910588635.1 of uncultured Oscillospiraceae bacterium. Classification (GTDB taxonomy): domain Bacteria; phylum Bacillota; class Clostridia; order Oscillospirales; family Oscillospiraceae; genus Lawsonibacter. The sequence continues at coordinate 65,801 of CAJUPW010000001.1, read as the reverse complement.
GGGGCGGCCCGAAGCGCACCCCCTTCTCCAGGGCGGCGGCGATGCCCTCCGCCTGACGCTGGCGGATGAACTCCCGCTCGGTCTGGGCCACGTAGCTGAGCAGCTGGAGGACAATGTCCGCCACCAGGGTGCCCGTCAGATCCCGGCCCGCCCGGGTGTCCAGCAGGGGCATGTCCAGAACCACGATGGCCGCCCCGCGGGTCTTGGTGATACGGGCCCACTGGTCCAGTATCTCCGCGTAGTTCCGGCCCAGCCGGTCGATGCTCTTTACCACCAGCACGTCTCCCGGACTCAGGGACCGGGTCAGCCGCTGGTAGAGGGGACGGTCGAAGTCCTTTCCCGACTGCTTCTCCACGGTGATGTGCTCCGCCGCCACGCCGAAGGCCCGGAGAGCCGACAGCTGGCGGTCCTCCCGCTGATTCCGGGTGGACACCCGGGCATAGCCGTACATAATACCTGACATTCCGCTTTCCTCCTGTTTTCCTTGTTTTTTCTGATTTTTGCGGGAATGTGGGTATTATAAGGGCAAACAGGGGCTGTGAGAGCGGTTAAAGCGAAAATTGACGAAAAAAGTGTCTGGATGGAGGAGCTCCCAGACACTTCCCCTTATTTTCCATAAAATCCCCGGACAGGTTGTATAGAACCTGCCCGGGGATTTTTTATTTTGCTCACCTATTGTATCGGCCAGGTTTTTGAAAACTTTAGCCCTGATCCGGAAATTTTTTCGACATATTTTTTCTGCCTCCCCATGTGGACAGGTTCTATACAACCTGTCCACCCCGAGGAAAGCGAGGCGAACCGATATGCTGAAACTGAGCATGCTCCCAGAGGACTACATGATTATTAACGGCGATATCGTGGTCCAGGTGGCCCGGGTCGCCGGGGGCCGGGCCGACGTGGCCATCCACGCCAGACGGGAGGTCCCCATTGTCCGGGGAGAGGTGCTGGAGCGGCAGGGTGGACAGCGGCCCGCCTGTCTGGCCGCCCCGGCGAAAAAGAAGGCGCGCTACCGCCGGGACCAGGTGTTCCGGTGGAACGACGACCGGGAGCGGGCTGTGAAGGCCATGCGGCGGGTGATGGACCGGCTGGAGCAAAACGGCTCGGCTGACGAGGCCCGGATGCTGCGGCTCCTATTGGACCGGATCGTCCCCGCTGTGTGGGAGGACGACCTGGCCGAGGGTCAGTAATTTGGTTTCACCCGGTTTCGCGGACCGGCTGAAATATATGTACGCGCGTCCGCCCGTTCAGACGCCCAAAGGCCACGGAGCCCGAACGGAGGGCGCAATCAACACCGCGCCGGGAAAAGGAATTTCCGGCGCACGGATTGAACCATAAAGTTCATTTTTAAGAAAGGAAGTTTAAAAATGAGGATTCAGCACAATATTATGGCGATGAACGCCTACCGCAACTACACCAACAACACCTCCGCCGTCGCCAAGAACCTGGAGAAGCTGAGCTCCGGCTACCGGATCAACCGCGCCGGCGACGACGCCGCCGGTCTGGCCATCTCCGAGAAGATGCGCGCTCAGATCACCGGCCTGTCCGCCGCTCAGAAGAACGTGAAGGACGGCATCTCCCTGGTCAAGACCGCTGAGGGCGCCACCCAGGAGATCCACGACATGCTCAACCGCATGGTGTACCTCGCCGAGCAGTCCGCCAACGGCACCTATCAGGACGAGGTGGACCGCGAGGCCATCACCAATGAGTTCGAGCAGCTCAAGTCCGAGATCAACCGTATCGCCGACAGCGCCAACTTCAACGGCATCAAGCTGCTGGACGGCTCTCTGGCTGCCACCGGCGCCGTGAACAAGATTGAGATTGGCGGCAATGCGGGCAGCAAGTTCAGCTCTGGCGCGGCTGCCGTGTATGAGAGTGATACGGCTATCGCTGCTGGCACCGGCGCTGTTGAGGGCGGCACCGCCTCCTACACTGTGGCTCTGGATGACGGCACCTCCTACACCGTCAACTTCACTTTCGCCAAGGACGCCGCTGGCGCTGTGACCAAGATGGTCGCTGAAGATGGCACCGAGTATACCGTGACCGATGGCGCTCCCACTGCGAAGGAGCTGGGCGAGTCCATCATGAAGGAACTGGAGAAGACCGCCCTGGCCAAGGATTACACCATCGCCAAAGGCACTGCTGACGGTCAGTTCAAGTTTACCGCCAAAGAGGCCGGCACGAAGGTTCCCGCGATCAAAGCTGTGGACTTCCACGCCAAGTACGACACGAAAACTGCGGTGGACCTGAAGAGCAATATTACGGCAAAAACCGCTCCTCTGGATGACGGCCGTGAGCTTGACACCGCCAGCCTCACCGAGTATGACGGTACCAACTACGATGACGCTGTGTTCACCATCAACGGCCACAAGTTTGTCATCATGGCCGAGAATGTGGATGCCGCCACCGATACCTGGTTTAAGGCCACTCAGGGTCTGGGCTCCGACGTCACCATCCTGGTGGGCGGCGTGGCGACCGGTCTGACCGCTGGCGGGGCCAACTTTGACCAGAACATGAAGAAGATTTCTGAGGTCACCGGCCTGAAAGCGACCGACGCTATTGACGAGAGCGCTGCGGCCAATGGCGGAGGCACTTCCAACGGCATCGACGCCGACAAGGGTATCCGTCTGAGCGGCTTCGCTGAGGCCAAGGGCGGCCTGATGCTCCAGATCGGCGACACCTCCGACGATTTCAACCAGCTGCGCGTCTCCATCAAGGATATGCACACCGACGCTCTGGGCATCGACAAGCTGACCCTGGGCAACCAGGCCGGCGCTCAGGCCGCCGTGAAGTCCATCAAGGACGCCATCAACTACGTCTCCGACGTGCGCGGCACGCTGGGCGCTACCCAGAACCGTCTGGAGCACACCGCCAACAACCTGTCCGTGATGAAGGAGAACATCCAGGACGCCGAGAGCTCCATCCGCGACACCGACGTGGCCGAGGAGATGATGGCCTACACCAAGAACAACATCCTGGTGCAGTCCGCTCAAGCCATGCTGGCCCAGGCCAACCAGGTGCCTCAGGGCGTTCTCCAGCTGCTGGGCTGATCTATCAAGTAAATCTGCACAGGCATTTTACAGGGACCGGGCGAAAGCCCGGTCCTTTCTGTACCTCCGCCGCGCGGGAAAGCAGGAAGTGTAAAAAAATTATGAACCCTCTTGCAATTTGGAAGAGAATGCGCTAGAATATGGTTAGCACTCAAATGGACTGAGTGCTAACCATATTGTTATTAAAGAAATTAAATATACACGGAGGAATCAGAATCATGGCAAAGAAGCAATTCAAGGCGGAATCCAAGCGGCTGCTGGACCTGATGGTCAACTCTATCTACACACACAAGGAAATTTTTCTCCGGGAGCTGATTTCCAACGCCAGCGACGCCGAGGACAAGCTGGCCTACAAGTCCCTCACCGACGACAGTGTGAGCGTCAAGCGCAAGGACCTGAAAATCACCATCGTCCCCGACAAGGAGGGGCGGCTGCTCACCGTGTCGGACAACGGCGTGGGCATGAGCAAGGAGGACCTGGAGTCCAATCTGGGCACCATCGCCAGGAGCGGCTCCGGCCAGTTCAAGGCCGGCCTCAGCGAGGACGACAAAGCGGCCGGCAAGATCGACGTGATCGGCCAGTTTGGCGTGGGCTTCTACTCCGCCTTCATGGTGGCCGACCATGTGACCGTCATCTCCCGGGCCTGGGGCAGCGACGAGGCCTGGATGTGGCAGTCCGACGGGGCGGACGGGTATACCGTCACCCAGTGCGAGAAGGAGGCCCCCGGCACCGACGTGGTCATGCACATCAAGGCCAACGCCGAAGGGGAGGACTACGATCAGTATTTGGACACCTATAAATTACAGGAGCTTATTAAAAAATACTCCGACTACATCCGCTACCCCATCACCATGGAGGTGGAGGACTACCGGCAGAAGGAGAAGCCCGCCGACGCCGGCGAGGACTACAAGCCCGAGTGGGAGACCGTCAAAGAGTGGAAGACCCTCAACTCCATGGTGCCCCTGTGGCAGCGGCCCAGGTCCAAGGTGAAACCCGAGGAGTACAACGCCTTTTATAAGGAGAAGTTCGGCGACTGGCAGGACCCCCTCACCGTTATCCACACCAGCGCCGAGGGGGCGGTCACCTACAAGGCCATGCTCTATATCCCGGAAAAGACCCCCTATGACTTCTACACCCGGGAGTACCAGAAGGGCCTGCAGCTCTACTCCTCCGGGGTGCTCATCATGGACAAGTGCGCCGACCTGCTCCCCGACCACTTCCGCTTTGTCAAGGGCGTGGTGGACTCCGCCGACTTCTCTTTGAACATCAGCCGTGAGGTCCTCCAGCACACCCGGCAGCTCAAGACCATCGCCGCCGCCCTGGAGAAGAAGATCAAAAACGAGCTGCTGAAGATGCAGAAGGAGGACTTTGAGAAGTACGAGAAGTTCTGGTCCGCCTTCGGCGCCCAGCTCAAGTACGGCGTGGTGGCCGACTACGGCCAGCACAAGGATATGCTTCAGGACCTGCTGCTGTTCTGGTCCTCCAAGGAGGGCAGGAACACCACCCTGGCCGCCTACAAGGACCGAATGCCCCAGGACCAGCCCTTCTATTACTACGCCTGCGGCGAGAGCGTGGAGAAGATCGCCAAGCTGCCCCAGGTGGAGCGCATCCTGGACAAGGGCTATGAAATTCTCTACTGCACCGAGGACGTGGACGACTTCGTCATGAAGGGCCTGCGGGAGATGGACGGCAAGCAGTTCAAGTCCGTCACCGAGGAGGACGCCCTGCCCCAGTCCGAGGAGGAGAAGAAGGCGGCCGAGGAGAAGGCCGAGGCCGGCAAGCCGGTGCTGGAGGCTGTGAAGGAGGCTTTGGGCGAGCAGGTCAAGGAGGTCCGCGCCTCCGCTATCCTGAAATCGGGGGCCTGCTGCCTGTCCGCCGACGGGCCGGTCTCCATCGAGATGGAGCGGTATATGCGCAAGGTGGAGGGCGGCCAGCCCATGAAGGCCGACCGGGTGCTGGAGCTCAACCCCGACTCCGCACCCTTCGCCGCCCTGAAAAAGGCGGTGGACGCCGGGGACAAGGAGCTGGTGGCCAAATATTCCAAGCTCCTCTACGCCCAGGCGCTGATGCTGGCCGACCTGCCCCTGGAGGACCCGGCGGAGTATACCGCGCTGGTGTGCTCGCTGATGATCTGATTTTCCCGTCCCGCCCCAAAGCAAATTGGAAAAGCCCCCGCGGAAGGCGCTGCCTTTTGCGGGGGCTTTTCCTGTGGAGGTACGCCGGGTTGTGGTTGACAAATATTGCTTAAAATGTATAATTGCAATGGTACATACAATGTAACATGGATGTTACATCAAATTTTTGGGTGTAACATAATTGTGGTTGAAAAATAAGCGGGAGGTCTTATTATGAAGTTACAGGAAAAGCTCCACCGCCTTAGAGAAGAAAACGGCATCTCACAAATCAACCTCGCGGAGAAGCTGGAGGTATCCCGACAGACAATTTCCCGCTGGGAGGCGGGCACGTCTGTCCCTACCACGGAAAATCTGATGCGCCTGAGCGTCCTGTACGGCGTGCCGCTGGATGAGTGGGTCAAAGAGGATTGGACACCGTCCAGCCGTCCAAAATCCATGGATACCGGGGAGGACTGGACGCCCCAGGAAGAGGCTGTGGCAGAGGGAACAAAATCAAAGCGCGGCCAGAGGAAAAAACGCGCTTTGCTGATTGCGCTGCTTCTGGCCGCCGGTCTCATAGTCGGGGGACTGCTCTTTATCAGGCAACGGAGTGTTTCTGTGAGTATGGATGATTTGGAAGGTGAGGTGATAGATATAGGGATGGGAGAAGAAATTTCTTTTGTCGATGTATCTTCTTAAAGCATTCAATTACATGGAAAGGAGGTATGTGCTTATGCGGTTCAAGCGTTTTTGTGCGATGTTGTTGGTCTGTGCGCTGCTCGGTTGTGCTGCCGCTCCTGCTGGTGCAATAGAGGATAATGCTGTTGTTCCGTTTGCTTTTGGTTCTTTGAATCATCGGATTGGCAAAAATGATTTTATATACGTGGGGCAGAGCATCAATCTGAACAAGGGTAATAAGGTGGCTTTCGATTGTGATTATGTTCCAACTTCTGCCAGCGTTGATTTTGGTGTGGTTGCCCCTGACGGAAAATTCTATTCCTTAAATTCCACAAGTGGGCATATCAACAAATCAATTGAGGTAAGCCAGCGAGGCCAGTATACGATTGTAATCCGCAATAAGGAATCCTATGAAATTACTGTCGCCGGCGAGATCAACTTTTAGCAAAATGAAAATGATTGATTTTTATGAAAACTATGTTATAATAAAGGAGAATAAAAATGAAAAAGACAATGAAGCATTTGCTCAGCGCCGTTATGGCTATGGCTATGTTGACAACACTTTTCTTTCCTGCGTCAGCCAGCGAAATTGAACCTTATGTAGGTGACAGATTTAAGTATTATACCGTGAAGACCCCCTGGGAGACTACCGGTTCCTTCAACGTAACAGCGACGGACTCTAAACAATATACGTTCATAGAAAATAAAATATTTGGTATTATGGGAGCAAGGCTTCCAGATGTCTTTTTTCCTGATGCCTCGGTTTCCCTGGTGCAAAAGTTTATTAGAAACAATAACTGGGACAACATAGATGTGGGGACTTATACTATCGAATCAAGGGACATTATCCACTATAGAGAGCACCTTTTGACCGGTAAAGTAGATATAGAATTGCGACAAGTAGAATTTGTAATTAGCTTCCAAGCCGCTGATAGCTCTTCGGGAAATCCTCCGCACCACATCACTGTTACTGTGGACCATTAAAGACCGCTCCGTTCCGAGTTGATTGTAGTGTAAACTGCGGTTAGGAGGTATTTAGAATGTGGCAAAAAACACAGCGCGTTCTGACGGCATGGGGGGATAAAAGGTCTATTCAGGCCGCAGCGCTGATTCTGGATATGTGTCTATTTATCCTGTCTTTTTTCCCCAGGTTCAAGCTCCTGGACTTCAACGCACTGATATTGCTCATTTTGTTTTACTCCTTGCAATCTCTACTCTTCAACAAGCAAGGCACCCTTCTGCTGGAAGCGGAATATATCTGGCATAAAAAGTACGCAGCGTTTATGAAGGTGGGATTGGTCGTTGGCGCGATTTTCTTTGTATATACTCTGATTCCAATCTTCCTCTATGTGTACATTCATGTCGATATCCCTCTTCCATTCAATGACTGCAATTTGTTGTATGTGTCCATCACTTACGGGGCTGTTTTGGAGGTACTTGCCTTGCTGCTTTTCTACCGTCCTGAATCCGCCGGCGGGGACGACCTGTAACGAGCCGCAGTGATTGGGGTGTGGGCATATCATTTGATCCTTCTTTATCTATTTCTGTGAAGGATGCGGTTGCTTCTATTACGCCTAACGTTTTTGCAAAAAAGGAAGATTATACTGCACAACTTGAGGTCAGCTATACTCCATAGGGGGAAATAACATGATATTTTTCAAGAAGCATAGTTTGATTCGAAAAATCGTGATATGCTGTTTGATCTTCGCGGCGGTCCTGGCGTTAGGGGTGTTGACCACGATTTATATTTCCGACCATGTGATATTGCCCGGATACGATGTTGACCGGATGCAGATCGGCGCGATTTTATATACTGCGTCCGTTATCGCGGTCTGCACATACCTTCTGTGGGAGAAGGATAAAAAATAATCGGATAATAGTATGAAGGACCGCCCTTTCGGGCAAACTGGCCATAAGCCAATTTTTACCGAAAGGGTGGTTTTTGTGCAGGTAAAGGATTTGATGAATCCCAGCGCGGTGACGGTGGAGCCAACCTCCTCGGCGGCGCTGGCCGCCCGGCTCATCAGCCGGCACAACGTTGGGGCGCTGCCCGTGTGCGGAGCGGACCGCCGGCTGCGGGGAATGGTTACCGACCGGGACATCGTCCTGCGGTGCATTGCCGCCGAGGAGGACCCGGCCCAGACCCCGGTGCGGGATATCATGACCCGCTCCTGCGCCACCGTCGCCCCGGGGGACGACTGCCGGGAGGCCACCCGGCTTATGTCCCGGCACCAGGTACGCCGCCTGCCTGTGGTGGAGGGCGGCAGGCTGGTGGGGGTGATCTCCCTGTCCGACCTGGCCCGCAGCGGCCGGTTCGACATGGAGGCCGCCCAGGCCCTGTGCGAGATTTCGGAAAATATTATCGTCCGCTGATTGGACAAACGACCTCCTGTGCCTTATAATAAAGGTACGGGAGGGATTTTTTATGGAGATGACCCCCATCGCCCACATCAGAAGCGACTTTGCGACAAAATTCGGTATTCCCCGGCAGAGCGGCCTGGTGGAGGAGCTCGCCGCCCAGGTGGTCTTTGCCCCCGGATACCGGGACGCCAGCGCCCTGCGGGGGATTGAGGGCTTCTCCCACCTGTGGCTGCTCTGGGAGTTCTCCCAATCCCGGGGCTGGTCCCCCACCGTCCGGCCCCCGCGTCTGGGCGGGAACAAGCGGCTGGGGGTGTTCGCCACCCGGTCTCCCTTTCGACCCAACCCCATCGGCCTGAGCTGCGTACGGCTGATTGAGGTCAGGCAGGACAGGGAGCTGGGGCCTGTCCTCATCGTGGCCGGGGCCGACCTGATGGACGGCACCCCCATCTACGACATCAAGCCCTATCTGCCCTACGCCGACTGCAGGCCCGGCGCCGTGGGAGGCTTTGCCTCCGCCCCCAGGGAGGACGGCCTGGAGGTGAGCTGCCCCCAGGAGCTGCTGGAGGCCGTCACGGAGGACAAGCGGGCCGGCCTGCTGGCCGTGCTGGCCCAGGACCCGCGGCCCCGGTATCAGGACGACCCGGACCGGACGTACGGCATGTCCTTCTCCGGGCTGGAGGTGAAATTCCGGGTGGAGGGGGAGCGGCTGACGGTCACGGAAATTTCGCGCGGACGGCCGCGGACCGACCTTACAGGGGATGGAACCTGAAAAAAATTTAAAAACCTCTTGACCTTCCCCCTTGTGGAAGGTGTAAGGTAGCCTCAGAAAGGGGGAGGGCCCATGAAAATCAACGAGGTGGAGGCCCAGGTGGGCATCACCAAAAAGAACATCCGCTTCTATGAGGAACAGGGGCTGCTGTCCCCCCGGCGCAACAGCGAGAACGGCTACCGGGACTACGGCGAGGCGGAGGTGGCCGCCTTGCGGCAGATCAAGCTCATGCGCAAGCTGGGCGTGCCTCTGGAGGAAATCAGAAGGATGCAGGCGGGCGGCACGGTGGCCGACGGCATGCGCCGCCATCTGGTCACACTGGAGCGGGAGCGGAAGAGTCTGGAGCAGTCTATCCAGCTCTGCCAGTCCCTGAAGGACCGGGAGGAGCGGCTGAACGCCCTGGATGCCGCCGGGCTGCTGGAGGAGATGGACCGGCTGGAGCAGGCGGGCGCCACCTTCCAGGACAAGCAGAAGAACGACTTGAAGCCCGTCCGGTATGCGGGCGCCATTGTCATGGCGCTGCTCACCACCGGCCTGATGGCCGGCATCATCGCGCTGATGGTGTGGGGCTTCACCGTGGACCCCGCCGACGCCCCGCCTCTGGCGCTGGTTGCGGTGCTGGCGGCCATCCCCGGGGTGGTCATCCTGGGAGTGCTGCTGGCCCTGTTCCAAAGGATCAAGGAAATTCAGAAGGGAGAGGAAGACGATGCGAAAAACTATTGAAGGAAAGGGCTTTGCCGGGGCGGTGGTCATCACCGTTTTGGTGGCCGGGTTCATGTTCCTGCTCACCGGAGCCATGCTGACCGGCTACTTCGGCGGTCTGACCGAGCCCTTCGCCACCGGGGTGATTCTATTCACCGCGTTTATCTACCTGGCCGTCGCGGTGGGGGTCATCATTGCCCTGTATCAGCGGTGGAAGGAGGTCAAGGGAGGCGAAGAGGATGAGGCCAAAAAGTATTGACCGCCGGGCGGAAAAGCGGGCGGCGGTGCGGTCTGTAGCGGTCAGCACTCTGCTCCAGCTGCTGACAGTGGCCGCCTTGCTCTGGCTGCGGACCATGAGTCCGCCGGAATGGCTGGCCGGCCTGATGCTGTTTCTGGCCATCGCCGATCTGATTACCATTCCCTTCACCTTCGCCGCCCTGTGGCAGCGGGTGCGGGAGATTGAGAAGGGCGAGCTGGAGGAAGCCAAAAAATACTGATTTATTTTATGAAGGAGGAAAATATTATGCTGCTGGTAAACATCGACTACATCCCTGGGAAGGAATTTGAGGTGCTGGGCATGGCAAAGGGCACGGTGGTGCAGTCCAAGAACTTCGGCAAGGACTTTATGGCCGGCATGAAAACCCTGGTGGGCGGCGAGATCACCGGCTATACCGAGATGCTCAACGAGGCCCGTCAGATCGCCGTCAAGCGCATGGTGGACGAGGCCGAGTCCCTGGGGGCCGACGCTGTGGTCAACATCCGCTACGGCTCCTCCGCCGTGATGCAGGGGGCCGCCGAGGTGATCGCCTACGGCACGGCGGTGAGATTTAAGTAAAGATATCCTGTGGGGCTTGACCGTAGGGGTCGCCCCCCTGGGCGACCCGCCGGATTTGAAACGGGCCGCCGAGGGCGGCGGCCCCTACTTTTTTCTGCATTGACAGTCCCGGCCTCCGGGCTTATAATGCGGTCAGATATCCCAAAATAGAATAGGAGATGACTGCTGTGTTTGGATTTGGAAAGAAAGAGGCCAAAACACCGGAGGAGCGGCTGACCGATCTCCAGAGGAAAAAGGACTGGGCGGGGCTGTCCAAGGCCTATTATGAAATGGGCGCGGCCGCGATGGATCAGGGCGAGCTGAACCGCGCCCGGCTCTGGCTCCACCGGGCGGACACCATTTACAGCGCCGACGACGCCGTCTGCGAGAAGGTGGGGGACAGGCTTATGGACGACTGCTCCGACCGCATCGGCGCGCTGGAGGACAAGGAGGGGCTGCTCTACAACGACCTCCCCGCCGAAATTGAGGAGAAGGCCGGGGAATTGAGCGACATCCAGGTCCGGGTGTGGGGACTGCTTTCCATTGCCCGGCTGGCTCCTCTGGGCAGGCGGCTGTCCAGCCTCCCCGGCTGCCAGGTGCTGGGCGAGCTGGACTGGGCGGCGGATATGGTGCTCCGGTCTCTCCAGACCCTCCCAGCCCAGGAGGAATATCAGCGCCTGATGGACGTGTGCAACGGCCTGTATGAGCTGGGAGATTCCCCGGCGTTCTACGGCGGCGGCCAGCTCGACGTCCCTGGCGGCGCTCCTCTCCAGGTATTTGACCTTAACGGCATGGGGGTCCTTCTGGAGCTCAACGGCTACTTCGACAGCCACCTGCGGCTGCTGGCCGCTGTGAGCCAGGGGGCGGAGGAGCTGCCCGCGGCCGAGAGCGGCGCGGTGGGCTGCGCCCTGCTGCCCGATTACTATGTCCGCACCGGCGCCGGAGATTTGTATGAGGTCCCCCAGATCAAGGCGGAGCTGGCCCGCGTTTCCAGCGACTTTGCCGCCGTCCGGGACCAGATTCCCATGGAGGAGATCAAACAACGAATTGCAGAATACAAGCAGCTGGATATTTTAACGTAAACCCCGTCGCCCGGGCCGGAAAGCACCGCTTTCCGGCCCGGGTTTCTTTTTCCGGAGAGAGAAAAAGGAAAAAATTTTACCCGCTATGTTATGTTTCTCAGGAAACAGTCCGATAAATATGGTACAGAAGGGTTTAGAATTGCTATGTGTTCTTCCCCTCCGGGGAGGATTCAGGAGGTTACCAATATGTTAGTTACAAGACGTGAAGGCTTTGCTTCCGCCCCTGTTGCGGCCGGCGCCGCCCGCGGCCGCGGGACCAAGCGCGCCCGGACGGCGGAGAGCAGCTTCGACCAGATCACGCTGTCCGCCAGAGCCGGCCAGGAGACCAGCACCGCGTTCCGGGACCTGGCCGCCGCCCTGTCCCATCAGGTGCGCACCTACAACACCACCGGAAGGGTGCAGGAGCTGCGCCGTCAGGTTATGGACGGAGAGTACCGCCCCGACGCCAGAGAGACGGCGGCCCGGATGCTGCTGCTGACGGAGGGCGAATAAATGGCGAGCTGGCAGGATTATCTGAAACTGTTGGTCAGCCTGACCCACACGCTGGAGGAGCTCACCAAGGTGGAGGGAGAGAAGAACGACGCCGCCTCCCGGGGGGACTTGGCCGGGGTGGAGGCCTGTATGAAGCGGGAGCAGGTGCTCAGCCTGTCCCTACGGGGCTATGACCAAAAGCGGGACGCCATGCTGGCCGCTCTGGATTTGAGAGGGACCACCCTAAACCAGCTGGAGAGCCGCTGCCCCGAAGAGCTCCAGCTGGAGGTCAAGGGCGTGGCGGAGGAGCTGCGCCGGCAGTACGCGCTGTTCCAGGCCGCCAGCCAGGTGGCCAGAGACACGCTGGAGGTCAACCTGCGGGCCATCGAGCGTATGCAGGCTGTACAGGCAGGAGACGCCGCCCAGGCGGCGGAGGACCGCAAAATCCACCAGACTGATTTCCGGGCCTGAGGCCCGATGAGATAAAGGAGAACTACCATGGCTGTTATTGGTACTTTCGGCTCTTTCACCGCCGCGCGGCTGGGGATTTACGCCTCCCAGGCCTCTCTCAACCTGACGGGCAACAACATTGCCAATATCAACACCAAGGGCTACACCCGCCAGCGGCTGGACCTGGTGTCGCTGCACTCCGACGGCAACATCCGCTACGCCAACAGCTACAATCTGGATATCGGCTACGGCGTGCTGGCAGAGGGCACCTCCCAGCTGCGGGACCCCTTCATGGACATCCGATACCGCAACGAGCAGTCCAGCGTGGGGGCCTATGAGGCCCGGCTGGACGGGCTGAAGCAGCTTTCCAACATCCTGGACGAGGTGGGCGACGGCGATGGCGACTTCGGCGTCATCGAGTACCAGTTCAACGACCTGCTCCAGCAGCTGGAGATTCTGAGCCGCAACGCCAACGACGACACCTGCGACACCAACGTCCGCTCCTCTGCCGAGAGCCTGGTGCAGCTGTTCAACGACTACGCCAACGCTCTGGTCACCTCCAAGGACACCCTGACGGATAAGCTGAAGGAGGAGGTCAGCTCGGTCAACACCATTCTGACCCAAATCCGGGACCTGAACGAGCAGATCAGAGAGGCGGGCATCTACGGGGACAACGCCCTGGAGCTGCGGGACCACCGCAACCTGCTCATCGACGAGCTGTCCACCTATGTCAAGGTGGATGTGCGGTACGATATGGAGAAGATCGATGAGTTCAACTCGGTGGAACGGCTGAATATCTCCATCGCCGGCACAGGCAATCCCCCTATCAAGCTGATTCAGGGCGTCTACGGCACTCAGCTCACCATGCCTGAGATGTCGCCCATGCGCAACCCGGATTTCAAGGCCGACGACCCTCGCTGCAACCGCTACATCAGCAAGGCCAGCGACCTGGCGGCGGGAAAGATCGTATATACCAACTCGGAAAAGAACGCGCTGAAGGACGCCGGCGGCAAACCAGTGTGGAACAACGCGGCCGGAGAGGCGACCTTGCAGGGTATGGGCTATAAGGGACAGCTGACCCAGCAGTTTGAAGAGAAATACTCCCCGTATGTAAAGCTGGATAACGACGGGAATATTGTGGGATATACCTGCGACCCGGAGGCCGCGACGCAGGTCAACAACGCGATGAAGAAGGCGGACGACAACCGCCTGTGGATGGGGCTGGAGGCCCTGACAGACAAAAAGGGCAACCTCATGAAGGAGGAGGGCAACACGGTAAGCGAGCCGGTGGACCTGGGCGACACCGTTCTGTTCGGCGCGCTCCAGTCGTACCGCGAGCTGATTACCGAGGAGGGCGAGTTTGCCAGCGAGCAGGATATCACCTTCGACCCAGACGCCAACATCAAGCGGGGCATCCCCTACTACCAGCACGCCCTGGACGCTCTGGCCCGGAAGTTTGCCGAGACCATGAACGAGGCCAACAAGCCCATGTTCGCCGGCTACGAGACCGAGCGCGACGCCAACGGCGTTGAGGTGTATAAAACGAATACGGCAAACTGCGACCTGGTGACCGGCGGCGGCGACGCGGCGGCGGTCGTGGCCAAGCTGACCGCGGCGGGCTACGATAAGAGCTACCTGCTGCGCAAGGACCTGTCCAGCCTGCCGGAGGACCTGCGGGCCGAGGTCAAAATCGTGCAGGAGAAGCACCTGTCCCCCACCGGGAATGGCCACGGCATCGAAAAGATGGCGGGCGGCAACCTGTTCAGCACCAGCGGCGACGGCGACGACGGCACCGGGATTACCGCCGCCAATATCTCCATCGCCAAGAAGTGGTCCACCGGCGAGGTCCGCATCCGCTGCTTCAAGGAGAACAACGACGGTCTGGACCACTCCACCGACAGCAGCAACGTCAGCCATATGATTACCCTGATGGGAGAGAAGATGGAGTATAAGCCCAGAGACGTGGTGGGCGATGCGGCCAACAATACCAAGTATTACAGCGGTACCTTCCAGGAGATGCTGAACAACACCAATCACGTTCTGGCCAGCGACCAGAAAACCACCACTACCCTTTACAACGGCTATACCACCAGAGCGCTGGCCCTGGACAACGACCGTCAGAGCGTCTCCGGCGTGGACCTCAATGAAGAGGCCACCAGTATGATGATGTACCAGAAATCCTATGCCGCCGCCTGTCAGCTCATGACCACGCTGGATTCCATGCTGGATAAGCTGATTAACGGCACCATCAGATAAGGAGGTAACCTGAGATGGGTTTTCGCATTACCACCAACATGATGATGAGCACCTACCGTTTCAACCTGATGAATTCCACCAACACGCTTTCAGATTCGGTCAATAAGGTGCAGACCAAGCGCAACTTCAACAGCTACGCGGAGGACCCCGCCGCCGCCTCTCAGGCGTTCCGCCTGCGCCGGCAGTGGTGCCAGACCAGCAGCCAGCTGGACAATACCGACACCACCTACAACAAGTTCCACACCGGCTGGACCAATCTGGCCGGGGTCATCAAGGACCTGAGCGACGCCAACGGCCGGGTGTCCGCCATCCGGGGCAACAGCGACACCGCCGGCGAGAGCCGCTCCGCCCTGGCCCTGGTTCTGCGGGAGACCGCCGATTCGGTGGTGGAGTCCATGAACCAGAAGGTAGGCGAGCAGTTCATCTTTGCCGGAAACGACGGGCTGAACGTCCCCTTTACCTGGAATAAGGACCACACCAAGCTGTACTACCGGGGGGTCAACGTGAGCGCCGGCGGAGTGGAGAAACCCACCACCCCTGAGCCCGCCTGGGGCGCCATTGATACGACCAAGGGCACCTATCTGCCCGAAAATATGCCCTCCTCCTCCGCCGACCCGGACGAGCAGGCCTGGATCGACTACTACCGGGATCAGGCCGACGTGAAGAAGCTGGAGATCATGAGCAAGGAGGAGCTGCCCCTGGATATGGGCATGGGCATGAAGGAGATCGACGGCAAGCTGGTCAACGGCTCCGCCTTTGACAGCGCCTTGCGGGGCATCTGCTTCCTGAACAGCGGTGTGGACGTGAAGACCGGCGATTCTCTGAGTCTGCCCATGGTCATGCGGGAGCTGGCCGATGTGTTCCAGGCCTGGGACGAGGATATCGAACCCCAGGGCTATAACCCGGCCCTGGCCGGGCCGTCGGCCGTGGACCCGAAAACCGGCCAGCCGCTGAGCGCCGCGGAGCTGGAGGCCAAGGCCGAACGGCTGATGGATAGGCTGAACGCCGCCCAGAAGCACACCACCGAGAAATACGTGGAGCTGGACGCCAAGGCCGCTTTCCTCAAGTCCAACAGCGACCGGCTGTCCACCGAGGTCACCAACCTGAACGAGCAGGTGCTGGACGTGGAGCAGATCAACCTGGCCGACGCCATCACCCAGCTCTCCTGGGACCAGATGTGCTACAACGCCGCGCTGAAGATTGGCACTCAGCTGCTCAGTCAGTCCCTCATTGACTATATGAACTGAGCCCACCCGTTCAATTGTGTGTAATATGAGGCAAGGAAGCCTTTAAGCTGTTGAAAAGATGCAGAAGGGAGCGCGTATCACACAATGAAGCCACTGATTGAGATCACCACTGTCCCCATTCAGATCGAGATGAAGACCACCCACGCCAAGCTGGAGTATGCCAGGGGTACCGCCGAGATGGAGATCACCCGGGACAACGGCAGCCTCCAGATCAAGAGCCGCCCCATCAAGGTGAATATCGACACTTATGAGGCCCGGAACTCTCTGACGCCCACCATCGCCCGCTACCTGGAGCAAGGCAGCCAGAAGGGCCAGCAGGCGGCCTATGAGGCCACCGCCACCTACGCGCGCCAGGGCCAGCTCATGATGGAGACCAAGATTGGGGAGGAGCTGGTCACCAAGTTTGCCGGAGAGGCCATGATGAAGGATGTCAAGACCAATGTGGGTCTGAAGTTCCTGCCCGACCCTGGGGCTGAGATCACTTGGGACCCCGGCGAGATGAACATCCGCTATGAGATGGATAAGCTGGCTATCGACTGGAAGCTGAACGAGGGCAGCTTTGAGTTTACGCCGGGCGACATTGAGTTTACCATCGCCCAGCGGCCCGATGTGGTCATCAAGTATGTGGGAGGCCCCATCTATGTTCCGCCCTCCGCCGACCCCAACTACGAGCCGATGGATGTGAAAGTGTAAGGCATACGATTCTCCTCCCCTTTTTGGGGAGGAGAATTACCAACAGGAGGAAACATGCGCTTCAATACCAAATATTTCGGTCAGATCGAATGCCCGGAGGAGGATAAGCTCCACTTCCCGGAGGGCCTGTTCGGCTTTGAGGAGGAGAAGGAATTCTTCCTTCTGCCCTTCGAGGGCAGCGAGGACACCCTCCTCTGCTTCCAGAGCGCGGTGACGCCCGGACTGGCCTTTGTGGCGGTAAACCCCTTCTCCCTCAAGCCGGATTATGCGCCCGTTCTTGCCCGGGGAGAGCTGAAGGCTCTGGGCGTGGAGCGCAGCGAGGAGCTGTGCTTCTATACCTTGTGCGTGGTGCGCAGCCCGGTTGGGGACAGCACGGTGAATCTGCGCTGTCCGGTGGCCATTAACGACCAGACCAGGCAGGCGGTTCAGGTTATTCTGGAGGAGGGCGGCTACCACATGCACCACCTTCTGTCGGAATTTGGACGGAAGGAGGAGGGCAAATGCTGATCCTCCAACGGAAAGAGGGAGAGTCGCTGCTCATTGGGGATGAGGTGGAGGTCACCGTTCTGTCGGTAGAGGCGGGGCGGGCTAGACTGGCCATTCAGGCGCCCCGCAGCGTCACCATCCTGCGCAGCGAACTGAAAGGAGCCGCCGACACCAACCGAGAGGCGGCGGACGAGGAGGTCTCACCTCTGGAGCTGCTGGGCGTTCTGAAAAAGCCGGAAAAAGAAAGCCAATCTGATGAAAATAACAGGTAAGGAGTCCCTTAAATAGTAAATACAGGGAAGCGGACAAACAGGTATATCTCCACCATTCGGGGCAAAGCTATAAGCGGATGTTCCATCCAACATCAAACAAAACCGAATGGAAAAGGAGAGAAAAATCATGTCTAACAGCAATAGCAATAAGATTATGGTTCCCAACGCCCGCGAGGCTATGAACAAGTTCAAGATGGAGGCCGCGAACGAGGTGGGCGTCAACCTGAAGCAGGGCTACAACGGCGATCTGACCAGCAAGCAGGCCGGCTCCGTGGGCGGCCAGATGGTCAAGAAGATGATTGAGTCCTACGAGAATGGCATGAAGTAATCTGCCCCTTTTTGAGGTGGATTATCACTGACCGATCAGACTGCGTGTCTCAAAATTGAGACGCGGGATTTGCCGGAAGGTCCGGAATGCTCCGGACAGTTCAGCAAAGAAACGGGGACCGCTTGGCGGTCCCCGTTTTTATATGGCGTTCAGCGCCTCGCCGGCGGTCCTGACCAGATACTGCATGGCCTGGACGGGCCATTTGCCAGCGGCGGTCTCGCCGGTGAGCATAAGGGAGCTCGCCCCGTCCAGCACGCCGTTGTAGATGTCGCACACCTCCGCACGGGTTGGGACAGGGCGCTGCTCCATGGACCAAAGGAGCTGGGTCACCAGACAGAAGGGTTTGCCCCGGTCCCGGCACCGCTTTGCAATGTCCTTTTGAATGGCAGGCAGCTTCCACAGCGGAATGGAGTTGCCCAGATCCCCTCGGGCTATACAGATCTGGTCGGCCGTCTCTATGATCTCGTCCAGCCGGTCCAGACCTTGCCGGTTCTCAATCTTGGCCATGATCCGGACCCGGTCCAGGCCCAGCCCGTCCAGCGTCCGCCGCAGGACCTCTATGTCCCGGCGGCCGCGGACAAAGGGCTGAAGGATGTGGGTCACGCCGAATTTTTCCGCTTGCCTCAGGTTGTCCAGATCGTCGGGTGTGAGGGTGGGGGTATCTACCTCGGTCCCCAGGAGGGACAGGCTCTTTTTACTGAGCAGCGGTCCGCCCCGCAGAACATGGCAGAGCAGGACGGCGGGGGCGGAGCGCTTGACCTCCAGCAGCAGGGCGCCGTCGTCAATGGACAGCTGCTGGCCCGGTTGGGCGGTGTGCAGGATATTCTGGGGGACGGGAATGCCGCCGTCGCCCAGCAGGACATCGTCCCCCTCCCGCAGCTTGACCGGCCGGGAGAGTTCTCCGATGCGCAGCTCCGGCCCCTGAAGGTCCAGGATAAGGTGAGCGCCCTCCAGGCCCGCCTGCCGGGCGGCGGGCCGGTATGCCCTGTCCAGCAGCGGCGCGCACTTGGAAAGGCTGGTGTGGGACAGATTGACCCGGATGCCCGTCATACCCGCTTGAAAGAGTTGATCCATAACATCCCGCCGGGCACAGGGCTTGCCCAGAGTAGCGTAATATTCCACCGAAGCCTCACTCCTTTTCCGCTTTTTATTATGAGGCCGGAGGCGGGGGAAGTCAATGGGAAGTTTGAGGGAAAAGGCCCGCGGAGCATGAAAACCCCGCGGGCCTTTTAAGTCCGCAAAATTAAGAATAAGTTTTACTTATTTGAAAAAATAGTCGAATATACTGATAAAAAGTGGCATAAAAATTGTAAAAATTACTTGCATAATTTGTCATTCTGTGATAGATTGTAGGCGGCTGGTCGAAATGAACCGGGAGTATGCGAAGTCGGGAGCTTTTGCCGGCCGTGACAGAGTTTCAATGAAAGGAAGAATGACAATGGAGAATGTCAAACGAATCGTAGTGGCGGATACCGGGACAGAGTTCCGGCAAAGCCTGGTGCAGACCCTGTCCAGCGAACCGGATTTTCAGGTTGTCGGCGAGACCGGAGACGGCGCGGAGCTGATCCGCATGGTGCGCAAGGAGCAGCCGGACGCCGTCGTCATGGATATGGTGCTGACAGGGGGAGCGGATGGTATGGATGTGCTGGATGCCTTTGCCCAACAGAAGAGTCGGCCAAAGGTGCTGATTTTGTCCAGCTACATCAAAGGGAATGTGCTGGACGCCGCCGCCGCCAAGGGGGCGGACTTCTTTATCGCAAAGCCTTGCCGCCTGAGCTCGGTGGCAGAGCGGCTGCGCCAGGTGATGACGGCGGGCGGCCTGGAGCCGGAGCGGGATGACGCCGCCGACCTGGAGGCTCGGGTGACCGCGATCATCCACGAGGTGGGAGTGCCCGCCCACATCAAGGGCTACCAGTATCTGCGGGAGGCCATCATCATCGCCGTAGAGGATATGGACGTAATCAACGCGGTGACCAAGGTGCTCTACCCCGAGGTGGCCAAGCGCTTCGGGACAACGGCCAGCCGGGTGGAGCGGGCCATCCGCCACGCCATCGAGGTGGCCTGGGACCGGGGCGACCTTGAGACCCTGCAGAAGTATTTCGGTTATACCGTCTCCAACGCCAAGGGTAAGCCCACCAACAGCGAGTTTATCGCCATGATCGCCGACCGGCTCCAGCTGGAGCGGAAAAAGAGCATGTAACACAAGGGGACTTGCCTTTCTTCCCAAAACCTGCTATGATCCAGTATACACGCGGGCTGCGGCGGAGTTTGCCGAACAATGTCGAAGCCCAGCGGAATTTGGAAAGAGAGGCGTTTGCTGCTATGACGATTCAGTATACCCCCAGGGGCGTCTGCTCCAGGGCGTTTCAAATCGAGGTGGAGGACGGTGTGATCCGGGACATTCAGATAGAGGGCGGCTGTGACGGCAACCTGAAGGGGCTGTCCTCTCTTCTGAAGGGAATGAAGGCGGAGGAGGCGGTCAGCCGTCTGGAGGGCATCCGCTGCGGAGCCAAGGCCACCTCCTGCCCCGACCAGCTGGCTCAGGCGCTGAAGAAGGCGCTGTAAGAGAATGACACAGGAACAGGCCCCCAGCCAACGGCTGGGGGCCTGTTCCTGTGTGTTGTAAAGGAGAGAGAAAGGAGATACATTCATTAATCTTGTTTACAGCGTTATCATAACGTAGGAATAAGGCAAAACTATGACGTTCTGATGAACTTTTTGTAAACAGTTACCGCGGGCGGATTTGCAGCGGCGGGCCGTCCAGCTCGACGACGGCGCCGGCGGCGGCCAGGACTGCGGGCTCGTGGCTCACCAGCAGGACAGGGGCGGGGAGGGACTTCATCCGCTCCAGGATGCGCAGCGCCCGGGACAGGTCCACCCCGGCGAAGGGCTCGTCCAGCAGGCGGAGCTTGGCGTCCAGGGCCAGGCACCGGGCCAGAGCCAGCCGCCGGCCCATCCCCCCGGACAGAGCGGAGGGACGGGCGCGCTCCTCCCCATCCAGCTCGACCAGAGCCAGCAGGCCGGGAACCTCCTTCCACCGCTCCCGGGGCAGCACGTCGGTGAGGTGCTGCTCCACC
Source organism: uncultured Oscillospiraceae bacterium (assembly GCA_910588635.1). Taxonomy (GTDB): domain Bacteria; phylum Bacillota; class Clostridia; order Oscillospirales; family Oscillospiraceae; genus Lawsonibacter. Next base: position 44,954 of record CAJUPW010000001.1, on the reverse strand, counting down.
GTCCGCCAGGGCAGCAGGCGGTCGTCCTGAAAGAGAAGGGCGGTCTCCCGGGGGGCGGCGCCCTCCACGCTGCCGCCCTGGGGTTTTTCCAGCCCGGCCAGCACCCGCAGAAGGGTGGTCTTGCCGCAGCCCGAGGGGCCGGTGAGGGCGGTGACGCCCCGGTCCGGAACAGTCAGGGAGAAGCGGTCCAGGACGGCCCTGTCTCCAAAGGAGAGGGTGAGGTCTTTGCAGAGAATCACGTCCCCCACCCCCTTCCCCATTTGGTCAGGCAGGCCCGGAGCAGCCGCTCCAGCACCATGCTCAGCGCCACGGTGACCGCCGTCCAGGCGAAGAGCTCCGGGATGTCCAGATAGTACTTGGTGTAGTAGATGCGCTGGCCCAGGGAGGGCTCGGGCAGGCAGAGCACCTCCGCGGCCACCCCCGACTTCCAGGCCAAACCGGTGGCCGTGGTGAGGGCGGCGAGGGTGTAGGGCCGCAGGGAGGGCAGGTAAATCAGAACCGTGGTTTTCCACCGGGAAAAGCGGCAGCACCGGGCCAGCTCCAGCAGCTTGGGGTCCATGGCCTGGATGCCCCGGGACAGGTTGTCCCACACCACGGGGGTGACCATCAGGGCGGAAATCACAGCCGGGACGGTGTTCCGGCCCGTCCACAGCAGTACCAGCAGGATAAAGGAGGCCACCGGGGCGGCCCGCACCACCCGGACGGCGGGGGAGAGGAGGCGGTCGCACCACCGGGAGGAACAGGTCAGCACGGCCAGCGCCGCCCCCGCCAGCACACCGCAGGTCAATCCCAGGGCAATGCGCCCCAGGGAGGTGAACACCGTGGCCCAGAACTCCTCCGTCCCCATCAGGCCGGCCAGAGCGCTCCAGACGGAGGCGGGGTAGGGGAGCAGCAGCTCGTTGCCCCTGCCCCCCACATGCCGGTCCACCAAAAAGGCGCAAAGCTGCCAGACCCCCAGCCAGAAGGCCGGGGGCAGCAAGGCGCGGATGAAGTTTTTCAGGAGATTACGCCACCCCATAGTAGAAGGAGTCGTAGGGCAGACCGCCGCCGATGGACTTGGGCTCCGCCTGGAAGAGGATGGAGTAATAGTCCTCCAGCATGGTCCGCATCTCATGGCCGGTGACGAAGGTGAGGGAGCACTGGGGGATGGCCCTGGCGGCCACCTTGTCGTTGGGGGCAAACCCGTACTGGGCAACCAGGGCGGAGGCATCGGAGCTGTTGGCGGGGTCGCTGATATAATCGATGGACGCCTCATAGGCGGACAGGAAGGCCTCCACCTCTCCGGGGTTCTGTTCAATATACTCGGTGCGGGCCACCACGCAGCCCATAGGCAGCTCAGAACCCTCCAGTTCCTTCCAGGCGTCGGACAGGGAGATTGCCTCCCGGACGCCGCTGTCCTTCACCAGCAAGGCGGTGGCGGCGGGGACGGGGAGCATGCAGATGCCCGCATGGTCGGAGGACATTTTGGCGGTGATCTCCTGGGGGGTGAGCCACTCAATGTTCACGTCGGAGGGATTTACGCCGTTGCCCTCCAGCAGGTGGTTGAGAATGTGCTCCGGGTTGGCACCCTTGGTGTTGGAGGGGGCATAGAGGGTCTTGCCCCCCAGGTCGGCCATGTTGCGGACCGTGTCCCCCTTCTCCAGGATATAGAGCACCCCCAGGGTGTTCACCGCCAGCACCTGGATGGACCCCTCGTTCTTGGCGGACAGGACGGCGGCGGCGTTGGTGGCGATGGCGGCGACATCCACGTCCCCGTTGACCAGGGCGGTCTGAACCAGGGTGTTGTCGGTGACAATCTCATAGGAGGCAACGGCGCTGTTTTGGGGGTCCGCGTCGTGGCCGGCCATCAGCTTGGCCGCCCCCACGCCGGTGGGGCCGGACAGGACCATGAACCGGACGGAGGGACCGGACGCGCCGCTGGTATCGCCCGGCTCAGAGGCGGACCCGTCGGGCTGGCCGGAAGCGGAGCCGGGGACGGAGGAGGAGGTCCCGGCGGGGGGATTCTTGGGCCCGCAGCCGGCCAGCAGAGAAAAGGCCAGGGCGGCGGTGAGGAGCAAGGAGAGGGTGCGTTTCATGGTAATCATCCTTTCAGATTGGAATGTAGGGGTCGCCGCCCTCGGCGACCCGCTTGCGACGGTGCGATTTTTGTAAAGACGGGCCGCCGAGGGCGGCGGCCCCTACAGGAGAAATTGCCCCGCCCGTGTGGTCGGGGCCCACATTGGTCATAAGGTCACAGCACTGTCTCCAGTCCCGCGGGGTCGATGACGGCGATGGACTTGCCCTTTCGGACGATGAGGCCGCCGGCCTCCAGGGCGGCGAAGGCCCGGTAGAGGGAGGCCCGGCTCATTCCCAGCTGCCGGCACAGCTCCGTGGCCGGGCAGGAGCTGCCTCCGTTGGCCAGCAGGTAGCGGGCCAGCTTGCCCTCCACCCCCGGCTGGGCCAGGGTCTGCAGCCGCCCGGACAAAAACCGGATGCGGCCGGTGAGATAGCGCAGATAGTTTTCCCGAATTTGGCTGTGTTCAGCCAGCAGACGGTTTACCAGGAACTGCTCCAGCATCAGGCACCGGCTGGGACCCTTGGCGGTGATGGTGGAGGCGAACTCCGGCTCGTCGCTGTACAGGGCGGCGGCCCCGAAGAGGTCCCCCGGCTGCAGCACGCTGACGGCCAGGCTCCCCTTTGTCACCTGAAGCCGGCCCGACAGCACCACCCCCAGGCAGCGGCGGAAGTGCCGGGGGCTGTACACCACCCCGGGGTCAAACCGGACCAGACCGGCCCCCTCCAGCTCCGTCAGGGAGCGGAGCAGCGACCGGTCCGCCTGCCGGAACAGCGGGCAGCCGGCCAGCAGAGTGAGTTCCTCCTGTGTGAGGGACAAAATGACCACCTCTGACTGTCTAATTTGAGACAAACTGGATTATACAGGAGAAGGGAGAAAATGTCAACCCCGGCAGCGGAAAAACTGCCGGGGCTGCGGGTACAGCTTCTTATTCCTTTTTGGCCCGGACGGTCTCCTCCCGGGCGCGGTTCTGGACCACGTTCACCTGGCCGATCAGCTCCGAAACCTGGCTCAGGTCGCCAGGACCGGCGCAGGTGGCGGTGATGAGAAAGAGGGCGGGGCCGGAGATGACCTCGCACTGGGCCTGATACAGCCGCTCTCCCTTCTCGCTGATTTCCTTCCAGCCCCAGCGCAGGGCGCCGCCCTTCAGCTCCCGGCCCTCCACGCCGTTGAGAGCGGACAACTGGTCGGTGAAGCGGGCGTCGCCCTCCCGCATCCGGTAGGAGCTCACCCGCCAGACGGGACTGTCGGAGGAGGCGTCGCTCCAGAGGTGGGCGCCGCTCCCGTTCTCCCAGCGCTCCCACTCGTAACGGAGGATGCCGGGCAAGGTGAGGCGCAGAACGCCCAGGTGGTGGGTAATCAGGCCCCTCCGGTAGCCGGGGGCGAACTCCTCCGCCAGATTGGGGCCGTCGGGCAGGACGGGGTCCCGGCCCGCCAGGGCGCACACCTCGGCGTAGGACTCCCGAGGCAAAGGGAGGGAGGGGGCCAGCTTGGCCGCGCGCTCCAGATCGTCCAGAATGGAGGCGTTCACCGCCTCGTCCTCCCAGCTGCGGGCAGAGGGGGCGAAGCAGCACCTCTCCCACAGGGCGTTGATGGCGCGGTTGCGGTAAAATTTGGCGTCCCGGGTCCGGCCGTTCCAGAGGAAGAACCGATTTGCCAGCGCCTCGACGCCCCCCTCCTCCAGCAGGCCGGCCAGCTCGGAGAGCCGGAAGCGGCCCACAGGGGTGACCACCGTGTCCGGGATGTCCTGGGGGGAGTACTGCTCCAGGTTCCAGCACAGCTGCATCCCGGATACCCCTTTCCCGCTCTCCTGACGGCATACGTCCACCAGGGTGCGCAGCCAGGGGTAGAAGTGCTCCTCCTTCATCCGCCGGAAGTCCCGGTGGCGGTAAAAGCCGGTCTCGTCCTCCACCGTCAGAGAGTGGATGGGCAGGTTGTCCAGCAGCTCCACCGCCGCCCGGTGCAGCCCCGCCCCCGCCGGAGTGGACACGCAGCCCCCCCGCACCAACCAGGGACCTGCCGGGTCCTCCGACCGGCGCCAGAGAAAGCCCACCTCGCCTCCCAGAGGGCACAGGATGACCTTCAGTCCGCCCTCCCCGGCGGCCAGGTGGTAGTTCTGCTCCGCCGCCAGAATCTTCGCCGCCTCCAGCAGCGCCTCTGGGCGGTCGATCCTGCCGGTGAAGCTCAATCCGATGCTCATGCCGCTGCCCCCTTTCGCGTGTTCTTTCCTTTATATTTTTCCGCTGTTATGCCTCTTGCTCTGCCTTCAGCCCGATGCTGCCCGCGTTGGAACGGAGCGTGTGGAAGGCGGCCCAGTCCACGGGCGCACCGGCAAAGACCTCCACGGCGGCGTCCAGCAAGGTGCGCAGGTCCCAGGCGATGAAGTCCAGGTAGCCGAAGGCGGTACCTGTGGCTCCGCCGGTGAAGGTGACAATCCCCTCGCCGCAGCGGGCTTCAATCGCCTGCTCAAGCTGGTCCCGCAGGTTCAGGATATCCTTTTTGTCCACCCCATCCAGGGGGTAGTAGAAGAAGCCGGGGACCACCCCGTCCTGATGGAGACGGTCCATATAGTAGTCGTCGTTCTGGAAATAGCCATTGAGCAAGGGTATGCAGCAGGTGACCCCCACATATACGTCGGCCCGAAGCGGCCAGTCCTCCTCCTCAGAGGGCTTGCCCTCGTAAGCGGTGTACCGCTCGCCGGCCAGCTCTGGGTCGTTGGCCCGGGGCCAGCCCTCCGGGTCCACCTGGCGGGCCACAAAGCCGGCCAAATGGTTCAGCGGAATGGACTCCCGCTCCGCCGGGGCCTCCAGGACCTCCAGACGGTCCACATACCGCATGGCGGCCAGCTCCCCCAGGGCCTGGTCCAGCAGGATATAAATGATGTTGCAGACCTGACCCTCGTTCTCCTTCATCAGGGGGGCCAGCTTTTCGCAGTACAGCTTCAGGTTCAGACTGCTGTTCTGCGTCTTTTCCGGCCAGACCCGGACATCTTCCAGGGCGACATCCTGACCGTAGATCCGCAAGCCAAAGTTTTCGCTTCGGGTGCGGCCCACCTTGATATTCCAGCTTTTCAGCAGCTCCCGGGGGGCGTGCTGCCGGAAGTAAGCCAGCTGGAACAGCCGGGATCTGTCCCCTTCGGGGGTGAGGATCAGCTCGTACTTCTCCCCGTTGTGGCCCAGCTCAAAGGCCACGTCGGCAAAGGCGGGGGAGAGCAGCTCGGTACACCGGGATACCAGCCTCTCGCTGACCGCCTCCCGGTCCTCTTCCTCCATCAGGGCCCGCAGCTCCCCCTCCCCGGCCAGGAAGGAGGCCCAGCCCTCCTCTGTCCGCATCCGGAAGGGCTTGATGTTGATGGGCAAGGACAACTCTCTCATGCGTTCTTCATCCATTAAGCGCGCTCCTCTCTAATTCAAACTGGCCAGATAGGCCGCCGGGCCGCTCTCATACAGGTTGCCCCCGTGGGCGTCCAGTATGACGGTGAGGGGCATATCGGCCACCTCCAGGCGGCGTACCGCCTCGCAGCCCAGGTCCTCCCAGCAGATGACCTCCAGCTCCCGGACGCAGGCCGCCATCAGTGCCCCCGCGCCCCCCAGGGCGGCCAGGTAGACCGCGCCGTTTCTCACCACCGCGTCCTTGACAGCCCGGTTCCGGGCCCCCTTGCCGATCATAACGGCCTGGCCCAGGTCCAGCAGACGGGGGGAGTACGCGTCCATCCGCCCGCTGGTGGTGGGGCCGGCGGAGCCGATCACTTCTCCGGACCGTTCCGGTGTGGGGCCTACGTAATACAGCGCCGAACCTTTTACCGGGAAGGGCAGCTCTTTTCCAGCGTCCAGCAGCTCCATCATCCGCTTGTGGGCGGCGTCCCGGGCGGTATACACCGTCCCGGACAGCAGCACTGTGTCCCCCGCCCGCAGCGGGGCCAAGTCCTCCCGGGTGACGGGAGTGGTCAGTCTGTATCGCATCACAGCACCTCCGCCGCTCTCCGGGTGACGTGGCAGCTCACGTTCACCGCTGCGGGCAGGCCGGCCACATGGGTGGGGGCGGCCTCAATGGCCAGCCCCAGGCAGGTGGTCCTCCCGCCGAAGCCCTGGGGGCCGATGCCCAGGGCGTTGATCTCCTCCAGCAGCTCTCCCTCCAGCTGGGCGTAGAAGGGGTCGGGATTGGGCCGGTCCAGAGGGCGGAGCAGGGCGTGCTTGGCCAGGGCGGCCACCTTGTCGAAGGAGCCGCCGAGCCCGACGCCCAGCACCACCGGCGGACAGGGGTTGGGACCGGCCAGCCTGACCGTCTCCACCACGAACCGCTTCACCCCCTCCACCCCGTCGGCGGGCTTGAGCATGGCGAGACGGCTCATGTTCTCTGATCCGAAGCCCTTGGGGGCCACGGTAACGGCGCATTTGTCTCCGGGCACCAGCCGCAGGGTGATGGCGGCGGGGGTGTTGTCCCCGGTGTTCACCCGGCGCAGCGGGTCGGCTACCATGGACTTGCGCAGATAACCCTCGCCGTAGCCCCGGCGGACCCCCTCGTGGACGGCCTGCTCAAAGTTTCCCTCAATGTGGACCTCCTGGCCCAGCTCCACAAAGACGCAGGCCATCCCCGTGTCCTGACAGATGGGCAGGTTCCGCTCCCCGGCCCGATTTAGGTTGTCCCGGAGCAGGTCCAGGGTGTTCCCGGCCAGGGGCCAGGGCTCGGAGGCCCGGCAGGCCTCCAGGGCGGCGGCTACGTCAGGGGGCAGGACGGTGTTGGCCCGGATACACAGCCGGGCGACGGCCTCGGTAATCCGGGCGGCGGGAATGGTTCGCATGGCGGGACCCTCTCTCTGTCTTTGTTTTTTCTATTCTACCACAGCGGGCGGGCGGTTTCAACAAAAAAGAACGCCCGTTTCCGGTCGGAAACGGGCGCTGTGCTAATTCATATATTCCTCGCTGAGCAGGACCGTCCCGGCCTCCAGAGAGGCGGGCACGTCAATGATACGTTGGTTGTTGGAGCCCCGGAACCGCAGGCCCAGGTCCTTCTTCGCCAGGACGAAGGGGCCGTCCACCAGCACGTCCAGTCCCTCCAGCAGCGCCCGGCTGCGCTCCCCCACCTTTCCGGCGGCCAGCTCCTCGAAGAGATAGCCGGAGTAGCACCAGATGGTCTTTTGGGGCAGCTTCTCCCGCACCCGGCGGACCAGGTCCAGCACGGCCTCCTGGTTGGCCGGCTCGAAGGGCTCGCCCCCCAGAAGGGACAGCCCCCGGATGTGGTCCGGGGCCAGAAGCGTGAGGATTTTTTCCATCTCCGCCTCCCCGAAGGGGGAGCCGTAGGAGAAATCCCAGGCCTCCGGGTTGAAGCACGCCTCGCAGCGGTGGGTGCAGCCCGACACAAACAGCGACACCCGCACCCCCGGTCCGTTGGCCACGTCTACCTTTTTAATATCAGCGTAGTTCATAGATGGAGGACCCTCGCCTTGATCTCCTTGGTCTTGCCCACGTTCCAGAAGTTCTCGCCCAGGTAGCCGCAGGTGCGTCTTGTGACGTTCATCTTGGACTGGTCGGTGTTGTGGCACACGGGGCACTCCCACTGGAAGTCCTCGTTGATCTCGATCTCCCCGTCGAAGCCGCAGCACTGGCAGTAGTCGCTTTTGGTGTTAAACTCGGCGTACTGGATGTTGTCATAGATGAACCGGACCACGTCCTTCAAGGCCTCCAGATTGTGGCGCATGTTGGGAATCTCCACATAGGAGATGCAGCCGCCGGTGGAAATTTTCTGGAACTGGCTCTCGAAGGTGAACTTGTCGAAGGTGTCGATCTTCTCCCGCACGTCCACGTGGTAGCTGTTGGTGTAGTAACCCTTGTCGGTGACATCGGGGATGGTGCCGAAGCGCTCCTTGTCGATGCGGGCGAAGCGGTAGCACAGGCTCTCGGCGGGGGTGCCGTAGAGGGCGAAGCCGATGTTGGTCTCCGCCTTCCAGTCGTCGCAGGCGCGGCGCAGACGGTTCATCACGGCCAGAGCGAACTCCTGCCCGCCCGGCTGGGTGTGGCTGACCCCCTTGACCAGCTTGGTGAGCTCATACAGGCCGATGTAGCCCAGGGAGATGGAGGAATAGCCGCCGTAGAGCAGAGGCTCAATGGAGGCCCCCTTGGGCAGGCGGGCAATGGCGCCGTACTGCCAGTGGATGGGGGAGGAGTCGGAGCACACCTTCTTCAGGGCATTGTGCCGGCACATGATGGCCTCGAAGCACAGCTGGAGCCGCTCCTCCAGAATGGACCAGAATTTCTCCTCGTCGCCATTGGCCAGAATACCGATCTGGGGCAGGTTGAGGGAGACAACTCCCTGGTTGAACCGGCCCTCGAACTTGTAATTTCCGTTCTCGTCCTTCCAGGGGGCCAGGAAGGACCGGCAGCCCATGGGGGAGAACACGTTGCCCTGGTAGTTCTCCCGCATCTTCCTGGCGGAGATGTAGTCGGGGTACATCCGCTTGGCGGAGCATTTGACGGCCAGCTCCGTGAGGTAGTCGTACCTGCCCCCCTTGAGGCAGTTGTGCTCGTCCAGCACGTAGACCAGCTTGGGGAAGGCGGGGGTGATGTAGACGCCCTTCTCGTTCTTGATGCCCTCCAGACGCTGGCGGAGGACCTCCTCAATAATCATGGCGTTCTCTTCCACATAGGGGTCGTTCTCCTGGAGGTTGAGGAACAGCGTCACGAAGGGGGACTGGCCGTTGGTGGTCATCAGGGTATTGATCTGGTACTGAAGGGTCTGGACGCCGTTTTTCAGCTCGCACCGGAGCTGGTCCATCACCAGGCGGTCCATGGTGGCCTCGTCCACCTTGCCGGCGCACTCATAGGCGATGTGGGCCTTGAACTTCTCCCTGCTCCTGCGCAGATACCGGCCCAGATGGCGCAGGTCCACGCTCTGTCCGCCGTACTGGTTGGAGGCCACGCAGGCGATGATCTGGGTGGTAATGGTGCAGGCCACCTGGAAGGTCTTGGGGCTCTCGATGAGCTTGCCGTTCATCACGGTGCCGTTCTCCAGCATGTCGCCGATGTTGATGAGGCAGCAGTTGAAGATGGGCTGGACAAAGTAGTCCGCGTCGTGGAAGTGGATGGCGCCCTCGTCGTGGGCCTTGGAGATGTGCTCAGGCAGGAGGATGCGCCGGGTCAGGTCCCGGCTCACCTCGCCGGCGATGTAGTCCCGCTGGGTGGCGGCGATCATGGTGTTCTTGTTGGAATTCTCCTCGGCCAGCTCCTTGTTCTCGTTGCGCAGCAAGGACAGAATGGACTCGTCGGTGGTGTTGGCCTTTCGGATCAGCGCCCGGTTGTAGCGGTAGATGATGTAGGTCTTGGCCAGATGGAACTTGTTGCGCTCCACCAGCCCCTGCTCCACCAGGTCCTGAATGTCCTCCACCAGGATGCGGCTGCGCTTCTGCTCCTCAATGCCGTTGATGATGGCGTCTATATCCTCCCGGGCCAGCCGGTCCTCCTCGGACACCTCGGCATTGGCCTTTTCAATGGCAATGACAATTTTGCTGCGGTCGTAATCTACGCTGGAACCGTCCCGTTTGATAACCTTCATGGCTGTTCTCCTCTCATTGGTAAAAGACGCTAAAAAAACCGCGCTCCCGCACTGGACGGCCTGGCGCGGCCGGGAGCACAATGTGGATTATAGCATATATGGTTCCCCTTGTCCACTATATCTTGTGTTGTTTTTTGGCTGATACAAAAAATAAATACAAGATGTACAGCCGGCCTTTGGAACCCCGGCACCCCGCTCTTTCCAGGGGGTTTGAGTTGCCAGAGGCGGGGAAATGTGGTATACTTTGGAGGAAAATTCAGCAAAATGCCCATGGAGGTTTTTTATGACTCACACAACTGCCGCCGCCATGAGCGGGGGCGTGGACAGCTCCGCCGCCGCCCTGCTCCTGCTGCGGGAGGGAAGGGAGCTGCTGGGGCTGACCCTGCGCCTCTTCAACGGCGGAGAGGAGGGGACGGACGCCGCCGCCGTGGCCGCCCAGCTGGGCTTTCCCCACCGGACGCTGGACATGCGCCGGGAGTTTCGGTCCGGGGTGATCGACCCCTTCGCGGCGGAGTATGAGCGGGGCCGCACCCCCAACCCCTGCGTGCTGTGCAACCGGGCGGTCAAATTCGGGGCGCTGCTCCGAAAGGCGGAGGAGCTGGGCTGCGGCCGGCTGGCCACCGGCCACTACGCCAGAGCGGACTATGACGCCGGGGCGGGGCGGTGGCTGCTGAAAAAGGCGGCCCATCCGGACAAGGACCAGAGCTATGTGCTGGCTATGCTCACCCAGGAGCAGCTCAGCCGGGTCCTGTTCCCCCTGGGAGAGCTGTCCAAGGAGGAGGTCCGGGCTGTCGCGCAGGAGGCCGGCCTTGCCAACGCGAAGAAAAAAGAAAGTCAGGACATCTGCTTCATCCCTGACGGGGACTACGGCGCCTTCCTCCGCCGGCACACCGGGCGGGATTATCCCCCCGGACCCTTTGTGTTTGAGGACGGGACCCCGCTGGGCCGGCACCGGGGCATTGTGGATTACACCGTGGGCCAGCGCCGGGGGCTGGGGGTGTCCTCCAGCAGCGGACGGCTCTATGTGAAGGAGGTCCGTCCGGCGGACAATACGGTGGTGCTCTCGGATAACGCCGCCCTCTTCTCCCGGAGCCTGGAGGGGTCGGCGCTGAACCTGATCGCCTGTTCCCGGCTGGACGGGCCCGTCCGTCTGCGGGCCAAGATCCGCTACCGTATGGCGGAGCAGCCCTGTACCGTGGAGCAGACGGGGGAGGACACCGTCCGCCTCGCTTTCGACAGCCCCCAGCGGGCCGTCACCCCCGGCCAGAGCGTGGTGTTTTACGACGGAGACACGGTTGTGGGCGGGGCGGTCATTGAGAGAAGTATGGATTAGGAGGACGCTATGGCAAAGAATAAAAAGCGGCGGCGCAGCCGCACGGCGGAGCTGAAACGCCAGATGGAGCAGGAGAAGCTGGCCGATGAGAAAAGCCGGGCAAAAAACCGCTGGAACCCGGCCGGCCGGGCGCTGCTGTGGGGCGATCTGGTGTTTCTGGCCCTGTCCTCCCTCCTGGAGATGAACGGGCTGATAACAGACCAGGCGGCGGGCCTGTGTACCATAATAGGCGTGGTGCTGCTGCTCATCGCCCTGTGGCTGTTGTTCGGGAACCGGAAGGGGAAGGGTCCCGAGCTGTAAAAAGGATTGATTTTCCCCGTGGTTTAGTATATGATAGCTTCTATTACAGGTAATCTGCGTGTGCGCAACGAGAGGAACTGACGCCATGAGAAAAGATATCGCTCTGCCAGCCCTGGCGGCCGCCGGGGGAGTGGCCGGCTTTCTCCTGCGGCGGTGGCAGCTGGCCTGCGCCTATGTGCCGGAGACCGGGCTGTTTGTCCATGGCGCCCCGGCCACTTACGCCCTGCTGGGGCTGATGGGCCTGCTGGCTCTGGCCATCGCCCTGTTGGTCCAAGGGGACAGGGAGGGGCCGGAGGACTTTCTGCCCGCCTTTGGCTGTCCTGAGGCGGGGCAGATGACTGTGCTGGCTGCCGCCGGGCTGCTGATGGTGCTGTCCGGAGCCCTGGGCCTGAAGGACGGGCTGGGGGAGCTGCAGCTGTGGCGGGCCGACCCGGAGCTCTACCCCATGTCCGGACCCGGCTCCCAGCTGCTGGCGTCGGTCCTGTGTCTGCCCGCCGGACTGGGCGTGCTGCTGATGGGGCGGGCGGCCTACCGGAATGAGCTGGATGCCTCCGCCTGCCGGCTGGCCTCCTTTCCCGCCCTGGCCGGACTGGTGTGGCTCTTCGCCACCCACCTGAAGCACGGGGTGGAGCCGGTGCTGATGAAATACGGCCCCGGCCTGCTTGCCGTGCTGCTGCTCACCCTGGCCCACTACTGCGCCGCCGCCTTCCTCTATGGGCGGCCCCGCCGCCGTCGCACCGCTTTTCTGGCCCTGACGGGGGCTGCGGCGGGCGTCACCTCCCTGGCCGACCGGCCCGACCTGTTCACGGCGGCCGCCACCCTGGCCTTTTCCCTGTCCGCCCTGGCCTTAGGCCGGGCGCTGCTGCGCAATACCTTTGGCCCGCCCTGGCCGGAGGGGGAACGAATGCCTCCCCCGGAGGAGGAAGAACAGGAGAAATAATATGTAGGGGCCGGCGCCCTCGCCGGCCCGTATTTCCCTACCGTATATCTTAAGGACATGGGCCGCCGAGGGCGGCGGCCCCTACAAATACGTACAAAAGGGAGACCGTTATGGAAAACAAACGTTTTTATATCACCACCCCCATCTACTACCCCAGCGACAAGCTGCATATCGGCCACACCTACTGCACCGTGGCCACCGACGCCATGGCCCGCTATAAGCGGCTGACCGGCTGTGAGGTGATGTTCCTCACCGGCACCGACGAGCACGGCCAGAAGATTGAGGACAAGGCCAGCCAGGCCGGCGTCACCCCCCAGCAGTATGTGGACGGTATCGTCACCGGCTCCCGGGGGGTGCTGGACCTGTGGAAGCTGATGAATATCTCCAACAACCGCTTTATCCGCACCACCGACGGCTACCATGTGTCCGCCATTCAGAAGATTTTTAAGAAGATGTACGACAAAGGGGACATCTACAAGGGCAAGTATGTGGGCAAATACTGCAAGCCCTGTGAGTCCTTCTGGACGGAGAGTCAGCTGGCAGACGGCAAGTGCCCCGACTGCGGCCGGGAGGTGCAGGACGCGGAGGAGGAGGCATACTTCTTCCGCCTGAGCAAGTACGCGGACAAAATTCAGCGCCTGCTGGAGGACACCGACTTCCTGGAGCCCCGCTCCCGGGTCAACGAGATGGTGAACAACTTCATCAAGCCCGGCCTGGAGGACCTGTGCGTTTCCCGCACCTCCTTCACCTGGGGCATCCCGGTGGATTTCGACCCGGGCCATGTGGTCTATGTGTGGGTGGACGCCCTGTTCAACTACACCACCGCTCTGGGCCTGTGCAACGATCAGTACGACGACTATGAGAAGTTCTGGCCCGCCGATGTTCACTTTGTGGGCAAGGAGATTGTCCGATTCCATTCCATCATCTGGCCCGCCATGCTCATGAGCATGGATATGCCTCTGCCCAAGAAGGTCTTTGGCCACGGCTGGCTGCTGCTGGACGGGGGCAAGATGTCCAAGTCCAAGGGCAATGTGGTGGACCCCTATATCCTGGCCGAGATGTTCGGGGTGGACGCGCTGCGCTTCTTCCTGCTGCGTACCTTCCCCTTTGGCTCGGACGGCAACTTCTCCAACGAGGCCCTGATCCAGACCATCAATGTGGATCTGGCCAACGACCTGGGCAACCTGCTCTCCCGCACCACCGCTATGGCGTGCAAATACTTCGGCGGCACTCTGCCGGAGGGGTGCCGCGATTACCTGGAACAGAAGCAGTCCTGCGACAGTGAGCTGCTGGCCGCGGCGTGCCATTTGCGGGACAATTATGAGGCGCAGATGGAGAAATTCCAGTTCCAAAATGCACTGGAGGAAATCTTTAGGGTGATCGACCGGGCCAACAAGTATATCGACGAGAACGCCCCCTGGGCGCTGGCCAAGGACATGGAGGCCAATGGAATGCGGCTGGCCCATGTACTGTATAACCTGTTGGAGACCACCCGTATCTGCGGGGTCCTGCTGTCTCCCTTTATGCCGGCGAGCATGGACAAGCTGTTTGAGCAGCTGGGAGCGGACCAGTCTGCGCGCACCTGGGACAGCGCGAGGGAGTGGGGCGCCCTGCCCGATACGGTAAGCGTGGTCAAGGGAGAGAATCTGTTCCCCCGGGTGGACGCGGAGAAGGCCATCGCCGAGCTGGAGGCGGCCGCGGCGGCCGCCAAAAAGGCCGCCCTCCCCGAGCTGGAGATCGAACCCCAGCTGGAGGAGAAGGTGGACTTCGACACCTTCTGCAAATCCGACTTCCGGGCTGTCAAGGTGAAGGACTGCCAGCCGGTGAAGAAGAGCGAGAAGCTGCTCCGCTTTACCCTGGACGACGGCACCGGAGTGGACCGGCAGATTCTCTCCGGCATCGCCAAGTGGTACAAGCCGGAGGACCTGATCGGCAAGACCCTTATGGCCATCGTCAACCTGCCCCCCAGGAAGATGATGGGCCAGGAGTCCAACGGCATGCTCATCTCCGCCGTCCACACCGAGAAGGGGGAGGAGGCCCTCAACCTGCTTATTTTGGACGATAAAATCCCCGCCGGGGCAAAAATGTGTTAAATTTCTGTCAATGTTCTGTAAAATGTGCTGTCTCTCTTGGAGGGACAGCACACTTTTTTATCCGGGCCGCTTTCATTTTTATGGAAATCTGCTCTATCCATCTCGGTTTTTTTCCTGTAACATATGGGCGTACGCATGGAATACAGTATGATACCCGAAGGAGGTAATCACAATGAGAAAAACAAAGATCATCTGCACCCTGGGCCCCGCGGTGGACAGTGAGGACATGATCCGCACCCTCATCCGCACCGGCATGGACGCGGCCCGGTTCAACTTCTCCCACGGCAGCCACGGGGAGCATCTGGAGCGGCTGAATATGCTCAAGTCCGTCCGGGACGCCATGGGCCGGCCCGTGGCCACCATTCTGGACACCAAGGGCCCCGAAATCCGCATCAGGAGCTTTGACACCAAGTCCATCACCCTGGAGTCCGGCGACATCTTTACCCTCACCACCCAGGACGTGGTGGGAAACCGGGGCTGGGTGTCGGTCACCTACCCCAAGCTCCATGAGGAGCTGGCCCCCGGTCAGGAGATACTCATTGACGACGGCCTGGTGGCCATCCGGGTGGACCGGATCGAGGGCGCCGAGATTGTATGCACGGTGGAGAACGGCGGCACACTGTCCGCCAACAAGTCCATCAATATCCCCGGCGTCCATATCCAGCTGCCCGCCCTCACCGAGAAGGACGTGGACGACATCCGCTTCGGTGTGGCCAACGACTTCGACTTTATCGCCGCCTCCTTTGTCCGCCGGGCGGCCGATGTGGAGGCGGTCCGGGCCGTCCTCCATGAGTGCGGCGGGGATGACGTGAAGATCATCGCCAAAATCGAGAACCAGGAGGGTGTGGACAATCTGGACGAGATTCTGGAGGCCGCCGACGGCATCATGGTGGCCCGGGGTGACCTGGGGGTGGAGATTCCGCCGCCCGGGTGCCCATCCTGCAGAAGCAGATGATCCGCAAGGGCCTGCAGCTGGGCAAGCCGGTCATCACCGCCACCCAGATGCTGGACTCCATGATGCGCAACCCCCGGCCCACCCGGGCCGAGGTGTCCGACGTGGCCAACGCCGTCTACGACGGCACCGGCAGCGTGATGCTCTCCGGCGAGACCGCCGGGGGCAAGTACCCCGTGGAGGCCATCACTGCCATGGTGGGCATCGTCACCGAGACGGAGAACGCCATCGACTACTGGAAGCAGTTCCAGAAGCAGCGGATTCTCCCCGCCTCCAACATCAACGACGCCATCACACACACCTGCTGCCTCACCGCCAAGGATCTGAACGCCAAGGCCATCCTCACCGCCACCTACTCCGGCCGCAGCGCCCGGATGATCTGCCGGTTCCGCCCCGCCTGCCCCATCGCCGCCCTTACCATGCGGGAGAAGGTGCGCCGCCAGCTGAACCTCTCCTGGGGCGTGATCCCCTTCCTCACCGGCGAGGTCAACTCCACCGACCGCATTTTCTCTCTCTCCGCCGAGGTGGCCCTGAAGGAGAAGCTGGTGGAGAACGGTGACACCGTGGTCATTACCGCCGGAGTCCCCCTGGGCAAGAGCGGTTCCACCAACCTGATTAAAGCCCAGGTCATTGACGAGGAGTCCATGTAACCGCATAGAAAAAACGGTCCCGCCTCCCAAACAGGAGGCGGGGCCGCGTTCTATTTGTGGTAGCGGGACCCTCCGTTGATCTGAAAGGCCCGGTAGACCTGCTCCAGGAGCATGACCCGGGCCAGGTGGTGAGGGAAGGTCATGGGGGACATAGACAGTTGGATGTCGGCCTCCGCCTTGACAGAGGGGTGCAGGCCGTAGCTGCCGCCGATGATGAATACCATGTGCTTGTCCGGGCTGTTTCCCAGAGCGGGGAGCATCTGGGCCAGCTCCTCACTGGAGCACAGCCGCCCCTCTACGCACAGAGCGGCCACCCGGGAGCCGGAGGGTATCTTGGCCCGGATGGCCTCCCCCTCCTTGGCCAGGGCGTTGGCGATCTCCCCCAAGGTGGGGTCCCTGGACAGCTTGACCTCGGGAATCTCCGCCACCGTCAGCTTGCAGCAGGAGGACAGCCGCTTCATATACTCCCCGCAGGCGTCCTTGTAGAATTTCTCCTTCAGCTTGCCCACGCAGACCAGCCAGACGCTCAGCATACCGCCGCCCCCTTTGTCAGAGTATAGGTCCGTCCCGGACTGGCGGCGGGGGCGACGGACACAGACAGGTCCCGCTCCGGGTCGCAGCCCATGGCCCGCAGGCGGCGGCACACCGCCTCATAGGCCCGGACGGGTGTGTTGTTCTGCTGGGACAGGTGGGCCAGAATCACCGACCGGGCCCCCGTCTCCACGGCAAAGGCGGCCAGCTCCGCACCCGCTTCGTTGGACAGGTGGCCGCGGTCCCCCAGGATACGCTGCTTTAAGTAATAAGGATAGGGGCCGGCGCGGAGCATGTCCACATCGTGGTTGGTCTCGCACACCAGCAGATCGCAGCCCTCCGCCGCCCGGCGGACCGGCGGCGTAACATGCCCCAGGTCGGTGCACAGCGCCATGCGCCCCCCGTCCCCGGAGATGGACCAGCCTACGCTGCCCGCCGCGTCGTGGGGAGTGGGGAAGGACTCTGCCCACAGCGAGCCGATCTGCGTTCCGGCGCCCGCCTCCAGAGGCCGGACCAGATTGTCCAGAAAGGCCGCCTTATAGCATAACCGGCGGCAGGTGGGGCCGGTGGCGTAGATGGGGACGCGGTTGTTTTTGGTAAACACCTGCAGCCCGGAGATGTGGTCGCTGTGCTCATGGGTAATCAGAATGGCGGACAGCGCCTCCGGCCGGACGCCCAGCGCGGCCAGACCGGCGGTGAGGCGCCTGGCGGAGACGCCCGCGTCCAGCAGGATGTGGGTGTCCCCGCAGGACACCAGGGCGGCGTTGCCGGCGGAGCCGCTGGCAAGGGTAGTAAAGGACAGCAAAGCGTTCTCTCCTTTGAAAAACGGGCGGCCATCAGGCCGCCCGTCCGAAATGATCGTTATCCCACCTGGGACTGGTCCTCCTCGCCGGGCAGGCTGACGATCTGTATGTCAGCCCCCAGGTTGGCCAGCTTCTCCACGATGGTCTCGTAGCCCCGCTCAATGTGGTGGATGCCGTCGATCTCGGTGGCGCCCTGGGCGGCCAGTCCGGCCACGACCATGGCGGCCCCGGCCCGCAGGTCGCAGGCGTGGACAGGAGCCCCGGTGAGGTGGTCCACCCCCTCGATAACGGCCACCTTGCCGTCCACCTGGATGTGGGCCCCCATGCGGCGAAATTCGTCCACATAGCGGTAGCGGTTGTCCCAGACCCCCTCGGTGAGGACGCTGGTGCCCTGGGCGATGCACAGTACGGAGGCGATCTGGGGCTGCATGTCAGTGGGGAAGCCGGGGTAGGGCATGGTCTTCACGTTCACCCGGCTGAGCGGACCCTCCCGGCGCAGAAGGAGCGCGTCATCCTGCTCCTCCACTTCCACTCCCATCTCCACCAGCTTGGCGGTGATGCAGTCCAGATGCTTGGGGATAATATTTTTAATGAGGACCTCGCCCCCGGCGGCGGCTACGGCGGTCATATAGGTGCCCGCCTCGATTTGGTCGGGAATAATGGAGTAGGTTCCGCCCCGCAGCCTGGAGACCCCCCGAATTTTGATGACGTCGGTGCCCGCTCCCCGGATATCGGCCCCCATGGAGTTGAGGAAGTTGGCCAGATCCACAATATGAGGCTCCTTGGCGGCGTTCTCTATGACGGTAAGGCCCGCGGCCAGAGTGGCGGCCAGCATGATGTTCATGGTGGCCCCAACGGAGACGATGTCCAGATAGACCTGTCCGCCCGCCAGACGGGAGCCGTTGGGGACCCGGGCGTAAATCAGACCGCTTCGTACGTCCACCTCGGCTCCCATGGCGACAAAGCCCTTGATATGCTGGTCCACCGGGCGGCCGCCCAGATCGCACCCCCCCGGCAGTGGGACCTCCGCCCAGCCAAACCGGCTGAGCAGAGCGCCCACCAGATAATAGCTGGCACGGATCTTCCGAGCCAGCTCATAGGGCACCTGACGGTTGCGGATATGGGAGCAGTCCACCTCTACGGTGGTCCGGTTCACAGTGCGGATGTCGGCGCCCAGCTCCTGCAGAATTTGGAGAATCAGCGTCACATCGCTGATTTGAGGGACATTTTCAATGCGGCATACCCCGTCTACCAGCAAGGCGGCGGGAATAATGGCGACAGCGGCGTTTTTGGCTCCGCTGATGTGGATGGTTCCGTGGAGGGGATTCCCTCCGTGGATCAAATACTTTGTCAAAGGACAGCACCCTCTTTTCCAAGTCTTGGAATCTATGAAGATATGGCCGGTACGCCATATGTAGTATCAAAATAAGACCCTGTTTTAACCAGGGCATGATAAATCAGATACATTATAGCACTATTATACCCCGCTTGCAACAAAAATTACGCGGTTGTGAACGAATTGTTAAAAAAGACGGACAGCGGGAGAAAAACTGCCCTCCCGCTGTCTGATGCTCAGAATTTACCTGTAATTTATTGTAAAACCCGCTGCGGACCGGCCTGCGCGGCGTCCTGCCGATTCCCCTGGTAGCGGGCCTGGGCCCGGGGGAGCAGCGCGTCCAGCCGGACCTTCTCCTGCCGCTCCAGCAGGTCGCTGATGAGCACGTTGGACACCAGAAAGCCCCAGGGGGTGAAGCGCCAGCGGCCCTCGGCGGTCTTTTCCGTCCAGCCCTGGGGCTGGAGCTCCTCCAGCCGGGCCTCAATGGGGGCGAAGTCCATAAAGTACCGGCTCCGGTACTCCCACTCCTCAATGCCGCGGACGGTGCGCAGGCCCAGCATGAGATATTCGCAGCCCCGTTCCTCCTCCGGGATCAGGTCCTGGCTGTCCAGCAGCGCGCCGCCCTCCAGCACCCCGGCGATATACCCCTCCAGGTCCCGGACCCAGGAATACCGCCGCCCGCCGAAATCGGAGTGGGCCGCCGGGCCGAAGCCGATGTAAGGCCGGAGCTGCCAGTAGCGCAGGTTGTGCCGGGAGGCGAAGCCAGGCTTGGCGAAGTTGGATATCTCATACTGCTCATAGCCCGCCTGGGCAAGCCGCTCCACCATCCACAGATACATGTCGGCCTGGGCGTCGTCGTCGGGCAAGGGCTCCCCGGCCGCCGCACGGGCGGCGAGAGGGGTGCCCTCCTCCACCTTCAGGCCGTAGCAGGACAGGTGCTCCGGCTCCAGAGACAGAGCGTGCTCCACCGTCTCCTGCCAGCTGGCCATGGTCTGACCGGGCAGGCCGTAGATCAGGTCCAGGGACAGGTTATTCAGCTTGGCTTTCCTGGCCGCAGTCACCGCCTCGTCCCCCTGTTCCACGGTGTGGGGGCGGTGTACCAGCTCCAGCTCCCCGGGGCAAGCCGACTGGAAGCCGAAGGACACCCGGTTAAAGCCCGCCCGGCGCAAGGCCTGCATGGAATTGAAGTCCGCGCTGTCCGGGTTGGCCTCGAAGGTGATCTCCGCGTCCTTCTCCACCCTGTAGAGCTTTCTCACCGCTTTCAGCAGCTCACGCAGGCGTTTGGCCCCGTACCAGCTGGGGGTGCCGCCGCCGAAATAGATTGTGTCTACGCAGAAGCTCTGAGCCATGGGGGCGGTCTCCTTCAGGTGGGCCAGCAAGGCCTTCTGGAAGCTGTCCATCCGCTCCTCCTGCCCCGCCAGAGAGTAGAAATCGCAGTAGTCGCATTTGCTGCGGCAGAAGGGGATGTGGATGTAAATGCCCAGCTTCTCCCCGCCGTCCGTCTGTCTGTCTCTCATTGCCCAGGCTCCTTGTCTTGTGTATTACCCCCCATTATAGCAAAAATCTCTCTTCTTGCACAGAGTAATTTTTTTAGGGTCTGTTCACATATGTGAACACTACCTAACTTTTTCGTGCCCTTTTGCACAAGTTCCATTTTACCGAAAACAAATATCTTAAAGCACTTGATTATGTATATCGTTTGTGGTAATAATATATATGTAAAATTTCTTAAGGAGGTTGATTATATGGTATGCCCCGTAGACGTCTTCTCTTAATTATGCTAATTTTAGCAATACTCACTACCTTCCTCTTTATGCTAAATAGCCACAACACACCTCAATCTGAAAAAACTGATTTTCCTCCATTCATTCTTATTGGTAAAACTTATTACAAATGTAATGGGCAAGCATTTGATCATCAACCAGAAGACAGCATATATATTGGAACCATCACAAGCACAGTTCCAGGTAATGAAATGCCTCTAAAGTCATTTCAAGCTAATGATAGTATAGAAGGTGCCCCAATATATTACGCACAAAATCATTTATTTGTATGCATAAATAATAAATGGTGGGAATATCTGGAATATTCCACAACTGATTAATACACAAGAGGTTATTATGCGGAAATTGTTTTCTTTTTTATTAGCTTGTACTTTTATTGCTGGACTTTTTCCCGTTACAGCCGCTGCATCTAATTTTGGGGGAACCAATCAACAATCTTTTTCTATATATTCCGACCCATGTCCCAATGAGGTAATCGCATTTGCTAAGAGCAACTTTTCTTTACTGATGTCAGAAAGTATAATAAATGGAACAATAGATGTTGACATGGATGAATTCACATCCATTTCTCTTGGCAATCCATTTACAATTACGTCACCATCAGCTGATACAAACGTTTATTATTTCCCGATTATATCCCAAAATTCTATTATAGGAACTCTCAGAATTTATCATGACGGTGATGATTATGCTGGAATCATGTCACAATACTTATCAGATGAGCTAAACTCTCTTATAGGAAAAACATCCGCTTTATCTCCTGCACATCTGATTTTTGATAACAACAACCTTGTATTGGAGCAACATGGGATTCGACAACTTTTATTGGCAAGCCCAACCGGAGATATTCCCAACAATATTGATGTACTATCAGATAAATTAATTGTTACTCCTTTTAGCACAGAATTGTCTACCATTACAAGTTCCTCGCTGATTTCATCTTATGATATTTCAAAGTATCTTAACTTAAATATCATCGAAATTCAAGAAGATGATGAATGGTGCTTTGCCTATTGCGCCGCAGCAATAATAAGATATGTAAATGATTATGATGATGATCCGACTGCGGAAAGCATCATGAAATTGGCACTTGGTCGTAATCCAACAAAAAGTGATTCTTTAAATGCTATTGATGTTATTAAAGTGGCAGCAATGTATGACCTTTATCCGAGCTATTCTGCAACAGCAAAAACTCAAGATGCTGTCAATCAATTAGATCATAATGTGCCTGTTTTTCTACGTTGTTCAAGACCTATTTCTTCTACTAAAAGTACTGAAAAAGCTTATCATGCAGTAGTTCTTAGAGGGTACAATCTATCATCCGCAGACACATATTCTATATGGAATCCTTGGAATGACTATTATGAAACAATGACAAGTTCTTTGAAATATGTAACTGGAGATCGTACATACACTTGGGTTGGCACTATATTAGGTTGGGATTCTCAATTACCTTAATATTCATACAGATAAATCCCAAGCAGAACGACTAAAGGCAAAAAAGGCTGATCTTGAACGCAAGTTTGGCATCAAAATTGTTATGGGCATCTATGCAGAAAAACCGTATGCGCTCCAGCTAAATTTGCTCTATGATTTAGAACGAAGCATAAGCATCAACTCAGCTGGCTGCTGAGGAAAGAGAGGCCCCGTCCAGAAATTCCGGGCGGGGTCGTTATTATGCGCTGGTGCGCGATCCTCCTTGCGGCCTCGATATTCGTGGACTGGAGGCGGAAGCGCCTGCCCCAGGAGGAGCAGCGGGATAGGAAGCGGGCGGAAACCGACGAACGCAATCTGCTGATACGGGAGAAGGCCGCCTGGCAGTGGACACGGTGGGAGTACTGGCTGACGATTGGAGCATTCTGCGTTGTTAACGTCGGATTTAACCGCTCTGATATTGCCTTTACTATTTATTGGATCTTGGTCATTCGCTGGTTCGGGCTGCTTGCCACCCGGTGGTGGCTGAGCCGGAAATACTAATCATTGTGAGGAGGAATTTTCCATGCTGGTGAAGCAACTTTTGACAGGCGGTGGGGACTATGGAAAGTCCCTGAGACAGCGCCGCTGGGCGCCCATCGCCTGGCTGTCCAAAAAGCTGTGAGCCGGCGGCTGGAGCTGACCGTCACCCCGGAGCTGGCGGGCATCAAGGTGGACACTCTACTCCGGAAGCGGCTTGGCCTGTCAGGAACGGTGGTGCGGCGCATCAAGTGGCTGGAGGACGGCATTCTGGCCGACGGGGTGCGGGTGCACACCGACTTCCGTCCGGCGGCGGGGCAGGTGCTGTCGGCGCGTCTGTCCGACCCCCGCCGGAACAGCGGGATCGTCCCCACCCCGGGACCGCTGGACATCGTCTATGAGGACGAGGACGTGATCGTGCTGAACAAGGCCCCAGGGGTGTCCGTCCACCCGGGACCGGGGCACTTTAACGATACGTTGGGTAATTTTTTAGTGAATTATTACGAAAGGACGGGGCAGGAGGCGGATTTTCACCCCGTCCACCGGCTGGACCGGGGGACCTCCGGCCTGCTGGCAGCGGCCAAGCATCCCCACGCCCAGGAGGCGCTGAAAAATCAGCTCCACACGGAGCGGTTCAAGCGGGTCTACCTGGCGGTGTGCCAGGGGGTCCCCGACCCGCCCGCCGGGGCGGTGGACGCCCCCCTGGGGCCGAAGCCCGGCTCCCTCATGGAGCAGATGGTCCGCCCTGACGGCAAGCGCGCCCGCACTCATTACGAGACGCTGGAGGTCCGGAACGGCCGGGCTCTCCTCCGCCTGAAGCTGGACACCGGCCGCACCCACCAGATTCGGGTCCACATGGCCCACATAGGCTGTCCCCTCACCGGGGACTTCCTCTACGGCACGGAAGACCGGGCCCTCATTCCCCGGCCCGCCCTCCACTCGGCGGAGCTGTCCTTCCGCCATCCCCTCACCGAAAAAGCGTTGGAATTTCAAAGTCCGCTCCCGGAGGACATGGCCCGGCTGCTCCTGTAAATTCCCACAAATAATGCTGGAAATCCCATCCCTCTTGTGGTACAATGATAGATGTAAAATTTTAACCGCTGGAGGTATGTCAATATGTCCTATCGCGATACTTACGAGGGCTGGCTGGCCAGCCCCGCCCTGTCCGCTGAGGAGAAGGCCGAGCTGGAGGCCATCAAAAACGACGACAAGGAGATTGAGTCCCGCTTCTTTTCCCAGTTGGAGTTCGGCACCGCCGGCCTCCGGGGCACCATGGGGATGGGCACCTACCGGATGAACGTCCACGTCATCCGCCACGCCACCCAGGCCTTTGCCCAGGTTATCCTGGAGGAGGGACCCGAGGCGGTTAGGCGCGGCGTCGCAATCTGCTTCGACTGCCGCAACAACTCTGACATCTTTGCCCGTGAGGCCGCCTGCGTCATGGCGGGCAACGGCATCCCCGTGCGGCTGTTTGAGTCCCTCCGACCTACTCCCGAGCTGTCCTTCGCCATCCGGGAGTACGGCTGCATCGCCGGCATCAACGTTACCGCCAGCCACAACCCCAAGGAGTACAACGGCTACAAGGTCTACTGGGAGGACGGCGCCCAGCTGCCCCCCAAGCACGCCGACGAGGTGGCCAGGAAGATGCAGGAGCTGGACGTGTTCGCCTGCGTCAAGACCGGCGATTACGACAAGGCCGTGGCCGAGGGCAAGATTGTCATCATGGGCGAGGAGACCGACGAGAAGTTCCTGGCCAACGCCCTGGGTCAGGTCTACGACAAGGCGGCGGTGGACAAGGCGGCCGACACCTTCAAGATGGTGTATACCCCCTTCCACGGCACCGGCTACAGGCTGATTCCAGAGGCCCTGAAGCGGCTGGGCATGAAGCATGTCATCTGCGTCTCGGAGCAGATGGTCATCGACGGCAACTTCCCCACGGTGAAGTCCCCTAATCCGGAGAACCCCGAGGGCTTCTATCTGGCGGTGGACATCGCCAAAAAGGAGGGGGCCGACTTCATTCTGGGCTCCGACCCGGACGCCGACCGGGTGGGCCTGATGGTCAACACCGGCGGCGGGGAGTTCAAGGTGCTCACCGGCAACCAGACCGGCGTGCTGCTGCTGGACTACCTCATCGGCGCCATGAAGCGCACCGGGAAAATGCCCAAGAATCCCGTAGCCCTCAAGACCATCGTCACCACCGAGATGGCCCGGAAGGTGGCCGAGGTCAACGGCCTGAAGTGCTTCGACACCTTCACCGGCTTTAAGTTCCTGGCCCAGAAGAAGGACCAGCTGGAGGAGTCCGGCGAGGGCAACGTCATCATGTCCTACGAGGAGAGCTACGGCTACATGCTGGGCTCCTTCGTCCGGGACAAGGACGCCGTCACCGCCGCCGTGGCCATGACCGAGATGGCGGCATACTACGCCGGCCAGGGCATGACCCTGTACGACGCCCTGCTGGCCCTGTATGAGAAGTACGGCTACTACAGCGAAAAGACCTTGAATCTGGTTATGCCCGGCCTGGACGGCCTGAAGAAGATGGCCGAGCTGATGGCCAATCTCCGCGCCAAGCCCCCGGTGGAGATCGCCGGCGTGGCCGTGAAGGAGCAGAAGGACTACAAGGACGGCAGCGTGGTGTCGGTGGCCGACGGAAAGAAGTCCGCCATGGAGCTGTCCGGCTCCAATGTGCTGCGCTACGAGATGGCCGACGGCACCAGCCTCATTGTCCGGCCGTCCGGCACCGAGCCCAAGGTCAAGGTCTACATCCTGGCCAACGGCGGGAGCGAGGAGGAGGCCGAGGCCAAGGTGACAAAGTACGCCGTCTGGGCGGAGAGCCTCAAGGGCTGAGAAGATAAAACAACGCGCGGCCCCGTCAAGATTGACGGGGCCGCGCGGATTTTATGGCGGTCAGCCGATGGAGATATAGTCCTTGGAGACGTAGCCGGTTTTGTTGCCGCTGTAGATAATCTTGTACCAGCCGTTCTCCTCGCCCAGGACGGTGATCCGGGCGCCGTTGGTGGCGCTGGCCACCTTGTCATAGCTTGTACCTGGGCCGGAGCGAATGTTCAGGCCCTTTTCGGCGTTGATGATGGTGCCCTGGGTCCCGGAGGACGGCACAGACCCGCCGCCGACGGTCGCCTTGCAGTACACCACGGCCTCGGCTGACACATCGCCGCAGGTGGCGGTGATGGTCACCTTCTTGGTGGAGGCGGCGGTATTCACATTGGTCACCAGTCCGGTGATGTCTACGGTGGCCACCGAGGTATCGCTGCTGGACCAGGTCACATCCCCTGAAACGCCCACCGGAAGCAGGTTGGCCGCCAACTGGTTGGAAGCCCCGGCCTCCAAGGTGACGTCGTTCTCGCTCAGGGTGATGCCCTCCACCGCCGGGGTGGGGATATCGGAGATGCTGCCGCCGCCGCTGTTGTCTGCGGAGCTCTGGCCGGAGCCGCCGGGATTCTGGCTGCTGACGGAGCTCTGGTTGCCCGGCGCCTGGGGTTTGCCGCCGAAAATGGGCGCGCCGATAAAGCGGTAAATAATAAACGCGGCGGCCAGAATGACCAGGAATGAACCGACCCAGATAGCCGCCTTCAGGGTGGACGCGGGCCGGCCGTAGCCGCCGCCCCGGGTGTTGGCCACCCGCCTGCCCGATACGCCGCCCCGGCCGGGCCGCTCGTCGCAGAAGGGGCAGCGCTTGTAGGTGACGGAGTAGTCCTCCCCGCAGTTCTCGCACCGGATCACCTCGCCCCGCCGGGAGGAGCGCCTGTCTCCGCCTCCGGAGCGGGTTGAAGCCGGGGGGCGGCGCTCCTGATGATAGGAGGCGGACTGCCGCCGGTCGGCGTTCTCTCTGGGGGGCTGCCGCCGTTCGCCGCTGTCCCTCTGCCGCCGGTCGATTCCCTCTCTGGGGGGCTGCCGCCGGTCAGCTCCCTCTCTAGGGGACTGCCGCCGGTCGGTCACCTCTCTGGGCGCCGGTCGGCGCTGGGCGCTGTCGCCGGGACGGCGGGGCGCGGGAGTCTGTCTATCTGCCATGACCGTTTCTCCAATCTAAAGAAAAATCTGTACTTTTCTATTTTACCGTCATTTTTCCCTCCCGTCAACGGTGAAACAACGAAATAACAAAAATTTCACATTTTTTATGTCAATCTATTGGGGCGTCTTGACCGGGGCGGAGCTTTTTACTATAATAGGGAGATAAAAGAGGTGTTCGCTATGAGTACCATGATAACCGCCAGCGAGGTCCACAAGCAGTATAATGAAATGCTGGCCGCCTTCCGAAAGCTGATCCCCGACCCCTCCCTGCGCATGGCCTTCGGCAGCCAGATAGACGGATATATGCGCCAGTACGTCCTGGGGGTGTGGCAGGCGGACAGCGCCAGCTCCATCTCTCCCCGGCATGTGGAGTTTTACAACGCCATTTACTCCTCCGGCCGTCAGGCCCCCTCCGCCCTGTACTGGGAGGTGGCCTCCGGAGTGGCCAACTTCGATCTGTTTCGGCCTCCCTCCTTCTTTGAGGACCTGCGGCGGTACGACAGGATGAAGGGCACCTCCCTGGCCCGGCGGTTCGCTGACGACCTGGTGATCCTGCTGCTCCTCTTCGCCGCGGTGGACGGGGTGGTCAGCGAGAGCGAGGCGGGGTTTGTCAACTCCTGTAACGACGCGCTGCTGGCGCTGTGTGACAAAGACGGCCTGCGCGCCGACCGGCCCGCCATCCGGGCCGATCAGTTCGCCGCCCCCAAGCCCGCCGCCCCGGCTCCTAAGGCCGGGACGGCCTCCGCTCTCCAAAAGGAGGAGAAGGCTGAGCCCGAACCCACCCTGGAGGAGCTGCTGGCCCAGCTGGACGAGCTGTGCGGCCTGGACAAGGTGAAAAAGGACGTGAAGAGCCTCATCAATCTGGTGAAGGTGCGAAAGCTCCGGGAGGAGGCCGGCCTGCCCGTGCCCCCCATGTCCCTCCACCTGGTGTTTATGGGCAATCCGGGTACGGGAAAGACCACCGTGGCCCGGCTGCTTGCCAAAATTTACCACGCGGTGGGGGTGCTGTCCAAGGGCCAGCTGGTGGAGGTGGACCGCTCCGGGCTGGTGGCCGGCTTCGTGGGACAGACCGCCCTCAAGACCCAGGAGGCCGTCCAGAAGGCCATCGGCGGGGTGCTGTTCATCGACGAGGCCTACGCCCTGGTCAACGCCGACAACGCCAACGATTTCGGCCACGAGGCCATCGAGGTGGTCCTCAAGAATATGGAGGACCACCGAAAAGACCTGATCGTCATTGTGGCCGGGTACACCGACCGGATGGAGCAGTTTATCCACGCCAACCCCGGCCTGGAGTCCCGGTTCAACAAGTATTTCTTCTTCGAGGACTACGACGGCAGGCAGCTGATGGAGATTTTCCGCTCCATGTGCAGAAAGAACGGGTACGCCCTCTCGGAGGAGGGGGAGCGGTTCATGGAGAAGGACCTGCGGGAGCTCTACGACAGCCGGGACGAGAACTTCGGCAACGCCCGGGACGTACGCAACCTTTTCGAGCAGGCGGTGGCCCGTCAGGCCGACCGGGTGTCCCAGCTGGAGACGCCCACCAGGGAGCAGCTCATGGAGCTGCTGGCTGAGGATTTGGACGGGAAAGAAGGAGGAAATTCCAATGCGAATCAATTTTCACCAAGGTAAGAGCGGCGTAACGTGTTTTACCGCTGGCCCGGAGTACGGCGCATGAGGGTTGCCTTCTGCACCCTGGGCTGCAAGGTCAACCAGTATGAGACCCAGGCCCTGGAGCGGCTTTTTGCCGCCCGGGGCCATGTTTCAGTCCCCTTCGAGGGGGAGGCCGACGCGTACATTGTCAACTCCTGCACCGTCACGGCGGTGAGCGACAAGAAGTCCAGGCAGACTGTCCGTCAGGCCCGGAAGCGGGCCTCCGGCGCGGTGGTGGCCCTGTGCGGCTGCTACCCCCAGACCCATCCCGGCGACATGGACGGCCTGCCTGTGGACGTTGTGGCGGGCACCGGAGACCGGGTCCGCTTTGTGGAGCTGGTGGAAGAGGCGTACGCGAAGCGCCGGGGAAAAATCACCGCCCTGGACGACGCCATGAAGCGCCGGGCCTTTGAGCCCTTGCCCGCCGGGGGGCTGGAGGGCCGCACCCGGGCCATGCTCAAGGTGGAGGACGGGTGCGTCAACTTCTGCTCCTACTGCATCATCCCCTATGCCCGGGGGCCCGTCCGCTCCCTGTCCCTTCAGGACGCCGCCGCCCAGGCGGAAAAGCTGGCCGGGGAGGGCTACCGGGAGCTGGTGCTCACCGGCATTGAAATTTCCTCCTGGGGGCGCGACTTCAAGGACGGCGCCCGCCTGATCGACCTGGTGGAGGCCGTCTGCGCCGCCGCGCCTGGCTGCCGCGTCCGGCTGGGCTCCCTGGAGCCCCGGACTGTCACCGAGGACTTCTGCGTTCGGGCGGCGAAGCTTCCGAACCTGTGCCCCCACTTCCATCTGTCCATGCAGTCCGGCTGCGACGCCACCCTGAAACGGATGAACCGGAAATATGACACCGCCCGGTTTTATGAGAGCGTATCCCTTCTGCGTAAGCGCTTCGACGCCCCCGCCGTCACCACCGACATGATCGTGGGCTTTCCAGGGGAGACCGAGGAGGAGTTTTCCCAGTCGCTGGACTTCATCCGGCGGTGCGCCTTTTCCGCCATGCACATCTTCCCCTACTCACGCCGCCCCGGCACTCCGGCGGCCTCCATGCCCGGCCAGACGGTCAAGGCGGTCCGGGAGGAGCGGGCCGGCCGGGCGGCCGTCATTGCCGGGGGGATGGAGCGGGACTATCTGTCCCAATTTGTGGGACAGACGGTGGAGGTCCTTTTCGAGGAGGAGCGGGACGGCCTGTGGCGGGGCCATACCACCCGCTACTGCAGGGTGGAGGTCAGAAGTGAAGAACCTCTCCACAATCGACTGCGGCAGGTATCCGTCACCGGCGTAGGGGACGGGTATCTGGAGGGAGAATTATTAAATTTGGAAAACAGGTAGCGCAGAGGGCATAATGGTGGTATAATGTCCCAGGAATTTTGAACCAATGAGAGGAGCCCTGTCCCATGAGTGAGAATTACAGCGCCAATCCCGGCAAGAAGCTGATCCGTACCGTGGACGGCGTGGACTATCTGCGCATCCCTGTGAAAACCCACCTCATTACCAAGGACGACGACATGGTGGACGTGGTCCTCAAGTACCCCAAGGACAAGCTGCGGGCGGGGGATATTCTGTTCATCTCCGAAAAGGCGGTGGCCTGCACCCAGAGCCGGGCCATCCCCATGGAGGACATACGCCCCCGAAAGCTGGCAATTACCCTGAGCCGCTACGTCACCAAGACCCCCGCCGGCATCGGCCTGGGCATCCCGGAGACCATGGAGATGGCCCTCCGGGAGTGCGGCACCCTGCGGATTCTGTTCGCGGCCTTCTGCTCGGTAGTCGGCAAAATTTTCGGCCAGCGGGGCTGGTTCTACAACGTGGCCGGCCCCAAGGCCCGGGGCATCGACGGCCCCACCGAGGGCACCATCCCGCCCTACGACCACTACGTGGTCCTCACCCCCGCCGACCCCATGGGGACGGCCAAGCGCCTGGCACAGGCGCTTGGATATCCCGTCGCCATCGTGGACATCAACGACCTGGGGGCCAATATCCTGGGCTTCTCCGAGAAGCAGCCCACGATGGACTGGCTGGCCAAGGCGCTGGGAGACAACCCCCTGGGCCAGGGGGAGGAGTGCACTCCCATGGGCATTCTGAGAAAAGCGTGAGAAAAGTCCCCCGGCTTGCCGGGGGACTTCGTCATTCCTTCCGCGGATCGGGCAGGTCAATATAGGTGGGAGAGTGGCCGGTGGACTCCACAAAGCGCAGCAGGTCCTCCCGGCTGAGCCGGAGGGTGGAGGTGGAGATGCCCGGATGGCCGCTGATAAATTCATCCTCCATCAGCTCCCGGTCAATGACCAGCGTGACATGGCGGTCCGTGTCAAAGAGCAGCTCCAGAGCGGATACCGAGCCGGGGACGGTCTGCAAATAGTCCCGCATGTGACCGCCGTCGGCGAAGGACAGCCGGGAGCAGCCCAGCTGGGCGGAGAGAAATTTGGTCTTGAAGGGCTTGTCCCCGGGCATCATCAGCAGGTAGAAATCGGTCTGCTGCCGGTTGCACAGAAACAGGTTCTTGCAGATGTGAGCGCCCAGCACCTGTTCCACCTCATGGCAGAACTCAATGGTGTCGGCGTGGTCATGATCCACCCGGACGTAGGGGATGTCCAGCTCCTCCAGCCTGTCGTAGATGGCAAATTCCTGGGGGATGCGGTCGTCCGTGGGCCGGGCGGTGTAGCGTGTGGGATCAATGCGCATGGTATGCCTCCTGATTTAATTCCAGCAGCGTCCGGGCGTACTCCCCCAAGATGCCGTCCTTCTCCTCCCGGGTGAGGGGCAGGGCCTCGATCAGCTCAATGCCCTCCTTCTGGTCCCGCCATGGGCTGTCGGTGCCGAAGAGGACCCGGCCGGGGAACTTGCGCACCATGCGGACGAACTGCTCCACCTCCATCAATGGCAGGTCGGAGGGGCCGTAGTAGCCGTCCCCCAGGGGGGAGATGCGGCCCAGGGCGAAGGCGGTGTCCAGATAGACCCCGGTGTCGGGCAGCAAGGCCTCCACCCGGTCCCACTCCCGCCAGCCCCCCATATGGGCCAGGATCAGCTTCACCGGCCCCACCTGACGCAGGGCGTTGAGGGTCATCTCCGGGGTGCAGTGGTCCCGGAGGGGGAAGCCAATGTCCCGGCCGGCGTGGGTGAGGACGATCAGCCCCAGCTCGCCGCAGCGGTCCAGAATGCGCAGGTAGCGGATGTCGTCAAAGTCCAGCCCCTGGTAGATGGGATGGAGCTTGACCCCCTTCATGCCCAGGGCGGCGATGCGGGAGAGCTCCTCCTTCCAGCCGTCAAAGTCTGGATGCATACAGCCGAAGGACCACAGCCCCGTCTCGGGGGCCCGGTCGTTCAGACCGGCGGAGGCATCGTTGACGTGGATCACCTGCCGGGCGCTGGTGGCCACGGGGAGGATCAGGCAGCCGTCAATCCCCGCTTTCTCCATGGAGGCGCGAAGCCCCGCCTCGGTGCCGTCGGAGAAGGCCGCGGTGTGTGACATGGACTGGAGCTTTTCAATGGTGGAGGGGGCGATTTTGTCCGGAAAGGTGTGGGTATGGATATCGAAAATCATGGAAACGGTTCCTTTCTGGGTGAAAGTGGCGAAGCCTATGGTATAGAATACCACAGGCTCCGCCGTTTTGAAAGAGGAAGAGGGGATTTTTATTGGTCCCCAACATCCGTTATTTTTACTTTTCTATGCGTTCAATTTATCTTCACCGTAAAAACATATAACCGACTTGCAGCTTGGACAATTATATGCTCTTATTGCCGTATGGTTTATTCTTAACTGATAAATTCCATCTAAAACAACGCAACCCTTTTCCTTGCTTAATCTATTTCCAGACATAAACATATGCATTTTAGGAAGTTTTAAAAGAAACAGCAACCCCGGTCTCCCTTGCGTGTAGAGAATCCCCTCGTTTAGGTATCCTCTACACATAGGACATTTTTCTAATATTACACGCTTTGTTCCTTCCATTTTTAAAAACAAATATCCTTTCCCTGATATCTAATCGTAATTTCCTCGAACTTCCCCGAAAATTGATGCTGCACTGCAACCTTGAATGGATTACCAAAGCTTTCCGTTTTATAATTCAAATTATATACGGTCTTTTCATGCGCTGTTTCTCCTATGTAGGTCCCAGGTTCAGGATTATGACATAAATAAGTGGTAAAAGTCATCTCATGGATGGATACAGATTCTGTAATTAGCACCCTTCTCCATTCTTCAAGTGTATCTAAATAAATGTAGTAATGGTTCTCAACCCCCGAATAGTTTCCCTTTACATAATGCGCATCGTCTAAAGTCCCCGTAATTCCAAAATCTAGCGCCGCACAACAAATATCGAACAGCGTCATTCCTGCTGAAGCAACACCCAATCCAAACGAAACAGTTTCTCCAACAGGTCCCGTCCCGATTATTGTCAGTACAAGAGCAGTTGTATTCTTTAACATTGGCACTGTTTGTTTGCCCTTTACGATTTTCTCATCTATTTTAATATTTGTCAGATCAATTTTATAAACTTTAAATTTCCGTCCTTCTGCTGTAATAACAGGTAAATCACCAATTACAGAACGGCCATTTGCATTGATTTTTTTTACCCCTTCATATATGGATACTTGAATATCTTTTTCCATTCCGTATTGCTGGAGTGTTTCATACTTATCCCTTACGCTTTGTTTTAGATCTTCTGGAATATCAAGCGCTTGTAACTGCGCTTGCAGCAAAGCTTCATTTTCAAATGACACCTTGTGCTTTTCAAGAACAATATAACTTCCATCATCATTTTCTGTTAAATATTCATTATTGACGGTCTTTAAGATGCCATCAGTTTCTGTAGGCATAAGGTTTTCGAGACTTTGCTTGTCAATAACCTGCTCACCAGCTAATTCTGAAATTAAATCCATAGCCATAACCGTTGGAATCAACTGAATACATAGGGCAATAACACAAAACATAGCACACAGTTTCTTATATACTAACCATTTTTTCATCATTATTCCTCCTTTACAACTTTCATGCTCACTAACGGCCATGGACCATATTTATTTTATCATATATCACAAATATTTGCAATATATTTTTTCGTTTTTGTATGTGATGTTAGATTTTTATTGCGGGTCGCCCAGGGCCTGGCTTTTGCGGACGGTGACCTTCTCCTCGTAACAGGAGAAGGCGTCGTCCACCAGCTCCTTTTTGGGCTTGGCGGTGAACAGGGACACCACCGGGACAATAATCAGCCCGGCGATCATGCAGAAAGCGCCGCAGTTGATGGGGGAGACCAGAAGAGCGGGGAAGCTGGCCTTCAGGGGGGAGATATCGGCCAGCATGACCACGGTGGAGAAGATAAAGCTGGCCCAGCAGGCGGTTCTGGTGGCGCCCCTCCAGTACAGGCCGTAGAGGAAGGGGGCCAGGAAAGCTCCGGCCAGGGCGCCCCAGCTGACGCCCATGAGCTGGGCGATGAAGGTGACGCTGGAGCGGTACTGGATGATGGCCAGCACCACGGAGATGGCGATAAACACCACGATCAGGCAGCGCATGATGAACACTTGCTGTTTCTCGTCCATCTTTTTTACCACATGGCCCTTGAGCAGGTCCAGGGTGAGGGTGGAGCTGGAGGTGAGCACCAGGGAGCTGAGGGTGGACATGGAGGCGGACAGCACCAGGATCACCACCACCGCCAGCAGCAGGTCGGGCAGGCCGGAGAGCATGGCGGGGATGACCGCGTCGAAGCCGCCCACGGGAGCGCCCTTGTCGGTGACGCCCACCACGCCGGCGAACAGCCGGCCGAAGCCGCCCAGAAAGTAGCAGCCGCCCGCCACTACAACGGCGAAGAGGGTGGAGATCACCGTGCCGGTGTTGATGGACTTCTCGCTCTTGATGGCGTAGAATTTCTGCACCATCTGGGGCAGGCCCCAGGTGCCCAGGGAGGTGAGGATGACCACGCCCAGCAGATTCACCGGGTCGGGACCGAAGAAGGAGGCGAACACGCCGGGGGCGGAGGCCGTCTCAGTGGGCACCTGGGCCAGCTTGGTCAGGGCCGCCATAAAGCCGCCCTGGCTGTTCAGCACCGCCACGATGACGGCGGAGATGCCGAAAAGCATGATGATGCCCTGGATAAAGTCGTTGATGGCGGTGGCCATGTAGCCCCCGGCGATGACGTAGACGCCGGTGAGGATGGCCATGACGATGACGCAGATGGAGTAGTCGATGTCAAAGGCCATGCCGAACAGACGGGACAGACCGTTGTACAGGCTGGCGGTGTAGGGGATCAGGAAGATGAAGATAATCACCGAGGCGGCGATCTTCAGCGACTGGGAGCCAAACCGCCTGCCGAAAAACTGGGGCATGGTGGCGCTGTCCAGATGCTGGGTCATGATCCGGGTGCGGCGGCCCAGCACCACCCAGGCCAGCAGGGAGCCAAGCACCGCGTTGCCGATGCCCGCCCAGGTGGCGGCGATGCCGTACTTCCAGCCAAACTGTCCGGCGTAGCCCACAAAGACCACGGCGGAGAAATAGGAGGTGCCGTAGGCAAAGGCGGTGAGCCAGGGACCCACGGAGCGCCCGCCCAGCACGAAGCCGTTGACGTCGGCGGCGTTCTTACGGCAGTACAGGCCAATGCCCACCATAACCCCGAAGAACACCAGCAGCATAATAATTTTGATTGCCATAGAAAACAGTCCTCTCGTCCCGCGCGCTTTGACGCTTTGTACCGTTGAAGTGTAACGCAAAGAAGCACTAAAGTCAAGAGGGATTTTAAAATTTTTTCGGGAAACGGAAACGAGGCGCACATGCGCCTCGTTCAAGTATCTTCCAGAATGATCTCCTCCGCTTTGATTTGCGCGTCCTTCAGCCGCTGGACGGCGGCCGTAAGCTCCAGACGGTCTATCCCGTCCAGCGCGTCGGTAATGGCGTTGAACAGCAGATGGTACAGCTTTTTGTAGTCAGTCATAATGTTCACCTCTCCGGTATATACTTATTTGAGAATATACTAAAAGGAGTTGCTTGTCAACTATCGTATGGTTTCTATATGATATATATCAAAGAGAGGGTATCATGATGAAGGTTGTTCGGTTTTGTCTTGCTGACTATTTAGACGCCAACGGTATCAGCCGATATAATCTCGCAAAACGTACTGGTATTCAGTATCATGTTATTGACAGCTACTACAAAAACAAGGTTTACCGCCTGGACGGCTATAACCTGGGCCGCATCCTTGAGGCGCTGGACTGCCAGCTCACCGATATTCTCACTGTGACGGAAGAATAAAAACGGCTCCGCCTCAAAATGAAAGCGGAGCCGTCCCATACCCTTGACAATGGGGTGGGGGAGTGCTAAAATAAGGGCATGTAGGGGAGCCGCCCGGCGCTGGCGGTTTGGCCTAAATGTAACAGTTTTTTAGATCAAAGAAACCGTCACTTGCCAGAGTGGCGGTTTCACTTTACCCTGACCTGAATCGTTACCGTGTATCCACGGACGTGGAATGTAAATGTCAAAGTCATCGTGCTCACCCCCTTTGCAGAGGTGTGCCAAAACCGCCTTCACCTTAACCGGCGTTTCCCTTGTGTCAAATCATAGCAAAATTTGTCGGATATGTCAACAAAGAGGCCTGACGCAACCGCGTCAGGCCTCTTTCATATTCCGGTAAGATCAAAGGGCGGGGTGTACTCCTCCCGGGCGGAGGTCCGCTCCTGGGTGAAGCCTGCCAGTCCCAGATTCTCCATGTACTCCTGAGCCGCCCGTATCTCCCCGGGGCGCAGGCGGCGGTCCAGCTCCGGATAGGCGGACAGGTCCCCCCAGGGGGTGTACTGGCTCATGAGGGAGAACAGCACCGTCCCCGGCTCGAAGGTCCGGCTCACCCAGTCCATTGCCGCCTTGGCCTGGTTCACCTGACCGGGGAGAATGAGATGCCGTATTATTGTGCCGCTTAATAACAGTCCGTTATCATCAAACCGGCAGGGGCCGGTCTGGCGGACCATCTCCCGGATGGCCGCCTGGGCAATTTCCGGGTAGCCGGGGGCGGCGGAGTACCGCCGGGCGGCGCCGCTGTCCAGATATTTCAGGTCGGGAAGGTAGACGTCCACTTTACCCTCCAGCCCCCGGAGGGTATCCACCCTGTCATATCCTCCGGTGTTGAATACAACGGGGACAGGGGGCCGCCAGTCTGACAGCAGAGCGGCGAGGACATGGGTATAGTGGGTCGGGTTGACAAAGTTCAGGTTGTGAGCTCCCCGATCGATAAGCGCCTGGCAGACCTCCCGCAGGCGGGCCGGGGTGACGGCCCTGCCGAAGTCCTGGTGGCTGATTTTCTCGTTCTGGCAGAACAGGCAGCCCAGGGAGCAGCCGGAGAAAAAGACAGTCCCGGAGCCCCGGACACCTGAGATGGGAGGCTCCTCCCAGTGGTGGAG
Organism: uncultured Oscillospiraceae bacterium; assembly: GCA_910588635.1. GTDB lineage: Bacteria > Bacillota > Clostridia > Oscillospirales > Oscillospiraceae > Lawsonibacter. The sequence goes on along the minus strand of CAJUPW010000001.1, from coordinate 8,626 downwards.
GGCGGCCCGGGCCAGGACAGGGGCGGCTGGCATCCGGCAATAGCCGAGGCCGGCGGTCTCGGTGCGCTCCGCCCCGCAGCTCCGGGGACACAGATTGCAGATCATAACACGCCCCCTAAAAATGGCCCAGCCGGCCGGCCACCAGTTGAGCGAAGCTTTGGAAGGCGCTGGGGACGGCGTAGGCGTCCCGCAGGTCCTCCCGGCCGGCCCACACCCAGCCCTCCGGGAGCCGGGGGCTGTCCAGATCCCCGGCCAGAGCGGTCATGCGCCATTCAATGTGGGTGAAGATGTGTCTGCCCGTGCCGGCCCGCTCCAGAACAGGGGGCGTCAGGCCCCACGTTTCCGGCCAGTCCGTGCCGTCCGACAGCTCGTTGGGATACTCCCACAGCCCGGCCAGCAGGCCCCGGCCAGGGCGGCGGCGGAGGGCTACGCCGTCCCGATGAAAGAAGAGGTAGACCGTGCGCTCCTCCACCCGCCGGGCCTTTCTGGCCGACTTGACGGGCAGCTCCCCGGTCCGGCCCTCCTGGAAAGCCCGGCAGAAGCCCGACGCCGGGCACTTTTCGCACAGGGGCGCGCCGTTGGGCAGACAGACAGTGGCCCCCAGCTCCATGAGCGCCTGATTGAAGTCCCCCGGGGCGTCCAGGGGAATAATGTCCGCCAGGACGGCGGCGGCCCGCTTTTTCGCGGCGGGGGCGGCGATGTCGCCGCTGTCCCCGGTGATCCGGGCGCACACCCGGAGGACGTTTCCGTCCACCGCCGGGACGGGCAGGCCGAAGGCGATGGAGGAGACGGCACCGGCGGTGTAGTCTCCTACCCCGGCCAGCGCCCGGATATCCTCATAAGTATTTGGGAATATCCCGCCGTGATCGGCCATGATCTGTTTGGCCGCTTTTTGCAAATTTCCGGCCCTGCTGTAGTAACCCAGCCCCTGCCACAGCTTCATCAGCCGGTTCTCAGACAGGGCGGCCAGATCGGCCACGCCGGGGGCCGCCTCCAGAAAACGGCGGTAGTAGTCCAGCACCGCCGCCACCCGGGTCTGCTGGAGCATGATCTCAGAAATCCAGACGTGGTAAGGGGTGGGGTCGCTCCGCCAGGGAAGGGTCCGGGCGTTCTCCCGATACCAGACCAACAAGGGGATGGGCAGCTGCCGCAGTTCGTCCAAAGCCAGTCTCCTCTCCGCTTCGTTCTTTCCGCTATCATACAACTTTTTGCGGGCAATTTCAACTGATTGACATTTGATTAAAATAATAACAGAATACTAATATAATATATAATGGATTTGGGAATGGCATTTCTCCGGGCAGAGTGGTAAAGTCTTGGACAGAGCAAAGGTTAAAAATTTAACGAAGCGCCGGCTGCCGCTCTTGCCGGTGTTCCCAAGAGTTTTTGAGCTTTGACTCCATCATTCCTTTTTCATCCATCCTTCCAGATCACCACACAGGGGCGCCCCGTCGGGGCGCCCCTGTGTGGTTTTATTCCAGCATCTGCACCACGTCGAAGACCAGGCCGTCGCAGTGATCCTTCCGGGGGATGCCCGCCTCGTGAGACTTCTTCAGCAGAGCGGCGCAGCTGATCTCCCCGTGGTCCTCCAGAAACTGTCGCCTGAAGCTGTCCGCCTCCTCCGGAGGATAGTGGGTCATGCCCAGCACCATCAGCGCCCCGGTGAGAGTGCCGCAGACCGAGCCGCAGCGCATCCCGGAGCCGAAATTGGCCCCCAGGCTGTAAGCTTGCTCCTCGGTAAGCCCCATTTCTTTCGCAAATGTGACCAGTACAGACTGGCAGCAGTTGAAGTGCTTGTCGGTGCAGGCCCGGAGCTCCCGGGCCTTTTCCAGATGCGTCATGTTCGTCTCCTCTCTTTCGTCTGATTATTTGATTTTATCCAGTACCATTTGTTCGTAGTGCAGGAACTCGTAGCCCGCCGACCGGTAGAGGCGGGCGGCTCCCCGGTTGGCCTGGGTGACCTCCAGGCGGAAGCGGCGGGCGGCGGGGTAAGACCGCTCCAGCCAGGCCAGAATTTGAGTTCCGATGCCCCGGCCCCGGAATTCCGGCTTGAGATACACCTCGTCCAGCAGCACGCACCGCCCCCCTACCTCGGCGGAGTAGCACTGGGTAATATACAGATAGCCGGCCGCCTCCCCGTCCCATTGGATGAGCAGGCCCCGGAGCAGAGGCTCGTCCGGGCAGGCGGCCGCCCGGAAGGACCGCTCCAGAACGGCAGGGTTCACCGGGTGGTCCACCGCGTCGCTGTGGTAGAAGGCCTCTGCCATGGGGAGCACCACCGGACCGTCCTCCGGCGTCAGATCTCGAAGGTTCAGCATAATATTCACTCCTAGTTAAAAATATCGGGGGTGTCGGCGAAGAGCTGCCGCACCCGATCCAGGACCGGCCGGTTCTCTGAGTGAGACAGCCGGGGGTCCCGGGCCAGCAGGCTCCGGGCGGCCTCCTGGGCCTCGCTGAGCAGGCGCATGTCCCCGGCCAGATCGGCCAGCTTCATTTGGGGCAGGCCGTGCTGCCGGTTGCCGAAGAAGTCCCCCGGCCCGCGGGCCTTCAGGTCCTCCTCAGATATTTTAAAGCCGTCAGTGGTGGAGGCCAGGGTGTGCAGCCGCTCCATGGCCTCCCGGCTGCGGGTGCCGGTGATGAGGACGCAGTGGGAGGGGTGCCGGCCTCTCCCCACCCGGCCCCGGAGCTGGTGGAGCTGGCTGAGCCCGAAGCGGTCGGCGTTCTCAATGATGATGAGAGAGGCATTGGGTACGTCCACCCCTACCTCCACCACGGTGGTGGCCACCAGCACCTGGGTCTCGCCGGAGGCAAAGGCGGACATGGCCGCCTCCTTCTCCCGGGGCTTCATCTTCCCGTGGAGCAGCCCCACCCGCAGGTCGGGAAAGACCTCCTTTTGCAGCTTTTCCGCATAAGTTTTCACCGCCTTCAGGTTTAGGGCGGGGCTCTCCTCTCCGGGGAGGGCGGCGTCGGGGTTCTCCTCCACGGCGGGGCAGATAATATACACCTGCCGCCCCTCGTCCGTCTGCTTCCGGACAAAGCCGTACATCCGCTGGCGCTTGTCCTCTCGGACCACGTAGGTAGCGATAGGGGTGCGGCCGGGGGGGAGCTGGTCGATGACCGATACGTCCAGGTCGCCGTAGATGATGAGGGCCAGGGTCCGGGGAATGGGGGTGGCCGACATGACCAGCACATGGGGGGGCGTTCCCACGCCGCTCTTTGCCGCCAGGGTGGCTCTTTGAGCTACCCCGAAGCGGTGCTGTTCGTCGGCCACGATGAGGGCCAGCCTGCGGAAGGCCACCCCCTCAGAAATCAGGGCGTGGGTGCCCACCGCGAAGTCGATCTCACCCGAGGCCAGGGCGGCCCGGGTCCTTTTCTTCTCCGCCGCCGGCATGGAGCCGGTGAGCAGGCCCACCCGCACCCCGGCGGGAGCCAGAAGCTGGGTCAGGGATTTGAAATGCTGCTCGGCCAGCACCTCGGTGGGGGCCATGAGGGCAGTCTGACAGCCGCTCCCGGCGCACAGCCAGCCGGCGTACGCGGCCACGGCGGTCTTGCCCGAGCCCACGTCCCCCTGGACCAGCCGGTTCATGGGATGGCCTGAGGTAAGGTCAGCGGCCACCTCGTCCATCACCCGGCTCTGGGCCTGGGTGGGGGCGAAGGAGAGGAGAGATAGAAAATCCTCCTTGGGCCGGGGGGAGAGAGGAAAGCCGTCCCCCTCCCGGCCACGGCGGTCCTTCAAAAAGCTGAGGCCCACCGCCAGATAGAACAGCTCCTCAAAGGCCAGCCGCCGACGGGCCAGGGAGAGGGCCTCCTCATCCTCCGGGAAGTGGATGTTTTTCAGGGAAAACTCCGCCGCGGCCAAGCTGTGCTCCTGACGGATGTGTTGGGGCAGAGTCTCGGGCGCCTCTCCGGCGCAGGTCATGGCCTGACGGGTGAGGGAGGCCAGCAGATGGTTGGAAATCCCAGCCGTCAGCCGGTAAACCGGCATGATACAGCCGGTAAACGAGCGCCTGTCAACTCGTTCAAAAATTGGGTTTACCATTGTTTTCCGCCGGCCCTGAACCTCCACGGAGCCGTAAAAGATGTACTCCTCACCCGCTTTGATGGCCCGCTCCAGGTAGCTCTGGTTGAAAAAGGTGAGGTGGAGGGCGGCGGTATCGTCAACCACCTTTACCTGGACCAGCTCCAGTCCCTTTCGGATACGGGACAGCCGGGGATGCTCCGCCGCCATGGCGGTCACGCATACCCGGCCCTCTGGAGGAGCGTCCCGGATGGTGTAGATTTTTCTGCGGTCCTCGTAGTCCCGGGGATACCAGGTGAGAAGGTCTCCGGCGGAGGTCAGTCCCAGCTTCTCCAGCTTTTTGGCCCGGGCCTCCCCCACACCAGGGAATTGGATGAGGGATGTTCTGCCTGTGATCTCCATGGGAAAGGCCTCCTTCCGGTTGAAATATTCCCTATTTTACCACAGCTTTTCAGGAGAGTAAAGGCGAAGAATGGGACTTGCCACGGGGAACGGGGTCCGGTATAATATAAAAGCGGCCCTTGGCCGCCTGAAATTGGAAAGGAGCGCCGCCATGCAGGAATATATTTTAAATCTGCTCCCTCTGAAGGAGGGGGAACAGGAGGAATTTGAAATTGTCGCCCCGGACGCCAAACACGTTTACGCCCGCAGCAGCACGGTAACTCCCCAGCAGATCGCCTCCGCCACCGTCGTATTCGGCTGGCCCCGGCCGGAGATGATGAAGGGGGCCGCCGGTTTGAAGTGGTTTCAGACCATGTGGGCGGGCACCGAGGAATACGACGGTATGCTGCCCCAGGGGGTGCGGTTTACCTCCTCCAGCGGCTCCAACAGCCGCAGCGTGGCCGAGCACATGCTCACCTCTATGCTGGCCCTGTGCCGCCGTCTGCCCACCTATGTGGACAGCCAGCGCGCCCATGTCTGGAGGGACGAGGGGCCGATGAAAACGATCCTGGGCGGCACGGTGCTGGTGGCGGGGGCGGGCCACGTGGGCGGCGAGTTCGCCAAGCTGTGCCAGGGGCTGGGGGCGAAAACCATTGGCCTGAAAAGGACGGTAAACGGGCCGGTGGAGGGCTTTGACCGGCTGTGCCCCATGGAGGAGCTGGACGCCCTCCTGCCGCAGGCCGACGTGGCGGCGCTGGTCCTGCCCCACTCTCCCCAGACGGCGGGGCTGATGGACGCGCGCCGCCTGGCCCTGATGAAGGACGACGCCATTCTCCTCAGCGCTGGGCGGGGGACCGTTCTGGATCAGGATGCCCTGGCCCGGGCCATGAAGGACGGCAAGCTGTGGGGGGCGGCCCTGGACGTGACCGACCCGGAGCCCCTGCCCAAGGACAGCCCTCTGTGGGATACGCCCAGGCTGCTCCTCACCCCCCATGTGGCCGGGGGGATGCGGCTGGAGATCACCCGCCGGAAATGCGTGGAGATGGCGCTGGACAACCTGCGCCGCTATGTGGCGGGGGAGCCGCTGCACAACCTTGTACGGTGAGGACGGGCGGCGCATATAAGTAGAAAAGCGGAAAGGCCCTGGCCTTTCCGCTTTTTTGCGGGTCATCGGGCGGTGAACACCATAACGCTTCTGGCCCGAATGCTGACCTGACATCCGGAGACGGGGACCTCTGACTGCTCTGCCGTCCAGGTGTCCACCTCCTTGACCCAGTACATGGAGGCGGGCAGCTGGGGCAGCGTGACGGTCAGGTCCTCCCACCAGGCGTTGGAGGCCACGTAGACCACCTGCGTACCGGAAGTCTGGTCCCAGCCGGCGAACATGACCCCCACATAGCGGTCGTGGCGCTCAAAGGGACGGTCCCGCCAGGGGGTGGTCCCGTGGAAGCTGACATCCGGGAAACCGCAGGAACGGTTTTCCGTCTGGGCGCGGAGCACCCGGTGTTCCTTGCGGAAGCGGATCATGAAGCGGAAGAAGTCGAACATATCCCGGTTCTGCTCCAGCCGGTTCCAGTCCAGCCAGGAGATGATGTTGTCCTGGCAGTAGGCGTTGTTGTTGCCGAACTGCGTGTTGCAGAACTCGTCCCCGGCCAGAAACATGGGGGCGCCCCGGGAGCACATAAGCAAGGCGAAAGCGTTGCGGCACATCCGCTTTCGCAGCTCGTTCACCGCCGGGTCGTCCGTCTCCCCCTCCGCGCCGCAGTTCCAGCTGTTGTTGTCGTTGGCCCCGTCGGTGTTGTTCCAGCCGTTGGCCTGGTTGTGCTTTTCGTTGTAGGAGTACAGGTCCCAAAGGGGGAAGCCGTCGTGGCAGGTGATAAAGTTCACCGAGGCGTTGTCCCGCCCCTGGTCGCCGTATATGTCCGGGGAGCCGGTCAGCCGCAGGGCGGCCCCCTGGGCAAAGCCCTCGTCTCCCTTGAGGTAGCGGCGGATGTCGTCCCGATAGCGGCCGTTCCACTCCGCCCACCGATTCCAGGAGGGGAAGGTGCCCACCTGATACAGCCCGCCCGCGTCCCAGGCCTCGGCGATGAGCTTCACGTTGCCCAGAATGGGGTCGAAGGCCAGGGACTGGAGCAAGGGGGGATCGCCCATGGGGGAGCCGTCCTCGCTGCGGCCCAGGATGGAGGCCAGGTCGAAGCGGAAGCCGTCCACGTGGTAGGTGGTGACCCAGTAGCGCAGGCAGTCCAGAATCATCTGCCGGACAATGGGGTGGTTGCAGTTCATGGTGTTGCCGCAGCCGGAGAAGTTGTAATACTGCCCGTCGGGGGTGAGCAGATAGTAGATGTTGTTGTCAAAGCCCTTGAAGGAGAAGAAGGGGCCCTTTTCGTTGCCCTCGGCGGTGTGGTTGAACACCACGTCCAGATAGACCTCGATGCCCCGGCGGTTGCAGGCCTGAATCAGCCGTTTGAGCTCGTTGCCCTCCCGGTTGAACTCGGTGGAGGCGGCGTAGCTGGTGTTGGGGGCGAAAAAGCTGACAGTGCTGTAGCCCCAGTAGTTGTAAAGGGTGTTTCCGTCCACTTCCCGGTAGTCCTGCATCTCGTCAAACTCGAAAATGGGCATCAGCTCGATGGCGTTGACCCCCAGCTGCTCCAGGTAGTCCAGCTTCTCCATCAGGCCGGCGAAGGTGCCGGGGTGGGCCACGCCGGAGGAGGGGTCCTGGGTAAAGCCCCGGACATGAAGCTCATAGATAACCAGATCCTCCATGGGAATCAGGGGCTGGGCCATATTTTCCCAGTCGAAGTCGTCCTTGACCACCCGGGCCTTGTAGTGCTGGCCCTGGGGGGAGGTGGCCCCCCACCGGCTCTGGCCGGTGACCGCTTTGGCGTAGGGGTCCAGCAGGTACTTGCTCCGGTTGAAGATCAGTCCGCGCTTGGGGTCGTAGGGGCCGTCCACCCGGTAGGCGTACTCAAACTCCTCAATGTCCAGCTTGAACACGATCATGGAGTAGACATTGCCGATGCGGTAGTGGGGGGGGAAGGGGAGGACGGCAAAGGGCTCGTCCTGTTCCCGGTGGAAGAGGAGCAGCTCGATGGAGCTGGCTCCGTGGGAGTGGACGGTGAAGTTGACGCCGCCGGGAATGGCGGTGGCGCCGTTGCTGTCGTAAAAACCGGGCCGGACATCGAAGCCGGCGATGCGGTCCAGGGGGACCAGATGGATGGAACGAGAGATGGGGGCCTGTGCCATGAGCGGTTCCCTCCTTTAAAAATTATCCCTATTGTACCACAGAAAGGCGGGCCCGTAAAGGAAAAGCGCTGGTTTACCGGCGGCCGCCGCTCATGTTTTTAAACAGCCGCTCATATAGTTTACCAGCACCGGGGCCCCAGTGGGGGACAGTGATTTGAAAACGGGAGTGTTGCGGTATGGTAAAAGAGCGGGAGAGGATCAAAATATGGTTTATCGGGAAGCGGTGGTGGTCGGCGTGCGCCTGTCTCTGCCTGGCGGCGGTGATGTTCTATGTGGTCAATTACCCCGCCGCCGTGGGGGCCTCCGCCTCCGCCCGGCAGCTGCCCATCTACTGTGTCCAGCGAGACCAGAAGCTGGTGGCTATCAGCTTCGACGCCGCCTGGGGCAACGAGGACACCCAGCAGCTGATCGACATTCTGGGACAGTACAAGGTCCCGGCCACCTTCTTTGTGGTGGGGGAGTGGGTGGATAAATTCCCGGAGTCGGTGAAGGCCCTCCACGACGCGGGCCACGAGGTGATGAACCACTCCAACACCCACGCCCACTACCCCCAGCTCTCCGCTGACGAGGTGACCGCCGACCTGAACGCCTGCAACGACAAGATTGAGGCGGTCACCGGGGTGCGCCCCACCCTGGTCCGGCTGCCCTACGGCGACTACGACGACAAATCCATCAGCGCCGTGCGCTCCATCGGTATGGAGCCCATCCAGTGGGATGTGGAAGCGAGTGCAACATAGTAAATCCATTGCGGCACAATCGTTTCAAGACTTTTTAAGTTCACTTTTTGGGTAGACAAACTGCGATAATTTGACCGATTTCTCTGATTACTGTCTCTCTGTTTCCCACGGTTTTACATTTGACCATGGGTCAACTTTCTGCCCAAAAGTGTAAACCCCGAATCGGCTCGAAGTAAGCCGGTTCGGGGCTTCATTGTGAATATGAAAACCACGGGCTATGCCCGTGGTTCTAAAAAGGCTATGCCTA